>JBQTHM010000058.1:0-5195 GCA_052389895.1 Alphaproteobacteria bacterium | reverse complement strand
GCGGGCGCCGGCGCCCGCGTGGCAAGCGTGCGAATTTTCGTCATGAGGGCCGCACAGGTAGTTTAGAATTCTTTTAAATAATGTGAATTCACGTCGCGGGTTGCATCCGCGGAGCCGGAAAGTGTCTCGGGCGTTACCGGCGGGCGCGGGCAATTGAATTCGGCCATTCGTGCGCGCAATATCGCCGCGGCGAGGGGCGCCCATTTGGGAGGTCGTCATGAGGAGGATTGTTCTTGCGGTCGCCGTGGCAACGGTTTTTGCCGGCTCCGCATGTGCGGCGGGCGAACGCGCCGCGGGCGGCAACGTCTGTCTGCCTACCTATGACATCAAGCAGACAGTAGTTTCGCCGGATGAGCGCGCCATCACGTTCCACATGAAGAGTGGAAAGACTTGGATCAACACGTTGCCCGCGCAGTGCCGCGGCCTGAACCTGCATGGGTTCAGCTACACCTCGCGCACCATCAACGAAGTCTGCGCCGGCCAGGGAATCCAACTTGTCCAAACGGGGACGGTGTGCCAATTGGGGCAGTTCGCAGAGGCACCGCCGCCGGCGAGCGCAAACTAGGGGAAGCGGGTTCAGCGCGGAGAAAGCCGGAAATAGGCCGGGCCACTCGCCCGGCCTTTTTCCGCCCGGCAGCGAATCTGTCACCTGAGCGTTCTCTTTGCGTACGGGCGTGCAAGCCCAAATCGACGAGGAGAGGACGATGATAAGCAGACTTGCATTGCTGGCTGGCGGCGCGGCGATCCTGTTGTCCGGCTGCTACTACCATGACGGCTACTACCACGATCCGTATTACGGCTACCACGACGACTATTACCATTACGGGGCCTATTACGACGGCCATTACGGGCCCTATATCGGCGGCTATTGGGGCGTGGACGGCTACTTCTACTATGCGGATCGCGGCCGCAGGTACCATCGCGACGACGGACGGCATTTCCGGCGTGACCGTTTTGAGGGCGCAACCGCCGTTCGCGTAGAGCGGCGCGACCGCGACCGCCCCAGGATGCGTGATCGCCCCTGGCGCGATGGAGACGAATACTGACGACACGGGATATCCGGCCGCAGCTGGGCCGGAAGCGAAGATATGCGACGCAATAGAGGGTTCGTGATAACGATCTCTCAACTCTTATTCGCATTGTGAGCGGCGAAACGGAATTGTGCGCGCATAATATTGGGGACGAAGACCGTCTTCCGGTGGGCGGCATGGCCGCAGCAGTATGGGCACAACCAAACGCCGGCTCCTGGTACGCGTTCGAAACGCTCGATCTGTTCCACGCCAGGGGCAGCGGCGTTTATGTCATTTGGTATGACGCCAAGCCCCCCGCCGCCGTGTGCGTGGGCCACGGCCCCTTAGCCGCCCGCCTTGCCGATCGCCGGAAGGACCGCGGCGTTCTGATGTACCGCCAGTTCGGATTGCTGCTGGCGACCTGGGCCGAAATTCCGCATCAGTACCAGCAGGGCGTGGCGCGCTTTCTTACGGAAAAGCTGCGGCCGCCTTTCGGCGATACGCTTCTTCTGGTCCCCCCCGTCGCCGTCGAATTGCCTTCTTTCACGCGCCGGCTGGCGCGCGTCTAAAAAAGGAAACGGGGCCGGAAGGCTATCCGGCCCCGCCTCCTGCGCAAACCGCGCAATCTCACCTCTTCGCAAACAACTCGATCGTCACGCGATAATCGCGCACCGCACGGCAGGTCATGTCGATCTGCTGTACGCGGCGTTCGTGGCCCGGAAGGTCGAGCTGGTAGTAATCGCCCCGGCGGATGTACTCGCCGCCGCGAACGCTGAGCGGCACCGTGCGCCCGTTTGCCAGTGTCGCAGCCACGCGCCAGCAACGCGCATCGCCGTCGAGCGGCCGAAGGGCCAGCGCCTCAATGCGCCGCCCGCGCCAGCCGCCGGTGAAGACCACTTCGCGGTCCCTGCGGCCCTCGAAGGTCTGCCGGCCTAAACTGTACCACTCATGGGTATGGAACCAGTCGCGGGGGGCACGGCCGATATCCACGTCCCATTCGAACATGCGCGACCAGCGCCGCTGCCAATCCGGACTGCGCCGCCATTCGTCGCGATAGCGCCCGATATCGGCGTAGATGATGACCTGGGCGTCGCGCCGGCCCTCCGACCGGCAACGGAAGTCGAGCCGCCTCAGGCTGCGCTCATGGCCCGGCAGGTCGACGTCCACCGAGCGGTTCTGACGGATATAGCCGCGGAAGATGTTGCGCGTATTGCCGTTGCGGAACGTGGCCCGCACGCTGCTGCAAAAGACGCCGTTGTCGCGGGCGCGCAGGTTCAGCCGCTCCACGGGCCCGCCCCAGAACCCCCATTCCTGTTGCCGCTCGCCGCGCCAGCTGAATTGCACTTCGCCGATGCGGTCCCATGCGGCCTGGGCGGGCAGGGAAACGCCTGCCGCCAGCACCGCAGCCAATGCGAGTACCGTAGATGATCTCATTGCCAATGCTCCTTGAAACGCGGGAATCCGCCCCATGGCGCAGGCGCGCCCGTGCCTTCCCGTTCCGCCTCTCCCACTGAACGTTCTATGGAACTCGGGGTTCCCTGCACCGGGCTCACGCCGGCTTTGGCTATCGCTTTGAAATACCTTACCATTCCCCTTCCGGTTGTTTTTCATTTTCCGGCCCCTCCCCCTCCCCCGGTTGGGGCGCATACGCCTAGCGCAGCCTCCCACGCCGGGCCGCACCAATATGGGTGCGCGGGAGCGGAGGTGGATAAGTTTTTTTCGCGTTCGGGCGAGCGCGGGACGAGCAGGCAGGAAGCGCCTTGTGGTGCGTATTCATCTGCCCCCAATGGGGGGAGTGCCGCCGAAGGCGGCGAGGGGGCCGCATCGCCGCCGCCCCCTCCGGCGCTGCGCGCCACCTCCCCGAATGGGGGAGGATGACTCGCGCCGATCACTCGTCCTTCTTTTTCGCCTTGTGTTCGGCGTCCTTCACGTCCTTCGTACCTATCCTCATTTGTCGTGGCCCGCCAATGCGGGCCATCCAGGTGGGCTCCCAGCGATTGGGTCTTCATCACCTGGGTCACCCGCATACGCGTGCGATAACAATTTTTGGCGTGCACCACGCGCCTGAGTTCGCCGGCCTTCTTCTCCTTGTGGCCGCGGCGTATCTTCTAGATCAGCCCGTCGAGGCGCGCGCGGGACTGGCGGGGCAGGAAACGCCGTATGCTTGCGCCATCTCCTTGAGCAAGCCCGAAGAGAGCCACGAAACGGCGGATATAGCTCGGCTCTTCGGGGGCGAGAGCCTTGGTCCAGCGGGTCTGCTGTCGGAACGGGGCAAGGGCTAAATTCAATGCGCGCGGCCACTGTCCACAGCATCCTTAAATATCTTGTTTCGGTGATATTCGAGAAACACTGGGTGCGGTCGTTCCGCAGTTTTGTCTGGCAAGAGAATGTAACCGTTCGGAAGAAGGAGCCGCTTGATTGGCTCGGGCACTAGCGATTTTGCAGTCAGGATCTTGAAGTCTGAATCGATTGAAAGTAGACCGCGATCGAACATCCAATGTACGGTTTTCGAAAGAGCTAGGCCGTTGCGGATGGAATCGGGTCCATTGTGGTCAGCACCAACCGGTTTGATATGCGCGGCATCGACCTCCGTCCTGCCGCCACCATTGCGCATGTCAAGTCCAGTAAAAGCACATCGGCTATCGTAAGCGCGCTTTACTTGGCGGGCGAATGCAGCTTCTCGAAATGGCTTGCGAACTACTTGTTCAATGATAGGGCGGACAAATTCGACAGGTTCTTCCGCGAGCTGCCCCGGCGCCAGATCAATGGGTCTATTTTCGCTGTTAGAGCCTGTAAACCCCGCGGCCAAGATAGCCTCGAACTCGCTGTTCGGGAGGAGACGAATGGCATTGCGAAATTCGCCGGACAATCCGGCTTCTCCCTGTCCGCGTAGTGCGGTCTCGAAAAGGCCGCCGTCGCCACGGAACGGAACGGGACTGTCGAAATTCAGGTAGTCAGACATGCGCGCGTAATAATGTCCTTCGCGAATTGGATCTAGGTCAATGCTATCCACTCGTGCAACTGCGATGTACGATAGTCGACCGTCGCCGCGCCTTGGTTCGTAATAAATAATCAGATCGCCGATAGCTTGTCGGGCGCGTCCCAAGTATTGACCTGGGAAGTGGTACCGTTCTTCTGGAACGTCGTCGTATCCGCTTCCGGCCTTTATTGTGAAAACTGCATGAGCCATCGCGTCAGAGTCACGTGCGTTGATTCAATAACCTAACTGGCATGCCGCCGCCACCCGGCATTGGGGGCGTTTAGCGGCAGATAAAGCTCAGCTCTTCGGGGGGCGAGAACCTCGGTCCAGTCAAGCTTAGGCACGATAGGGCACGATTGTGGGTTCAATTTTCATCAAGTTCGGATCGTAACCAGCATTCTTGAAAAGATCAGCTACTGCGACCTTGGATTGGAGCGGATACTTACACGGGCCAATGACGGCACCAGTAATTGGGAGTTGACCTTCCAATCTCAGTGGCATGTGCCGCGTCATCATGGAACCGGATTGGCGAAAGCGCATGCGCGTCTTGTCATCGGCAGCGTAGGAATAAACGAGCCGCCATTCAGCCTCATCCTTAAAAGCCGGGTGCTTTATACAAGGAGCAAGAAAGGACACGTTCCATAAAAAGAACTGTACGAATTCCTTCGCCCAATCGTCGATGGAAGATGCCTTAGCTTTGCCATCCCACTTTTGAAAGTACGCTTCCGCCCAACGCATAACATCATCGAACATGACATTGTGATTCTGTTCATTGTATTCGACTCTTACCAAGAAAACTTGGTTTGACCCCGTGAGCTTTCTTAGTGCGCCGGCATCAAATTGAATTGCATACCCATTGCCGCTCGGGCAGTACGCTCGCCACTGGCTTAGATCGTCACCTTTCTCTGAAAAGCACGTAACAAAGAACGGTGCTGTTTCGACATTTGGGTTCGCGAGTGCTTCCTCTAATGAACCAAGTAGCTTTTCTATCGCCATATCATTGTTGTTAGCGCGCCGCGTCTTCACTCGCTTGGACAATTGATCGGCTGCATAGAGCACTTCTTGTGCGTCGTTCAAACACGCTATCTGTGTCGACCAGAGCTTTCCACTTTCAACAATACTGACGAGATTTTCACCGGTTGTGTAATGGTAGAGAGGAACGCTAGGTACAAGAATAAATCGTTGCCAATAATGCTTACAGAACT
>JBQTHM010000057.1:0-27941 GCA_052389895.1 Alphaproteobacteria bacterium | reverse complement strand
AGCCGCCTTCGCGACGGAGGTGTTGGTGATCTTGATCAGGCCGCCGAAGTTGACTGCATCTGCCGGGGTGCCGACGTTCAGGATGATTGAGCCCGCGCCCCCGTCGCTGGCCTCCACGCCTGTGGTTTTAAAGTTCACGCAGGAGGTGCCCTGCGTGGTTACGCCGCCTGCGCCATAAAAATCGCAGGCCGCAGCATTGGCGGCGGACGGCGCCACCACCCCGATGGCAAGCGCACCAATGGCAAGTGCCGGAAGCGAAGCGCCCGACAGCAAACGGCGACTGATCTTCTGCATAAAAACCCCCCTGAGAACGACACGTTATGGCAGAGGGGTACCGAAAGGCCCCCTCCGACGGCCCTACTAATCTCTACGACCGCGTTTCCATGGTCAACGCCGGTTTTGGCGGGAAAGGCGGAAGCCGTTAGGTTTACGAGGCTGGTTGCTTTCCTGCCACAGGCCCGATTCCACCAAAGCGGAGGCGCAAAACGCGCGCGCGGGCCGCGCCGGAGCGGCGCGGGAAGCGGGAACGGGGCAGGAACGGGTTGCAGCCCGCGAAGGCGGAGCCGCCCCGGCGGGGGCCGCCAACGCGGGCCAAGGAATATGGGGCGCATATTATGCATATTATAAGGAGTCGCGGCGCGGCCGCGGGGGCGTTCGGCGCTCTCGCATTCACGGCCCAATGCGCACGCCAAACTTCGCAGCCGCCGCCGCACGCATGCGTTGCCCGGCGCCAACGGCGCAGGGGCGCGTGCGATTTATGGCGATGCGCGTGCGAAACGCGATGCGGAGCGCCGCGGCGGGCAGCAATACAATCCGTACACGGAGCAACGCCCTGGCGGAGGGCGGCGGGCGGAAACCGGAAATCGGAAATCGGAAATGGAAGCCGGAAAGTGAAAATGGGAAAGCGGAAAGCCCCCTCCCCGGCCTCCGGCCGGACCTCCCCCAAAGGGGGAGGATAAAAGAATGCAGAATTCATGCTCCCCCTCTGGGGGCCGCCGTCCCCCCGATTTAATCCGGGGTACGGCGGGTCAGCCCACGCCGCTTCGCAGCGTAGGCTGAATGGGCGTCAACAGAGGCGCTTCTTCGCGAACGCCTTACCGGAACCCGACTTGAAATAACGTTCAAGGGCCCTCGCGTGCTTTTCTGTCGGCACAGCGATGTAGCATTTCAAGAATACGGGTAGGTAGCCCTTTGTCGAACTAACCTGGCCACGCTGATGCGAGCGAACCCGATAACGCAAATCGTTTGTCGATCCGATATAGATCGACTCATTCGCAAGTTGCAGAAGATAAACGTACCACATGGCGGCATCAGTCCCCCTTCGCTCCATATGGAGCTCCGGGGGACACTCCTACGCCTAAGCGGCTTCGGCCGGCAGGCCTTAAGTGGCCTGCCACCCGAAGCCGAAGGCGTAGGGTGGTGGGCGCAGCAGGACTCGAACCTGCGACCCGCTGATTAAGAGTCAGCTGCTCTACCGCCTGAGCTATGCGCCCTGGCCGCCCTGTGGAGGGGATCAGGAATAACCGCGGCTATAGCACCGGGCGCGCCGAATCTGAACCCATTTCCGTCATGGCCGGGCTTGACCCGGCCATCCATCTGGCGCGCGTCCGCGCGCCAATGACTCACGTGCGCCCGCCGACGCGGGCGCGATGGATGGCCGCCTCAAGGGCGGCCATGACGGACGAGACCTAGAGAAGCTCCTTGGACAAATCACGCCAATCGGGATTCATTTGTTCGATCAATTCGAGCTTCCAGTCGCGCTTCCAACGCTTGAGGCTCGTCTCGCGTTGAATGGCACTGACGATTGTCGGATGCTCTTCAAACCAGACGAGTTGTCTCAGCCTGTACCTCTTCGCGAACTTCGATCCAAAGCCTTTATGATGCGCAAACAAGCGCGCAGACAAGTTTCGCGTCACACCGATGTAAAGCGTCCCGTACGGTTTGTTAGTCAGAATATAAACGAAGCCCGACATAACCGCAGTGTTGCGTATCCGAAAACGCGGGACCAGTTCCTAACCTACACCACGCCCACGGCGTGGCGGCGGATTTCCACATTGCGGTGGACGTGCACGCTCATGAGAAGGCCGAAGCCGAACATCACGGTCATCAGCGCGGTGCCGCCATAGGAAATGAGCGGCATGGGAATGCCGACGACGGGGATCAATCCCATCACCATGGCGCCGTTGATCATAATGTAGAGAAAGAAGTTCACGGTGACGCCCATGCCGAGCAGGCGGCCGAACTGATTGCGCGACGCCATGGCGATGCGCACGCCATAGGCGAGCACGACCGCAAAGAGCATGAGCAGAGCAACAGACCCGAGAAAACCGAATTCCTCGCCCACATTGGTGACGATGAAATCGGTTTCCTTCTCGGGAAGAAAATTCAGCCGGCTCTGCGAGCCTTGCAGGAATCCCTTGCCCGAAATGCCGCCCGAACCCAGCGCGATTTTCGCCTGGGTGATGTTCCAGCCCGCGCCCTGAATATCGGATTCCGGATTCAAGAAGGTGAGCACGCGCATCTTCTGATAGTCATGCAGCAGAAATTTCCACGCCAGCGGCGCGGCGGCGGCAACCGCGCCGAAGGCCGGCACGATCCAGTACCAGGAAAGCCCGGCAAGAAAGAGCAGCGCGAAGCCGCCAAGCGCCAGCAGCGCGGCGGTGCCGAGATTGGGCTCGACCAGCACGAGGCCAACCGGCATGGCGATCATCACCAGGCAAACGAGAAGATGATGGGGCCGCGATACCTCGTTGGGCCCGAGCGCGCTCAGGTAGCGCGCCAGCGCGAGTATGAGCGCGATCTTCATCAGCTCGGAAGGCTGCAACTGGACCGGGCCGATGGTCAGCCAGCGCTGCGCGCCGAGCCCGACTTCGCCGGCCACTTCCACGACAACGAGAAGGACCAGCGCCACCGCATAGGCAGGATAGGCCAGCGCCATCCACACGCGAATGTCGATGCACGCGACCATGACGAGCACGGCGAGCCCGGCCAGGAAGCGCAACATCTGTTGCTTCGCCCAAGGCTCGAAATGCCCGCCTGCCACCGAATAGAGCATGGCGAACCCGATGCCGGCGATGACCGAGATCAGCAGCACGAAACCCCAATTGATCTCGAGCAGCTTGTCGCGCAGACCGCCCGCGCGCCGGTGCATCATGTAAGAACGCACACTCATGCCAGCCTCACAGCGTCTGCGCCGCCCGCGCGGCCTTCACGGGGTAGGACGGGGGCAGCGCCAGCGGATCGCGCTGCTGCGCGAAGAGCAGAACGTCGCGCACCACTTGCACGTCGGGATGCTGCCCCACGCGCCCATGCTCGATCAGCACGGCACAGGCGTAGCGCGGCTCGAGCCGCGGCGCATAGGCCACGAACCAGGCGTGATCGCGCAGATGCCAGGGCAGGCTTTCGTTCTTGCGCACGCCGGCCAGGTGTTCCGCCCGCGTGATGACGCGCACCTGCGCGGTGCCGGTCTTGCCCGCCATTTCGAATCCTTCCTGCGCGATGCGCCAGGCAAAGGCGGTGCCGCCGGGTTCGTTCGCCGCGCCGCTCATGCCGTCGCGCACCTTGGCGAGCGTTTCTTCGGAAATGGGCATGGGCTTCGGCTCGTCGCGCCGCTGGGCGACCCCGCCCACCGAATGCACGATACGCGGGGAAACCATTTTGCCGCTCGCGATGCGCGCGCCCATGGTGCAGAGCTGCAGCGGCGTCGTCAGCACATAACCCTGGCCGATGGCAGTCACCAGTGTTTCGCCCGGCTGCCATGCAACGCCGTAGGTTGCCTTCTTCCACTCCTGAGTCGGAATAAGCCCGCTGCGCTCGCCCGGGATCTCAATGCCGGTTGCCTGGCCCAAGCCGAGCGCGCGCGCGGCCTCGGCGATCTTGTCCACGCCCACGCGGCGCGCCGTTTCGTAGAAAAAGACGTCGCACGAGCGCTTGATACCCTCGTGCAGGTCCATGCGGCCATGGCCCCGTTTTTTCCAGCAGTGGAAACGGTGGCCGCCGAGATTCACGCCTCCGGTACAGACGACCGAATATCCCGGCACGGCCACGCCTGCTTCCACCGCCGCAGCGGCAACCGCGACTTTGAAGGTGGACCCCGGCGGATAAGCGCCCTGCAGCGCCTTGTTGATGAGCGGCTTGTGATCGTTTGTGGTGAGCGAGTTCCACTGATCGGGCGTAATACCGACGTTGAAGGCGTTGGCGTCGAAGCCCGGCGTGGAGACGAGCGCGAGCACGTCGCCCGTCATCAGGTCCATGACGATGCAGGCCGCGCTTTCGTTCGCCAGCAGGCCGTGCGCGTAACGCTGAATTTCGCGGTCTATGGTGAGATAGACGTCTTCGCCCGGCGTGCCCGGATCGCGCGACAATTCGCGGATCACGCGGCCATAGGCGTTGACCTCGGCGCGGCTTGAGCCTGCGCGTCCGCGGATCGCCCTGTCGAATTGCTTCTCGACGCCGCGTTTGCCGATGCGGAATCCCGGCACCTGGAGCAGAGGATCCTTGTCGTCGCCCGCCTTGTCTTCCGGCGATACGGCGGCGACGTAGCCGAGAACGTGCGAGAGCTCCTCCACAAAGGGGTAGTCGCGCATAGCGCCAACGTCGAGCTGGATGCCGGGCAAGTAGGGCAAATCGAGACTGAGCCGCGCATAATCTTCCCAGCTCAGATTCTCCACCACGGTCACGGGAACGAAGTCCTTGTTGGTGGCGACGTCCTTCAGCACGCGCGTGCGCTGGCGTTCCGAAAGAGGAACGATTTTCGCCAGCGTGTCGAGCGCGCCGGCCACGCTGCCCTGCACCTGTTCGGGCACGATGAAGGCGCGATAGTTGCGGCGGTTGCTGGCGAGCTCGACGCCGAAACGGTCGAAAATGCGCCCGCGCGGCGGCGCCAGCAGGCGCCGATTGACGCGGTTGTCCTCCGCCCGCGTCATGTAATGATCGCCCTGCATGACTTGAAGCTGATAGAGGCGGCCGGCGAGTATGCCGAACACGGCCGTCATGCCGCCGGACACGATGACGGCGCGCCGGCTGAACGTGCCGTAGCGGCTTTTGTCCTTGTTTTGGAAGATGCGCATGCGCATGGGCGGCTAATCCTCACGGTGCGGGCCGATGAAGCGCCGGTGCAGTCGGTTCATGATGGCCGCGATCACCGGATAAAAGGCGACCGTGACGGCGCTCTGCAACAACAGGGGCGCAACCGGGGGCGTCTGCCAATAGGCAAGCGCTGCGAGCGCATATGCGGCCCCCGCCGCGACGAACATGGCGGCCGCAAATCCGAGCACGGCGCCCGCGCCGGAAAGACCGGCGAGCGAATCGCGCTGGCTTTCGGCAAAGGCATAGGCGGCGAGGAACGCGCCGCCCCACACGCCGGGCGCCCCGCCCGATAAAAGGTCTTCCAGCAATCCGAGCCCGAGCGCGGCCAGAGGCGGCATCAGATCGGGGCGCACGAGCGACCAGAAATAGACGGGCGCCAGCGCGAACAGAGGCGCAGGGATCAGTCCGCCGGTGAACGACACCGGAAGATTTGCGATCGCCACGGCAAGCGCGCCCAGCATCACGGGCATAGCCGCGATCAGCGCGCGCAGAAAAAGATTCATGGCGACATGGCCTGGCATCATTCGTCACCCGGCGAAAAGCCCTGGCTGGCATCGAGCGGCGCATCCGCTCTGCGCACGGCCAGCCGCGGCGCGGGCCGCGGCAGGGGCGCGGGGCCGGTCAGCGTATTGGGCGCGGTCATCGTTTCCGGCGCTTCGCTCGCCTGCCCTCCTTCGCCGCCGACGACCTGTCGCGTGGCGGGAAGTTCGGCCGCGGCGGCGCCCGGCGGCGGCTCGACGGGCGCTTTGTAATCGAGCACATGAACGTAGTCGGCGCGTTCGGCGTTGCTGAAAAGGGCCACGCGCAATTCGCCGTCGCGCGCCACGACGACGCCCACCGGCAGATCGGGCGGCAGCATCCCGCCGTCGCCGGACGAGATGACGCGATCGCCCGCGTTCACCTTGCCGCCGAGCTCGTGGATCTGCAGTTCCGGCGCCGGAGTGTTGTCGCCCGCGAGAATGGCGCGGTGATTGGAAGGCGCGACGACCACCGGAACGCGGCTGTTGAGATCGGTGAGCAGGATGACCCAGGACGTGCGCTCGCCGGCAAGATAGATGCGGCCGATAAGTCCGCGATCGTCGAGCACGGCCTGGCCCGGCCGCACACCTTCGGCGGCGCCGGCATTGAGAATCATCGTCATTACGAAGGGATGGCTCGATTGCCCGATGACGCGCGCGGCAATCGACGGTAATTCGGAATTGGCAACCGCGTGCAACAACAGCTCGTAACGCTGCACGCGCCGTTCGAGCGAAAGCGCCGCGTTCTGCCAGCGTCTCAGTTCCGCATTTTCCTGCTTGAGGCGAAGATTCTCTTCGTAGACGGAAAAGATCGTGCCCAGCCCGCCAATCCAGCGTTCGAGCCCGGCGAGCGGATCGCGCACCTGTTCGAGAATGGGCGCAACGAAGTCTGAAATTTTTGCGCGCGCGTGGTCGAAGATGGAGGCTTCGGCTTTGCCGAGCAGAACGATGACGATGGCAATGACCGCGCAAATCGCCAGCGGAAGCTGGGCGGCGCCCGAACCACGCCCCCGAGTAAGCCGCCACCCGCTATGCACCATTTTGCCCCGTCCTTGCCGGACCCCTCTCAAGTTCAGAACGCGGTCGTCAGCACATGCCGCATGTGTCTCGGGTTCTCGAGCGTCTTGCCGGTGCCCAGCGCGACGCAGGACAGCGCATCGTCGGCAATCGAAACGGGCAGACCCGTTTCGTCGCGCAGCACCTGATCGAGATTATTCAGAAGCGAGCCGCCACCCGTGAGCACAATGCCCTTGTCCACGATGTCGGCGGCGAGCTCGGGCGGCGTCGCTTCCAGCGCCACCTTTACCGCTTCCACGATCGCGCTGACCGGTTCGGTAAGCGCTTCGGCGATCTGCCGCTGGCTGATCGTGATTTCCTTCGGCACGCCGTTGAGCAGATCGCGGCCCTTGATTTCCATGGTGACGCCGTTGCCTTCGGCGGGCGGCGCGGCCGAACCAATCTCCTTCTTGATGCGCTCGGAGGACGCTTCGCCGATAAGCAGATTATGGTGGCGGCGGATATAGGCGATGATGGCCTCGTCCATCTTGTCGCCGCCCACGCGCACCGAACGCGAATAGACGATGCCGCCGAGCGAGAGCACCGCCACTTCCGTGGTTCCGCCCCCGACGTCCACCACCATCGATCCCGTGGGTTCGTTGACCGGAAGGCCGGCGCCGATTGCCGCCGCCATCGGCTCTTCGATGAGATAGACGCGGCGTGCGCCCGCCGAAAGCGCGGATTCCTGAATCGCGCGGCGCTCGACCGCCGTCGAGCCAGAAGGCACGCACACAATGATCATCGGGTTGGCGAAGGAGCGGCGGTTGTGCACCTTGCGGATGAAGTGCTTGATCATTTCTTCCGCCACTTCGAAATCGGCGATGACGCCGTCGCGCATCGGGCGGATGGCCTCGATATTGCCCGGCGTGCGGCCCAGCATCATCTTCGCGTCGTTGCCGACGGCGAGCACCTGCTTCTTGCCGCCCTTGCTCATGATGGCGACAACGGAAGGTTCGTTGAGAACAATGCCGCGCCCCTTGACGTAAACCAGCGTGTTGGCGGTACCGAGATCGATCGCCATGTCGCTGGACAGCATGCCGAATAGACTGCCGAACATGAATTAGCCGTGCGCTCCCTGATGCAGAATCGCGCGCACGCCGCCGCCGCATACGATCTGTATACCGTCGATATAATCCGTATACGTCATTCTCGCCGCTCCGACGGCGCCCGCGCGTGCCGAACGCGTTCCTTATTTGAGCGGGCGCAGAGGGGAGGCAAGAGCCAACCGTCAAAGCGCGAGGAGAACTTCTCCCCACCCAGGTTCGACACCATCGCCATCGCCGGACTGCCGTTCCGCCCGCTGGACCGGTTCGTGAGCGTATCACGACCAGCGGCTAAGCGCCCGTAAACACGAGCGCTTTCCCCGCTGTGCACAGGCTTTTACGCCTATTTGCTTTGGCCCCGCAAGGAAAGCGCCGCGCTCTGGTGAAGGCGTTTCGGCGCGGGCGCGCGCCGGGGCGTAAGGCGATTAACGGGGGCTTAGGAAGACCCCGCCACAATGCGCAGATGGCCGAACCCCTTCCAGCCTTCAAGCTGACCGAAAAGGCGCCCGACCACGTCGTCTTCGGCCAGGGCGAAGCGGTCGAACACGCAGATCTCAAGGCGCTGCTGACGCTGTGGAGCCAGAAGCGCGGCGAGAGGAAAATGCCGCTGCGGACCGATTTCACGCCGCACGACATGCGCGCCTATTTGCGCCGGGTGCACCTTTACGACGTACTGGACGGCGGGCGTGATTTTCGCATCCGGGTGATGGGAACCTCGCTCGCCATCGGGCTCGGCTCCGATCCCACCGGCAAGCTGGTAACCCAGTACCCGGACGCAGCCGCGGGGCACCGGATTCGCCTTATTCTTCAGCATGTTGTTTCGATCGGCCGCCCGGTGCGGGTAGTCGCCGACCACCTCATCCCGGAGCGGCTGGCCACCTTGCAGACGGAGGCGCTCTGGCTGCCCCTGGGCGAGAAATCGGTCGAGCATGTGCTCGCCGCCTCCATCATCGCGCTCAATAGATATTAGAAATTCGCCATCCTCCCACTAACGGCTGGTGAACTATGTTCAAGGAAACCCAGCGTTACCCCCCGCTCAAAGCCTGGACGATCTGGACGGAATCGGACGGGTTCAGGCGCCTCTCCAGCTCGAACACCTGTTCGCCGTTGATAAAGATTCGCATGTGCGGCCGCACGCGGTTCTGTTCGTCGATCATGCGAAAGCGGATGCCGGGGTAGCGCCGGTCGAGATCGGCCAGCATATCGGCCAGCGTGGCGCCGGCGGCCTCCACCTCGCGCCCGGCCGTGTACGAACGCAAGGGCGTGGGGATCAGCACCTTCATCCGATTTCGGCCGTCTCCACGGCGTAGATTTCGGGAAGATTTTTCGCGATGCACGACCAGCGGCGGCCTTCGTCGCGGCTCATCCATACTTCGCCGGCCGTGGTGCCGAGATAAAGTCCGACAGGTTCGCCGTCATCGCGCGTCATGGCCTGGCGCTTGACCGTCCACCACGACTGCGATTTGGGAAACCCGCCGTCAAGGCGTTGCCAGCTCTTGCCCGCGTTGCGCGTGACATAGGCCGCCGGCTTGCCCTCAGGGCTCGTGCGCGGCCATACGGCCGTGCCATCCATGGGAAACACCCAGCAGGTGTCGTCGTCGCGCGGATGCACGACCATGGGAAAGCCGATGTCGCCCACGCGCGACGGCATGTTCTTGCCGATGCGGATCCACGCGTCTGAGGGACGGTCCAGCCGGTAAATCCCGCAGTGGTTCTGCTGATAGAGCCTGTCCGGATTGCCGGGGCACATGCGGACGCAGTGCGGGTCGTGCACGGCCGGGTTGGAGCGGTCAAAGCCTTCCACGACATCCAATCCGTCAAGCAAAAGCTTCCAGCTGCGGCCGCGATCGCGCGATTCATGCACGCCGCCGCCCGACATGCCGAAATAGAGGTGATCGGGATCGCGCGGATCCACGATTACGGAATGCATCTTGGGGCCGTCGGGCGTACCTTCCTGCGCCGTGCCCATCCATTCGCGCATCCGCGGATCGTCGTTCACGCTGGTGAACGGATCCCAGCTCTGCCCGCCGTCGGAGGAACGGAAAATCCCCTGCGGCGACGTGCCGGCGTACCAGGCATCGGGCTCGTTCGCGTGGCAGGGCGTGAGCCAGAAGGTGTGGTCAACCGCGCGGCCGTTTTCGCCTTCGCGTGCCTTGGCGAAGGCGGGCGGGCGGGCCGATTCCTTCCAACTCTTGCCATAATCCGTGGAGCGGAAAATCGTCGGGCCAAGATGGCCGGTTTTTGCCGCCGCCAGCAGGGTGCGCCCGTCGCGCGGGTCCATCACCACGTGATTGATGATGTGGCCCAGAAAATGGGGGCCATCCATGCGCCAAGCCTTGCGGTTGCCGTCGCCGTGAAAAAGCCAAGCGCCCTTGCGCGTGGCCACCAGCACGACAAGCTTGCGCGCCCGACGGCGCGACGATGATGTCTTCTTAGCTGCTTTTCCCGGCTTCGCCTTCTTTCTTGCTGCCACGTCCATGCTCCCTTGCCATTTCAGGTCACGCATCATGGCGCGGCCGCGCGCCGACTCAATCCCCTATTCGCGCTTTCGCACGCGGCTAGATGTGCCGCTGTTTCAGACTGACGCTTTATGTGTACGGGCGGCATCTTGAAGGCGAAGGGTGCCCGGCGCTTTATGGCGCGCAACAGATTCACGCCTTGCTATGACCGCGCCGCCCAGTTCGAGCCCCTCTTCGTCCGGCGTTCTTCCCGAATCCGAGGCCGCGGCCAGTGTAACGCCCGCCCTAGCGCCGGTGGGCGCCCCCGCGGCCCTGATCCCCAAACGGCGGCGCGCCGGCCAAGTCTTCCGCGTTTTCCGCCACCGCAATTACCGGGTCTATTTCACGGGCATGCTGGTGTCGCTGGTCGGCGCCTGGATGCAGAGCGTGGCGCAGGGCTGGCTGGTTTACGACCTCACCGGCTCGCCCTTGCTGCTGGGCGTGGTGGCGTTCGCGGGGCAGATTCCCCTTTTCTTCGGATCGCCTTTCGGCGGCGCGATCGCCGACCGCGCCGACAAGCGCAACGTGCTTTTTTTCACGCAGGGCGGTGCGCTGCTGCAGGCGCTCCTGCTGGCGCTTCTCACGCTCACCGGTTTGGTGGAAGTCTGGCACGTGATCGTGCTGGCGCTGCTTCTCGGCGTCATCAATGCCGTCGATGTGCCCACGCGGCATGCTTTTATCATCGAAATGGTGGGGCGTGACGATTTGCGCTCGGCCATCGCGCTCAATTCGATCATGTTCAACATCGCGCGCGTGATCGGGCCCAGCATCGCGGGGCTTCTGGTTGCGGTCGCGGGCGAAGGCGTCTGCTTCGCGCTCAACGCCGTCACCTACGGCGCGGTGCTGGCGTCGCTGGTGCTGATAAAGGTTCCCAAGCGCAAGCGGCGGCCCCACGAGTCGCCGTGGCGGGAGATGAAGCTCGGCTTCCAGTATGTGCAGCGCCACCCGCAGATCCGCACCGTGCTGCTCCTGATCGGGGCAGCGTCGTTTTTCGGCGGGCCGTATCTTTCGCTGATGCCCGTTTTCGCCGCCGACGTGCTGCGTCAAGGCTCGGAGGGATTCGGCTTTCTCATGGCGGCCATCGGCGTGGGCGCGCTGCTCGGCGCCTATACGATGTCCGTCGTTCCCGACCGGCTGGTGGCCTTCATGCCGGTCGTTGCGGCGGCGACGTTCGGGGGAAGTCTTATTTTCTTTTCGCAGTCGCACATTTTCTGGCTGTCGTTGATCCTGGTCGTGCCCACCGCGTTCTCGCTGATGCTCCAGGGCGCCAGCACCAATGCCCTCATCCAGCACATATCGCAGGAACACATGCGCGGCCGCGTGGCCTCGTTCTACAGCCTAGCGTTTCTCGGCATGCTGCCTTGGGGATCGCTGGCGATCGGCTGGATCAGCGATCATTACAATGTGCAGCTGGCGGTGGCGCTGGGCGGTGCTGTCTGCATCATCTGCGCTGCACTGGCGCATGCGACGGGCCACCTGCGCGCGCGGGAGTTCGAGGAAATAAAATAGCCACGTGTCATCACCAGCGATCCGCCTACGCTGCTGCGCAGCTCCGGCGGACTAGCCACTCGATCCGCCGAAGCCTTGGCGAAGGCGGGATGCGGGTGACCCAGGTTATGAAGGCCACGCTTGTGGGGTGTCATCTGGGTGGCCCGCATCCGCGGGCCATGACACTTTTAATATCGCACCGACTTTGGCGCTGTGTTGCGCCAAGCCATCTGCAGCGCACTGCGCGCAGTCTTGCTGTCCGCAGCAGCAAGACTGATTCTGGTCCAACCTTTCCGTCCCCAGCCGCCGGAAACGGCTTCAAACATTTTCGGTTCGGCTGCAACAAGCATTTCCTGCTGCTCACGGGCGAGCTTGAGAACGCCGTATTTTTCTTTCGGCCTCAGCGTGGCAAAAATTTTCCCGCGCACGCGGACATCCGGATGGCCCATATGGGCGCTTTCGGTGGCCTCGGGGAAAGACAGGGCAAGGCGGCGATATTCGTCGACGGTCATGCCGCCATTACTAATAAAGATATATGCGGGAAATAAGTGGGGAGATTCTGTTGCCCAGCTCGACCCAAGAATCAAATAACCGGGGAGAGCTGAATCCACAAAAGAGAAAAGTGGGGAGATTCTGTTGCCCAGCTCGACCCAAGAATCAAATAACCGGGGAGAGCTGAATCCATAAAAGAGAAAAGTGGGGAGATTCTGTTGCCCAGCTCTCCCCGGGCTGCGCTTACCTATTTATTTAGGCAGCGAGGGCCATTTCGTTATCGTTGGCACCTGTACGATTGGCCCGATAACGGCGGAACCATACCGGGCGAAAGGACTGCCTTTACACGTCCGTCGATCCTGTTTCGGCCCCTTGTCGGAAGTCAGAAATCGGAAATCTGAAATCAGAAAATTCTGACTTCCGGCTTCCGTGTTCCGGCTTCCGCGCCCGCTACGCGGGCGCTGGTGGAGCCGCCGGGTACCGCCCCCGGGTCCGGGCCGCTTATTACACAGCCGTTTATCGCCATAGCCGGACAAGCCGGCGCGGATAATATAGGCGCGACGGGTTAAGACTTGAAGCGCTTGACCTTACATCTTTTTGTAACTACAATTAAATGAAAATCGAATTCGATCCCGCCAAGAGCGAGAAGAACGCACGGGAGCGCGGCCTTCCTTTCGATCTGGTGGAAGAATTTGATTTCGACAGTGCCCTCATCGTGGAGGATGCCCGCAAGCATTACGGCGAACTACGCTATCGGGCGATCGGGCGCATGAATGAGGTTGTGGCGGTCATGGTTTTCACAATGCGTGAAGAGGCCGTGCGGGTCATTTCACTCAGGCTCGCCAATCGAAAGGAGCGATTGAAATATGAAAAAACGCAAAGTTCACCCGGATAAGCCCGATAAGGAAAACCCGGAGTGGACCAAGTCCGACTTCGCCAAGGCGAAGCGCGTTTGGGAAATTCCTGAACTCGCCCATCTTTCCAAGCGCAGACCTGGCGAACGCGGCCCGCAGAAGACACCGACAAAGCAGCAAGTTACCTTGCGGCTGGATCGCGATGTTCTCGCTCGCTTTCGCTCCACAGGACGGGGCTGGCAAAAGCGAATCAACGAGGCCCTGAAAAAGGCGAGAGTCGGCTAGAGTGCGGGCAGAATCGGTTTCGGCATTGCATGCGCCAATATCTTGAGCTGATGGAACGTGTGCTGGAGGCGGGCGTTGAGAAGCGCGACCGTACCGGCACCGGCACGCTTTCGGTGTTCGGCCACCAGATGCGATTCGATCTGGAAGAAGGCTTTCCGCTCGTCACCACAAAGAAGCTGCACGTCAAATCCATCATCTACGAGCTGCTCTGGTTCCTGCGCGGCGACACCAATGTACGTTGGCTTCAGGAGCGCGGCGTGAAAATCTGGGACGAATGGGCGGACGCGCAGGGCGAGCTTGGCCCGGTCTACGGCCAGCAATGGCGCTCATGGCCCGCGCCCGACGGTCAGGCCATCGATCAGATCGGCTGGGTGGTGAACGAGATCAAACGCAATCCGGATTCGCGCCGGCTGATTGTGAGCGCCTGGAACCCGGCCGAGATCGAAAAGATGGCGCTGCCGCCCTGCCACTGCCTGTTCCAGTTCTATGTGGCGAAGGGAAAGCTCTCGTGCCAGCTTTATCAGCGCTCGGCCGACATTTTCCTCGGCGTGCCGTTCAACATTGCGTCCTATGCGTTGCTCACCCAAATGATGGCGCAGGTTTCGGGGCTGAAAGCCGGCGAGTTCATCCACACCTTCGGCGACGCGCACCTTTATCTGAATCATCTCGAACAGGCGCGCGAGCAGCTTTCGCGCCAGCCCTATCCGTTGCCCACAATGAAATTGAATCCCAACGTGAAAGACATCTTCGGCTTCCGGTTCGAAGACTTCACATTGGATAATTACCAGGCCCATCCGCACATCAAGGCGAAAGTGGCAGTGTAAAATCTCCTTCAGTGCCAGAGGAAACGCGACATATGAACGAAACGAAAAAATGGATGGTTAGAGCCTACGATTGGTTGGGGAGACCCGTCACATCAGAAGCTGCTTCCGAGCGGTCCGCATTCATCGACGCGTGCCACACGCGAAACCAGCGTCAGGAATTTAAAAGCGTCGAGATTGTGCGTCCGGACGGTTCCGTCATTGACGATGGGACGATTGCCAGCTGGTGCCGCGATCATCAAAACGAATGGTTTCGATGAGAGCCGTTGCATGATCTCCCTCATCGTCGCGGTGTCGCGCAACGGCGTCATTGGCAACAAAGGCAAACTGCCATGGCACATTCCAGCGGACCTCAAGCACTTCAAGGCCGTCACCATGGGCAAGCCCGTCATCATGGGCCGCAAGACGTGGGACAGTCTCGGCCATAACCCGCTGCGCGGGCGCACCAATATCGTCGTGACGCGCGACCGGGATTGCCGCGCAGAAGGCGTAACCATCGTTCATTCCTTTGACGAGGCGCTGGCCAAAGCGCGCGCCGGCAATCCGGACGAAATCATGGTCATCGGCGGCGAGGCGATCTTCGCCGCAGCATTGCCGCTGGCGCATCGCGTTTATCTTACCGCTATAGAGGGCGAATTCGAGGGCGACGCCCGCATGCCGCTCATCGACCGGCGCATCTTCCACGAAGTAGCCTATGACGGCCCGCATGAGACAGCGGAAGGGCTGGGTTACGCCTTTCTCACATTGGAGCGCAAATAGGCCTACGCGACACGCGTGAAGCCGTCCGCGCTCCAGTCTTCGCTGCCCACGCCGTGGTGGACGAAGAAGAGCCCGTCGGGATCGTATTTGTCCTTGATCGCACGCAGGCGCGGATAGTTCGGACCCCAGAAGGCGCGTTGCCAGTTCTTGTTGAAGTAATTGCTCTCGGAAACGTAGGAGCCAGGATCCGGCACGATCTTTTTCAGCTCGTCGGCGGCGGCGTCGATCGCACGCGCCCGCTCGCGTGCCCAGTCCCCATAAAAGGGCAGAAACATGAAAGGCGGCCCGCCGGTCGCAATGAGCGCGAGTGCGAACGAGTCCAACACCGCGGGGTTGGTCGCCGTGTCCCCTGATGCCGCGATCGCCCACTTCGGCGCCCCCGCCAGCCCCTTGTTGAAGTGGAGCTGCACCTCCCAGTGGCGGCTTGCCGCGAACAGCGCGTCGGCCAGACGCGGTTGCTGCGAAGGCTGCAACAGCGCAGCGGGCAGCCAGAGGGACTCGTAGCCGTGCAGGAAGGCGCTCACCTGCATCTGGTCGCCCGACCACCAGGCGTGATGCGCCGGTGCGCCGCGGCGCGGATCGCTTACCATGGCGTCGCTTCCCCGGCGCTTGCGGGCCTCCACGTCCCACCAGTCCCGCGACTGCCGCGCGCCGGCCCAGGGCTCGTTCACTTCTAGTTCCTTTTGGTTGCGCACCCAGTCGAAGAACGGCCGCCAGACGCGCTCCGCCTCGTCGTTGCCGAGCCCTTGGCAGACCATGGTGATCTCGAGCTCGTTTCCCGGCCTGATCTTGACGCTTTCGCCCCAGTGCGGGTTGAGCAGGGCCTTGGCATAGAATTCGACAAAGCGGGCGATCAGGCTTTTGAACGCCGTATCCGAGTTCGCCTCTATGGTCCCGTGGGCGCCGCCGAAATTTGAAGGCAAGTCATGCGTGCGCAGCGTCACCTGCGTGACCACGCCCCAGCTTCCGCCGCCGCCACCTTTCAGCGCCCAGAACAGGTCCGGCGCGCGGCAGGCGTTCACAATGCGCACGGCGCCGTCGGCGGTGACGATCTCGGCTTCGAGCAGGTTGGCCGCCGCCGTGCCGAAACATTTCGAACTCGATCCGAAGCCGCCGCTTTGCACCAGACCCGGGACGCCCACGCTGGTGCATCCGCCACCCTGAACATAGCGTCCGGCCTTCGTCGTCACCGCGTTATAGGCGTCGATCCACATGGCGCCTGCCCCGATGGTGGCGGCGGGCGACGGCGCATCCTTACATCCGGCCGGCACGAAGGCGTCGTGCAGCGTCACCCTGTTCATTTGGCGTGTCCAAATGAGGAGCGAATCAGGCGCGTTGGACGTGCCCTGATAGGAATGCCCGCCCCCTTTGACGACCACGCGCAACCGGTTGTTGCGCGCGAAGTTCACGGCTGCGGCGACATCGGCCGCATTGCGCGCGCGTACGGCATAGGCGCTGGGCTTGGGGGGGACCATGCGTCCAGCCAGCCGCTGATCTGCGTCCCCGCGGGCTGATCGCCCAGAAAGAACGGGTTTCGGACGTTCGCGATCGTCTCGAAGCAATTGCCGCCGAAGAGGTTGGTAGTGCACGGCTCGAGCAGCGGATCGACCTTGATCAGGTTGCTGCCAACAAGGCGGTTCAGCGCCTGCCAATGTTCCGGCTTCGGCCATGCCGGATCGCCGGGCCGCACGCGCCGCATCGTTTTTTGCGGCGCACTCGCGCGCGCGACGGCCGGAACGGCGCCCATTGCGCCGAGCGCCAATGCCGCCTCGAGCAGTTCGCGCCTGCGCATGGTCCGCTCCCGCTCTTTTTGCCCCGCAACACGCTAGGGCTTGGGCGGCTTCCCCGTCAAAACATTCCAAAAGAAGCGCGCCGGACGTGTGGTCCGGCGCGCCGCTATCCGGCTTCGGCCGTAAACCGCTTATGCGCCTGCGCGCCTGCGCGAACGTGAACGGCGTTTGCGCGCGCGCCCCCGGGCGCCGGCCTTGCCGCGTGAAGCGCGTGCGCCAGCCTTGCGTGTGCGGCTTTTGGCCTTGCCCCGCCCGCGCTTGGCGCCCGCCGCCATCGTCCGTTTGGCGCGCCGGCCGCGCGCCTTCCTTGTCCGGCCGCGTCTGACAGGTTTGGCCGCGGCTTCCATGCCGGATATCTCGTCCGGCTCTTCGTCTTGCATCCCGGTTTGGCCGGGTTTGTACGTCACCTCGTGCACTGTTTTCTGCTGGCCAGCGTTTGGAATGTTCGGTTTGGGGACCCTCTCCATGCGCATCACCTGTCGTGCATTGCGCGAATGACAACACGCCACTTTGTCATGCGTTCCGGAATTCGGGCGCGGGCGGAAGCAGGTCCGCTTCGATGGCGATGCGGTGATTGGGCCCATCGAAACGCTTCTCGCCGACCGGCATCCAGGACGGGAAAAGCACGATCATTCCGGTCTGCGGACGGATGATTTCATTCTGTCCGGCTGTCAGGCCGCCTGGGATGCGCAGCGCCAGTTCGGGCGCGACTATGGCGGGGACGGGCCCGCGCGGATCGCCCAGCAGCACTTCCCCGCCAAAGGCCGGGTCATCCGATTTGGCGTAACCATCATCCACATAATAGAGCGCCGACCAGAAGCCGCCTGGCCGCACGCGGACATCGCAATGCTCACCCGTTTGGCGCACGGCGGCGCAGGCTGCGATGCGCCAGTTCAGCTCCACGCGCCCGCCCGCGCGGGTGGAGGTAAGGGTATTCGCCAGCTCGCGCAGGACGCGGAATAGCGTAGCCACATGCATGCCGCCCCAGGCGTCGAAATCCGCATGCGAGCGCCAGCCCATCCCCGCTTCGGGCCGCGGGCGGCCTGCCTGCATGCGCCCGAGCACAAGCGGCCTCCATTGCGCGTTGGCTTCATGCGCGATGGCGAAATAGTGCGTGCAGAGCGGGGTGGGAAATGCCGAACGGACCTGCGGTTTCAAAGCTGCCACCTGTCACTCCATGACGATCTTCGGCGCGGGGCGCCCGCGGTGCGCCGAGAGCGCCTTGGCCACCCGCGCGGCGAGCATGAGGAACGCCTTCGCTTCCGCGCCCTGCGGTTGAGCGGCCACGATTGGCGTTCCCGCGTCCGACGTTTCGCGGATGGCGGGCACCAGCGGAATTTCGCCGAGAAAGTCGCAGCCGAGGTTGCGTGCCGTTTCGCGCGCGCCGCCATGACCGAAGATGTGGCTTTCCTTTCCGCAATGCGGACAGACGAAGGTGCTCATGTTTTCCACGATGCCGAGCACGGGGACCTCTGTCTTGCGGAACATGGCAAGCCCTTTGCGCGCATCAATCAGCGCCAGATCCTGCGGGGTGGAAACGATTATGGCGCCCGCCAGCGGCACGCGCTGGGCGAGCGTGAGCTGGGCGTCGCCCGTGCCCGGCGGCATGTCCACCACAATCACATCGAGCGGCGCCCATTCGACGTCGTTGAGCATCTGCGTAATCGCGCTCATCACCATCGGTCCGCGCCAGATCATCGGCGCGTCTTCCTCGACAAGGAATCCGATCGACATGCATTTGAGCCCGAACTTTTCCACAGGCTTCAGCTTTCCGCCGGTGGATTCGGGCCTGTCCCTGATGGCCAGAAGCCGCGGTACGGAGGGACCATAAATGTCGGCGTCAAGCAGGCCAGTTTTCATGCCCAGCGCGGCCAGGCCGAGCGCCAGATTCACGGCAACGGTGGATTTGCCCACACCGCCCTTGCCGCTTGCTACAGCGATGATGGCATCGACGCCGGCAAGGCCAGCGCGCGGCGGCGGCGCGCCGCGCGCAGCTGCCTCGCGGTGCGAGGTAAGCACGGCGCTTACCGAAAGCACCCCGGGCATTTTCGCCACCGCCTCTTCGCAGGCGCGGCGAAGCGGCTCGGCGCTGCGCCCGCGTTCGGGCGGCACTTCGAGCGCAAAGAAGACATGGCCCTCGCGCACCGCGAGGCCTTCGATGAGGCCCGAATCAATCACGCTCTTGCCGCTGACGGGATCGCGCACGCCCGCAAGCACATTCCGCACGTCATCCTGCGAGGGGCCGGGCAAAGCTGCGCCTTTCGTTGCGCGGGGGTGGATAAGCACATATAACCGCGCGGTTCCGCACAACCAAGTAAACGCACACGTCTAGGGAAATCTTCGCATGCCTTGGACAAGCCAGAATGGCGGAGGACGGCAAAGTGGGCGCGGCCCTTGGGGCCAAGGCCCCGGCCAGCAACCGCCCGACCTCGAAGAACTGCTCAAGCGCAGCCAGGACAAACTGCGCCGGTTCGTGCCGGGGGGCATGGGACGCAGCGGGCTGCTGGTCGCGCTGCTCATTGTCGTCGTGGTGTGGCTTCTCACCGGCATTTACACGGTGAACCCGTCCGAGCAGGGCGTGGTGACCCGCTTCGGAAAATTCGTGGCGGTGACGACGCCGGGCATCAATTACCACCTGCCCTGGCCGATCGAGACCGCCTATACGCCGCAAGTTACGCAACCGATCCAGGTCGACATCGGCTACAGGCGCGGCAGCGATTTTGAGGAATCCGGCGCCGCAGTGGACGTGCCGGAAGAAAGCCTGATGCTGACCGGCGACGAGAACATCGTGGACATCGGCTTTACCGTATTCTGGATCATCAAGGACGCACCCGCCTATCTTTTCAATGTCGAAGACATCAACGCCGCGATCAAAGCTGTGGCCGAAAGCGCAATGCGCGAAGTGGTGGGCCGCAACCAGATCGCCCTTATCCAGACGGTCAATCGCCAAGCCATCCAGGATGAAGTGCGCCAGCTGATGCAGCAGATTCTCGATTCATACGGCGCCGGCGTAATCATCACGGAAGTGAAAATGCAGAAAGTCGACCCGCCTTCGCAGGTAATCGACGCCTATCGCGACGTGCAGGCCGCACGCACAGACCAAGAACGCATGCGCAACGAAGCCGAAGCGTATGCCAACAAAGTCGTGCCGGAGGCGCGCGGCGAGGCGGCGCGCATCGTGCAGCAGGCCGAAGGCTACAAGCAGCGCGTCATGGCCGAGGCGCAGGGCGAGGCGCAGCGGTTCATTTCCGTGTACAACGAGTATCGAAAGGCACCTGAAGTGACGCGCCGCCGCATTTATCTGGAAACGATGCAGAACGTGATGACCGGCACGAACAAGGTGATCGTAGAAAAGAACAACGTTATTCCCTATCTGCCGCTGCCTTCGCTGCAACAGGCGCAACCCGGCGGGAGGGGTTCGCAATGACCCGGATTCCGCGCGCCGTCTTTGTCATTCTCGCAGTCGCGTTCCTCGCGCTCGCCTATACGATTCTGTACACCGTGCACCAAACCGAGCAGGCGCTGGTTGTGCAGTTCGGCCGCCCCATCGCCGTCATTAGCGATCCCGGTCTGCATGCCAAACTGCCTTGGCAGGACGTCAAAATTTATGATCGCCGTGTACTCAATCTGGAGGCGCCGCCGGAAGAAGTCATCGCGCAAGACAAAAAACGGCTTGTGGTGGACGCGTTCGCGCGCTGGCGCATCACCGATCCGCTGCGATTCAATCAGACCTTGCAGACCATGGAACGGGCGCAGGCGCAGCTGGGGGCGATCCTGGGCTCCAATATCCGTCGCGTGCTCGGCGGACAGACCTTTGCAGCAGTCCTTTCCGCCAACCGGGCGCAGTTGATGCACGATATCCGCGACATCGTGAATGCGGACGCCAAGAACCTGGGCGTGGTGATCGTGGACGTGCGCATCCGGCGCACCGACCTGCCCCCGCAGAACAGCATGGCAATCTACGAGCGCATGAAGCAGGAGCGCGTACGCGAAGCCAACGAGTTCCGCGCCGAGGGCCAGCAGATCAAGCAGGAAATCGAAAGCAAGGCCGACCGCGATGCCACCGTCATCCGCGCCGAGGCCACGCGCAAGTCCGAGATTCTGCGTGGCGAAGGCGATGGGGAAAAGAACCGCGTTCTGGCGGAAGCCTATGGCCGCGATCCGGACTTCTTCGCCTTCTACCGTTCCATGAAGGCTTACGAGGCGGGCCTCGGCAATGAGGACACGACCATGGTTCTCTCCCCCGACAGCGAGTTCCTGCGCTACCTCGGCCGCGGCCCCAACCGCTAGATGGCGGAACTTCTCCAGGCTCTGGCGCTGGTTTTGGTGATCGAAGGGGTGCTCTACGCGCTCTTTCCCGGCGCGCTCAAGCGCATAATGATTCGCGCGCTGGAGACGCCGGACGGCGCGCTGCGCATGGCCGGGCTGGTCGCCTGCGCCATCGGCGTTGCCGCCGTCTGGCTCATGCGCAGTTAATGGCGAAAACACTAAGAATTTAGATGAATGTGCGCGCGGGAGCCCTTATATAACGGCACGAAGTGGGAGCGTTCGGTGCGCGCGGGCCGGTTTTCCGCGCATCCAGTTTCGGGTGTGGTGACGGCCCGTTAAGCGCGACCGGATTTAATTTTCTCACGCAGTCCAGCCGCTCGCGAGGGGATTCCCGCGCGCGCCAAAGAGGGTCCATGCCGATGCCGGATCACGGCTCACGTTCGCGTCTGTCCAGCCTTGCCGCCATAATGATCGCCGTCGCGATTCCGTTCCTTGCGGGATCGGCGGTGCCCGCAGCGATCGCGTCGCGCGACGCGCCCGAATCCTTTGCGGACCTGGCGACAACTCTCTCGCCCACAGTGGTCAACATCTCCACTTCGCAGAAACTTCGCCGTCCGCGCGCGGACGCGCCGGCGCCAAGGATGCCTGCAAATCCGGAGCTGGACGAGTTTTTCAAGGAGTTCACGGATCAAGGCAAGAAACCGCCCAAGCGTGTGACCTCGCTCGGTTCCGGCTTTGTCGTCGACCCCTCCGGAATTATCGTGACGAACAACCACGTCATCGAAGACGCAGATCAGATCACGGTCACGTTCAACGATGGCAGCACGCTTCCCGCGAAAGTCGTCGGGCGCGACGGAAAAACGGATATTGCGCTGCTGAAAGTAGCGCCCAAGAAGCCCTTACCGGCCGTGCGGCTGGGCGATTCCGATCGCGCGCGCGTCGGCGAATGGGTGATGGCCATCGGCAATCCGTTCGGGTTAGGCGGCTCGGTTACCGTCGGCATCATTTCGGCGCGCAACCGCGATATCAACTCGGGACCATATGACGATTTCATCCAGACCGATGCTCCCATCAACCGCGGCAATTCGGGCGGGCCGCTGTTCAACATGCGGGGCGAAGTGATTGGAGTGAATTCGGCCATCTTTTCGCCCACGGGCGGTTCGGTGGGCATTGCCTTTGCCATTCCCTCGTCCATGGCGAGGGGCGTGATCGCGCAGCTGCGTCAGTACGGACAGATGCGCCGCGGCTGGCTCGGCGTGCGCATCCAGGAAGTCACCAGCGACATCGCCCAGAGCCTGGGGATGAAATCCGCGCGCGGCGCGCTGATCGCCGGCGTCACGCCGAAAGGCCCGGCGGCCAAGGGCGGCATCATGACGGGCGATCTTGTCATAGGCTTCGACAACAGGCCGGTGGCGGACAGCCGCGTGCTGCCGCGCATGGTGGCCGACGCGCCGGCGGGAAAGACGGTCAGCGTAGAAATCTGGCGCAAAGGCGCGCGCAAGTCCGTTCAGGTGACCATCGGGAAATTGCAGGACGTAGCGGACAAGGCGCGCCCGAGCGAGGAGGACGAGCCGGTAATGCGCGCGTCGCCCTCGAGCGCGATCGCGCCCGCGCCGCGCATGACGTCGCCGCTGGGCGTGGACGTGGAGGTGTTAAGCGCCAAGCTGCGCGCGCGCTTTCACATCGGCAACAATGTGCGCGGCGTGGTGGTGACCGAAGTGGACGAAGACGGCCCGGCCGCCGAAAAACACATCGCGGTGGGCGACGTAATCCTGGAGGTGGCCCAGGAAGCGGTGAAGACCCCCGACGAGTTCCGCTCCCGCGTGAGCACGGCGCTCAAGGCGGCGCGCGGGATGGTTTTGCTGCTGGTCAGCCGCGACGGCGAGCTCAGCTTCGTCGCAGTGCCGGTCGGGAAGTCGTAGGAAGCCGCCCCAGGCCGTTTCCATAAAATTACTGCCCTCTCTCAAGGGGAGGGTGGAGTTCTTATATCCGAGTCCTTGTAGCCCTGAAGATAAAGCAGCGCCGTCAGATCGGCGTGCGCGATGACCGCGTCGGCCGCATTCACCAAGACTGGTTTCGCATGCCAGGCGACGCCGAGGCCGGCGCGGCGGACCATGTCAGCGTCGTTGGCGCCGTCGCCGACCGCCAGAACATCATCGAAGGATAGGCCATATTCGAAAACGGCGCGTTCGAGCGCGTGCAGTTTCGCTTCGCGACCCAGAATGGGCTCGGCGACGCGGCCCGAGAGCGTGCCTCCATCGTCAAGCAGCAAATTGGCCTGATGCGTATCGAAGCCCGTTTCGGCGGCGACGCGCCCGGTGAAGTATGTGAAGCCGCCCGAGACCAAAACCGTCCTGGCCCCGTGCGCACGCATGGTGGCGACCAGCTTGGCCGCGCCGTCATTGAGGCGCACCTTTTCGTTGTAGACTTCCGCAAGCACTTCCACGGGCAACCCCTTCAGCATCGCCACGCGGGCGCGCAGCGCTTCTGCAAAATCGAGTTCGCCTCGCATCGCGCGTTCGGTGAGCACCGCCACTTCCGCGCCATGGCCTGCGTAACGCGCGATCTCGTCCAAGCACTCGCAACCGACGATGGTTGAATCCATGTCGGCCACCAGCAGATTTTTCCGCCGGTTGGCGACCGGCACGACATTCACGTCAACCGGCTTGCCGCGTACCGCATGGCGCGCAGCGCCCAGGACGGAATCGGCATCGCCCTCGAATGGTATGTCGAATGCGAAGCTCTGCTTCAGCCATGCCGCCTCGCCGTGGCGCGGCAGCAGCGGCAGAAACGAAGCGGGGTGCGCGCCCGCTCCGATCACGCTCAGCACTTGGGGCAAATCGGCGGGCATGGTGCGACTCTTGCGGAATGAGCTATGCCTACGGCCATGTCCGTGGACGCGGTGCTTATTGCAGGGCCGACGGCGAGCGGCAAGTCGGCGCTGGCGCTGGCGCTGGCGCTGGCCGAACGCCTGCGCGGGGCCATCATCAATTGCGATTCGATGCAAGTCTATAGCGAGCTGCGCCTGCTTTCCGCGCGGCCTACGGCGGACGACGAATCGCGCACGCCGCATTTCTTGTACGGCCATGTCTCGGCGCATGAGCGCTATTCCGCGGGACGCTACCAGGACGATGCGGCCGCTGCGCTGGCGCGGGCGCGCGAAGCGGGCCGGCTCCCGATATTTGCCGGAGGCACTGGGCTCTATTTCGGCGCGCTGTTGGAAGGCTTGTCGCCCATACCGCAGGTACCCAACGAATTGCGCGCGCAAACACGCAGGCGTTTCGCGCAAATGGGCGCCGAGGCGTTCTACGCCGAGCTTGCCGGGCGCGATCCCGAAACGGCGGCGCAACTGCGCCCGACCGACACGCACCGCGTCCAGCGCGCGATGGATGTGTTGGAAGCAACGGGCCGCCCGTTGAGCCAATGGCGCAAGTATGCCGGCCATTCCGTGCTGGCGGGCATGCGCCTTGCGCGCTTCGTGCTCGCGCCTCCGCGCGAAGTTCTCTACGAACGCATCGACCGCCGCTTCGAAGCGATGATGAAGGCCGGCGCGCTGGAAGAGGCCCGCGCGCTGGTGGGCATTGATCCCGGGCTTCCTGCCGCGCGCGCGTTGGGTCTGCGCCCGCTTCTGGCGCATCTTGCGGGCAAGACGAGCCTGGAAGAGGCCGTTGCTCGGGCGCAGCGCGAAACGCGCAATTACGCCAAGCGCCAGCTGACCTGGTTCCGTGGCCGCATGGCCGACTGGCGCTGGATCAGGGAGGCGAACCTGCGTGCTATGCTTGTGGACATTACGCTAACGGAACGCTGAGCATGCGCGTCTATTACGACCGCGACGCCGACCGCGATCTGATCAAAAAGAAAAAGGTCGCGATCGCGGGCTATGGCAGCCAGGGCCGGGCGCAGGCGCTGAATTTGCGTGATTCCGGCATCGAAGTGGTAGTGGGCGGCCGCCCGGGTGCGAGCCTGGAGCGCGCCAAGGCCGACAATTTCAGGACGATGACGATCACCGAGGCCGCGCGATGGGCGGACGTCGTTTTCATGGGTCTGCCCGACGAACTGATGGGCGATGTGTACGCGGCGGAAATTGCGCCGCATCTGAAAAAGAACGGCGCGCTTGTCTTCGCGCATGGCTTCGCGGTGCATTACAAGACGATCGAGCCGCGCGCCGATCTCGACGTCATTCTTGTGGCGCCCGAAGGGCCGGCGTATCAGCTCCGCTCCGAATTCGGGCGTGGTTACGGCCTGCTTTGCCTGCTTGCCGTGCAGCAGGACGCCAGCGGTGGCGCGAAAGCGCTGGGCCTCTCTTACGCCGCGGCGCTGGGCTGCGGGCGTTCGGGCATCATGGAATCCACTTTCCGCGAGGAAACGGAAACCGACCTGTTCGGCGAAGGCGTGGTGCTCTGCGGGGGACAGGCGAACCTGATCCGCGCAGCCTACGAAACGCTGGTGGAAGCGGGTTACGAGCCCGAGATGGCCTATTTCGAGTGTCTGCATCAGGTGAAGCTGCTGGCCGAGCTCATCTACGAAGGCGGCATTGCAGGTATGAACGAGAAAATTTCCAACACAGCCGAATGGGGCGAATACGTCACCGGCCCGCGCATTATCAACGAGGCGGTCAAGGCGGAAATGAAGCGCGTGCTGGCCGACATCCGGTCGGGCAAATTCGCCCGCGAATGGATCGCGGAAAACCGCGCGGGCCAGCCGCGGCTCAAGGAAATGCGCGCGAAAGCCGCCGCGCAGCCGCTGGAACAGGTGGGCGCACGCCTGCGCGCCATGATGCCGTGGCTGAAGAATAATAAGGAAGGTTAGCGCAATTCAATTCGCGTTGACTCGGGCTGCGCCCTCATTACTGTCATTTCCCATGGCACGGGATTTCATCGGTTACGACGCGCTCGTGGAGGGCGCGCTGCGCGGCGTGGTACGCGAAGCGCTGCGCAAGGTGGAGAAGCAAGGGCTAATCGGCGGCCACCACTTTTTCATCACCTTCAAGACGTGCGCAGCGGGCGTGGAGATGCCCGATTTCCTGCGCGAGCAGCACCCCGGGGAAATCACCATCGTGGTGCAGAACAAGTTCTGGGGATTGAAGGCAGGCGACGAGGCCTTCGAGGTGACGCTCACCTTCCAGAAAGTGCCAGCCACGCTTCGCGTGCCCTATGCCGCCGTCACCGTGTTTACCGACCCGGCCACCAAGTTCGGCCTGCAATTCGGCCAGCGCCCGGGGCAGCAACAAGCGGCGGCAGCCAAGCCCGGCGAAGCGGCGCCGGCGGCAGCACCCGAAACGGCCGAGCGCACCGAAAGCCAGGTTGTGAGCCTCGACAAGTTCCGCAAGAAATAGAGTCCCGCGCTACACTGCCCGCGCGAGTCGCAAACGGTTTCCATGAGCAAGACCCGCACCGAAACGGATTCCTTCGGGCCCATCGAAGTGCCCGCCGACAAATATTGGGGCGCTGTGACGGAGCGCTCACTCGAAAATTTCAAGATCGGCGGCCACCGCATTCCGCTCGCCGTCGTGCATGCCTTCGGCGTGATCAAGCGCGCATCGGCCGAAGTGAACATGGCGCTCGGCCTGCTGGATGCGAAACTCGGTAAGGCCATCCTAGCGGCGGCGCAGGAAGTCATTGATGGGAAGCTCGACGAGCACTTCCCGCTCGTCGTGTGGCAAACCGGCTCGGGCACGCAGACCAACATGAATGCCAACGAGGTGATCGCCAACCGCGCGAACCTGATGCTGGGCGCGCAGCTGGGCGCCAAGAAGCCGGTGCATCCCAACGATCACGTGAACCTTGGGCAATCGTCGAACGATTCATTCCCCACCGCGATGCACATTGCGGCGGTGACGGAGATCCGTTCGCGGCTCATTCCCGCCCTGCACCACCTGCATGCGGCGCTCGATGCCAAGGCGAAGGCTTGGAAAGACATCATCAAGAACGGCCGCACGCACTTACAAGACGCAACCCCAGTCACGCTCGGACAGGAATTTTCCGGCTACGCGATGCAGATCGCCAACGGCATCGCACGCGTGGGCGTTGCGCTGCCCCGCCTCTATCAGCTGGCGCAGGGCGGCACGGCGGTGGGCACGGGCCTCAATACGCATCCCAAATTCGCCGAGATGTTCGCCACCGAGGCGGCAAAGATCACCGGCTTTCCTTTCGTAAGTGCGCCCAACAAATTCGAGGTCATGGCCGCGCACGACGCCATCGTAGAAATGTCGGGTGTGCTGAACGTGCTGGCGGTGTCGCTGTTCAAGATCGCCAACGACATCCGCCTGATGGGCTCGGGGCCGCGCTCCGGCCTGGGCGAGCTGATGCTGCCCGAAAACGAGCCCGGCTCCTCCATCATGCCGGGCAAGGTGAACCCGACGCAGTGCGAGGCGCTCGCCATGGTGTGCTGCCAGGTGATGGGCAACAACGTGGCGGTTTCCATTGCCGGCGCGCGCGGCGATTTCGAGCTCAACGTGTTCAAGCCGGTGCTGATTTTCAATCTGCTGGAGTCCATCCGCCTGATCGCCGATGCGTGCGTGAGCTTCACCGACAAATGCGTGGTGGGCATCGAGCCCAACATGGCGCGCATCCGCCATCTGATGGAACATTCGCTGATGCTGGTGACGGCGCTTACGCCCAAGATCGGCTACGACGCCGCCGCAAAAATTGCCAAAAACGCGCACAAAAACGGCACCACCTTGCGCGAAGAGGCGATCAAGTCCGGACTCGTCACCGCCGCCGAGTTCGACAAGTTCGTGCGGCCGGAAGATATGATTCATCCGAAGGGATAGCGCTATTCGCGAAAGTACCGTTCCCCTTGTTTCCTCCCCCGTTGTTACGGGGGAGGTGCTGAGCGAGCACTTGCGAGCAAAGCGGAGGGGGGAACGGTGTTGCCCCCCTCGCCCCCATCGGGGGCACATACCCCGGAACACAGGGGGGTGATAATGAGCGGGTTCGCGCGATGACCGATGCACTCAAGAAACGGTCCGTGACCCATGC
>JBQTHM010000056.1:0-15278 GCA_052389895.1 Alphaproteobacteria bacterium | reverse complement strand
CCCCAAAGGGGGAGGATAAACTTCATCCTCGTCCTCCCCCTTTGGGGGAGGTGGCGCGAAGCGCCGGAGGGGGCATGCATCAAAGCAGACCCAGGTCCACAAGTTCGGCCTGCAACTCCTCCGGCATGGCGGCGCCGCGCGCCCGCGTGAGGTCGCGCGGGGCGTCCTTAGGGTCGAAATAGCGCCAGCCCTGGAAGGGGCGATGGAAGCGCCGCTCGGTCGGCACCAGCGTGGGGTCAAGCACCAGCGCGCAGTGCGGCGCCCCGTTCTTTATCACTTCCTGCAAATCCAGAAAGCGCTGGCGCACGGCGATCTGCCCCTTGATCACCCAATAAAGCGAGCCGCCGTCGAGCAGTTCTTCCTCGCGCCGCGGCCGCATGCGCGTGACGTGGGTGACCTGCGGCGGCTTGCGGCGCCGCTTGAGGCGGGCCAATTGCCTGGTCTGCCACTCGGCCACCTCGGCGATATTGTCCACGCCCACGCAGAGCTTGATCAGATGCAGCGTCATGGCTTGAGCCTGGCTATGACCGCGCCCTCTTTCACCTGATCGCCCTGGGCTACCGCAAGGGATTCGATCGTCGCATCGGCGGGCGCACTCAGCGTGTGCTCCATTTTCATGGCCTCCAGCACGGCGATGGCATGGCCGCGCTTCACCCGCTCGCCCTTTTTCACAAGAAGCTGCACCACACGGCCCGGCATGGGCGCAACAATCGCGTCCGTTTCGCCCACATGTTCTTCGGCCTGGGCGAGGCCGTCGCGCGGGGCCAGCACATGGCTGTGCCCGCCCAACATTACGACAATGCCGGACGACGTCCGCACAACGGCGGCGGCAACTGGCTTGCTGTTCAGGGTGGCGCCCAGTGTGCCCTCCGGGTCCAGCTCGGCACTGGCGTCAAAGATCGTTCCGTTTGCGTCGAGCAGATAATCGCCGCCGCCGCGATAGGCGACACGCACGGCCGCTATGCCGCCTTGCGTCTGGAATTCGATCAACTCGCGCGCTTCGCCGGCAAGGCGAAAGGCGTCCGGCACATTCCACGGATCGTATTCGGCCACCGCCGCAGCGGCGCGCTCCTTGATGATGAATAGTGCTGCCATGGCCAGCACGTCCGCGGGCGGTGGGCCCGCTTCGGGCACGAGCTCGGGATGGCGTTCCACGAAGCCGGTCTCGATCTTGCCCGCGAGAAAATCGGGATTGCGCAGCGCCTCAATCAGGAACACGGCATTCGTGCGCGGCCCCGCAATTTGCGTTGCGGCCAAACTATCGGCCAGGCGCCGCGCGGCGCCTTCGCGCGTTGTGTCGTGCGCGATCACCTTGGCGATCAAGGGGTCGTAGTACGGCGTCACCTCGTCGCCCTCGCGCACGCCCGTGTCCACGCGCACGTCGCCGGCGGCAAAACGCAGCCGCTTCAAGCGTCCGGTCGAGGGCAGGAAGCCCTTCTGCGGGTCCTCGGCATAAAGCCGCGCCTCAATCGCGTGGCCCGACATCGAGATCTCCTTCTGGGCCTTGGGCAGTTTCTCGCCGGCCGCCACTCGCAATTGCCATTCGACCAGATCGAGGCCAGTAACGGCTTCCGTCACCGGATGCTCCACCTGAAGCCGCGTGTTCATTTCCATGAACCAGAAGCGATCCGCTTTCAGGCCTTCGCCGGCATCGGCGATAAATTCCACAGTGCCGGCGCCGACATAACCTGCTGCGTGAGCGGCCGCGACGGCGGCCTTTCCCATCGCCTCGCGCATGGCCGCGTTCATTCCCGGCGCGGGCGCCTCTTCGATCACCTTCTGGTGGCGGCGCTGGATCGAACAGTCGCGTTCAAAAAGATGCACCACGTTGCCGTGGGCATCGGCGAACACCTGGATTTCGATGTGGCGCGCCTGGGCCACGAATTTTTCGAGCAGCACATGCGCGTTGCCGAAGGCGGCTTTCGCCTCGCGCTTTGCCCCGGCCAGCGCGGCGGCGAAATCGTGGGCGCCGTCTACGCGGCGCATACCCTTACCGCCGCCGCCTGCGACCGCCTTGATCAGCAGGGGAAAGCCGATGCGCTGCGCTTCCTTTTGCAGACGCGATGCCGATTGATCCGCGCCGTAATAACCGGGCACCACCGGCACGCCCGCCTTCTCCAGAAGCGCCTTGGCGCGGTCCTTGAGCCCCATGGTGCGGATGGCGTTCGCGGGCGGGCCCACGAATACGATTTTCGCCTTTTCGCAGGCCTCGGCGAATTCGGCGTTCTCGGCCAGGAAGCCGTAGCCCGGATGGATGGCGCCGGCCTTCGCCTCTTTCGCGGCGGCGATGATGGCGGCGATGTTCAGATAGGACTCACCCGCGGGCGCGGGGCCAATGCGGATGGCACTATCGGCCATCGCCACATGCATCGCGACCGCGTCGGCATCGGAATAGACCGCAATGGTGCCGAGGCCCATGCGCTTTGCGGTGCGCATGACGCGCACGGCGATTTCTCCGCGATTAGCGACGAGCAGCGACTTGAACAACTATTACCCCCCTTCCGGTCGCTTCGCGACCACCTTCCCCCACAAAGGGGGAATATAGCTCCTTCTCCTCCCCCCTGGGGGGGGAGGATGTCCGAAGGACAGGGGGGGGGTAAAACCGGAGAACAAAGTCACTGCGCCCATTTGGGCTTGCGCTTGGCGAGAAAGGCGGCGATGCCTTCGCGCCCCTCGTCGCTCGTGCGCGCCTCGGCGATGAAGCGCGCCGTGTGCAGGCGCAACTCGGGATCGGGAAATTCTTTCATGCAGGCGGAAATCAACCGCTTGGCGCGCGCCACCGCCGCGGGCGAGCTCTGCAATATGGAGTCCACGATTTTTTCCGAGGCAGCCGCCAAGGCCCCCTTGTCGGGCACGACCTCATGAACAAGACCGAGGCGGTACGCCTCCTCTGCGGGAAACTTTTCGCCAGTGAGGAAGTATCGCCGCGCGGCGCGGCTGCCGATGGCTTCCACGACATAGGGCGAGATCACCGCTGGCACGAGGCCAAGGCGCACTTCGGTGAGCCCGAACTGCGCATCGGCCGTTGCGATAGCGATGTCGGCCGCGGCGATCATACCCACGCCGCCTCCCAGTGCCGCACCATGCACCAGCGCTATCGAAGGCTGGGGCAGCAAACGCAGCCGCAGGAACATGTCTGCCGCCGCCGACGCGTCTTCGAAGTTCTCCTTTTCCGTGTAATCGGCGGCCGCCTTCATCCATTCGAGGTCGGCGCCGGCGGAAAAGGACTTCCCTGCGCCTTCGATGATCACCACGCGTACGCCGTCCTGTTTCGCCAAATCGGTGAAGATGTCGGCCAGCCGGTCGATGATTTCCGCGTTGATCGCATTGTGCACTTCGGGACGATTGAGCGTCACGACCGCTACGCCTTCGCGCGTAGTGTCGAGCTGGACTTGTTCTTCGATGGGCCGTGACACGGGCATGAGACACGCAAAGTTACGCGGCTCCGTCTCGCGCGGGAAGAGCAGGCGAGCGGCTAAAACGCCGCCCGTGCCGCTATAGTCCCAGCAATTCGCGCCAGCCGATCAGCAAAACGCCGATGATGCCGCCCATCACGAAGATGACGAACAGGCAGCCGACGCAGCCCAGCCCGCCGAAGAGCGGCGGGCGGTTGAAGATGACGCGGTACTCGCGGACCTCGTTCATCTAATGGGCGTGTCTCAGCCCGCCTTTCAGCATCGTCTTCTTGATCAGGAAGAAGACGGCGATGACCACGAGGTAGCCGAAGTAAAGCGCGGCCGCCATGCGCCAATACGACCACTGCAGCAGATCGGGCGGCAGTTGGAACGGCGCCTGGTTGGCGAGAACCGGAATCATCACCTTCGCCACCAGATGCACCAGCGTGGCGAATAGCGAGATCATCCAAAGGTTTCTCCATTGTGACATGCCGATGACGGCCACGAACGCGATGATGAGTCCGAGAACGGCGTTCACATCGGAAAAGCCCTGCTGAAGGCCTTGGTCAACAAAATCCACTACCTCGTTGAAGTAATAGTCGAAACTTTCCATTGGGTACCCCTCCCACTTGGGGACGTTCGGTTAACAACGCACACTTCGGCCGCGTGTTTCCCGGCACACCCCCACCCTACATCCGGAAGACCCCGAACCGGGTCTCCGGTACGGGGGCATTCAAACAAACCGAAAGGGTTAGCGCCAGCACCCGGCGGGTGTTGGAAGGCGCGATGATGCCGTCATCCCACAGCCGGGCCGTGGCGAAATAAGGGTTTCCCTCCTCCTCGTAGCGGGCGCGGATGGGGTTCTTGAATTCTTCTTCCTGGGCCTTGGACCATTTCTCGCCCTTGGCCTCGAGGCCCTCCCTCTTAACCGTAGCCAGCACCGAGGCCGCCTGCTCGCCGCCCATCACCGAGATGCGGCTGTTGGGCCAGGTGAAAAGGAAGCGCGGGCTAAAGCCACGGCCGCACATGCCGTAATTGCCGGCGCCGAACGAGCCGCCGATGATGACGGTGATTTTCGGCACCTGTGCGCACGCCACCGCGGTCACCATCTTGGCGCCATCCTTGGCGATGCCGCCCGCTTCGTATTTCTGACCCACCATGAAGCCCGAGATGTTCTGCAAGAACAGCAGCGGCACGCGCCGCTGGCAGCACAGCTCAATGAAATGCGTGGCCTTGAGCGCGGATTCCGAGAAAAGGATTCCATTGTTGGCGACGATGCCGACGGGGATTCCTTCGATGCGCGCGAAGCCGGTGACCAGCGTCGTGCCGTAGAGCTTCTTGAATTCGTCGAATTCGGAGGCGTCGACAAGGCGGGCGATCACTTCGCGCACCTCGTATTGCACGGACAGCGATTGCGGCACGATGCCGTCGAGTTCGGCGATGTCGTATTTGGGCGGGCGCGGGGGCGCGATGGGGATGTCCGGCTTCTTCTGCCAGTTCAGGTTGGCGACGATGCGGCGCGCGAGTTCCAGCGCATGCGCATCGTCCATGGCGTAATGATCGGTGACGCCGGATTGCTTGGAGTGCACGTCGGCGCCGCCAAGCTCTTCCGCGCTCACCACTTCGCCCGTTGCCGCCTTCACCAGCGGCGGGCCGCCCAAAAAGATCGTGCCCTGCGCTTTGACGATGATGGTCTCGTCGGACATCGCGGGCACATAGGCCCCGCCCGCGGTGCACGAGCCCATGACCACTGCGATCTGCGGAATTCCCGCCGCCGACATCGTAGCCTGGTTGTAGAAAATGCGGCCAAAATGTTCGCGGTCGGGAAAGATGTCGGCCTGGTTGGGTAGATTGGCTCCGCCCGAGTCCACCAGATAGATGCAGGGCAGCCGGTTTTCGCGCGCGATCTCCTGCGCGCGCAGATGCTTCTTCACCGTGATCGGATAATAGGTGCCGCCCTTGATGGTGGCGTCGTTGCAGACGATGGCGCATTCGCGCCCCGACACGCGGCCAATTCCGGTAATGATGCCCGCGGCGTGGATGTCGTCCTCGTACATGCCGAAGGCGGCGAGCGGCGAAAGTTCAAGGAACGGCGTGCCGGGATCGAGCAGGCGCTCGACGCGCTCGCGCGGCAGCAGCTTGCCGCGGCCCGTGTGGCGCTTGCGGCTGCGTTCGTCGCCCCCCTGCGCGGCTATCGCCATGCGCGATTTCAGCTCGGCCACGAGCTTTCCCATCGCCGCCGCATTCTCGCGGAAGCGCTTCTCCTTGGCCTCGATGCCGGTGGTGAGGACGGTCAATTCATGGCCCCGCGCGATTCGAGATCGGATTTTACCTCCCCCAACGCGGGGAGGTCGGCGAGCGTAGCGAGCCGGGTGGGGGGAACGCCAGTCAGCCCCCACCCAATAGTGGGTCAGTTTGGTTCAATTACAGTGATCGGCAATCTTCTCGATAACTCGGGTACGGGAAAGCCAGTAATCATTTACCCACACCCGGGTCTTTTGGCCACCCGGCAAAAGGTAGATGTCTCTGAACCCATAACTCTCGAAATCTCCAACCACTCTAGTACCCTCAGCTGGGTCAGTACCGCCGTACCACTCAAGGAGCGCATATCCCAGATTTGTCTCGACGATAAAATAACCTCCGCACCCTGACTTGTTATAAGCGACAACTCCATCAGCCGCATCTGTGGCGCCAACAGAGACCATAATTATGATGGTGGCTAGGAATAACGTTTTCATCACCCCCCCGCTCCCCACCCAACCCGGCTTGGCGCGCCGCGCTTCGCCGGATCGACCTCCCCGCGCTGGGGGAGGTGAAATGTGTTTTGACGCCTCTAAGTTGCTTTTTCGTATGCGACCAGGCCTTCGCCATCGCAAAACTGATGCAGGCGGCACCGTACCAATTCGCCTTCGCCAAATTGCGTTGCTGCGTCCGTCCCGCGACAATTCGTTATGCGGTACACATCCTCACGGATATGTTCGGCATCGACGGGCGCCCAAACGTCCGTTCCCTCGTTAAGCAAGTATACGTAGATCGTTTTCGTGATCACGGCCGCTCGATCGCCACCGCTGTGGCTTCGCCGCCGCCGATGCAGAGCGAAGCGACGCCGCGCTTGGCCCCGCGCTTTTCCATCGCGTGCAGCAGCGTGACGATGAGGCGCGCGCCGGAGCAGCCAATGGGGTGGCCGAGCGCGCAGGCCCCGCCATTCACGTTGACCTTGTCGTGAGTGAGGCCGAGATCGCGCATGGCGATCATGGCGACATTGGCGAAGGCCTCGTTGATTTCCCATAGCTCGACGTCGTCCTTCGACCAGTCGGCCAGTTTCAGCACTTTCTGGATGGCGCCCGCGGGCGCCGCGGTGAACCAGTTTGGCTCGCGGGCAAAGCTCGCCTGCGCCACGATGCGCGCGCGGGGCTTGGCGCCTGCCTTCGGCACCGCATCGCCGCGCGCCAGCACAAGCGCCGCCGCGCCATCGGAAATGGACGACGAGTTCGCTGCCGTCACCGTGCCGTCTTTTGAGAACGCCGGTTTCAGCGTGGGGATCTTGGTGGGGTCGGCCTTGCGCGGCTGCTCGTCCATCGTCACCTGCGCCTCGCCCGCCTTCGATTTCACGGTCACGGCCACGATCTCGTCCGCGAACGAGCCGTCTTCGCCGGCGCGCTTTGCGCGTTTCAGCGACTCCATCGCGTACGCATCCTGGTCTGCGCGCGTAAACTGATAATGCCGCGCCGCGTCTTCGGCGAAGGTTCCCATCAGGCGGCCTTCGTAGGCATCTTCGAGGCCGTCCAAGAACATGTGGTCCTTCACTTCGCCGTGGCCGAGGCGCAGGCCCGCCCGCACTTTGGGCAGCAGATAGGGCGCGTTGGTCATGCTCTCCATGCCGCCCGCCACCGCGATGTCCGCGCGGCCGAGCGCCAACTGGTCGGCCGCGATCATCACCGCCTTCATGCCCGAGCCGCAGACCTTGTTCACCGTCGTGCACGGCGTGCCATCGGGCAGCCCGCCGTAGCGCGCGGCCTGGCGCGCGGGCGCCTGGCCCAGCCCCGCCGGCAGCACGCAGCCCATCACCGCTTCCTTGATGTCGTCCGGCTTTAGCCCTGCGCGCGTTACCGCTTCGCGGATCACGGTCGCGCCCAATTGCGGCGCGGTCACGCTGGCGAGCTCGCCCTGGAATGAGCCGAGCGCCGTGCGCGCGGCGGACAGGATGACGACTTCGGAATTGGTCATGGGAACTCCTGCTGGGTCTTATATATGGTGTGTCAGGCCGTTTCTTCAAACAGCTCGCGGCCGATGAGCCAGCGGCGGATTTCGCTCGTTCCCGCGCCGATCTCGTAGAGCTTGGCATCGCGCAACAGACGGCCGGTGGGGAATTCGTTGATGTAGCCATTGCCGCCCAGGCACTGGATGGCTTCAAGCGCCATCCAGGTGCCCTTCTCGCCCGCATAAAGAATGGCGCCGGCGGCATCCTTGCGCACTTTTTCGCCGCGGTCGCAGGCGCGCGCCACCGCATAGACATAGGCGCGCGCGGCAGAAAGCGTGACATACATGTCGGCGAGCTTGCCCTGCATAAGCTGGAACTCGCCGATCGATTGGCCGAACTGCTTGCGGTCGTGCAGATAGGGCACCACCACGTCGAGGCAGGCCTGCATGATGCCGAGCGAGCCCGCCGCCAGCACCGCGCGCTCGTAATCGAGCCCGCTCATCAGGATGCGGGTGCCCTCGCCCGCTTTGCCCATGACGTTTTCTTCCGGCACTTCGCAGTTGTCGAACACAAGCTCGGCGGTGTCGGAGCCGCGCATGCCAAGCTTGTCCAGCTTCTGCGCCACCTTGAAGCCTTTGAAGCCCTTCTCGACCAGAAACGCGGTGATACCCTTGGCGCCAGCCGATGGATCGGTCTTGGCATAGACCACGAGCACGTCCGCATGCGGGCCGTTGGTGATCCACATCTTGGTGCCGTCGAGGACGTATTTGGAACCGCGCTTCTCGGCCTTGAGGCGCATGGAGACGACATCGGAGCCGGAGCCCGCTTCGCTCATGGCCAGCGCGCCGACGTGCTCGCCGGAAATTAGCTTGGGCAGATAGCGCTTCTTCTGCTCGTCATTGCCGTTGCGAAAAATTTGATTCACGCAAAGATTGGAATGCGCGCCGTAAGAAAGACCCACGCTGGCCGAGCCGCGGCTGACCTCTTCCATCGCCACGCAATGCTCGAGATAGCCGAGCCCCGCCCCGCCCCACTTCTCGTCCACCGTGATGCCGTGCAGGCCGAGCTTGCCGAGCTCGGGCCACAGATCGCGGGGGAATTTGTTGCTGCGGTCGATTTCCTCGGCGCGCGGGGCGATCTTGTCCGAGGCGAAGGTGCGCACGGTGTCGCGCAGCATGTCGGCCGTCTCGCCAAGGCCGAAATCGAGCGTGGGATAGGCGTTGGGAATCATGCGTGGCCCGAGGTTTTCGTAAGCCTAGCGGATCGATTGGCCGAGGGCCACGTTCAGGAATGGCTGCCCTTCACACTCGAAGTGGGATTTGTTACATCCGGCGCCCCAATGCGGTCGTGGCGGAATGGTAGACGCACTAGCTTGAGGTGCTAGCGGGGAAACCCGTGGAAGTTCGAATCTTCTCGACCGCACCATCCCCTGCTGCTTCAATTCCCCCATGCGAGCCGTTGCCGCCGTTGCGCCGCCACTTGCCGTCAAATGGAGCACGGCCGAGAGCCTGGTCCCCTATCCCGACGCGGTCGCCCAGATGGAAGCCTGGGTGGACGAGATCGCGCGGGGCCGCGGGCCCGAGCGCGTGTGGCTGCTGGAACATCCGCCGCTTTACACCGCGGGCACCAGCGCGAAACCCGGCGATCTGCTGGATGCGCGCTTTCCCGTTTTCAAATCCGGGCGGGGCGGCGAATACACCTATCACGGCCCCGGCCAGCGCGTGGCCTACGTGATGCTCGACCTCAAGCGGCGCAAGCCAGACGTGCGCGTGTTCGTGCGCAATCTGGAGGAATGGATCATCCGTGCCCTAGCCCAGTTCGGCGTGAAGGGCGAGCGTCGGCCGGGGCGCATCGGCATCTGGGTTGATCGCGGGCAGGGCCGCGAAGACAAGATTGCCGCCATTGGCGTGCGCGTGCGCCACTGGGTGACGTTCCACGGCATAGCCGTCAACGTGAACCCTGACCTTACACACTTTGCTGGAATCGTTCCTTGCGGCGTGCGCGACGAGGGCAAGTTCGGGGTCACCAGCCTCGCCGATCTGGGCGCATGCGCGACGATGGCTGATTTGGACAGCGCGCTGCGCAATTCCTTCGGCGAAATCTTCGATTAGACAGTCGGCTTCCAGGTAAAGCTGGTGCCGCCGTCGGGTTCGGCACGTTCGATATCCATGTGCGACACGCGCGCCGCCGCGGACCCGCGCGCGCATCTGACCGCGAACGCTTTCACGGCTTCATCCGGCCCCGACACCAGCACCTCGACCGTATCGTCCCGGCGATTTCGCACCCAGCCCGTCAGGCCAAGCGCCTCCGCCTCGTCCACCGCGAAGGCGCGAAATCCCACGCCCTGCACGCGGCCGAAGATTCTCAGACGGACAGTTGTAATCTCGCCACTCATTTCCGTCGCGCCTTACTGGTCTTGCGACTGTCGCCCATTTCCCGCTCGCGCGAAAGTGACCAGCATCGAATACGCGCAGGCGCTATTTCGGTCTCATGACTCTGCGCCGCCTCCGCAATATCGGGCTGCATGTGCTGGCCGTCGCGGCCGTTCTCGCACTGGCCTCGGCGACGGCGAAGCAGGCTAAACGAACTCAAGAATAACGTCGTCCACGGCCAGGCTGTCGCCCTTTTTCACGCGAATTGTCTTCACCGCCGCGTCGCGCTCGGCGCTCAGCACGTTTTCCATTTTCATCGCCTCGATCACCGCCAGCGTTTCGCCCGCCTTCACTTCCTGCCCTTCCACAACGTTCACCGAAACGACCAGTCCGGGCATGGGGCAGCGCAGGGCCTTCGACGTATCCGCCGTTCTTTTCCGCAGCATGAGCGGAGCCAGCGCCGCCGCGCCGGGCGGCCGCACCGAACAGGCAAGCCGCGCGCCCCCGTGTTCAAGCGTCAGGCCTCCCGCGCCATGCTTTACGCGAAAACAAAACGCCTGCCCGCCTTCGGTGAGCGTCAGCACGGGCGACCCCGGTGTCCATGCCACGCCTGCCTCCCGCGCCCGGCCGGCAAGGCGCGCATGAACTTTTCCGTCTTCCAGCTTTGCCGTTTTCGCTTCGACGCGCACCTCGCCCAGCGAGACCACAAAATCCGGACTGACCTTGGGCGGCCCATCGAACTGCCCGGAGATCCCGGCCGCGCGCGCAGCGAGAGTGAGACGCACGCCCAACGCGGCCAACGCAAAGCGCTGCTCCTCGCCCTTTTCCAGGGGGCGGCCGTAAAAGCCGTCCGGATATTCCTCCGCGATGAAGCCGGTCGAGATACGCCCCTCACGGAAGCGCCGATGGCGCATGATGGCGCCAAGGAACAGAATGTTGTTCTCGACGCCTTCGACCACGAAGGCGTCCAGCGCCGATCCCATCGTGCTGATCGCGGCGTCGCGCGTGGGCGCGTGCGTGCACAGCTTGGCGATCAAGGGATCGTAGTAGACGGAAATCTCGCCCCCTTCGGTTACGCCCGTGTCGTTACGGATGGTTGCGCCGTCGTGGCTGCCCTCTACGGGCGGGCGGTAACGCACGAGGCGGCCGATGGAAGGTAGAAAGTTCCGGAAGGGGTCTTCGGCGTAGATGCGCGATTCGATCGCCCAGCCGCTGATCGCCACGTCCGGCTGCTTGATGGGCAACCTTTCGCCCGCGGCCGAACGGATCATCAGCTCGACCAGATCGACCCCGGTGGTGAGCTCGGTCACCGGATGCTCGACCTGAAGGCGCGTATTCATTTCGAGAAAATAAAAATTCCTGTCCTTGTCGACGATGAACTCCACCGTGCCCGCGTTGTCGTAGCCCACGGCCCTGGCAAGCGCGACGGCTTGCGCGCCCATCGCCGCGCGCATCTTCGAGTCGACGAAAGGCGACGGGGCTTCTTCGATCACCTTCTGGTGGCGGCGCTGGATGGAACATTCGCGCTCATTCAGGTGGGTGACATTGCCATGCTTGTCTCCCATCACCTGCACTTCGATGTGCCGCGGCTCGCTCACGAATTTTTCGATGAAGAGGCGGTCGTCGCCAAAGGCCGCGCGCGCCTCGTTCTGCGACGACCGCACGGCCTGGGCCAGCTCCTTCTCGGCGGTCACGATGCGCAGGCCCTTGCCGCCGCCGCCGGCCGAGGCCTTGACCATCACGGGGTAGCCGATCTCCTTGGCAATTTGTGCGGCGTGCGCGGCGTCGCGGATTTCTCCCACATAGCCGGGGACGGTGGCTACTTTTGCCGCAAGCGCGATTTTCTTTGACTCAATCTTGTCGCCCATCGAGGCAATCGCTTTCGCGTTGGGACCGATGAATACGATTCCCGCCTTTGCCAGCGCGTCCACGAACGCCGCGCGTTCGGACAAGAACCCGTAACCTGGATGCACCGCTTCCGCGCCCGTATCCCGGCACGCCTCTAAGATTTTTTCGATCGAGAGATAGGATTGCGCGGCGGGTGGCGGGCCAATGCACACGGCTTCGTCGGCCATCTCGACATGCAGCGCCGCCGCATCGGCTTCCGAATAGACGGCCACGGTGCGGATTCCCATGCGCCGCGCGGTCCTGATCACGCGGCAGGCGATTTCGCCCCGGTTGGCTATGAGGATTTTTTTGAACATGCAGGCAAAACTAGACCATGCCGGAAGCGAACATGTATCCCGCCGCGCCTGCGATCAGGGCGCCCGCGCCTGCGAGCGCAAGTCCGGTTCCCAGGCGCGGTCCCCCGATTCCGACGGCCAGCCCGATCCGCAATAGCAGGTTTGCCGCGCCCGCTATCAAGATGGCCAGAGCCGCTTGTTCGAGGCTGACCGCGCCGCCCGCCATGCGCGCCGCCGAAAGCGTAATGGGATCCACGTCGGCCACACCGGAAACGGCGGCAAGCCCGAGCAGGCCCGCCTGGCCGAACTGGTCGGTAAGCAGCTTGGCGGCGAACACGATGAAGGCGAGCAACGCGCCGTAGCGCAGCACCATCAGTGGATTGAGCGGATTGCCAAGATCGAGTCTGGCGCCGTTGGCCGGCGTCTGGCGGTGCTGGAAATAGACGGTGGCAAGCAGCACGGCCGCTGCCGCCGCAACAGGCACGGCTAGCGGCTGTACGATCGCGGGCGTCACGATCGCGGCCAGCGCGGTCATGCGCAGCAGCGACATGGTCCAGGCCGCCGCGATGCCCGTAGCAAGATTGCGCTGCTGTTCCGGCTTCTGTTTTTTTGCCAGGCGCGAATAGGTGAGCGTCACCAGCGTTGACGACACCAGTCCGCCAGCAAGCCCCCCGTACAGCAATCCCTGCTTCTCGCCTGCCACGCGCACGGCAACATAACCCGCGAACGACATGGCGCCGATGAGAACCGTGAGGAGCCAAAGCTGATACGGATTAAGCGCATCCCACGGGTCCACATTGCGGTCGGGTAGAATGGGAAGCAGCACCACTGTCATGGTGAGCAGCACGATGGCCGAGCGCAATTCGGGCCAGGTCAGCTTGCGCAGGAAGGCGTGCAGGTCGGCGCGCGCGGCGAGCAGTGCGGTCGCCGCGACCGCGCCGGCCGCCGCCGCCGCCATGTCGCCCATCACGGCGAGCGCACCCAGGGCGAAGGCAAGCATGCCCACGATGGCGCTGGTGAACGAGAAATCGTCCTTGGCCACCTGTTCGCGCCATTGATAGGCCGCGAAGGCGGCCGCGAAGGCCGCCGCCGCCAGCCCGAGCGCCCATTCGCCCGTGAAGGGCGCAAGCGCGCCCCACACGCCCCCGAACAATCCGATCAGCGCATATGTGCGAATGCCCGCCGTGCGCGAGCCGCGCTCGCCCTTGCGCTCCTGCCAGCCGCGCTCGATGCCGATAAGAAGCCCGATGGCAAGCGCAAGCCCGAGACGCTGGAAGAGCTCGATTGTCTCCACGGTCTATTTGCCTGCCCGGCTCTGATCGCGAATGGCGCGGAATTCGTTGTCCGCATACCAGTTGGGCCACGCGTCGCCGTTGGCGAGCTCGTCGCCCACCGTGTAGAGCGCGTCCAGATCCTGCACGATGCCCGACCAGTCCCAGTTGAGGTCGAATTCGTCCGACGGCTGGTGATAGCGGTTCTGGCGATAGTCGTTGCGCACGGCCTGGCCGGCCGCCGTGCCGCCTTCGATGAGGTCATACCCGCCGCCCGGATAGAGCATCGGCACGCCCGCCTTCGACAGGTTGATGTGATCGGAGCGGTAGAAATAGCCCTTCTCCGGTTCCGGGTCGGGTGTGATGGTGCGGTTCTGCGTCTTCAGCACTTTGGACAGCAGGTCCTCCAGCTCGGATGCGCCCTTTCCGACCAGCACGAGGTCGCGCGCCCGGCCCTTTGGCAGCGTGCCGTCGATATTCACGCCGCCGACGATTTGCTTCGGCGGCCAGATCGGATTCTTCGCGAAATATTCCGAACCGAGCAGCCCCTGCTCTTCCAGCGTCCAGCCTATGATTGCGACGCTGCGGTCGGGCCTGCGCCTGTCCTTTGCAAACGCCTCGCCGATCTCGAGCACCGCCGCCGTGCCGGTCGCGTTGTCCACCGCGCCGTTATGGATCTTGTCGTCGCCGATGGCCTCGGGCTTTACGCCCAGATGGTCCCAGTGCGCGGTATACACGAGATATTCGTTCGGCCGCTTCCTGCCCGGCACGACGCCGATGATGTTGCGCGAGGTGAGATGGTCGATGGTCACGCGCGCGGTGGCCGTCAGGCTCGCGCCCTCCATCGGCACCGCCTTGAAGCCGCGCTTGTTGGCGGCTGCCTTCTGTTTTTCGTAATCGAGACCCGCGCGCTTAAACAGCTCCTTTGCCGTATCGAGCGTGATCCAGCCCTGGATGGGCACGCGGTCGAGCTGCTTGTTCTCCGCATCGAGCCACGACTTTGTGCCGGAATTCGAATTGCGCACGACCTGCCAGCCATATCCGGCCGGTACGGTCTCGTGCACGATGATGGCTGCTGCGGCGCCCTGGCGGGCAGCTTCCTCGTACTTGTAGGTCCAGCGGCCGTAATAGGTCATCGCCCTGCCCTTGAAGAGATCGGGATCGGGCTTCTTGTCCTCGTTGCCAGGATCGTTGACGAGGAGGACGACCGTTTTGCCCTTCACATCCACTCCGGCGTAATCGTTCCAGCCGTATTCGGGCGCGATCACGCCGTAGCCGGCGAAGATAAGCTGCGATTGCGTCACCTTCACCTCGTTGCCGGCGAATTGCGGCGTCCAGTACACGGTCTCTTCGCCGAATTTCGGCGTGAGCGCGCCCTTGGGCGTGGCGAAGGAGAACGAATACTTGGCCAACTCCGGCGTGATATTCACCGTGGGCACATTCTGGAAGTAGCTGCCCTTGTTGCCGGGCTTGAGCCCGATGCGCTTCATTTCGTCGGCGATCCATGTTGCCGCCGCCTCGCCGTTCTTGGTGCCCGGCCCGCGGCCTTCGAAGGCATCCTCGGACAGCGCTTTTACGCGCGCGGCGAGGTCGGCCGCGTTGATGTCGGGCGCGGTTTTGGGATGCGCCGGATAATCGGCGGAGGCCACGGGGGCGGCGAGCAGCGAGACGGTAAGACCAACCGAAAGCGGCAGGTTGAATCGCATGAAGACCCCTTCCCTTATTGTTAGGCCGGATCGTACATGGCGGGGGCCGGCGCGCAACCCGCTCACGCCATCGTCATGGGCGCCCATGAGGGGGCCAAGACGAGTTGGGTAGCCGATTGGACACTAAAGCCACAATTTAACGTGACCAAA
>JBQTHM010000055.1:0-5378 GCA_052389895.1 Alphaproteobacteria bacterium | reverse complement strand
GAGTGAAGGCATCGATCCGTCACTCGCGCACACGGCGCGCGCATTGCTGCCGGGTGGAATGGGCGGGGATTGAGCGACCGCGCCGCCCCCTCCGCCTCGCATGCGCTCGGCACCTCCCCCAATGGGGGAGGATGATTTATGTATATGATGGCTTCAGAGGCTTCGATGACATCAGCGAAGAAAGACTACACACCCTCGATGAGCGACGAAGCGGTCAAGGCCAAGACCGGCATGGACTGGTATGGCTGGTTCAAGCTGCTCGACAAGGAAGAGGCGAACAAGCTCACCCATACCGAGATCGCCAACCTGCTCTACAACAAGCACAAGGTGCCCGGCTGGTGGTGCCAGATGGTCGCCGTGGAATACGAGCGCGCGCGGGGCTTGCGCGAGACGCATCAAAAGCCCGACGGATACTCGGTGAGCGTGTCGAAGACGCTCTTCGTTCCGCTTTCCAGGCTCTATCGCGCCGTGGCCGACGCGGCCACGCGCAAAAAGTGGTTCCCTTCTGAATTTGAGCCTTCCTCGCAAACAAAGGACAAGTATTTTCGCGGGCCATGGAGAAATGGCGCGAGGCTGGAAATGAACTTCTACGCCAAGGGGGCCGGAAAGTCGCAGGTCACCATCCAGGTGAACAAGCTGGCGAAAAAATCCGATGTCGAAAAAGAACGCGCGGCGTGGAAGAAGGCATTTGAGAAACTTGAAAAAATTCTATCGTAAGCCGGCTGCGATGTGACCCTGCGCTAATTGACCAGCCGCACGCTGCGCGCCTGCGGGCCCATTGGCCCTTCGGTCGCCTCGGGCATCACTTCCACCTCCATGCCGGGCTCCAGCGCATCGAAATCCGTGCCGTTGAGCGACATTCGTGTGAAATACAGATCGGGCGAATTTTCCACCTCGATGAATCCGTATTCCTCATCCTTGAACAGCCGCGAAATCGTTCCCCGAAGCACGACGCCCGATGGTCCGTGCCGTTTCACGTCGCGCCGTTGCACGCGGGCGGTGTCCTCCAGCCGGCGCTGCACGGCGTCGAACGCCCAGTTCATGAAGGCGTAACGGTCGCCCTTGGCCTCGTGTTGCGATTCCGAACGCCGTACCACGATGCGCGGGCGCGTTGGCACATCCACCTCTACCGAGATGGCTAGCGGCTTCTTGGCCGATTCCGGCGCCGCGTGCGGAACCTCGATCACCACGCGGCAGCCGGTGATGTGCGGATGAAATCGTTCCAGTCGTGTAATTCGCTCGCGGATCAGGTTTTCAAGGGCTTCGGAAACGGGGATGTTCTTGAATGTGATCTGCGGTTCTCGGTCCATTTTGTCTCTCATGGTTCCTTAGAAATCATAAGCCGCTGACGCGTGTCTGCGTTCCCCTTGACTCTGCCTGTTGTCAGCCGAACATGGCGCTATCCCCCGGGGGCGCCCTCCGAAGCCTTGGCGAAGGAAGGCTGAGATCGCGATTCGTGCGAGTCCCTTTGAACCTGATCCGGTTAACACCGGCGTAGGGAGAGGAAGATGAACAAACCCGCTCGCGTTCCACTGCCTGTCACCAACGATGTCGTTACGCGTGGGAGCCTGCCGGGCTCGCGCAAAATTCATGTTAGCCGAAACGGCGTGCGCGTTCCATTTCGCGAAGTGGCGCTTTCGGGCGGCGAACCGCCCATGCGGCTCTACGATACGTCGGGGCCCTACACCGACCCGCAAGCTGCGATTGACATTCAGAAAGGCCTGCCGCCGCTCCGGCGCGAGTGGATTATGGCGCGTGGCGATGTGGAGGAATACACGGGCCGCGCGCACAGACCCGAAGACGACGGGCTCAAGCGCGGCGAAAGAATCGGCGTGCCGCAGTTCGACAGAGCCGGGCTGAAGCCCCTTCGGGCGAAAGCCGGTCGCCGCGTGACGCAACTGGAATACGCGCGGGCGGGAATCATCACCAAGGAAATGGAATACATCGCCATCCGCGAGAACCTTGGCCGTTCCGCGCTGGCCGACGGCAATTCCTTTGGCGCGAGCATCCCCAACGAAGTCACACCCGAATTCGTGCGCGATGAGGTCGCGCGGGGGCGCGCCATCATTCCGGCCAACATCAATCACCCGGAATCCGAGCCGATGATCGTCGGCCGCAATTTCCTCACCAAGGTCAACGCCAATATCGGGAATTCGATCGTCACCTCGGGCGCCGCCGAGGAAGTGGAAAAGCTCGTCTGGGCCATCCGCTGGGGCGCCGACACGGTGATGGATCTTTCGACGGGCCGGCACATCCACAGCATCCGCGAGTGGATCGTGCGCAATTCGCCGGTGCCCATCGGCACGGTGCCGATCTATCAGGCGCTGGAAAAGGTCGGCGGCGTGGCGGAAGAGCTGACCTGGGAGATCTACCGCGACACGCTGATCGAGCAATGCGAGCAGGGCGTCGATTATTTCACCGTGCATGCAGGCGTGCGGCTGGCGCACATTCCGCTCACTGTGGACCGCGTCACCGGCATTGTGTCGCGCGGCGGCTCAATTCTCGCCAAATGGTGCCTCGCGCATCACCAGGAAAACTTCCTCTACACGCATTTCGAGGAGATTTGCGAGCTGCTGGCGCAATACGACGTGTCGTTCTCATTGGGCGATGGCCTGCGCCCCGGCTCTACGGCCGATGCCAACGACGCCGCCCAATTCGCCGAGCTCGAAACGCTGGGCGAGCTCAACAAGATTGCCCAACGCCGCAATGTGCAGGTGATGATCGAAGGGCCGGGCCACGTGCCCATGCACAAGATCAAGGAGAACATGGACCGCCAGTTCGCCGCCTGCGATGAGGCGCCGTTCTACACGCTGGGGCCGCTCGCCACCGACATCGCGCCCGGCTACGACCACATCACGTCCGCCATCGGCGCCGCCATGATCGGCTGGTTTGGCACGGCCATGCTTTGCTACGTCACGCCGAAGGAGCACCTCGGCCTGCCCGACCGCGACGACGTGAAGGAAGGCGTCATTGCCTATCGCATCGCCGCGCACGCGGCCGACCTCGCCAAGGGCCATCCGGCGGCGCGGCTATGGGACGACGCGATGAGCAAGGCGCGCTTCGAATTCCGCTGGCGCGACCAGTTTGCGCTGGCGCTCGATCCCGAGACGGCGGAAGCCTTTCACGACGAAACATTGCCCGCCGAAGGCGCGAAGGTGGCGCATTTCTGCTCCATGTGCGGGCCGAAATTCTGCTCGATGAAGATCAGCCAAGAAGTGCAAGACGCCGCCCGAGGGCTTAACGCGGGGCGGGGTGCGGATGGCGGCATGAGCACCGCCGAAATCCGCGCCGCGATGGAGAGGAAGTCACGCGAGTTCAAAGAACAGGGCGGGGAGATATACGTCCACAAACCAGCGGCGGGGTAACCCCAGTGAAAATTGTAGAATCGGAAATCGAACTGGTTGGCGGGCGAAGTGTTACACTAAAAATCTACTCTGACCCCAATTTACAATTTCGTTACCCCGGCGATGGCAGCGGGGGTTTCAGATAGGCTGTGGACGCTTGAGGAATTGGTCGAGCAGACTTCCAGATGAAGGCGCTTAAAATCGTCGGGGCCGTGGGTCTAATTGGCTGGATGGCGTTTATAACTTGGCGCCGACGGAAGGGGCGGCCCGGCTCCTATACTGCTGACGCGCACCATCGCGCGGTGTGCTCAAATGTGCCGGTGTTTGGTGATGGAGACAGTGATGCTGGAAGGTTCCTGCGATTGCGGTGCGGTGCGCTACACGGTGGATGGAACGCTGGACGAGGTGACGGACTGCAACTGCGGCATCTGCCGGCGCACGGGCGGGCTGTGGGCGTATTATTCGCCGCGCGTGGTGACGATGACGGGGCCGACGGACATCTATATGCGCGGCGATCGCATGCTCGAAATCCACCGCTGCAAGAATTGCGGCGGCGTGATGTTCTGGACGCCGGTGGACAAGACGTACGACCGCATGGGGGTGAATGCGCGCATGCTGCCGCCCGGTTCGCTCGAGACGGTGCCGGTCGTCAAATGCGACGGGGCGAGCTGGTAGCGGGTTCGGCCAGCGCGTGGCTCCGTGAAAATGGGTGGCGTTACAAATTAGGGCGATTATGCTTTACTTGACTGGTTAGACTTCGCATGTTACGGTCTTTCTCGAATGAGGGAGGCCAACATGGCCCGCAAGAAACGCAGAATCCACCAAATGACGGTCGCCCAATGGGAAAGGGCATTCCCGAACGAGGATGCCTGTTGCGCCCATCTGGTCGGCAACCGTTGGCCCGCTGGCGTCCGTTGTCCGCGTTGTGGCGCTGAAAAGCCCTTCCCCGTCTCTACAATGCCTTGGCACTGGCAATGCTACGAGTGCGCGCCAGATAGTGGCTATCGGTTCTCCCACATTGCAGGGACAATTTTCGAGAACACCAACAAGCCACTCCGCCAGTGGTTTCGCGTCATCCACCTGATGCTCACCAGCAAGAAGGGCATCAGTGCGTTGCAAATCCACCGAATGATGGGTTTCGGCTCGTATCGCACGGCTTGGTATATGTGTCACCGCATCCGTGTTGGGTTGCAGGATAAGCACTTCCGCAAACTGATGGGGATTGTCGAGGTTGATGAAACTTTTATCGGCGGCCTTGCGAAGAACAAGCACAAGGACAAACGCGGTGACGGCGACGGAACTGGTGGTGTCGGTTCTGGCAAGTCCATTATTGTTGGCGCTGTGCGCCGCAAGGGCAATGTAGTAGCCCGCGTTATTCAGGACGTGAGGGCGGCCACACTCGAAGAATTTGTCCGCGAATCCGTGTCCAATAAAGTCAGCCTGCTCTGCACCGATAAGTGGGTTGGCTACAAGCACCTTGATAAAGGCTATCCCCATGAAACTATTGACCACGCCAAAGGCCAATACGTTGTTGGGGCAGTTCACACCCAGACTATCGAAGGCTTCTGGAGCATCTTTAAGCGTGGTGTAGTCGGCACATTCCATAAGGTTTCGGCCAAGTATTTGCCGCTCTACGTTGCAGAGTTTCAATTCCGCTATAATCACCGCGAGGATGCGGACATATTCGGAGCGGCGATCAGGGGATGTTGAGAAATACTTGGCTTCGGCTGGGGCGAATGTTCCCCGCACTGATACTTTTGCTACTGGTCTTTGATGTCTCAAGCTATCCGATTGTTTCATCGGAAGGCTTTCAACAGTGCATAACCAATTACGAGCAGAAGCAGTCCAAGAGTGGCGTTCACAAAGAAGTCGCCAGCTTCCCTATCTCGCGCCGTTATCGGGACTGTTGACCTGAGCCCCTTCTTTCATCCAGTTGCAAGTAGAGCCCGAACGTCATTTGAGCCAACTTGGCTCGGTGGTGCAACGGGACGGGGCGCGGAGCCCCCAAGTAGCTCAAGCGACCCGTCCCGTTGC
>JBQTHM010000054.1:0-3500 GCA_052389895.1 Alphaproteobacteria bacterium | reverse complement strand
GCGAGCCGGGTGGGGGGAAATCCCCCCACCCGATCCGCCTCGCCACGCTCGCCGGATCGACCTCCCCCGCAAGCGGGGGAGGAAAGAGGTAGGTCATGGCGGAAACGATCCGAACGAAAGTCCTTATCGTTGGCGGCGGGCCGGGCGGCTATGTCGCGGCGATCAGGGCGGGCCAGCTCGGCTTGGAAACCACCTTGGTCGAGGCGGATCGGCTGGGCGGCACTTGTCTCATCCGCGGTTGCATTCCGTCGAAGGCCGTTATTCACGTGGCGGGCGAATTCGAAAGCATGATGCGCGCGAGCGCCGCGCCCATGCACGGCATCTCGCTGAAATCGCCGCCCAGCATAAATTTTGCCGAAACGGTGCGCTGGAAGGAAGGCGTCGTCGGCCGCCTGAACAACGGTGTTAGCACGCTGCTCAGGCGCGCCAAGGCGCGCGTCGTGAATGGCTGGGCCAAATTCTCCGACGGAAAAACCTGCACTGTGAAAACGAAAGAGGGCGATGTGACCATTACAGGCGAGCATGTCATCCTCGCCAATGGCTCGCTGCCGGTGGAATTGCCGTTCCTGAAATTCGGCGGCGACGTGATTTCCTCCACCGAAGCCCTGATGCTCGACAAGGTGCCGCAGAAACTCGTGGTGGTCGGCGCGGGCTATATTGGGCTTGAGCTCGGCATCGCCTTCCGCAAGCTCGGCGCCGAAGTGACGGTCGTCGAGGCGCTCGACTGCATTCTGCCGCTTTACGACACGCAGCTTTCCGATCCTGTGCGCAAATGGCTGGAGAAGAACGGCGTTACGCTGCATCTCGGCGCGAAAGCGAAGGGGTTGGATAAAAACGCACTCGCCGTCGAAACCAAGGACGGCAAAACGATCAAGCTTCCTGCCGACAAGATCCTTGTCACTGTGGGCCGCAAGCCCAACACGAAAGGCTGGGGGCTGGAAAACATGGCGGTGGACATGGTGGGACGCTTTGTCAAGGTGGACGGGCAGTGCCGCACGTCCATGAGGAACGTATGGGCCATCGGCGATCTGGTGGGCGAGCCGATGCTCGAGCACAAGGCGGCCACCCAGGGCGAAATGGTGGCCGAGATCATCGCCGGCCACCGGCGCACGTTCTCACCGCGCTGCATTCCCGCCGTCTGCTTCACCGAGCCCGAGATCGTCAGCGCCGGCCTCACGCCTGCCGACGAAGCGGCGAAAGGCGACGATGTAATCACCGCGCAATTCCCCTTCGCGGCCAACGGCCGCGCGCTGTCCATGGGTGCGGGCGACGACGGCGGCTTCGTGCGCGTGCTCGCGCGCAAATCCGATCACGTGGTCCTCGGCATCCAGGCGGTGGGCGCGCATGTGGCCGAGCTTTCGGGCGAGTTCTCGCACGCCATCGAAATGGGCGCCGTGCTGGAAGACGTGGCAGGCACCATCCATGTGCACCCCACGCTCAGCGAAGCCTTCCACGAAGCCGCATTGCGCGCGCTCGGCCACGCGATCCATATTTGATGTATGCCCGGAAGCCAGGATTACGCGGCCGATCCCCGTAACGAGAACCTACTCGTAAATGTGAACGGTGCGTTAGTGCCGCGGGGCGAAGCGCGCGTCTCCGTTTTTGACGCGGGCTTCGTGCTGGGCGACGGGGTGTGGGAAGGCATCCGCCTGCACAAAGGAAAGCTGCTGTTTCTCGATGCGCATCTCGAACGGCTTTTCTGGGGCGCCAGGACGATTGGCCTGAAGGGCCTCGATCGCGAGCAGATCAAATCAGCGCTGCACAAAACCGTTGAAGCCAACGGCATGAAAGACGGCGCGCATCTGCGCCTGATGGTGACGCGCGGGTCCAAAAAGACGCCCAATCAGGATCCGCGCGGCGCGATCGGCCCGGCCACCATCGTTATTACCGCCGAATATAAACAGCCGAGCCCCGAAATCTTGGCGAAGGGGCTCGCGCTGGCCAGCGTTTCCATCCGCTGCAGCCCGCGCGAGATGTTCGACATGCGCATCAATTCGCACAGCCGGCTGGCGCTCATCATCGCGTTGAACGAGGCCATCGCCAAAGGCGCGGACGAGGCGCTGATGCTGGACCCGCACGGCTTTGTTTCAAGCTGCAACGCCACCAATTTCTTTTTCGTGAAAGGTGGCGAGCTGCGCACCTCTACCGGCGACTACTGTTTCAACGGCATCACGCGCGGGCAAATCATAGAGCTGGCGAAACAGAATGGCGTGCCTGTCCAGCCGGGGAATTTCCGCCTGCAAGAAGCGCAGAACGCCGATGAAGCCTTCGTCACGGGCACATTCGGCGGAGTGACGCCAGTGCGCGAAATCGACGGCCACGTACTGCCGAAAGGCTCGCTGGGGCCATCGGGCCAGAAGATGCGTTCGCTCTACGAAGGGTTAAAGGACAGACAGGCGCAATGACAGAGCCCGTGCGCATCGCCATGTGGTCCGGCCCGCGCAACATCTCGACGGCTATGATGCGCGCCTTCGAGAACCGCGGCGACACGGCGGTGATCGATGAACCGTTCTATGCCTGCTTTCTGTCCATTACGGGCCGCACTGATCATCCCATGCGCGACGAAGTGCTAAGGACGCTGCCAAGCGACTGGCGCATCGTGGTGAAAAATCTTCTCGGACCCGTGCCTGGCGGCAAGACCATGCTCTATCAGAAGCACATGACGCACCACATGGTGCCGCCAATTGGACTCGATTGGATCAGCGGCTGCACAAACGTGTTTCTCATCCGCGATCCGGCTGAAGTGGTGGCGAGCTACAGCAAAAAGATCGCGCGCATTACCATTGCTGATATCGGCATTGTGCGGCAGTGGGAGATTTTCGAGCAGGAACGCAAGCGTCTGGGCCGGGCGCCCATCGTGGTGGAATCGCGCGCCGTGCTGGAAAACCCGCGCGGAACACTGTCCGCGCTGTGCGCCGTCATCGGTATCCCGTTTGTGGAAGGGATGCTGCATTGGCCTCCCGGCCGACGCGAAAGCGACGGTATCTGGGCGCCTTACTGGTACGTCAAGGTCGAACGCTCAACCGGCTTCGAGCCGCCACCTTCCCCCAAGAAAGGCGCTGAACTCTCTGCGGATCTCAAACTCATCTGCGCCGCCGCGCGCCCCTACTACGAATGGCTTTCCGAGCACAAAATCCGCGCATAGCAATGCGCGTTGCGCCCCTCATTACTGCATGCAGAAAGAGGGCTGCTGGCACAATTCGTGCGTTTAACGGCAATCACCGTGCGTTTCGCGATTTGTCCGCGTGATGGCAGGTATCGTGTGCACATTGGCAAAGTTTGCGATCAGGTTGCGCCACAGAGCAAACACGAAACTATCGCAACATCGAAAACCGCTTTGACGTTTATCAAACGCGCCCATTAGCTTCATCTCGAATTGGTCGATCTTGGGGGGGCGGCCAGTTTACCCCTCCCTTGAGAGGCCAGCGGCCGTTACGCGCGTGGGATACGCGGGTTGCGGCTGGACGTCGTGACCGCGACCAACCAAGGGGGTTCACAGT
>JBQTHM010000053.1:0-28639 GCA_052389895.1 Alphaproteobacteria bacterium | reverse complement strand
CATGCTTTCCGAGCCGGTAACGCCTGTGCCGGACCGCCTTGCCGCCGTGTCAACCGCGTCGGCGCCGGCGACCCCTGAAACGCAAACGAGGTTTGCACGACGCGCAGCCCGGGCAGCGCCAACGACGAACGATTTATCGCCGGCCGAAGCGCACGTTGCGGCCGTGCCGCCCGCGGCGGAGCTAGGCATTTCAAGCTTGGAGGCGCCTCCGGAAGTCGTCCCGCCGCCGCTTGGCCACGTTTATGGCGTGCGAAACGTCAACGCGCGCGTCGAACTCCGTGTCTATCGCTCGACGCGCCTTTTGGTTGAGGGTCCCGATAAGCGTGTATATCTCAATCGCACGCTGAGACGCGGTGATATTTATCGCGCACCGAATTTGGTCGGACTCACATTGACCACGCCCGACGGCGGTGCCGTCGAAGTTATATTGGACGGGGCCTCAATGGGATTTGCCGGGCGCGGGAGTACGACGACCGAGGCTATCTCGCTGGATCCGCAAGCCATTGTGGACAGGCGTGGCGCGGCGCGTTCGGGGTAGACACGATGAGCATTCGCCCTTACCGCGACATCTTCCGCCGAAAGTCGCGCAAGATCCGTGTCGGAAAAATCGAAGTCGGTGGTGACGCACCAATCAGCGTGCAATCCATGACTAACACGGTGACGGCCGATGTCTCAGCCACAGTCGCGCAAATCCGCCGTCTCGAGGAAGCGGGTGCGGATATCGTGCGTGTCTCCTGCCCCGACGAGGAGTCTACGAAGGCGCTGAAGGCGATCGTCAAGTCAGTAAAGGCGCCGATCGTCGCGGACATACATTTTCACTACAGGCGGGCCATCGAGGCGGCGCAGGCTGGCGCCGCGTGCCTTCGCATTAACCCAGGCAATATCGGCTCATCCGAACGCGTAAAGGAAGTGGTCAAGGCTGCAAAGGATTACGGGTGTTCGATGCGCATCGGCGTGAACGCCGGCTCGCTCGAGCGCGACCTGCTTGAGCGGTACGGGGAGCCGTGCCCCGAGGCGATGATCGAAAGCGCGCTCAATCACGCGCGTATTCTGGAAGAAAATGGCTTTCTCGAATTCAAGATCAGCGCCAAGGCGTCGGATGTGTTCCTGGCCGTGGCCGCCTATCATGGGCTTGCGACTGCGTGCAGCTACCCGCTGCACATCGGCATAACCGAGGCAGGCGGACTTATGCCCGGCACGGTGAAGTCGTCCATTGGCATGGGCGCGCTTCTATGGGCGGGCATTGGAGACACAATCAGGGTGTCGCTTTCCGCGGAGCCCGAAGAAGAAGTCCGCGTCGGCTTCGATATAATGAAAACCCTGGGAATCCGCCATCGCGGGGTAAACATCGTCGCGTGCCCGTCTTGCGCCAGGCAGGGTTTCAACGTGATCGAGACCGTTCGCATGCTGGAGGACCGGCTCAAGCACATCGCCACACCCATGTCGCTTTCGATCATCGGCTGCGTCGTAAATGGCCCGGGCGAAGCGCGTGAAACCGATGTCGGCTTCACCGGCGGGGGTGCCGGCGCCGGGATGGTTTATTTGAACGGTGAGCCGGCCTACAAACTTGATAATGCTCGGCTCATCGACCATATCGTAGAGTTGTGTGAGAAAAAGGCCGCTGAAATTGAGGCGGAAAATAAGGTCGCGCTTGAGCCTGCGCAGTAGCGCGACAGACTAGCTCCATGATTCCCGAAGCTAAACTCGAGCGCGTGTTGGACCGATTTGCAGCCGTTGAAGCGCAATTGGCCCAGGGTGCGACAAAGGGCGACTTCGCCAAGCTTTCGAAGGAGCACGCCCAGCTCGCGCCCGTGGCTTCGGCCATCCGCGCCTATAAGCAGGCGCGCGAGCAGTTAGACCAGACAGAGGGGCTCCTAGCCGATCCCAATACAGACGCCGAATTGAAATTACTTGCCTCAGAAGAGGAGCGCGCGCTCAAGGAGCGATTCGCGCAGCTCGAGCGCGACGTAAATTTGATGCTGCTGCCGAAGGACTCGGCGGACTCCTCCTCCGCCATTGTGGAAATCCGAGCTGGTACGGGTGGACAGGAGGCGGCGCTGTTCGCTGCTGAGCTGCTTAGAATGTACATTCGCTATGCACAGTTACAGGGCTGGAAAACAGATCTGCTGTCTTTGAGCGAAAGCGATCTTGGTGGCGTAAAGGAGTCCGTTCTCGCGGTGGAAGGCCAGGGAGCATACGCGAAACTCAAGTTTGAGAGTGGTGTGCATCGGGTGCAGCGCGTGCCTGTGACAGAGGCAAGCGGGCGTATTCACACGTCTGCCGCGACCGTGGCCGTGCTTCCGGAACCGGGGGACGTCGATGTCAACGTCCAAGAGAAAGACCTGCGCATTGATGTCTATCGGGCAAGTGGTGCGGGCGGTCAACACGTGAATAAGACAGAATCCGCCGTGCGCATCACGCATCTCCCAAGCGGTATCGTCGTGGCCATGCAAGAAGAAAAATCGCAGCACAAGAACCGCGCTAAGGCGATAAAGATCTTGAAGGCGCGGCTCTATGAGGCCGAGCTAGAGAAGCAGGCAACCGAGCGGGCGGTCGAGCGCAAAGGACTCGTCGGTTCGGGGGACCGCTCGGAACGGATCCGCACTTACAACTTCCCGCAGGCGAGGGTTACCGATCACCGCATCAACTTGACGCTGTATAAGCTGGACCACGTCCTTTCCGGCGATGATCTAGGAGAAATCATCAATGCGCTTGTGGCCGAAGATCAGGCAAGCCGATTGGCGGCCGAAGAAATAGCCATTTGAGCCGCGATACTGAACCGAAAGTGGACATCGAAACGCTTCTGGCGAATGGAGCTGATTGCCTTGGTGCAGCAGGGATTGAAGCGGCGCGGCTCGAGGCGCGCGTGCTGCTGGGAGCGGCAATGGGTGTCGAACCCGACGATTTGGCGGCTGGCCGCGCACCCGTTCAGCGCGAAGTTGAGTTATACCGCGCTATGCTCGCCCGGCGTGGGCGGCGGGAACCTGTGGCCTACATCCTAGGCAAACGTGAGTTCTGGAGCCTCGATTTTGCAGTTGGACGCGGTGTTCTCGTACCGCGCCCCGAAAGCGAAACTCTAGTCGAAGCGGCGCTAAAAGGCTTTCCGGGGACTGGCGCCGGGTTGCGAGTTCTTGATCTGGGCACGGGATCGGGATGCCTGCTCATTGCGTTTCTGAAAGAGCGCCCGCAAGCGGAAGGTGTGGGCGTCGAAACCGCTGATGACGCAGCGACTTGGGCTGAACGCAACCTTCGCGCGCATGAGCTGGCAGTCCGCGCAGATATCGTTCGTGGGGGATGGGATGCGGTTCAAGGAGAATTCGATATCGTGCTGTGCAATCCGCCTTACGTAAGCGAGCGAGAATTTGCGTCGCTGATGGAGGACGTCGCGCGGTACGAGCCCAGATCCGCGCTTGTCGGCGGCAAGGATGGCCTTGATGCATATCGGCAACTGGCGCCCCAAATCGCGAGGCGATTGGCACCGCGCGGTCGCGCCTATGTGGAACTTGGCAAAGGTCAAGCTTCGCCTGTTGCGGCGATATTTCGCAACGCCGGCCTTGTCATCCGGGAAATAGCGGTGGATTTGATGAAAATTCCCCGTGTGCTTGTGGCTTCTTTGCCGCAATAGACCGGGAAAAAAGACTTGGAATGGCCAGCATGAAGTGGATATTTTCCGGGCATAGGGGACGCGGAATTGAGCCCCGCCCGGAACGACGCCGGCTGCAGACCGGCGGTATCGGACGGGAACAGCGTCAAGCGGCGCTGCTCTACGCGAAGAAAGTGTTCGAGACACGCGCGAACTAAGTTCGGAACGCCCTGCGCGTTTGTGCAGCGTTGTTTGCCGTTCTCCGCATGGATGCCGTGCACTCTGAAAAAACGTGGGTTGACACATGAGAAAGGGATAAAGGGGACAAAGTGAAACGTTCACGCGGACGCGGCCGAAGAGGACCGCCAAACAATCATAACCGTTCGCTCGACAGCGCTGGCCCGGATGTGAAGATTCGTGGCACGGCTGCCAACATTTACGAGAAATACCTCCAGTTCGCCCGCGACGCAGGGTCAGCTGGCGATCGCGTAGCCCAGGAAAACTATCTCCAGCACGCGGAGCACTACTACCGCATCCTGATGGCGAACCAGACTCAATATCAGCAACAGCAGCAGGGAGGCTACCAGCAGGGCCAGAATACCCAGCCCGGGGGTCAGCCCTACCAGCCGCAGCCCCAATATGGGCAGCAAGGCCATGCGGGCGACGGTCGTGGTCCTGGTGTGGCGTCGCAGCCCTATGGTCAGCCGCCACCGGGAAGCGGGCCGTCCTTCACTCTCTCCGACCAGGGCGAGACGAGAGAAGAAGGCGATATGGACGAAGCCACGGTCCGTTAACGCCCCTTGTTCGAGGAAAACCAGAGGCCACATTAGTGACTGGGAGCGGGTGCCATTTGGGCCCGCAGATCCGTACGACGCCCCCGCAAGCGCATTGCGCCGCGGGGACGGGCGAGGAGCAGCTGATGGACCTGGAAAAATTCACCGAACGCACACGGGGGTTCCTGCAATCGGCGCAAGCGCTTGCACTCCGTTCTCAACACCAGCGCATAACTCCGGAACATGTTCTCAAAGTGCTCCTCGACGACGAGGAAGGCCTCGCGGCTCGCCTCGTCCAATCGGCCGGCGCACGCCCCGAAGAAGCCCTCCGCCAGACGGAAATGGCGCTAGCCCGTATGCCGCGCGTCGAAGGCACGGGAGCGCAGATCTATCTCGCCCCCGAAACCGCGCGCCTGATGGATCAGGCGCAGGAAATCGCAAAGAAAGCGGGCGATTCGTTTGTTACGGCTGAACGATTGCTTTTGGCCATCGCGCTACTGCCGGGGACTGATGCCTCAAAGGCGCTGAAAACCGCAGGAGTAACAGCACAGAACCTGAATGCAGCAATAAACAATCTCCGCAAGGGCCGCGCCGCGGACTCTGCGACGGCGGAAAACGCGTATGACGCGCTAAAGAAATATGCACGCGACCTCACCGATGCCGCGCGCCGCGGAAAGCTGGATCCCGTGATCGGCCGAGACGAAGAGATTCGCCGAACGATTCAGATTCTTTCCCGTAGGACGAAGAACAATCCCGTTCTTATAGGCGAATCCGGCGTGGGCAAGACAGCGATTGTAGAAGGGCTAGCGCTGCGCGTTGTGAATGGCGATGTGCCCGAGTCGCTCCGCGACAAGCGGTTGATGGCGCTCGACATGGGCGCGCTCGTGGCGGGCACGAAATTTCGAGGCGAATTTGAAGAGCGGCTCAAGGCTCTGCTGTCGGAAATTACGGCCGCCGGCGGTCAGATCATTCTCTTTATCGACGAAATGCATACGATTGTGGGCGCTGGCCGCGCGGAAGGCTCGATGGATGCCTCGAACCTGCTCAAACCGGCATTGGCGCGCGGCGAGCTGCACTGCATCGGTGCCACCACGCTCGACGAATATCGCAAGCATGTTGAGAAAGATGCGGCACTCGCGCGTCGCTTCCAGCCCCTGTTCGTTTCTGAACCAACGGCGGAAGACACGGTTTCCATTCTTCGCGGTCTCAAGGAAAAATACGAAGTTCATCACGGCGTGCGCATTACCGATGCCGCGATCGTGGCGGCGGCGACGCTTTCGCACCGTTACATCGCGGATCGCTTCTTGCCCGACAAGGCCATAGACTTGATGGATGAGGCAGCAAGCCGCCTGCGCATGCACGTAGATTCCAAACCTGAAGAACTTGACGAAGTCGACCGCCGTGTCATTCAGCTCAAGATCGAACGCGAAGCGCTGAAGAAAGAAAGCGATCGAGCTTCGCAGGATCGGCTCCAGAAGTAGGAATCCGAGCTCGCAACGTTGGAAGAAAAGGCCGTCGCCATGGCCGCGCGCTGGGAGCAGGAAAAAAAAGCTCTGCACAGCGTGCAGAAACTGAAAGAACAAATCGACGGCGCCCGTCAGGAGCTTGAGATTGTGCAGCGCCGGGGCGACCTTTCGCGTGCGGGCGAGCTAGCCTACGGCATCATTCCCGATCTGGAGAAGAAGCTACGCGAAGCCGAGAGCAAGGGTGACCGACGCCTGGTAAACGAAGCCGTGACACCCGAGCACATTGCCGCCGTGGTTTCACGCTGGACGGGCATACCTGTTGAAAAGATGCTGGAAGGCGAGCGCGAGAAGTTACTCCATATGGAAGAGGCACTGGAAATGCGCGTCGTGGGCCAGAGCGAAGCGGTCCGCGCCATATCCAATGCCGTGCGGCGCGCGCGCGCGGGCCTTCAGGATCCCAACCGGCCCATCGGCTCGTTTCTGTTCCTTGGCCCGACTGGTGTCGGGAAGACCGAACTCACAAAGGCGCTCGCCGCGTTCCTCTTCGACAACGAGAACGCAATGGTCCGCGTGGACATGAGCGAGTTCATGGAGAAGCACTCGGTTGCACGGTTGATCGGCGCGCCGCCGGGTTATGTCGGTTACGAAGAGGGTGGCGTACTGACGGAAGCGGTGCGGCGCCGGCCCTATCAGGTGATCCTCTTCGACGAAGTCGAAAAGGCGCATCACGACGTTTTTAATGTGTTGCTGCAGGTTCTGGATGACGGCCGCCTCACGGACGGGCACGGGCGCACGGTCGACTTTCGCAATACGGTAATCATTCTCACCTCGAACCTGGGCGCGGAGTTCTTGGCAGCGCAGCCGGAAGGGGAAGATTCGACGACCGTGCGCGGGCAAGTAATGGGTGCGGTTCGGGCCCATTTCCGTCCGGAGTTCCTGAATCGGTTGGATGAAATCATCCTCTTCCACCGCCTTACGCGCGACCACATGGACAAGATCGTTGAAATTCAGATTGAGCGGCTTGCGGCGCTGCTGCGCGATCGCAAGATCACGATCCGTTTGGACGCCAAGGCCGAGGGCTGGCTTGCGCGTACGGGCTACGACCCGGTCTATGGCGCGCGCCCGCTCAAGCGAGTCATGCAGCGCAGTCTGCAGAATCCGCTGGCCGAATTACTGCTTAAGGGAAAGATCAAAGACGGCGACGCAGTAAATGTGTCCGCCGGCAAGGACGGCCTTATCATCAACGATATGACATTCGCACCGGAGGAGGAGTTGTTTGTTCCGGAGGCGCGCGTCAGCCGTGCGCTCCACTAGAATATTCGGGGAAACATTTCCGGCCGAAAGCATTTCCGCATAGCAGCTCTGGAATCCAAATTCATGCGTTCGCGCTGGTGGCGTTTCTCACCTGCAAAACTCATTGGGTATTGCCTTGCGCGCGCTATCGCTTGAAGTCGCTATTGCTCGATCGTGCGCAGGTCGCCGGTGGCGTCGGCCACCGCCTTTTGCACCGGGATGGAGGCTTCCATCCGGTCCGTTTCCGCGCGCGCGAGCAAGAAGGTCTTTAATTCCTTGCCCTTGAGTTGTCGGCCGGCTGCCACTTTCACGCGCAGCGGGTTGACTTGGGCACTGTTCACGCGAATTTCGTAATGTAGGTGCGGGCCCGTGGCCGTGCCGGTCATTCCCACAGAGCCGATGGTCTGGCCCTGCCTTACGTGCCCGCCGCGATTAACGGTTATGCGCGAAAGGTGGCCGTAGGCCGTCTCATAGCCGCTGCCGTGGCGCACGCGGATGAACTTCCCGTATCCGGCCCTCCAGCCCGATTCCACTACCTTGCCCGAGCCTGCGGCCATAACGGGCGTCCCCTTCGGCGCGCCGAAATCTATGCCCCTGTGCATGCGGCTGTAGCCGAGGATGGGATGCTTGCGCATGCCGTAACGCGAAGTGATGCGGGCGCCGTCGATAGGTGTCTTCATCAGCATATTTTTTGCGCTGCGGCCCTTTTCATCGAAATATTCGACGCCGCCCTCGTCGGTTTCGAAGCGGTACAACTTGCGAACCTTGCGGCCCAGCGTCATTGATGCCGAAAGGATTGCACCATTCTTGGCAACGGCTTGGCCCTCCGGCGTGAAGTACCCGCGATAAAGGATCTCAAAGCTGTCTCCGGGATGGACGTCGCGCTGGAAGTCGACGTCATAGGAGAACATGCGGATCATCTCGACTACGACATCAGCCGGGATGCCTGCCTGCATCGCCGCGAGGTAAAGACTGGAATCGATGGTGGCGGTCGCGTGGCGATACTGGTTCTCGAGCTTTGTTTCGATGTCCTGTGCAGCAAAGGTACCGTCCGCGTTGCGCTTGACGACGATCTGATGTTCGACAGACGGCGAGAACGACAACCCGAGTAATTTCACCAGAGTGGTCGCGTCTTCCGTCGCATCGGGGGCGCTCACTGCAACGCCGAAAGTTGCGCTCAAAGATTGCCCCGCGCGCAGATTTCGAAGCCGCCAAACTGAATCGACAGCGTTGACAGCGAGCTGCGCCTCATTGGGTTCGACCCCTGCGTCGGCAAGAACGCCAGCCAGGGTGTCGCCTGGGTCCACCGTCAAAGTGCGCTTTTCAACATTCGGCATATCGGGCGTTGCAAGGCCGAGCTGTTCGGTGGCCAGAACATTGTCCAGTGCCTCGTCGTCGGCGCTTTGGGCGACGCCTTGAGCCTGGTTACGAGCAACAACCATTTTGCCCGCATCTTCCGAGGCGATTCCGGGAATCGGCCGCTTGTTCGAAAGCCGCACCAAAAGCTCGTAGGGGAGGGCGGCCTGTTCACGACGAGGTTCATACGCGCGCGCGCTTGATGGCGGTGCCGCGGCCAGTGCAAGCCAGGCTATGGTGCCGGCTATCGTGGCGGTGAGAGATGTTGAAATGAGAGCCCAGCGGCCCTCTGGCGACTGCAATGCGCCGCGCGCAATCGCAGCCGAATGACGCAGCTCGAAATAGCCCGCGGAAACGCGCGCAAACGCCCTACGCACCAATATCCATCCCTACGATAGCTGCGGCGTCGCGAAGCGCGAATCGCACTGAACCAATGGAAAAATCCCCAAGCCCCGCTCCTTGCGGTTAGGACCGCCATATTTCCGGGACAGTATACGGCCGTCAATCGTTAGCTACGCGTTAACGATAATTAGTTCCATGAGCAAGCTGGAAAAATTGCCTCGAATCGGAACGGGCCCGCACGTGGCAGTTGCGGGCCCGTTCATGTATGCGGCCGAAACTAAAGCCGGACTAGCAGGGCCTCGGCAATGCGCCCATGCACCCAGCCGATTCCTTTCGCGATGTTGAGTGTAATGAAGAGCAGCAGAATTCCGAGAAGTGCTAGCAAAATAAGCCCGGGCGCGGTGTTGAAGAAATGTGCGAGCGCCTCGATTTCAGGATCGACGTTCGACAGTCCGGTGGCAATGTTGAAGTCCGTATAGTCCCAGTACTGAATGAGTTCACGCCCGGTGACCAGGCTTCCGATTGCGCTGCCAGTGGTCACAAGCGACGTCGTCAGCAGTGTGACCGCGACCGAGAAGTAGGCGACGCCCAAGGGGAGCATGAGCGCGAAATACGCCATGGACGACCAGGTGCGGATGTCGGCGAGAGCACTCTTGATTTTGGCCCAGATCGTCTCTTCGCCCGCATGTTGCGGGGGCAAGCGCCGGGGCATCCGAACGCCCAATAGCCCTTCGACAATCCGCCCTTCCACAAGGGAAAGCACGCGGATGGAGCCAATGAAAAGAAGCGCAATGGGGATGCCGATGATCAGGATCAACGTGCCTATTGAGATCGAGAGGCCTGCCGCGAGCCACGTGAAATAGAACGTGCCCGTCGCGATCGACAGCAGCATATAGAGCAGCGCGCCGTAGGCACGGGGATCGGAGATGACTCCGAAGAAGCCGTAGCGCCGTTTCGGCGTGTCTTCGGAGCGGGGGAAGGGGCTCGCACCCGCAAGCGTCTGTTCCATGGATCTATACTCCTCTGCGATTTCCTCTGGGGTTCCATAGTTCTCGATCACTGCGGCGAGAACGTCCGCTTCGGACTTGTCGGGATTCTGGGCAATCTCGCTCCTCAGATGCTCCTCCGCATCGGAGAGCGCATCGCGGATGAGCGCGGGCGGCGCCCCCGCAAGTGCGCGCTTGAGCGCGTCGAGATAGGCGCGAACGGTCGTGGGAGCGGTATTCATAGGACTTCCCCCTTCAGCGCATCGTCCACGAAATCGCGCATGTCCCGCCAGGCGGACGACCACTCGGAGACGGCGTTCCTTCCGGCATTCGTGATGGCGTAATAGCGCCGCGGCGGCCCGAGCGGCTGGGCCTCGACGCGGGACGAAAGAAGGCCGGAGGCTTCCAGCGAGCGCAGCACCGGGTAAATGGCGCCTTGCTTGAAAAGGGGGCCGGATTCGCCTTCGGCCCTCAGCGCCTTGGCAATCTCGTAGCCGTACATCTCGCGTCCTGCGCGGGAGAGCACCGACAGCAAGACAAGCGACGAAAGGCCCGCCATCAGCTCCTTCCTGAACTTCTTTGTGTAGTCGGCCTCGGTCATGGGACACGCCAAAACTGCTAGGGCCGGCGTTATACAGATAAGTTAATAGTAGACAATACTCCACTCTATAACAAAGGTGTTACTTGAGAAAATTTCCTTGTCGACCAACGGGATGGCGAAATTTCACCTCCGTCCTCGGTTCGCGGCACGACGTGGAAAGTAGAAAGCAACGGCTGGGAAGGTTATTTGCGCCGCTAGTCAATACCCGACGGCTTGGCCGTCCTTGCGCATTTCGCTGGCTCCCCAGTAGACACGATTCCTCGCATCCCATTGGATCGCCTGATAGCCGCCGAAGCCGCCCGTGCCCGGCGCGATCTTGAACCCGCGGCGCTCCAGTTCGCGTTTGACCGCCGGCGCAATTCCCGTTTCTAGCTCAACCGTGCCCACCCCCTGGGCTACTTCGCCGGTCGGCTCGGTCGAACCGTGATGATAGAAACGCGCGGCGTCACCCGCTTCCTGAACGTTCATTCCAAAATCGATCATGTTGACCAGAATTTGCACATGGCCCTGGGGCTGCATGTCGCCGCCCATGACGCCGAAGGAAAGCCAGGGGCGCCCATCCTTCGTGACAAAGGCGGGAATGATCGTGTGAAACGGGCGCTTGCCGGGCGCATAGACATTGGGAGACTTTTCATCGAGCGAAAAAAGCTCGCCACGATCATGGAACATGAACCCCAATCCATCGGGGACGAGGCCAGATCCCATACCGCGATAGTTGGACTGAATAAGCGAAACCATCATCCCGTCTTTGTCCGCGACTGTTAAATACGTCGTGTCGCCTTGTTCGAGCGTAGCTTCGCCGGGGCCGATGGAAGGGTTCGCGCGGTCGAGCCGGATTTGCTTGCGCCGGTCGGAGGCGTACGCATCCGAGATGAGGGTTTTGGTTGGCACTTCAGCGAAGGCGGGATCGGCGTAATACCTTGCGAGATCCTCGAATGCGAGACGCTTGGCCTCGACCATCGCCGTTAGCGCATCGGCAGAGGCGGACCCCATTTTCTTGAGATCGTAACCTTCTAGTATCTGCAGCATTTCGAGCGCAGCCGCGCCCTGCGTGTTAGGAGGAAGCTCATAGACATCGTAGCCGCGATAATTGATCGAGACGGGATCAATCCACTCGCCCGTGTGGGTCGCAAAGTCCTCGTAACGCATGTCACCGCCTATGCGGCGGAAATAGGCATCCATCGTTCGCGCGATTTCGCCCTTGTAGAAGGCGTCGCGCCCACCTGAGCCGAGTTTTTCATAGGTGCGCGCAAGGTCCGGATTTTCGAATATCTCGCCTTCTTTCGGCGTGCGGCCGTTGATCAGATAGGTGCGACTGGCGCCGTCGAATTCCTCAATCATTGCCTTGTTTTCTTCGAAGCGTGCGAAGTTGCGCTGCCAGTAGAAGGCGACAAGCTGCGTGACTGGGAAGCCCTCGCGCGCATAGCGGATCGCGGGGGCGAGACTGTCGGCCATGGACAGTTTGCCGAAGCGGCTGTGCAGCGCGAACCAGCCGTCCACCGTGCCCGGCACGGTCACCGGCAGCGATCCGAACGCGTTGATGTGAGTCTTGCCACCCAGTTTTCGCTTAAGTTCGGCGAGCGTGCGGCCTTTGGGCGAGCGGCCGGAACTGTTGTAGCCGTACAATCGCTTGGTCTTTGGATCCCAGACGATTGCGAATAAATCGCCACCAATGCCGCAGGCGACAGGTTCCATAAGCCCGAGTGCCGCGTTCGCCGCAATCGCGGCGTCGACCGCGCTGCCGCCCTTCTTGAGGACGTCGATTGCAATTTGAGATGCGAGCGGGTGCGCCGTGGCCGCCATGCCATTTTGGCCGAGTACTGGCGCCCGCGTGGCGAAATGCCCTCGCTCCACATAGCGGTCACCGCCTCCGGCGAATGCATGCGTGCCAAATGCGATTATCAGAAATGCTGTCGCGACTATCCCCCCGCGCATGGCTCAGGCCTCCGGCATGCGCACGTGGCAAGAGGGCAGCCCGTGCTTTTCGAAATAACGCTGGTGATATTCCTCGGCGCGATAGAAATTGCGGTACGGCTCGACCGAAGTCATGATGGGCCGCTTGAAGCGCCCCTCCTTAGTCAGCTCTTCAATCTTTGCGCGCGCAGCGCGCTCCTGTTCCGGCGAATGCGTAAAAATCACCGAACGGTATTGCGAACCCACATCGGGTCCCTGGCGATTGAGCGTGGTGGGATCGTGATTGGCGAAGAATACCCCAAGCAATTTTTCGAAGGAGACTTTATCCGGCTCGAAAGTCACCTGAACCACTTCCGCGTGGCCAGTCCGGTCAGTGCAAACCTGTTTGTAAGTTGGATTGTCCACCTGTCCGCCGGCATAACCGCAAACCGCGTCCACAACGCCGGGCACCTCGCGAAAGAACGATTCCACACCCCAAAAACACCCCGCACCGAATGTGGCCTTTTCCATGGTTCTGTTCCGTAGTTGGCTGGAAGGATTAATATAGTGACCGGGACACATCCCGTCACCCGCCCGGCATTTTTTCTTTAGGAATTCTGCCATGCTCGAAGCACCACTGCGAAAAATTTCGCAACCATTGCTGGCCCAGACGGCAGCGAAAATGGACGCGTGGGGCTTTAGCGCAAATTCGATTACGGCAATCGGGCTGCTATTGGGCATTGCCGCCGGGTTTGTTCTAACCCTGGGCTATTACGCCATTGGCATTCTGTTGGTGTTGCTAAATCGCATCTGCGATGCGCTGGATGGCGAGGTAGCACGCCGCAGAGGGCCGACCGCCTTTGGCGGCGTGCTCGACGCCACATCCGATTTTGTATTTTACGCGGGCGTACCGTTCGGATTTGCACTTTCGCAGCCGGAAAGCGCTATCGCGGTCGCGTTTTTGCTTTTTGGGCGTACGGCGTACGCGTCGAGCAATTATGCGTACGCGTCGTTTTCGCATCATTTCAAACGCGATGACGCCGGCACGGAAGGGCTGCACGGGCTCGCCGATTTATGCGATGCGCCGGTCACATTTATCGTCTTTCTCTTGATGGCGATGTATCCCGACAATATGGGATTGTTCTGCTACATTTATGGCGCGCTTTGCTTCGTTTCCGCGGGCGCGCGTGTGGCTGCGGCACTCGGCGAAACACTGGAAAAATGAAAGTCGCAATTGTGGGAGCAGGGGTGGCGGGCCTCGCCACCGGTTGGCGTCTTGCCCAGGCCGGTTGCGCGGTCGAAGTTTTCGATCGCGGCCTTGCCGGACGCGGAGCGACTTGGGCATCCGCAGGAATAATCGCAGCGCATTGCGAATCTGGCATGGATGACGGTCCCATGTCGCGCCTGGCTCAAGAGGCGCGCGGCCTGTGGCCCACGTTTGCGAGCGAGCTGGAGGTGGCGTCGGGCCAGCGCCTTTACTTGCAGACCAGGGGCACGTTGCTGGTCGCATTTGACGATCAACAAGAAGAGAAGTTGCGCGTCGTGGCGGAAGAGCTGCGCAAAAAGAAGATGCCAGGTAGTTGGCTCAGCGATGAAGAGGCCCGCGCGCTGGAACCGATGCTTGCGGCCAATATCCGCGGCGCCCTGCATGCATTGGACAGCGCGCATATCGAAAACCGTGCGTTGGGCGCCGCACTCGCCACGGCGTTGCGCAGAGCGGGGGGTACGCTGCATGAGCTGCACGCGCAGCATTTGATCGCAGTCGAGAACGGCCGCGCACGTGGCCTCGTGGGGGAGGCGAGCATCACGATTGCGGATGCCATCGTGTTCGCGGGTGGCGCGTGGACCAACTCAGTCGGCGGTATTCCGAACGATGTGCTCCCGCCCGTACGCCCCGTGAAAGGGCAAATGGCGGCGCTGGTGCCGCCGAATGGCGGGACTACGCCAAAGTACCCTGCAGCCGAGTCCGATGTTTACATTGTTCCACGCGCGGATCGCGTGCTGCTCGGCGCGACCGTAGAAGAAGCGGGCTTTGATACTTCAGTGACGATGGAAGCGCGGGACTGGCTGGTAGCCCGCGCTGTAAAACTGATGCCTTCGCTAGCCAAATGGCGTGTCGCAGAGTGCTGGGCGGGGCTAAGGCCAGCGACGCCGGATGGTCTGCCCGTGCTTGGTCCTACTCGCATGGAAGGCCTGTTTGTCGCTGGCGGCCAGTTTCGCAACGGAATCCTGCTTGCTCCGGCGGTGGCGGATGCCATGCGGGCGTTTGTACTGGGCGAGAAGCCGGCCGCCTATCTTTCCGCTTTCTTTCCGCGGAGGTTCGTCAAGGGGCTGAACTAGCGCATTGCGCGTCTTTTGCTGCTCGATTAACGAAAAGGCCGGCTAGCGTTGCGGGGCGAACATGGCCTATTTCCTTACGGCCGTCGGTTTAGCGCTGCTATTTGGCGGCGGCGAGGCGCTCGTTCGCGGCGGCATTGGCCTTGCGCGGCTTCTCGGATTTTCGCCACTCCTCATTGGCCTTGTGATCATGTCGGCGGGCACATCCGCGCCCGAGCTTGTCGTAGCGCTACGCGCGGTCGTGGCGGATCACCCTGACATCGCGACCGGCAACATCATCGGTTCCAATATCGCGAACATTCTTTTGATCCTGGGTATCGCCGCAATGATTCGTCCGGTGCCCACTTCGCCCAAGGTGGTCTTCCGCGACGGAGGAGCGATGCTCGCAGCAAGCATTGCGTTTCTCCTTTTTGCCTGGGATGGCGTCATAACTCGCTTCGATAGTTGGTTGCTGTTATTGGGGCTTCTGCTTTTCATGTTTATGTCTTTTGGACTCGACTGGCGCAGGCCGAGCCCCCATTCGGTCTTCGCAACGCGCGCAGCATCGCGCACGAATGGCGATTTGCCGCTGAGCCTAAGCCTGTTTTACGTCGCGATCGGCGTGGCGCTGCTCTATTTTGGTGCGGGTCTGCTGCTCGACGGCGGGCTTGCGATTGGGCGTGCGTGGAAATGGCCCGAGGCGCTTACCGGCCTGACGCTGATCGCGATTAGCACGTCGCTGCCGGAACTCGTTGTCACTGTTCGTTCTGCCATGAAAGGGCAGGCCGGCCTGGCCATTGGCAATCTCGTCGGAAGCAACATATTCAACATCTTGGGCGTGCTCGGCGTCGTGGGCGTCGTACGCGATGTGCGAATGAATGCAATGCTCGCACACCAGGATGCGATCATCATGACGCTGGCTGCGGCCGCGCTGTTGCCGTTGCTTCTTCCGCAGTGGCGTTTAGGGCGAAAAGCCGGAATGGGCCTCGTGATCGCCTATGGCGTCTACGTGCTATTTCTTACCGCGCGGCAGTGGCTCGCGTGAGCGAGTTCGTTCTTGATCCGCGGCTTAGCGTGGAAACGGTCTTCATTAGTGATTGGCGCTTGTGCCGTGTTCTTCTAAGAAATGAGCGACGGTTCCCCTGGCTTGTGCTGGTGCCGCGCAGGGAAGGTGCAGCTGAAATCTTTGACCTGAACGAAAGCGAGCGTACCTCGCTGATGGTAGAAATGAATAAGGCCGCCGTGCGCCTGAAAGAGTGGGCCAAAGCGGACAAGATGAATGTTGCTACGCTGGGCAATCAGGTTCCGCAGCTGCATGTGCATGTGGTTGCGCGAAGAATTGGCGACGCCGCATGGCCGAACCCACCGTTTGGGCGGGCCGCTGCTTATGACGAAGCCGCACTGGCACGCGTGACGGCAGAATTGAAATGCGCTCTTCAGTCGTAGAATTGCTCGCGTAAAATGCGTTCGTCCAAGTTATGGCCAACATCGAAAAGCATGGTCATGGTCAGCGAACGGTCCTCTGCCACATCGACTGCGGTCACGTCGCGCACCTCCTCGCTGTCGGCGGTAGCCGAGACGGGACGCTTAGCCGCCTCGAGGATTTCGAAACGCACCTTGGTGTGCCTGGGCAACAGCGCGCCGCGCCATCGCCGGGGTCGGAACGCAGCAAGCGGCGTAAGAGCCAGCAGCTCCGCATTAATAGGAAGAATGGGACCGTGCGCAGAAAGATTGTACGCGGTGCTGCCTGCGGGTGTGGCAACAAGAATGCCGTCACACAACAATTCGTCCAAACGTACCTTGCCATCGAGAAGGATGCGCAACTTGGCCGTTTGGCGCGTTTGCCGCAGCAGAGACACTTCATTGAAAGCGAGCGCCATGGTTGCGCCGGCTGCCGTGTACGCGTTCATACGCAGCGGATGGATTTCGGCTTTCTCCGCAGCCGACAGCCTTTGAAGCAGATCGTTTTCCCGGTATTCGTTCATCAGGAACCCGACGGAGCCGAAATTGAGCCCGTAGATCGGCCGCGGCTGCGAAAGGAATGCGTGCAGAGTTAGCAGCATGAATCCGTCGCCGCCTAGCGCCACGATAGTAGTTGCGTTTTCGCTGCCGGCGTCGCCATAGCGCTTCTTAAGCGCGGCAAGCGCCGCCTGTGCATCAGGATGCTCGGAGGCCACAAAATGCAGCTTCGCCATTCAGCCTCCGGTATGCGACATCGTACGCGCAACAGCGGGACGGTTGGCACGGCGATCGATAACAAAATCGTGCCCCTTGGGCTTGCGGGCAATGGCTTCGTCAATCGCGGCCTCCAACGGGGCATCAGCAGCGGAGGCGCGCAAGGGCGCGCGCAAATCGGCCGCATCGTTTTGGCCCAGGCACATGTAAAGCGTGCCCGTGCAGGTCACGCGTACGCGGTTGCAGGACTCACAGAAATTATGCGTTAGCGGCGTAATGAAGCCAAGCCTGCCGCCCGTTTCTCGCACGCGTACGTAACGCGCCGGCCCTCCGGTGCGATAGTCGATTGCCTCCAGCGTGAAGCTCTGCATGAGCCGCCCGCGAACGAGCGAAAGGGGGAGGTAGTGTTCGGTGCGATCTCCATCCACGTCGCCCATGGGCATCGTTTCAATCAGCGTGATGTCCATGCCTGAACCGTGTGCCCATTGGATAAGAGAACCGATTTCATCTTCGTTAAATCCACGTAAAGCGACTGTATTGATCTTTACTCTAAGGCCCGCGCTCTGCGCGGCCCTTATTCCCGCGAAGACTTTTGACAGTTCGCCGCCGCGTGTAATTGCTCCGAACTTGTCGGGATCGCGCGTGTCGACCGAAACATTTACGCGCTTCACGCCCGCCGCCGCTAATTCGTCCGCAAACCGTGCCAACTGGCTGCCGTTTGTCGTGAGCGTAATCTCCTTTAGCGCGCCGGACTTAATATGGCGCGATAAAGAGCGGACCAGCACTATAAAGTCACGGCGCACGAGCGGCTCGCCACCGGTAAGCCGGATGCGCTCTACGCCCTTGCGCACGAAGACGGAGCACAGGCGGTCGAGCTCTTCCAGCGAAAGTAGCTCCTGTTTGGGCAAAAACGTCATCCGCTCGGGCATGCAATAGACGCAGCGCAAATCGCAGCGGTCGGTGACCGACACGCGCAAATAGGTGATGCTGCGGCCGAACGGATCGCGCATGGGCTGACCATAGCAGCGCCCCCGCGCCCTTTCACCCCTGGCGTGCTAAAGAGACGCCATGGCGTACCTGCTCGCTATCGATCAGGGAACAACGAGCACGCGTGCTGTGCTGTTCGATTCGCGCGCGAATGCGATTGCAGCCCATTCCGTTCCGCTGCGGCAAATCTATCCTGCAAACGGATGGGTGGAGCACGACCCGGAAGAGATCTGGCAGGCGGTGTCAGCGTGCTGCCGGGAGGCTGCCAAGGGCGTCGCCCCAAAGGATATCGACGCGATCGGCATCACCAACCAGCGCGAAACGACCGTATTGTGGGAGCGCGCGTCCGGAAAGCCCGTGCATAACGCGATTGTCTGGCAGGACAGACGTACTGCGGCCCGGTGCGACGAATTGAAAGAGGAGGGCAGGGAAGCGCTGGTTTCCGAACGAACGGGGCTTCTCCTGGACCCTTATTTTTCTGCGACCAAGTTGGAGTGGCTGCTCGCGAACGTGCCGGATGCGAACGCACGCGCAAAAGAGGGCCTGCTCGCCTTCGGCACCGTCGACAGCTGGTTGGTTTATCGGCTTACCGGCGGGCGTGTACACGCGACGGACATTACGAACGCCTCCCGCACCGTGTTGTTCAATATTCATTCCTTGCGTTGGGATGACGGCATGTTGCGCCTGTTCGGCGTGCCGCACGAAATCCTTCCGGAAATTCGCCAGTGTGCGACCGACTTCGGAACGACGGAGATAGTCGGCTCACCCATTCGCATTACAGGCGTGGCGGGCGACCAGCAGGCAGCGATGTTCGGTCAGGCGTGTTTTGCGACCGGCGATTTAAAATGTACCTATGGCACGGGCTGCTTCGCGCTGGTCAACACGGGTGCCAAAGCCACAGGATCGCGGAACAGGCTGATTACGACACTCGCATACCAAGCGGCGGGCGAGCCGAGCTATGCCATAGAAGGGAGCATTTTCATCGCAGGCGCAGTTATTCAGTGGCTGCGTGATGCTTTACAAGTCATCAAATCGTCCGAAGACGTAAATGCACTTGCCGAGATGGCGAAAGACATGCCGCGGCTCTACTTCGTGCCGGCTTTCACGGGCCTTGGCGCTCCGTACTGGGATGCCGACGCGCGCGGAGCGATCCTTGGCCTTACGCGCGATGCGGGCGCGGCCGAAATTGCGCGAGCGGCGCTTGATGCAGTCTGTTACCAGACGCGCGACCTTCTCGAGGCCATGACCGCGGATCTGAAGTACGCCGGGTTAACGGCGCCGAATACCATGCGCGTGGACGGCGGCATGGTGCGAAGCGACGGGTTCTGCCAGCGCCTCGCCGATCTGACCGGGCTTGTCATCGAGCGTCCGCAATTTACGGAAACTACCGCGCTCGGCGCCGCTCTGCTTGCCGGTCTTGGAGCGGGAATCTTCAAGAGCGAGAACGAGATTGCAAAACTGTGGAGCTTAGGGCGTCGCTTCGAACCGGCGTTATCCGCGGCGAGACGCGATACCCTATTCGACGGCTGGCGTCACGCGGTCGCACGCGTGCGCTCCCACTGACGTTTGACTTGAGGGAACCTCACTTCTACGCTGGAATTGCTGGGTAAAGGAGGGATCGTTGGGCGCCGAACCGCTACGCAAATCGCTGCGCAACGAAGTCTCGCCTGAGGAGTGGGCGCTGCGCGTCGATCTCGCCGCGCTTTATCGGCTTGTCGCTCTGTATGGCTGGGATGATATGATTCTTACCCACATTTCTCTACGCTTGGCCGGACCTCAGACCCATTTCCTGATCAATCCTTTCGGTGTGCTGTTTGATGAGATGACGGCCTCGTCGCTGGTGAAAATTGACGTGGACGGAAGAAGCGTCGATCCCGACACCACGGATATCAACTATCCCGGTTTCATCATTCACGGCGCGCTGCACATGTGGCGCGAGGATGCACGCTGCGTGCTGCACCTGCATACGCCGGACGGTGTGGCGGTTGCCGCGCAGGAGCACGGGCTTCTTCCCATTACGCAACATGCCATGATGCTCTATCACGATATCGCCTATCATGATTACGAAGGCGTCGTGGTGGATATGGACGAGCGCGAACGCCTGGTGCGCGATATCGGCAACAAGCACTGCATGATCCTGCGAAACCACGGCACGCTCACTCTGGGGCGAACCTGCGCAGAGGCATTCCTGCGCATGTATTTCCTGGAGCGCGCCTGCACCATGCAAGTGAAAGCCTTGGCGGGTAGCGCCAAGATTCATAAGGCGGCAGAAGAGGCAGTCGAAAAAACTTTTGGCCGTGCGAATATGCAGCTCGCAGACGCGTTCCCAAACAAGGCTTGGCCCGCGCTGCTGCGCAAGCTCGACAGGCTCAATCCAGGCTACCGGCAGTAGCTAATCGACTTGTTCGTCGGAGCCGGTTTCCGCGCGCACGATTTTCTGCACGCCGACGTAGTCCGTCTTTCCCGTGCCCAGTACGGGAATTCCTTCGACGCGAAAGAAGCGCCGGGGCACGGCAAGTTCGGGCACGCCATGCGCCTGCGTCCAGGAAAGAAACGCGGCCCGGTTCGCGTCTGGCGACGTCGTGACGAGGATAATCTGTTCGCCCTTCCGGTCGTCGGGAACAGTAACAGCGGCATGGGAATAGTCCGGCCACAGTGCAGAGGCACAGTTCTCGACCACGGCAAGGGAAACGGTTTCACCGCCGATTTTTGCGAAGCGTTTCATGCGCCCGCGAATGGAGATATACGCGTCTTGATCCACTGAAACGACGTCGCCCGTGTCGTACCAGCCGTCGGGCGGGGGTTCGATTTCGCCCGGACGATCTGGCCGTAAGTAGCCGAGCATCACGTTAGGCCCGCGAATGAACAGACGGCCCGCCCCGCTTATCCCTTCGACAGGTTCCAGTCTGTACTCCATGCCGGGGACCAGGTGCCCGGCAGTTCCCAGCCTGTTGGCCTCGATCTGGTTCGCGGACACCACGGGCGATGCCTCGGTGACGCCATAGCCCTCGAGGAGTTCGATGGCGTATTTGTGTCTGAGAAACTGGCGAGTTTCTTCTCGTAGGCGCTCGGCGCCGCACACGGCCAGCCGGAGGCTATTGAGATCGCCCTGTTCGCCCGCGCGTGCGTACTGAGTAATGAAAGTGTCTGTCGAAAGCAGAATTGTCGCGCCGCTTTCGCGAATGCGCCGTACAATCTCATGGGGCTGCAACGGCGTGGGATGCAGCACCGTTTTCAGGCCCAGATAGAGCGGCATCAGCGCGCCGACGGTCAGGCCGAAACAGTGAAAAGTCGGCAGCGGGTTGAACACGATATCGGAAGGAAATAGCTCTATGTGCAGCCGCACCTGCTCGACATTGGCGAGCAGGTTCGCGTGGCTGAGCGCAACGCCCTTGGGCACGCCTTCCGTTCCAGAAGTGAACAGTATGACGGCCGGTGCATTTGGATCTCCGCCCCAATCGAACAGAAAAGGCGCGAACGGGCCGGCCGCGGCCGCCACCTTGTCGAAAAGCGAAAGATTATCCCGTACGTCTTCCAAATAGACGAGTTCAGCCATTGCGCCGAGTTTGGCCTCGAGTTCCTGGAGCTTGGCGAGATCGACGAACTTGTGTGCGGTCACGATCCGCTTCACCTGTGCCGCCTTGAGAGCGGCAGCCAGATTGGCTGCACCGGCCGTAAAATTGAGCATTGCGGGAATGCGGCCATAGGCGGAGAGCGCAAAAAAGGTCACTACGGCTCCCGCGCTGGTGGGCAGCAGAACGCCCACGGATTCGCCGTGGCTCGTGCCTTTTATTAGGGCATGGCCGAGTGCAAACGCCGCCCGAATGATCTCGTCATACGTTAGGACACGCTCGTCGCCGTCCACCAGAATGGGCTTGGCGCCACCGAATTGCCGGCGGGCATCACGCAGCGCGCGGAACAAGCGGCGCTGCGTCCTTGCGGGATCGAGTACGGGCGGGGGCGGTGTTTCCATAGGTAGAAGCCTAGACCATCACGGAATTCCACAAAACCCGAGGATCGCCCGTGATTTCGCCCCTCAGTAGCTATATGACTCTTTCTTGATGACTATCGTTTTCGAGCACGCCACCGCGCACCGGCCGCGCCACCCTGAAAAGGCCGCGCGCCCGGACCAACCTGTGCTGCGCAAACCCGACTGGATCCGTGTGCGAGCGCCGACGAGCCGTGAATATTTCGAGACCCGCGCGATCGTCCGGGAACTCGGGTTGCACACGGTTTGCGAGGAGGCCGGCTGTCCCAACATCGGAGAATGCTGGGCCAAGGGCCACGCCACTTTCATGATCATGGGCGACACCTGCACGCGCGCCTGCGCTTTCTGCAATGTGAAAACCGGGCTGCCGGAATCACTTGATCCGCATGAACCCGAAAACGTAGCACTTGCGGTCGAACAACTTGGCTTGTCACACGTGGTCGTAACGTCTGTCGATCGCGACGATCTGGATGATGGTGGGGCCACGCATTTCGCCGCGACAGTGCGGGCGATCCGCGCCTGCGCACCGAAGACAACGATTGAAATCCTCACGCCAGATTTCTTGCGCAAGGACGGGGCAATCGAAACCGTCATGGCTTCGCCGCCCGATGTCTTCAATCACAACCTGGAAACCGTTCCCCGGCTTTATTTGAAAATCCGCCCCGGGGCGCGTTACTTCGTGTCGCTGCAATTGCTGGCGCGCGCGAAGGAAATCGATCCGCACGCCTTCACGAAGTCCGGCCTGATGGTTGGGCTAGGCGAAACGCGAGAAGAGGTGATGCAGGTCATGGATGATTTGCGCGCCGCAAAAGTGGACTTTCTTACCATCGGCCAATATCTCCAGCCTACGCGCAAGCACGCCGCGGTCGAGCGTTTCTGGACGCCCGATGAATTCAAGGCGCTTGAGGCGATCGCGCGTGCAAAGGGATTTCTCATGGTTTCGGCTAGTCCGCTTACGCGTTCGTCATACCATGCCGGTGACGATTTCACGCTGCTGCGTGCCGCCCGCGCGCGAAAGGTGCGCGCATGAAGAAACTGGGGAGCGGGCGCCAAGTCTTGCTCGTCGAGGACGACGCCCTCGTGCGGGTGACGGCCGTCGAGATGCTGGAAATGGCAGGCCATCGCGTTCTTGAGGCCAGCAGCGCTGCCGCCGCGCTGCGTGAAATACAGTCGGACCGTCACATCGATGTATTGGTGACGGACCTCAGGTTGCCTGGCATGTCGGGAGAGGAACTGGTCGCGGCCGCGCTGAAACTCCGCCCGGGCCTTCGTGTCATCATTGCCAGCGGCAAAGACCCCGAAAATCTGCAAGGCATTGGCGACAATGTTGTCTTCCTGCCAAAGCCGTTTCCATGGGAACAGCTTCTCGGTATCGTGGCATCCTGACCGCGCTGGCGACGCCATTTCTTAGAAGTTAAGGTTCGCGCTCCAGGAGCTGGAAGCAGGTGGCACTCTCGCCCGGACGCGTTTCGATGTCTACGTCGGTCTCAATCGAAACCGTCGTGCGCGGCGTTGCCGAATTCCTCATCGTGGCCGGTTTATATTTTGCGCTGGCCAAGTTCGGCCTTTCGCTTGCATTTATTCATCCGAGTGCGTCGCCCATTTGGCCACCTACGGGATTCGCCCTGGCAGTGACGCTGCTGCGTGGCTTTCGCGCGGCGCCGGCAATTTTTGCCGGGGCAATGATCGCGAACGCGCTTACGGCGGGAAACGCGTACACTTCAATTGCGATCGCAACGGGCAATACGCTTGAGGCTGTAATCGGCGCAGCATTGATAATGCGCTGGGCAGGTGGAACGGCCGCGTTCAGTACCGCCACTGGTGTCGCCAAATTCGTTTTGGTCGAACTGATCGCGACGCCCGTTAGCGCGGCAGTGGGCGTGACCTCGCTTGCAGCATGGGGCTTCGTCCCCTGGGACAGCATGGCCGAGGTCTCGAGGACGTGGTGGCTTGGCGACCTCGCCGGCGCCGTCGTCATCGCGCCGGTCATCGTTCTTTGGGGCCGGGATTATCCCCGCAAGCTGCAGCGCGAAGATCTGTTGGAAGCCGCAGCTATCTTTGTCATGGCTGCAGTCGTCGGAATCATCGGCTTTGCACCGGTTGGCGACTGGGCGACTACTCGTGGGACGGCCTCGTTCCTGGTGATTCTTCCTTTGATGTGGGCCGCGCTGCGCCGCGGTCAGCGCGACACCGCCACAGTCGCCGGGATTCTCTCCGGGTTCGCCGTGTGGGGAACGCTTTCCGACAGTGGGCCATTCTCCGGACTGCCGATAAACGACGCGCTGTTCCGCCTGTTGATTTTCATGATTAGCACCGCCGTTCCGAGCCTTGCGCTAAGCGCCGATGTTGCAGCGCGCAAACGCACGGAAGGGGAATTGCGCGCCATTCGCGGAAGGCTGGAAGAGCGCGTACATGAACGCACGGCAGCGTTGCGCCAGGAAATGGAGCAGCGCCAACAGGCCGAGCGGGAACGGGAACGTCAACGCATTCAGCTGCTCGAAGCGCAGCGTCTTGCCAATCTTGGCAGCTGGGTCTGGGACGTTCGCACAAACCGAGTCACGTGGTCCGGCCAGCTCTACACTATCTACGGGATTCAACCGGAAGAATTCGACGGTACCTTGGATGCGTTCGTATCCCGGCTGCACCCCGACGATCGGGAGCACGTCCAGTACTTGGTCGCAGACGCTCTCAAACGTGGCCAGGGCTTTCAGACGCGCGAGCGAATCCTTCGTCCCAATGGCGAAGTCCGACATCTGGAAACCTGCGGCGAATTGATCAGGGACGAAGACGGCAATGTCACCCAGATGCTCGGCATCTGCCAGGACGTGACGGAGGCGCGCGAAGCCGAACGCAAACTCGAGCGCACGGAGACGACCTACCGCCATATCGTCGAAGGCATTCGCGACCACGCGATTTTCATGTTGGATCCACGAGGGCATATCATGAGCTGGAACCCAGCCGCCGCGCGCCTCAAAGGTCATGAAGCGCACGAAATACTCGGCAAGCACATGGACGTGTTCCACACCGAAGAAGATCGCCGCAGCGGCTTGCCGCGGCAGGCGCTTGAGACTGCAATGCGTGAGGGCAAGTTCGAGTGCGAGGGTCTGCGCGTGCGCAAGGACGGAAGCACGTTCTGGGCGAACGTCGCGACCTCCGCAATCCGCGATGCAAAAGGAAAATTAATTGGTTTTGTACAAATCACGCGCGATGTGACGCAGAAACGCGAAGCCGACAAGAAGTTGGAAGAAACGCGGGAACAACTATTTCAGGCGCAAAAAATGGAAGCGGTTGGCCAGTTAACCGGAGGCATAGCGCACGACTTCAATAATCTTCTGACCGCCATTCTTGGCAGTTCCAGCATCATAGAACGCGTCTCGGGCGAGAACGCGCAACTATTGCGCAATGCACGCAATATTCGATATGCCGCCGAGCGCGGCGCCAACCTCACGCGCCAACTGCTTTCGTTCGCACGGCGCCAGCCACTGAGGCCAGAGATTCTGGACCTGCGCCAAAAACTACCTATCACGGCAGAACTCCTGGCGCATTCGCTGCGGGGCGACATCAAGGTGTCCACGCACATCGATGCCGACACATATCCGGTTAAGATCGACACGGGCGAATTCGATCTCGCTCTGCTCAACATCGCAGTGAACTCGCAGGATGCCATGCCCGAAGGCGGCACGCTTACTATTCGCGTGCACAATTGTGTGCTGGATGGTGAACCCGCCGGCTTAAAGGGCGAATTCGTCTCGATTTCCATCGCTGATACGGGCGTGGGCATTCCAGCTGAACTTCAGGCAAAAATTTTCGAGCCCTTTTTCACTACGAAGGATACTGGGAAAGGAAGTGGTCTGGGTCTAAGTCAGGTATACGGTTTTGTGCAGCAGTCGGGCGGCGGCGTGGGTGTGGAGAGCCATGAAGGCGAGGGGACGACGGTCACGCTTTTTCTTCCCGCTGCTGAAGGACATCAGGCAGTTCCCGCCGAATTCCATGAAATGAACTCGGAAAGGGCGGAAAGGGCCACCGTGCTCTTGGTCGAGGACGACCCCGATGTCGCGCGCACCACGCGCGAAACTCTGTTGCAATACGGCTATCGCGTTCATTCCGCCGCCAATGCCGCATCGGCGCTGGAAATGTTGGAAAAGGAAGATCGCATCGATGTCGTCTTTTCCGATGTCGTGATGCCCGGCGGCATGAATGGCGTGGAACTTGCGCGGGCGGTGCGCAGTTTGCGGCCCGAGCTTCCGATTCTCTTGACATCCGGGTTTAGCGACGTTGTGACCCACGAGGCAGCGCAGGAGTTCATCTTGCTTCGCAAGCCCTATCAGCCGCAGGATTTGAAGCAGCACATCGATATGCTTCTTCGGACACGCTAGGACTGAATGCCCGAGCACAGTGAAATACGCGAACTGCCATTCACGGCAGAGCAGATGTATTCCGTCGTGGCCGACGTGGAAAGCTACCCCCAGTTCTTGCCGTGGTGCCGCTCGCTGAACGTGCTGGACCGCTGGGAGGAAGACGGCGTTCAGCTGATAACGGCAGAAATGGTTGTGATGTACCACGCCGTGCAGGAAAAATATGTCAGCCGCGTGCGGCTCGACCCCATTGCGCGCGAGATTGAGGCCGTCCATATCGAAGGGCCGTTCGAGCGCCTAACCAACCGCTGGCGTTTTGAGCCGCTCGACAGCGGCTGCCGCGTTTATTTCTTTATCGATTTCGCGTTTTCTAGCTGGATTCTTTCGGCGTTGGCCGGCATCGCCTTTGACCGGACAGTCAGACGCATGGCGGACGCGTTTGTCGTTCGTGCCAAAGCACTTTACGGCTGAAGAAGCTTTTCCAGCAGCTCGAGAGCGCGCTCAACTGATTTCAGCCGTATTGCTTCGCGGCCGATCGCGCCAAACCGATATTCCCGGTACAGCGTCCGACCGTCACGCGCGGCGGCGATATGCACAAGGCCCACGGGCTTGTCTTTCGTTCCGCCCGTGGGGCCGGCAACGCCAGTTACTGCGACGGCAATGTTCGCGCCGGAACGAGCGAGCGCGCCAGCGGCCATTGCGCGCGCGACCGCTTCGGACACCGCACCGTGTTCTTCGATCAGTTGCGGTTCGACGCCGATCATTTCCGTTTTTGCGCGGTTCGAATACGCCACATAGGCGCCCTCAAACACGTCGGATGCGCCGGCAATTTCCGTGAGCAGTCCGGAGACCAGCCCGCCTGTGCAACTCTCGGCAACTGCGATCCGCATCTTTTTGGCCCGCACATTCTGCAACAATTTCTCGGCGCGGGCGCGAAAGTTAGGGGAGAACATCAAATCCACCCCACTAAACCGGCAGCCGCTACAAGGATTCCGGCGAGAATGCCGGCTACGATGTCGTCTATCATGATGCCTGCGCCACCGGGATAGTCTTGCAGTTTGTAGATTGGCCACGGTTTTAGAATATCGAGCGCACGGAACAGCAAGAAGGCGAGGGCTAGCGAAAGGAGATGGGACAAGTGGCCGGTGAATGCGAGCGGCACCAGCGCGAACCACTGTCCCGCCACCTCGTCAATTACACATTCGGAGGGGTCCTTTTGCTCGACCGCTTTTGCATATTGCCCAGCGGCCAAGAGTCCGACGAAGGTTATGAGCAAGGCTGCGCCGAGAAGCCCGAGTGCGCCTGCGAGCACACCGATCCACCAGCCGATCGGCAACGCTGTGAGAGAAGCCAGTGTGCCGGGCAGAGGCTTTACGCGCCCTAAACCGAACAGCGTCGCAACCTGGGCAGATGGGCTCATGGGTCAGTAGAGGTGAAGCGTGGCGACGGCCTGCGCAGCAATGCCTTCGCCACGGCCGGTAAAGCCAAGACCATCAGTCGTGGTGGCTTTGACGCTTACGCGGTCAACGTCAATGCCGGAGATCTCCGCGACGCGAATGCGCATGGCATCGCGAAAAGACTCCAACTTAGGGGTTTCGCAAATAAGCGTTACATCCAGATGAGCTATCCTTGCATTGTCCTGTCGCGCGAGCTCCACCGCGCGTCTCAGGAAGACATCCGATGAATGGCCGCGCCAGCGTTCGTCGGAAGCAGGAAAGTGCATGCCGATATCGCCTGCGCCTAGCGCGCCCAAAATTGCGTCCGTCAGTGCATGCAAGCCAACGTCGCCATCGGAATAGCCTTTGAGCCGCTGCCCGTGGGAAATTTTCACGCCGCAGAGTCGAACATGGTCGCCTTTGCCGAAGCGGTGCGCGTCGAACCCGAAGCCAGTGCGCACATCGGGAATTGCGGTTGCAATACGTTCCGCCAGGATCAAATCTTCTTGTGTCGTAATTTTGAAATTTTTCTTCTCGCCTTGGACGGAGGCCAGTGAAAGCCCGGCCCGCTGCGCCAGTGCGAAGTCGTCCGAAAAACTATCGCAGGAAAACCTGCGATGGGCCTCAAGAATGGCGGCGAAGCGGAATCCCTGCGGTGTTTGTGCCCGGAATAGGCCCTTTCGGGGGATGGCGTCGAAGCCTTCTTCGGTTTCGCTGTGCAGCGAATCTGTTACTGGCAGAAGCGGCGCCACGGCGTCGGCTGTATCCAACGCATTCACCACGCGCCCGATCAGGCCCAGCGAGACGAAGGGCCGTACCGCATCGTGAACGAGCACAAAATCGGGATTCGTTTCGCGGATGCCTTCCAGTCCTGCGTGGACTGACTCCTGACGCGTTGCGCCGCCCGGAATGACACGCGTCAGAGCGATGCCGGCGACTGCATGCTCAAAATTATTCCGGTCCTCTTCGCGAATCACGACGCACACATCGTCGATGGCTTGTTGGGGGCTAAAACCCGCCAACGCCCAGGGAAACAACGCGTTTGCGCCAATACCCCGGTGTTGGATGGGTGTTTATCCCCGCGCACCC
>JBQTHM010000052.1:0-11564 GCA_052389895.1 Alphaproteobacteria bacterium | reverse complement strand
GCCCCGCAGCGGCGGATGCGAAGGCATATCTGCGATCGCTCGACGCAAAATGACCAATGAACCTGGTAGTCCCATTTTGGGACTTCGCGCGCCTCAATTCGGAAAAATCGGACCGCTAATTTTTTTTCGGAATGGTACGCTTTTGGACTTGACAAGAGCATAGAATATGCCTATGTTTGGCTAGTCACAAGGGAGACTGGCCGTGAATATTTTAGAGCTATTCCAGACTTTTCAGACGCCAGAACAGGCCGTCGAGCATCTTGAGAACGTCCGCTGGCGGGGCCATCCGGTTTGTGCCTACTGCGGGGCCGACAAGGTGTGCCGCCATGCCAGCGGCGACAGGGAAAGCCAACGCTGGCAATGCCAAGCCTGTACCCGCGCCTTTTCTGTGACTGTCGGGACGATCTTTCACGGCACACATATCCCGCTGAAAAACTGGTTTTTGGTGATCGCGCTCATGCTCAACGCCAAGAAATCGGCCAGCGCCTACCAAATCGCCCGCGATCTGGGGATGCGCCGCCCAACAGTATGGAGCATGATGCACCGGATTCGAATCGCCATGTCGAGCGATCCGGCGCAGGATGTTTTGTTGCATGGGATCGTCGAGGCCGACGAAACCTACATCGGGGGAAAGCCGCGCAAAGGCAACAAGCGCGGAGATGATAACAAGCCCAACAAGAGGGGTCGCGGCACGAAAAAGGCTGCGGTGCTGGGCGTCATGGAACGTGGCGGTCGCGTGATTGCGAAGCCAGCCGAAGGCGGCAAGATCTCTGCCAAGGGACTTTCCAAATTCATTTCCAAATTCGTGGACACGAAAGCGTCCCTTCTCATTACGGACGAATTTCGCAGCTATCGCCATATCGGCAGCAAGATGCGTCACGCGACGATCAATCATTCCGTCGCGTATGCCGATGGTGACATTCACACCAATTCGATTGAAGGTTTTTGGGCGCTCGTAAAACGCGCTTGGTATGGACAGCATCACCACTACAGCCGCAAATACATGCCGCTGTACATCGGGGAAGCCTGTTACAAATTCAACAGGCGAACCGATCAGCTTGGCTTCGATGGGATGCTCGCTACGATGGTGGGCGCGTGAAACTTCCAAAAACAAAGCCTAAGAACCATCTCTATTATGGCGACAATCTCACTATCATGCAGCACATGCCGAAGCACTGTGTTGACCTGATCTACTTAGACCCGCCATTCAACTCGAAGCAAAATTACAATCTGATCTACAAAAACATGACTGGCCTTCCAGTGCCAGACCAAGCGGAAGCGTTTTGTGATACTTGGGAAATGGACGCTGAAAAAGAGGAACTTGCCAAGACAATGCCAGTCTTGATGCGAGAGTATGGTGTTGAATCATATTATGTAGATTTCTGGCGCATCTGGATCAACGCCCTTCGGCACACGCAGCCGCATCTGCTGGCGTATCTCATTTACATGGTCCAACGCTTGCTACACATGAAAAGTATTTTGCGCCCGACTGGATCAATCTATTTGCATTGTGATCCAACCGCGAGTCATTACATCAAAGTCATGATGGATGGAATTTTTGGGCACAAACACTTCCAGAATGAGATCATTTGGAGGCGCACAGGTGCACATGGACGTGCGAAACGATGGGGGCCAATCCACGATAACATCCTCTTCTATACCATTGGCGATGACTACACTTGGAACCGCGAGCTTGAGCCATACGACAGCGACTATCTTGAAAAGTTCTACAGGAATGAAGATGAATACGGAAAGTATCAGCCGATTTCGTTGACTGGTCCCGGCACTCGCACAGGTAGCTCGGGACAACCATGGCGCAATGTCGATCCGAAGGATGTAGGACGACATTGGGAATTACCGCCAGACAGGGCGTTACCTGAATGGTTTGAGCACCCTGACGGATACGCGAAAATGGACTGTCAGGCGCGGCTTGATATATTGGACGCCGCTGGATTGATCTATTGGCCGAAACACGGGTCAGTCCCAAGATTCAAACGATACGCAGAAGTAGCTGGCGGCAATCCAGTGCAGGACATTATTTCCGATATTCGCCCCATCGGCTCACACGCTGATGAGCGTCTCGGCTATCCAACCCAGAAACCGACAGCGCTCTTGGAGCGTATCATTCGTGCCTCTACTAATAAGGGAGATGTTGTTTTCGATCCCTTCTGTGGTTGTGGAACTACGATTTATGCAGCAGTGAAGAATGAGCGAAAATGGATTGGTTGCGATATTGCAATTCTCTCGATCAAACTCATTCGAGAGATTCTTACTGGCGACGATTTCCGACTCGTTGAAGGTGTTGATTTCGATGTGAGCGGAATCCCTGTCAGTGTCGAACAGGCGACAGAACTCTTTAAGCGCGACCCATTTCAATTTGAGCATTGGATTGTCGAGCGCGTCGGCGGTTTCCCGACGAAGAAAACCGGCGATGAGGGAATTGATGGGCGCATGTATTTCGAGACCCGAAAGGGCCTCAAGGCGATGGTGCTTTCAGTGAAAGGTGGCAAACTTCGCCCGACAGATGTCCGCGATCTCATCGGCGTCCTTGAACATGAGCCTGAGACTGAGATGGCGGGATTTCTTTCTCTGCAAGAGCCGACAAAGGCTATGCGTGAGGCTGGAGCTAAGGCGGGGCAATACACCTACGAAGGCACTAAGTATGACCGCGTGCAGTTCCTAACTGTGAAAGAGATTCTAGAAGAAAAACGTGAGTTCCATACGCCGACCAAGCTCAGGTCTAGGGTATCGTCGGCCCAGTCATCCCTTGCCTTGTAATAAAATTACCTATACATTCCAGCTAGTTATAGGCGACAGTCCACAAGCGTACTATTCCGTTTTTTTTGCCAGGAATTCAAGGGGTGCCCGAAAATGAACGGCGTGCGTAAGTCACGGAAATCGAAAGGAGATCGCCTGCAAAAATAATTTTCGCCCGGGGGTCTTGCAGCGCGGCGCTGCTCACACCAAATCTCTTATATTCACGCAAGTGCGGCCGGACGGCGCGGCGCCCAGACGGGTCCCGCGCCGCCGTCGTTTATTGGCGCGTGATCCATTCGCGCGCCACATCCGGATCCTGTTCATTTTTCGCATACTTCGAGGCGAGGGTTTCGAAAGAAACCTTCGGCAACAATTGCTTCAATGCCCATACCGCCATCGCGCGCACAAGCGGCGAAGAATCGAAAATCAGCCCCTCGGCAGTGGGCGCGAGGCGTGCGTCATTGTTGTTCCCAATCGCAATCAAAATGTTTCGCACGAATCGATTGCGTCCAATCCGCTTGATGGCCGAGCCGCGAAAGATTTCGCGAAATCCCGCGTCGTCCAGCAGGGCGAATTCTGCAAGCAGCGGCGAGGTCAGCTCCGTGCGCGGGACGAACGCCGCTTCGCGCGAGGCCTGCGCGAACTTGTTCCACGGACAAACGGCCAGGCAATCGTCGCAGCCGTAGATGCGGTTGCCGATGGCCGCGCGGAATTCCTCGGCGATGTGCCCCTTGTGCTCGATGGTGAGATAGGAAATGCATCGCCGCGCATCGAGCTGATAGGGCGCCGGGAACGCGCGCGTGGGGCAAATGTCGAGGCAGCGCCGGCAGGAGCCGCAGTGATCCGTTTCTTCGGAATCCGGTGCAAGTTCAAGGGTCGTAAATACAGACCCCAGAAACAGCCACGACCCGAACTCGCGGGAGACCAGGTTGGTGTGCTTGCCCTGCCAGCCGATGCTTGCTGCCTGCGCCAGCGGCTTTTCCATCACGGGCGCCGTGTCCACGAAAATTTTGACGTCTGCCGAAAATTCCTGCGCAATCCATTGCGCCAGTTCTTTTAGGCGCTTCCTGAGAACGCCGTGATAGTCGTCGCCGAGGGCATAACAGGAAATCGCTCCTCGTTCGCGCCGCGCCAGATTGGCCAGTGGATCTCCGGAGGGCGTGTAATTCACGCCCAGCGCGATGACGCTTTTGGCTTCCGGCCACAGCGCATGGGGATCGGCGCGGCGCTCGTGCGTCGTTTCCATCCACGCCATGTCGCCGTGGTGTCCGCGCGAAAGATATTCGGAAAGGCCCGCGGCGGCGCCCGCAGGTGCAACAGCGCGTGCGAAACCGACGGCGTCAAAGCCCTCGGCGCGTGCGCGTGAGCGAATTTCTTCGCGCACGTCAATGTCAGAAATCGAGCTCCGCATAATGCAAGGCCGGCGGTTGCCCCGGCACGCGGTCCGAAAGCAGCGGACGGAACGAGGGGCGCGACTTGATGCGCGTATACCATTCGGTGATGGCGGGCGCCTCCGCCCAGGGCACTTCGCCGAAATAGTCGAGCACCGAAAGATGCGCCGCCAAACTCAGGTCGGCGAGGCTGAGATCGCGTCCGGCGAGAAAGCCGCGCGCCTCCGCAAGCGGCGACAGCTCCGCCAACGCGGCGCGCAGCGCATCGCGTCCCATGCGTACCGTTTCCATGTTGGGCGCGCGCCGCGAAGCCGATCCCGTCTGCGTCTGCGTGCCCTTTTCGAACGCAATCCGCTTGGTGACAAACTCGTGGAAATTGGTCATTGCCCAGTCGAGCAGGCGCAAGGTTTCCGCGCGCTCGACGGGATCATCGGGCACAAGCACGAGTTCTGAGTGCGCGCCTTCGAGGTGGTCAATGATGGCCCACAGCCCTGCGATCATGCGCCCGTCGAGGTCGACGAACACGGGCAGATGCGACAGCGGGTCTTCCGCCTGCACAAGGTCGCAGGCGAGGCGCTTTTCGCCCAGCACGAGGCGCGCCATGCGGCACGCGGGCGACAGCGTGATGTGAACCAGGCGGCGCATGGAGGCAATCTAAAGCAAATTGTCGTGCTGACTCAAAATTGTTCTCTGACGCCCCCTCAGTCCGCTTCGCGGACGGCTCCCCCAGAGGGGGAGCATGAGATTGGTATTCATCCTCCCCCATTGGGGGAGGTGTCGAGCGAATGCGAGGCGGAGGGGGCAGCTCGATCAAATAGAAAGGAATTCACCGATACACGCATGCGGAAAGCGCGTCGCGGCTGACGCCGGCAACGCGCCAGATAAGCGTGTCTGTGCGCGAGGCGACATAGGGGCCCGGCGCATGCACGCGCCAGCGGTCGGGGCTGGGAAGCACGGCGGCCAGCCGCACGGCTTCCATGGCGTTGAGGCGAGAAGCCGGTTTGCCGAAATAGCCGCGCGCGGCTGCCTCGGCGCCGAAACGCCTGTGCCCCCATTCCACCACGTTGAGATATGTCTCGAGAATGCGCCGCTTGGGCCACAGCGCCTCGATGAGCACGGTAAGCCAGGCCTCTGCGCCCTTGCGCACCCAGTTGCGCGCGGGCGTAAGGAAAAGATTTTTCGCCGTCTGCTGACTTATCGTGCTGGCGCCGCGGAGCCGTTTGTTGCGCTCGTTATGTTTGAGCGCGCGTTCGATGGCCGCCCAGTCGAAACCGGAATGCGTGCAGAAGCGTTCGTCTTCCGCCGCTACGACGGCTCTCACAAGGTAGGGCGAAATTTTTTCCAGCGGCACCCAGTTCTGGTGCACGACGCCGTCTTCGATCGCCGTTCCGATCATGAGCGGCGTGAACGGCGGCGGCACGAATCGGTAGATCATGATGAGAATTGTGGGCGCGATAACGATCGCAATGATCGCCACGACGAACGTGCGGCGCACCCACGGAAACTTTCGATCGCGCCGGTTCCACAGCGACCGGAAAAACCGCCGTAGTGCCGCATCGATGGCGGCAACGCCTCCCGGCCTTTGTGGATTATCTTCGGCGCTCATATGCGTGCTGTGCGTAATCTCAGTGCGTTCGCAATCACGGATACGGATGAAAAACTCATCGCCGCCGCCGCAATCATGGGCGACAGCAGCATTCCCGTGAAGGGGTAAAGCACGCCGGCCGCAACGGGAATGCCGAGCGCGTTGTAGACGAAAGCAAAAAACAGATTCTGTTTCATGTTTGCCACTGCCGCGCGGGCGAGCCTGTGCGCCCGCACCAGCGCGGAAAGATCACCCTTGAGCAGGGTAAGGCCTGCTGCCTCGATGGCGGCGTCCGAGCCCGTGCCCATGGCGATGGACACGTCAGCCGCGGCCAGCGCCGGTGCGTCGTTCACGCCGTCGCCGGCAAACGCGACCACGCGCCCCTGCGCGTGCAGCTTGCGCACGAGTTCGGACTTCGACTGCGGCGTCTGCCCTGCGAGCACGTCATCGAGCCCCGCTTCACGCGCGATGGCGCGAGCGGTTGCCTCCGCATCGCCCGTGGCAAGCGTGATGGCAAAGCCGCCGCGCTTCAGTTCGTCTAGCAGCTCGCGGGCGTGCGCGCGCAGCGGATCCTTGGCAGCGACAATGCCGAGAAGCTGGCCGTCACGCGCAACGAAGATCGCGGTCGTGCCCTGTTCGCGAAGGCGTTCGGCTTCGGCTTGGAGCGGAGAAGGATCGATCCTGTTGCTCGACATCAGTTCGGGCCGGCCGGCCAGGACCGTTTTTCCGTCCACCGTTCCTTTCAGGCCTTGGCCAGTGATGCTTTCGAATTTTTCGGCCTTCGGCAGTACCGGGGATTTTTCCTTGGCGGCCGTTTCGATTGCCTGCGCCAGCGGATGCGCGCTTTTGGCTTCCAGGGCGGCCGCAAGCGCGAGCACTTCGTCCTCGCGCACGCCCGCGGCCGCGCGCACGGCGATCACCTTGGGCTTGCCTTCGGTGAGCGTGCCCGTCTTGTCCATAACCAGCGCGTTGGCGGCGGCAAGCCGCTCCAGCGATTGCGCATCGCGCACCAGCACGCCCGCCTGCGCGCCTTTGCCGACCGCCACCATCACCGACATGGGTGTGGCAAGGCCGAGTGCGCAAGGGCAGGCGATGATGAGCACGGCAACGGCCGCAACCAGTGCGAAGCCGAACGAGACGAACGCGTACCAGACGAAGAACGCAATGATGGCAACGGCGATCACCAGCGGCACGAACCAGGCGGAGACGGCGTCGGCCAGCGCCTGCGTGGGCGCCCGGCTGCGTTGTGCCTCGGCAACCAGGGCGACAATGCGGGCGAGCATCGTTTCCGCGCCCACGCGCTCGGCGCGCATGACTAGCGTGCCTTGGCCGTTCAGTGTCCCGCCCGTCACTTTCGCGCCGGGCGCCTTGCTGACGGGAAGCGACTCGCCCGTCAGCAAGGATTCATCGACCGCCGATTCACCTTCCAGCACGCTGCCGTCCACCGGCACGGATTCGCCCGGGCGCACAACGAGAACGTCGCCCTGTGCCACCGCGCTCAAGGGCACGATTTCTTCTCCTGACGAGGCGCGCCTACGCACCTGTTTGGGCGCGAGATTGAGGAGGGCACGCACCGCCGCGCCCGTACGCGCGCGCGCCCGCAGTTCGAAAACCTGGCCCAGCAGCACGAGCGTCACGATGACGCCAGCCGCTTCGAAATACACATGGCCTTCGAAGGCGAAGACGAGGGTGACGGCGCTGGAGATGTACGCGGCCGCCACGCCCATGGCGATGAGCGAAAACATGTTCGGTTTCAGATTCCGGAAACCCGCCCAGCCGCGCACGAAGAACGGCCACGCGCCCCATAGCACCACGGGCGTGCCCAACGCGAACTCGCCCCATTGCAGCAAGACAAGTGCGGAAGGCGAAAAATTCGGCGTCATGAACTCTCGCGCCATGGCGGAAAGGAAAATAGGTATGGTGAGTGCCGCGCTCACCCAGAAGCGGCGCGTCATGTCGCGCAGTTCGCTCGTGTCTTCCTCGGCCGCCGGATGCAGCGGCTCCAATGCCATGCCGCAGATGGGGCAGAAGCCTGGCCCGGCCTGCCGCACTTGCGGGTGCATCGGACAGGTGTAGACGACGGCGGAGCCGTCGTCCCGGGCAAGCACTGCGTCAACGGTGCGCGAGCCGGGATCTACGATGGAGCGGCCCGATGGGTCCCGGGTCTCGCCCGTCGCATGCGCCGGGCTCGCCCGGGATGACATCTGTGGTGCGAGATATTTCTCCGGGCCGGCGCGGAATTTTGCGGCGCAGCCCTGCGAGCAGAAATAGTAGTCCGCGCCTTCATGCGTGACGCGCCCGCCCTTGGCCGTCGCGGGGTCCACGCTCATTCCGCAGACAGGATCGCGGACTTTCGCAAGTGCCTCGTGTGCATGTGCCATGACGTCAAACTAACATTGTCGGGCGCGCGGGGAACGGCCATAGTCGGGCCGCACGCGCGGGGTAGGAATGCAGGAAATACTGGATGCCATACTGCTCGGGCTGCTCGAAGGCCTGACCGAGTTCCTGCCCGTGTCGTCCACTGCACATCTGCTTTTGGTGCAGGCGCTTATCGGCTTCGATCCGCCGGGCCGCGTGTTTCCGGTCGTCATCCAGTTCGGGGCCATCCTCTCCGTCGTCGCCGTGTACCGGCAAAAGTTTTGGGACGCTGCGGTGAATTTGCCGAGCGATCCCCGCGCGCGCCAATTTGTTCTGGGCGTGCTGGTTGCTTTTCTGCCTTCTGCCGTGGGCGGCGCCCTGTTGCACAAGTTTATAAAGAACGTGCTGTTCGAACCGGCTACGGCTGTTATCGTGATCGCGGTCACAACGCTCCTAGGCGGCATCATCATCTTAGTTTTTGAGCGAATGGCGCCGAAGCCGCGCTACCGCCATGGCGACCATCTTCCGTTGCGGACCTGTTTCGAAATCGGGCTGTGCCAGGTACTCGCGGTTATTCCGGGCGTGTCGCGCTCGGGTGCGACGATATTGGGCGGGCAGCTTCTGGGCGTGGAGCGCAAGGCGGCCGCCGAATTCACGTTTTTCCTTGCGGTGCCCACCATGTTGGGCGCCTCCGCGTACGATCTGTACCAGAACTGGTCGGTGCTCGATTTCAGCGGCGGGCTTGTGATTGCGGTTGGCTTCGTCATGTCGTTTGCGATTGCCTATGTGGTGGTGAAGACGTTCATCGCCTTTGTGGGGCGCTACGGGCTTGCGCCGTTCGGCTGGTATCGCATCGGGCTCGGTCTGATCTTGCTCGGGCTCGTCTATTTATAGGCGGGCGGCGTTTCGAACTGTCCGGCCTTGCGGAAGCGCCAAAGATAGGCGGGCACGATCGCTTCCATCGCCGTCGGCGTGATGCCGAGTTCTTTGAGACCGGGATGGTTGCCGCTTTCGACCGTATCTGTTTCCAGCATGCGGATCTGATCAAGCGTAAGCAGCTTCATGGGGAGGAATTGCAGTACGGCGCCTTGCAGGCGCCCGATAAAAAAGGGGAGCGGCACGAGAAGGCGCTTGCGCTTCGTCTCGGTCAAAACATATTGCATGATTTCTTTGAACGTCAGCACTTCCGGGCCGCCGAATTCGAAAATCTTTCCGGCCGTGTTGGGATCGTCCAGGATGCGCACGATGGCCTGCGCCACGTCACCCACGAAGACTGGCTGAAACCGTGTGCGTCCGCCGCCGAAAAGGGGAAGCACCGGAGTCAACCGCGCGAGCCAGGCGAAGCGGTTGAAGAAATTGTCGTCGGGCCCGAACATCAGCGACGGCCGCACGATGACCGCAGCGGGGTTCGCCATGCGCACGCTGGATTCGCCTTCCCATTTGCTCTGCATGTAGCGCGATGCCGCGTCCTCGCTTACGCCCAGCGCCGAGATGTGCACGAAATGGGCGACGCCAAGCTCGCTGCACCGCCGCGCGATGCGCCCGGCCGCTTCGGCGTGCAGCGCCATGAATCGCTGCTTGCCCGATTGCGCCAGAATGCCCACCAGGTTCACAGTCGCATCGGCATGGGCGAGTGCCGCGCGCACGTCGTCATCGCTGCGCACGTTGCAGCGCACGATCTGGATCTGTCCCACGCGGCCCGACGGCCTGAGAAAGTCGGCGCTGTTGGGGCGGCGCACGGCCACGCGGATGCGCCAGCGGTCCTTGGCAAGCTCGCGCACGAGATTGCGGCCGAGAAATCCCGAGCCGCCGAAAACGGTCACCAATCGCGTGCCGGATATGGGTGTCGTAATCATCTGCGCGCACCGATGCTGACGGGGCTTTGCTTAGCGCAAACGCTCATCACATTCGATGGGCCAAAGGCGCGCGCCCCCCGCGCGTTGACAGGGGGAAGTGCTCTTCCTAAACATGCCCGCCCGCGAGCAATTTGGCGGGCGCTGCCGTGCCCAGATGGCGGAATTGGTAGACGCGCTAGATTCAGGTTCTAGTGCCGCGAGGCGTGGAGGTTCGAGTCCTCTTCTGGGCACCATCAGCCGGTTTTGGATATATTCGAGTCGATCACAATTTGTTGCCTAAGTAATTGAGAACAAGCCGATTTCCTGAACATGGCGGAACATGGCTGAACGGCGCAACGCGCGAAAATTGTTGGTACGTTGTTGGTACGCGGATGCCCTCGGTGTTGGTACGCGGAGCCCTTCGTTTTAGGCTCCTGCCATGCCGCTTACCGATCTCACGTGCCGCAAAGCGAAGCCAGCGCCGAAGCTCTACAAGCTCTCGGACATGAACGGTTTGCAGCTTTGGGTGTTTCCTGCGCCGCGCGGCTCACGCCTGTGGCGCTTTGCATATCGTTTTCACGGCAAGCAAAAACTGCTGGCGCTAGGCAAGTATCCCGACGTTTCGCTGTCGGAAGCGCGAAGAAAGCGCGACGAAGCCAAGGCGTTGCTCGCACAAGGTGGCGATCCCTGTCACCGCAAGCGTCTGCAGCGGATCGAACGCGAATATCCTGGCGATAGCTTCGAAATCGTAGCACAGGAATATGTCGAGAAATTACGCCGGGAAGGCCGCGCCGACGCCACGCTGGAAAAGATCGAATGGATGCTGGGATTCGCGAGACCGGTGCTCGGCCCCATGACGGTGCGCTCGATCCGGCCCATCGAGATATTATCCGTTTTGCGTAGCGTCGAAGGTCGCGGACGCTACGAGACCGCCCGCAAGCTCCGCTCAACCATCGGGGCCGTATGCCGCTACGCAGTCGCTACAGCCCGCGCGGACGCCGACCCCACGCTTGCCCTCAGAGGGGCTATCGCGACGCCAAAAACGAAGTCCTATGCCGCCATTACCGATCCCAAGGCCTTCGGGGCGCTGCTGCGGGCGATCGATGGGTTTACCGGGCAGAAAACAACACGCGCGGCCTTGCAGCTCATGGCGATGCTGTTCCCGCGGCCAGGGGAGCTTCGTGCTGCCAAATGGACGGAATTCGACCTAGACGGCGCGTTGTGGACCATTCCAGCGGAGCGAACCAAAATGCGGCGTGCCCATAAAATGCCGCTCAGCCGGCAGGCCGGCGCCATTCTGCGCGAGCTGCAAAGTCTAACGGGCGTATCGGAATACGTTTTCCATTCGACTTGGTCGATTCGCAAACCGCTGTGCGAGAACACGATGAATGTTGCGCTAAGGCGCGTTGGTTACGGCCCGGACGAAATGACGTCGCACGGCTTTAGGGCGACGGCCGCGACACTTCTCAACGAAAGCGGATTATGGAACCCCGATGCCATAGAGCGGCAGCTCGGCCATGTTGAAAACAACGGCGTTCGCCGTGCCTATGCGCGTGGCGAACATTGGGACGAGCGCGTCAGAATGATGGCATGGTGGGCTGATTATCTCGATAGACTGAACACAGGGACGACAGTCGT
>JBQTHM010000051.1:0-26474 GCA_052389895.1 Alphaproteobacteria bacterium | reverse complement strand
CCGGGCGACAATGTGACCATGGAAGTGGAGCTCATCGTTCCCATCGCCATGGAAGAAAAGCTCCGCTTCGCCATCCGCGAGGGCGGAAGAACCGTCGGCGCCGGCGTCGTCGCCAAGATCATTAAATAGGGTGCGGGCAGCCGTATCGGAGGAACACAGAAATGCAAGGCCAGAATATCCGCATACGGCTGAAGGCGTTCGACCACCGTATTCTCGACAATTCCACGAAGGAAATCGTGAACACGGCAAAGCGCACGGGCGCTCAGGTGCGTGGGCCGATCCCGCTGCCCACGCGCATCGAGCGCTATACAGTCAACCGCTCCCCGCACGTGGACAAGAAAAGCCGTGAGCAGTTCGAAATACGCACACACAAGCGGCTGCTCGACATTATTGACCCTACGCCGCAGACGGTGGACGCGCTGATGAAGCTCGACCTCGCCGCCGGCGTGGACGTCGAGATCAAGTTATGAGGATGGGCTGATGCGCACCGGCGTCATCACACAGAAGATCGGCATGACCCGCCTCTTTCTGGAGGACGGGCGGCATGTGCCCGTCACCGTGCTCAAGCTGGACAAGTGCCAGGTCGTCGCCACACGGACGAAGGAAAAGGACGGCTACGCCGCCGTCCAGCTCGGCTCGGGCTTTGTGAAGGCAAAAAGCGTGAGCAAGCCCGAACGCGGCCGCTTTGCGAAACAGCAGGTTGAGCCCAAGCGCAAGCTCGGCGAATTCCGCGTGGACGAAAAGAATATGTTGGAGGTGGGCGACCAGATACTCGCCTCCCATTTTGTGCCCGGCCAGATGGTGGACGTCACCGGTATCACCATCGGGCGCGGATTCGCAGGCGCGATGAAGCGCTGGAATTTCCGTGGGCTTGAGGCGAGCCACGGCGTATCCATTTCGCACCGCTCGCTGGGTGGCACGGGTGGGCGCCAGGACCCCGGCAAGGTATTCAAGAACAAGAAAATGCACGGCCATTACGGCGTCGAGCGCGTTACCACGCAGAATTTAGAAATCGCGAAGGTGGACGTCGATCGCGGCCTCATCATGGTGCGCGGCGCGGTGCCCGGTGCGAAGGGCGGCTGGGTTATGGTGCGGGAAGCCGCGAAGCGCCCGCTTCCTAAGGAAGCGCCGCTGCCGGCCGCCGTAAAGAAACGCGAGGCCAAAGCCGAGGCGTCTGCGCAGCCGGAAGAAAAGAAGGCGGAAGGGTGAGGCGATGAAACACAAAGTTGTAACCCTGGACGCCAAAGCCGCCGGCGAAATCGAGCTCAAGGACGACATCTTCGGCCTTACGCCGCGCGAAGACATTTTACAACGCGTGGTCACCTGGCAGCTCGCCAAGCGTCGCGCGGGATCGCACAAGACAAAGACCCGCGGCGAAGTGAACCGCACGACAAAGAAGTGGTACCGCCAAAAGGGCACGGGCAGCGCGCGCCACGGCGCGCGGTCTGCGCCGTTGTTCGTGGGCGGCGGCAAGGCAATGGGCCCAGTTCTGCGCAGCCATGAGTTTAGCTTGCCAAAAAAGGTACGCGTATTGGGCTTGAAACACGCGCTCTCCGCTAAAGCGAAGGAAGCTAAGATCGTCGTCGTGGACGAGGCTGCTGCGAAGGAAATCAAAACAAAGACACTTGCAAAGAGCTTGGCCAAACTCGGAGCAAAAAACGCGCTCATTGTGGATAGCGCGCTCGAAGAGAAGTTCACGAAGTCCGCACGCAATCTCCCCGACGTAACGTTGTTGCCGGCGACGGGCCTGAACGTCTACGACATTTTGCGCAGTGAAACGCTGGTGCTTACCAAGGCCGCCGTGAAGGCTATCGAAGAGAGGCTCGCATGAGAACGAGCCACGACATCATTCTTTCCCCAGTGATCACGGAAAAGTCCACGCGGCTTTCCGAAGTGAACCAGGTGATTTTCCGCGTGCCGCTTGCGGCTACAAAACCGCAGATTGCCAGGGCGGTGGAAGAACTGTTCAAGGTCAAGGTGAAGGCGGTGAACACGGTGCGAGCAAAAGGCAAGCCAAAGGCATTCCGCGGCAAGCGCTATGAGCGCAGCGATGTGAAGAAGGCGATCGTGACCCTGGAGGAAGGCCACCAGATCGATATCACGACGGGATTGTGAGGCACGCATGGCACTGAAAACCCACAAGCCTACGACGCCCGGCCAGCGCCAACTGGTGCTGGTGGACCGATCCTTGTTGCACAAGGGCGCGCCGCTAAAAGCGTTGACCAAGGGAAAGAAGGAGTACGCCGGCCGCAACAATTCGGGGCGGGTTACGGTGCGCTGGCGCGGCGGCGGTCACAAGCAGAGCTATCGTGTCGTCGATTTCAAGCGGGGCAAGCAGGATGTGCCCGCGAAAGTAGAAAGGCTGGAATACGATCCCAACCGTTCGGCTTTCATTGCGCTCGTAAAATACAAAGACGGCGAACTGTCCTACATCCTGGCGCCGCAGCGTCTTGCGCCAGGCGACACGGTTATTGCCGGCGGCAAGGTGGACGTGAAGCCAGGCAACGCGATGCCGCTGTCGGCCGTGCCGGTTGGAACAGTGGTTCACAACATCGAAATCAAGCCAGGCAAAGGCGGGCAGATCGCGCGCGCGGCGGGCTCCTATGCGCAATATCTCGGCCGCGATGCGGGCTACGCGATATTGCGCCTGAATTCGTCGGAGGTACGACGCGTACCGCTCGAATGCATGGCTACTATCGGCGCGGTATCCAACCCTGATCATATGAACGAGGTCATCGGCAAGGCCGGCCGCAACGTGTGGCGCGGCAAGCGGCCCGCGGTGCGTGGCACGGCCATGAACCCGATCGACCATCCGCATGGCGGCGGCGAAGGCCGCACCAAGGGTGGCCGCCATCCTGTGACGCCATGGGGCAAGCCGACCAAGGGCGCAAAGACGCGGAAGAACAAACGTACCGACAAATTCGTGGTTCGCTCGCGTCACGCGCGGAAACTGCAAGGGTAAGGCTATGACACGATCGGTCTGGAAAGGTCCCTTTATAGACGGCTATCTGCTGAAGAAAGCGGAAGCCGCGCGCGGCAGCGGCCGCAAGGACGTGATCAAGACGTGGTCGCGCCGGTCGACCATCCTGCCGCAATTCGTGGGCCTCACCTTTGGCGTTTATAACGGCCGTAAGCACATCCCTGTTCTCGTCACGGAAGACATGATCGGGCACAAATTCGGCGAGTTCGCGCCTACGCGCGTGTTTTACGGTCATTCGTCGGACAAAAAAGCCACGCGCACTGAAGCCGAGGGCGTGCCGTCCGCACCCAGAGCTGCACCAGGTGCGGCACCGAAAGCCCCGGGATCGTAAGTCATGGGTAAACAGACACATGCACGTACGCTCAAGGATACGCAGGCTCGCGCCGTCGGTGCGAATCTGCGCATATCGCCGCGCAAATTGAATCTCGTCGCGCAATCGATCCGCGGGCAAAAGGCGGAAAACGCGCTGGCTACGCTGACATTCTCGCCCAAACGCATCGCACGCGATGTGAGGAAAGTATTGCAATCGGCCATCGCGAATGCCGAAAACAACCACGACTTGGATGTGGACGATCTCGTCGTGGTTGAAGCATCTGTGGGCAAGAATATGGTGCTTCGCCGCTTCCATCCGCGTGCGCGCGGCCGGGCCGCCAGCATCCAGAAGCCCTTCAGTCAGATAACGATTGTCGTCGAGGAAAAACGTGCGCCCGTGGTGGAGCCTGCGGTGGAGAAGGAAGAGGTAATGCCAAAAGCAGCCGCGCCGGCCAAGAAGAAACGGCCGGCCAAGCGCAAGGAGAAAGCCTGATGGGTCAGAAGGTCAATCCGATCGGGCTGAGGCTTGGTGTCAACCGCACCTGGGACTCGCGCTGGTATGCGAACAAGAAGGAGTACGGAAAGCTTCTCCAGGAAGACATCAAGATTCGCAACTACTTGCTCGACAAGCTGAGGCAGGCGGGCGTGTCGCGAATCCTTATCGAGCGCCCGCACAGGAAGTGCCGGATTACGATACATTCGGCGCGTCCTGGCGTCGTCATAGGCAAGAAAGGCGCTGACATCGACAAGCTGAAGGTCGACCTTGCGAAGTTCACCGACAGCGAAGTTCACCTCAACATTGTCGAAATCCGCAAACCCGAAATCGACGCGAAGCTGGTAGCGGACAATATCTCTCAGCAACTGGAGCGCCGCGTCGGATTCCGTCGCGCCATGAAGCGCGCTGTGCAGTCGGCCATGCGCTTGGGCGCGCAGGGCATCCGCATCAACTGCACGGGCCGCCTTGGCGGCGCCGAGATTGCACGCGTCGAGTGGTATCGCGAAGGCCGGGTACCACTGCACACGCTTCGTGCCGACATTGATTATGGAGTGTCGACCGCGAAAACCACCTATGGAACATGCGGCGTGAAGGTCTGGATATTCAAGGGCGAAATCATGGATCACGATCCCATGGCGCAGGACAAGCGCATAGCGGAAGCGGCAGAGAGCCGCCCCCAGCGCCCCGCGGCAGCGCCGGAGTAACGAGCCGTGCTCCAACCGCAACGAACGAAATACCGCAAGCAGCAGAAGGGGCGCATCCATGGCTCCGCGAAGGGCGGCTTCACGCTTGCCTTCGGGTCATACGGCTTAAAAGCGGTGGAGCCGGAGCGGCTTACGGCGCGCGAGATCGAAGCGGCGCGCCGCGCGCTCACGCGCCATATGAAGCGTGCGGGCCGCGTATGGATCCGCATTTTTCCGGACGTGCCGGTTTCGAAAAAGCCTGCGGAAGTGCGCATGGGCTCGGGCAAGGGCTCGCCGGAATTCTGGGTAGCAAAAGTAAAGCCCGGCCGAATTCTTTTCGAAGTGGATGGCGTTTCACGTGAGACAGCAAAGGAAGCCATGGATTTGGCGGCGGCAAAATTGTCCGTTGCCACCAAATTCGTGTCGCGTCTGGGCATTTGAGGACCGCAATGGCTGATGCAGCCGAATGGCGAGGCAAGTCGCAGGACGAGCTTGTGGATGCACTCCAGAAGCTCAAGAAGGAGCAGTTTAACCTGCGCTTTCAGAAAGCGAACGGCCAGCTCGAGAATACCAACCGCCCGCGAGAAGTGCGGCGCGATATTGCGTGCATTTTGACCTTGATGGGCGAGCGTATGCGCCATCCGGAAATGGCAGCGGCCACGGCGATACGAACTCCCAAGACAAGTGCGCCGAAGGCGGAAAAGACCGAAGAGGCCAGACCTGCGAAGAAGCCGGCGAAGCGCGCCGTGAAAAAGAGATAGGAGAGGCGCATGCCGAAACGCGTATTGCAGGGTGTGGTGGTGAGCGACAAGAACGCCAAGACCGTCGTGGTCGAGGTGGAGCGGCGCTTCATGCACCCGGTTTACGGCAAGACGGTGAGCCGATCGAAGAAATACCATGCCCATGACGAGAAGAAAGCCTCCAAGGTTGGCGACATCGTGCGCATCCGCGAGTGCCGCCCGATTTCCAGAATGAAGCGTTGGGAAGTTGTCGAGCACGTGGGAGCGAGTGCGAAGTCATGATCCAGATGACCACAGAGCTGGACGTGGCCGATAATTCCGGCGCCAGACGCGTCATGTGCATCAAGGTGCTGGGCGGATCGCGCCGGAGGTATGCGACGGTGGGCGATACCATCGTCGTAAGCGTGAAGGATGCCATCCCGCGCGGCCGCGTGAAAAAGGGCGAGGTGCTCAAGGCGGTCGTGGTGCGGACGGCGCACGGCGTGCGCCGCCCGGACGGCAGCCTTATCCGTTTCGACAACAATGCGGCGGTGCTGGTCACAAACCAGGGCGAACCGATCGGCACGCGCATCTTCGGTCCTGTGACGCGCGAGCTGCGCGCCAAAAATCACATGAAGATCATCAGTCTTGCGCCGGAGGTGCTTTGATGCCGGAGAAAATAAAAAAGGGCGACAAAGTGATTGTCGTTGCGGGACGCGACAAGGGCCGCAAGGGTGAGGTGCTGCGCGTATATCCCGACGAAATGCGCGCGCTCGTATCGGGCGTGAACATGGTCAAGCGCCACCAGCGCCAGACGCCGCGCCAGCAGGGCGGCATTATCACCAAAGAGTCACCGGTGCCCTTCGCCAAGATCGCCCATGTCGATCCCAAGACGGGCAAACCCACGCGCATCGGATGGAAGGTCCTGAGCGACGGCCGCAAAGTCCGCTTCGCCAAGAAATCCGGAGAAGTGATTGATGTCTGAAGAAGAGAAAAAACCGGAAAAGGCAGCGAAAGCCGAAAAGGCCGAAGCCGCGCCGAAGCCGGAAAAATCTGCGAAGCCCGCGAAAGCCGAAGGCGCCGAAAAAGCGCCCAAGGCAGAAAAGGGCGACAAGGCCAAGAAGCGCGAGGAAAAGGGCGCAGGCACGGTTGTTGCCGTTGGCGAGGCCGCACGCGACCCCAATTACGCACCGCGATTCAAACAGCGTTATTTGGACGTCGTTCGGCCTGAGCTAATGAAGCAGTTTGGCTACGCGAATCCGCTTCAGGCACCGCGGCTGGAGAAGATCGTGCTGAACATCGGCGCGGGTGAGGCTGCGGCTGACGGCAAAAAGATTCAATCGGCGCTAAACGATCTTACTGCTATCGCAGGCCAGCGTGCAGCAATCACGCGCGCAAAGAAATCCATCGCCACATGGAAGATCCGTGTCGGCCTGCCCGTCGGCGTGAAGGTTACGTTGCGCAAGGATCGCATGTATGAATTCTTGGACCGCCTTGTAACGACCGCAATGCCGCGTGTACGCGACTTTCGCGGCGCATCGTCAAGAAGTTTCGACGGGCGCGGAAATTATTCGCTGGGCCTGAAGGAACATATCGTGTTCCTCGAAATCGATTACGACAAAACCGAAACTGTCTGGGGTATGGACATCACAATCTGCACGACTGCGAAAACCGATGAGGAGGCAAAGGCGCTGCTCAAGGGTTTCCAGATGCCGTTCATGAATTAGGAGCCGGGAACGAAATGGCAAAACTGTCCCAAATAAATCGCAATAAGAAGCGGGCGAAAATGGCGGCGCGTTACGCGGCCAAGCGCGCGGCGCTGAAAGCCAAGGCCGAGGACATGTCCCTTCCAGCGGAGGAGCGCTTTGCCGCGCGCATGAAGATGGCCAAGCTGCCGCGCAATTCGTCCCCGACGCGCGTTCATCACCGTTGCGAAATGTCGGGCCGCTCGAAGGGCTATTACCGGAAGCTCAAGCTTTCGCGCATCGCGCTTCGCGATCTTGCCAATTTCGGCCAGGTGCCTGGCATGACCAAGGCGAGCTGGTAGGAGGCCCCATGGCGATCAACGATCCGCTTGGCGATCTTCTTGCCCGCATCAAGAACGGGCAAATGCGTGGGCTCGCGAAAGTGACCGCGCCCGCATCGCGCTTGCGCGCGCGTGTTCTCGATGTGCTGAAAATGGAAGGATTCATCCGCGGTTATTCGGAAGTCGAATTCACGAATGGCCGCAAGGAATTCGAGATCGAGCTCAAATATCATGAGGGCCGCCCCGTGATCCGCGAGCTCAAGCGCGTCTCGACGCCCGGCCGCCGGGTATACAACTCTGTGCGCGAATTGAGGCCGCATCGGGGAGGGCTCGGCATCGCCATTCTGTCCACGCCCCAGGGCGTGATGTCGGACGCGCAGGCGCGCGAAAAGAACGTCGGCGGCGAAGTTCTCTGCCATGTGTTCTGAGGTCTGATATGTCACGTATCGGCAAGAAACCCGTCGCGCTGCCCAAGGGCGTTACAGCGTCCGTGGATCACCGCACGGTTTCGGTCAAAGGGCCAAAAGGCGAGCTCAAGGTTACGCTTTCGCCGGACGTGGAAGCGTCCGTGGGCGCAGAGGGGATTACGATCACGCCCGGCACCTCCGAACGCGCGCGCGCCATGTGGGGCATGCAGCGCACTTTGGTGAACAATCTGGTGGAAGGCGTCACCAAGGGGTTCACCAGCAAGCTCGAAATCAGCGGCGTCGGTTTTCGCGCCGCATTACAGGGAAAAAACTTGCAGCTGCAGCTCGGCTTCAGCCACGATGTGATCTATCCGATTCCTCCGGGAATCCAGATCACGGCGGAAAAGCCTACTTCGCTCACCATCAGCGGAATAGACAAGCAGCTGGTGGGCCAGGTGGCCGCCGAAATCCGCGCGTTCCGGCCGCCGGAGCCCTATAAGGGCAAGGGCGTGAAATACGCCGATGAATATGTCCGCCGCAAAGAGGGCAAGAAGAAATAATGGGCAGGATCTCGAAACTTTTTGCCAGACGCCAGCATCGTGTGCGCTATCGCATAGCGCAGGTTGCGATGGGCCGCCCGCGTCTCTCGGTGTTCCGTTCGGGACGCCACATTTATGCGCAACTTATTGACGACGCGGCGCAAAAAACAATCGCATCGGCTTCGACGCTGGAAATGACGAAGAGCGACGCCAAGGTTAAGACGTGGAACGTTGGCGCCGCCGCAGAGGTTGGCAAGTTGATTGCCAAACGCGCTCTCGAAAAGGGTGTGAAGCAGGTGGCCTTCGACAGGGGTGGCTACCTCTACCACGGGCGCGTAAAGGCGCTGGCGGAATCCGCGCGCGAAACCGGATTGGAATTCTAAGGAGCAAACATGGCGCGAGAACGCCGCGAAAGGGATCGGGACCGCGAAGAGCGCGAAGGCGAGCTGATCGACAAGCTCGTCCATATCAACCGCGTCGCCAAGGTCGTAAAGGGCGGCCGTCGGTTCGGCTTTGCTGCACTTGTCGTGGTCGGCGATCAGCGCGGTCGCGTGGGCTTCGGGCACGGCAAAGCGCGCGAGGTGCCGGAAGCCATCCGCAAGGCGACCGACGCCGCCAAACGCAATATGATCCGCGTGCCGCTCAAGGACGGCCGCACGCTGCACCACGAAAGCAAAGGCCATCACGGCGCCGGCAAAGTGATCATTCGTCCGGCAGTGGCTGGGACGGGCATCATCGCGGGCGGGCCCATGCGCGCGGTGTTCGAAAGCTTGGGCGTGGGTGACGTCGTGTCCAAGAGCTTGGGGACTTCGAACCCATACAATATGGTGCGTGCGACGTTCGATGCGCTGCGCCGCCAGCAGTCCCCCCGTATGATCGCGCAACGGCGCGGCAAGACGGTGACTGAAATCATCCAGCGCCGCGAAGGCAAGGTTGCCGAAAAGGCGGCCGAAGCGGGCGCGGGAGGCTGATATGACAGAAACCAGAAGCGGCTCGAAAACAGGCGCGAAGAAACCGGCCAAGAAGGCGATGGCCAAAAAGGCGGATGCCGCAGCCAAGAAGCCGGCGCCAGCTCCGCAAGTGACTCCGGCACCAGCACCCGCGGCACAGACAAGCAAGCCGCAGGCGAAGACCTATCCCGGAAAGACGGTCACGGTGCGTCAGATTCACAGCGCAAACCGTAAGCCGGAGCGAATTGCAGCCACGTTGCGCGGGCTTGGCCTTGGCAAGATCCGGCGCGAGCGTACTTTGCCCGATACGCAGGCCGTGCGCGGGATGATCCGCAAAGTGTCCAGTTTGGTAGAAATCGTAGGCGAGGGCGCACAATGAAACTGAACCAGTTGCGCGACCGTGCAGGCGCCCGCAAGCGCAAGTTCAAGGTTGGCCGCGGCTCCAGTTCCGGTGTCGGCAAAACCGCAGGGCGCGGTATGAAGGGCGCGAAAGCGCGCGCCGGCGTAACCATTGCCGGATTCGAAGGCGGCCAGACGGCGCTGCATCGCCGCGTGCCGAAGCGCGGCTTTTTCAACCGCTTTGGTAACGACTTTGCCGAGGTGAATCTCGGCCGCATCCAGGCGGCGGTGGATGCGGGCAAACTCAACCCGGCGGAAACCATCACGTATCAGGCGCTTCTCGCGGCGGGAGTCGCGCGAAATGCTCGCGACGGAGTCCGCCTGCTCGGCCAGGGCGAACTTAGGGCAACGCTCAACTTTGAAGTGGCGGGCGCATCCAGACCCGCGATCGAGGCGGTTAAGAAGGCAGGCGGGAACGTCATGATTATGTTCAGAAAACCCGTTCGCATGAACCGCAAAGGCGAGCCCGGCAAACGTCAACAGCGCCGCGCCAAGGCCGCCGAAAAGCGGGCACAGGCAAACGCCTAGTCGAGCACCTATATAATCGGGGCCACGCGCTCCCGGAGTACACGATGCCTTCCGCAGCAGAACAACTGGCAGCCAATTTCAACTTCTCAGCGTTTTCGAAGGCGACCGAGCTTCGCCAGCGCATCTTTTTCACGCTGATCGCTCTCATCGTTGCCCGGCTGGGCACGTACATTCCGATGCCCGGCATCGACCCGAGCGAACTTGCCCGGCAAATCCAGCAGCAGCAGGGCGGCCTGCTGGACATGTTCAATATGCTGGCAGGCGGCGCGATCGAGCGCATGGCGGTCTTTTCACTCGGTATCATGCCGTACATCTCGGCCTCGATCATTATTCAGCTGATGACGACAGTGTCTCCGGAGTTGGAGCGGCTGAAAAAAGAAGGCGAATCGGGACGCAAACAGATCAATCAATACACGCGCTACGGAACCGTGCTTCTCGCGGCCATGCAGGCGTATGGTATTGCCATAGGCCTTGAGAACTGGGGCAGCGTGGTAATGGAGCCGGGCATGTTCTTCCGGCTGTCCACGGTGATCACGCTTACAGGCGGCACGATCTTTCTGATGTGGCTGGGCGAGCAGATCACCGCGCGTGGCGTGGGCAACGGCATCTCGCTCATTATCTTCGCCGGCATCGTTGCGACATTTCCCCGTTATGTTTTCCAGGCCTTTGAGTCCACGCGCACGGGCGCAATGTCGCCCGTGACCCTGTTCGGGATCATTCTCGGCATCGTGGCGCTCATTACCTTCATCGTTTTCATCGAGCGCGCACAGCGCCGCCTGCTCGTGCAGTACCCCAAGCGGCAAATGGGCAACCGCATCTTTGGCGGAGAGGCTTCGCATTTGCCGCTCAAGTTGAATGTGTCCGGTGTTATTCCGCCGATTTTCGCGTCTTCGCTGTTGCTTTTGCCCGTGACAGTTGCGGGCTTCAATGCGCAGAACATTCCCGAATGGCTGCAAACGGCAGTGGCCCTGCTGAGCCCAGGCCAGCCCCTGTTCATCGGTCTCTATGGCGCGCTGATCATTTTCTTTGCCTTTTTCTACACCGCGATCGTCTTCAACCCCGAAGACACGGCCGACAATCTGAAAAAATATGGCGGGTTCATCCCCGGAATCCGCCCCGGAAAGAAGACAGCCGAGTACATCGATTTCGTGCTCACGCGCATTACGGTGGTGGGCGCGGTGTATCTTGCGTTCGTGTGCCTCGTTCCCGAAATCGCAGACGCGGGAACCAACATGTTCACCATGGGCGGCACGTCCATCCTGATTGTGGTCAGCGTCACGATGGACACCGTGGCGCAAATTCAAAGCCATCTCATTGCCCAGCAGTATGAAGGCCTGATCAAGAAGGCGCGGCTGAGGGGCGCGCGCTCCAGCAGCGGGCGAACATGAATCTGATCCTGTTCGGTCCGCCCGGGGCCGGAAAGGGCACGCAAGCTCAGCTTCTGGAAAAGGAACTCGGCCTCAAACAGCTTTCGACCGGCGATATGCTGCGCGCGGCGGTGGCCGCTGGCAGCGAGCTCGGCCAGAAGTGCAAGGCAATCATGGACCGGGGCGACCTCGTGCCGGACGAAATCGTAATCGGCATCATCGCCGAGCGTATCGAGAAACCCGATTGTGCCGGGGGGGCGGTCTTCGACGGCTTTCCCCGCACCATCGCCCAGGCCGAGGCGTTAGACCGCATGCTGGCGGGGCGCAGTCAGAAAATCGACGCGGTCATTGAGCTCAAAGTGAACGACGAGGCCCTTGTGAGTCGCATGGAAAGCCGCATCCGTGAAAATCCGGCCGCCGCGCGCGCCGACGACAACCCGGAAACCTTGCGCAACCGGCTGGCCGTCTACCACAGGCAGACGGCGCCCCTGCTCGATTACTACCGCCGGCAAGGCAAGCTGCGTACCGTGGACGGCATGGCCTCCATAGAGGTGGTTTCACGCGCCATCCGCGACGCGCTGCGCGGCTTGAAACCGGCGCGAAAGTCCCTATTTTCATGGCTGTTTGGCGGTTGACTGGTGGGTGCCCGTTCCTATAATCCGCGCCCTCGCGGCGGTGTTTCCTATCCGTTTCCTACAGGCGGGTTCCTTGCCCGGCCGGGCAGGGCGCCAAGGCCATTCGCCGCGTTTGAAAACAGGAGATAACCGTGGCGCGCATCGCCGGCGTCAATATTCCGAGCAACAAGCACGTGGATATCGCGCTTCGCTACATCTACGGCATCGGTCCGAGCAACGCCAAACACATCTGCAAGAAGGTCGGCATCAATCCCAACCGCCGCGTGAGCGAGCTGACTGAAGCCGAGCAGATTCAAATCCGCGAAGTGATCGATCGCGATTACATCGTGGAAGGCGATCTCCGCCGCGACGTGGCGATGAACATAAAGCGGCTCATGGATTTGGGCTGCTATCGCGGCCTGCGCCACCGCAAGGGCCTTCCCGTGCGCGGCCAGCGCACCCACACCAATGCGCGCACGCGCAAAGGGCCGGCCAAGCCGATCGCCGGCAAGAAGCGCGTTCTGGAGAAGAAATAAATGGCAAAGGCCGCTGCGCGTCCGCGCAAGAAGGAAAAAAAGAACGTCGTTGCCGGCGTCGCCCATGTGAATGCGACGTTCAACAACACGATCATTACGATCAGCGATGGCGCGGGCAACGCTGTGTGCTGGGCCTCCGCCGGCGCGCTCGGCTTCAAGGGCTCGCGTAAGTCTACGCCTTATGCGGCGCAAGTTGCCGCCGAGGCCGCGGGACGCAAGGCCATGGAACATGGAATGAAAACGCTCGAGGTGGAAGTAAGCGGGCCCGGCTCGGGGCGCGAGTCTGCATTGCGCGCGCTGCAGGCGGTGGGCCTCAACGTCACGACCATCCGCGACGTGACCCCCATTCCGCACAACGGTTGCCGCCCGCCCAAGCGCAGGCGCGTTTAGGAGCTTACCGGACGTAACAACCCGTCGAACGCACAGGGCGCGATTCCGGCGCGCCCGGGAAACGATGAGGAAAAAATGTTTCAGAAGAACTGGCAGGAACTTATCAAACCGCAAAAACTTCGCGTCGATGCGGGCCACGAACAGAACCGCCTTGCCACCATCGTGGCGGAGCCGCTCGAGCGCGGCTTTGGCCTGACGCTCGGCAACGCGCTCAGGCGCGTATTGCTATCTTCGCTGCAGGGCGCGGCCGTTACCTCCATTCAAATTGACGGCGTACTGCACGAATTTTCTTCCATTCCGGGCGTGCGCGAGGACGTGACCGACATCGTGCTGAACGTGAAGCAGATCGCGCTGCGCATGCACGCAGAAGGCCCCAAGCGCCTCACGCTGCGCGCGGAAGGCCCCGGCGAGGTAACGGCGGGGCAGATCCAGCAGGTGGCAGACATTGAAATCCTCAACCCCGATCTCGTGCTCTGCACTCTGGACGAAGGCGTGAACTTCCGCATGGAGCTTACGGTCAACACCGGCAAGGGCTATGTGCCGGCCGACCGCAACCGGCCCGAGGACGCTCCCATCGGCCTTATTCCAGTGGATAGCCTGTTCAGCCCGGTAAAAAAGGTCTCCTACAAGGTCGAGAACACGCGTGAAGGCCAGATTCTCGACTTCGACAAACTCACCATGAGCGTTGAAACCAACGGCGCGGTAACGCCGGATAACGCGGTGGCCTATGCCGCGCGCATCCTTCAGGATCAGCTCCAGATCTTCATCAACTTCGAAGAGCCGAAGGAGAGGGTGGTCGAAGAAGGCAAGCCGGAACTCGCCTTCAACCCGGTGCTGCTCAAAAAGGTGGACGAGCTCGAGCTTTCGGTTCGTTCGGCCAACTGCCTGAAGAACGACAACATCGTGTATATCGGAGATCTTATTCAGAAGACCGAGGCCGAAATGCTGCGCACGCCGAATTTCGGCCGTAAGTCGTTGAACGAGATCAAGGCCGTCCTGGCCGAGATGGGTCTGCACCTCGGCATGGAAGTCCCGGGCTGGCCCCCCGAGAACATCGAGGAGCTCGCCAAACGCTACGAGGACCAGTACTGATCCATGCGCCATCTTAATGCCGGACGAAAGCTCAACCGCACGAGCGCACACCGCAAGGCGCTGTTCTCGAATCTTGCCTGCGCGCTCATCAAGCACGAGCAGATCAAGACCACGCTGCCCAAGGCGAAGGAGCTTCGCCCCGTCGTGGAAAAACTTGTGACGCTCGCCAAGAACGATCCCACCGGACTGCACGCACAGCGCCGTGCGATGGCGCAGCTGCACGATATCACGATGGTGCGCAAGCTGTTCGACATGCTGGGCCCGCGTTACGCAACGCGCGCCGGGGGCTACACGCGCGTGCTGAAAGCCGGCTTCCGCTATGGCGACAACGCAGCCATGGGCGTCATCGAATTCATAAACCGCGATGTCGATGCGCGCGGAAAGGATTCCGGACCGGTTCCCGGCGAAGAAGCGGTTGTTGAGGAAGCGCAACCCGAAAAGGAGCGCGAGGCCGGGCCGAAGGTTAAGGCCAAGGCCGAAAAACCCGAGCGGCCAGAGAAACCGGAGAAGAAGGGCGGCAAACCCAAATCTACCCGCAAAGCGCCCGCGCGCAAATCCGAACGCAAAAGCCGCGGCCGCGGATAGCTCGGAACACCAGACCGGAAAGAAAAGGGGCGGTTTCAAACCGCCCCTTCTGCTTTCTTGCAGGTAACAATTCAGCCCGTCGCTTTCATGCTCCTCGGCAGCATGAGCGCGATAACCGCACCGCCAATTACGAACCCGACGGTCGTAGTAAGGATTTCCGCGGCAACGTAATCGGCAGGAAACCCGAACCAGATGTTCAGCGAGCCGTTGGTGGTAATAGCCACCATGAACCCGGCTAACGCCGCAAATCCAAGCCGCGCGGCGAAGCCAGTAAGCGTGGTCCAGGAGATCAAAAATGCCAGGATCACCATTTCCACGACTTCCAGCAGGAATTCGCTGCCCAGCATCATGGGCGATAGTTCGCGCACGTTCTGATGGTAGACGAGGAGGCCTTCGGGCCCCTTCGCGTCCGTCTGCCCTTGGGTCAAGGCAAAGGGAAACATGTACATGCCGTCCTTATCGATGTTGGCGCGCAACGTGTCCTGCACCACCTGCTCATTCTGGATCGTGTCGATGCCGGTCATCCCCAGCGGCAGTACGCCATGCGCAAGCCAATTCCAGATGAACATGGCGACGGCGGCCAGAACGCCCACCAGAACCGTTCTTAAAATCATGGCTCCCCCCGTTTGAGTGTTGCCACAGTATAGGCCAGATTCGCGGCCTATAAGCCCGCACCGCCCCGCATCACCGTGGCTGGATCTGGGAGAAGAGAATACGGGAGGCTTGAACGTCATGCGTATGGTCCTTGTCGCCTTGCTTTCCGCCGCGCTCGCGGCCTCAGGGCAAGCGCAAACAACGCGCGCCGTTCCGCAGTCGATGGCGCAATTGCAGCTGTCGTTTGCACCGGTCGTGGCCAAAGTGGCGCCCTCGGTGGTCAACGTCTATTCGCGCCGCGTGGTGCGCCAACCGCTGTTCAACGATCCTTTTTTCCGCTTTTTCGGGCAGCAAGGCCCGATGGCCCAAAGAGTGCAGCGCTCGCTCGGTTCGGGCGTCATCGTGCGCCCGGATGGCGTCATCCTGACCAACAACCATGTCATCCGCGACGCGCAGGAAATCACAGTGGCGCTTCCCGACCGCCGTGAATTTCCGGCGCGCGTCATTCTGGCGGACAAGCGCACGGATCTGGCCGTGCTCAAGATTGACGTCCGCGGCGAACGCCTGCCCGCGCTTTCTTTCGGCGATTCCGATCAGACACAAGTGGGTGATCTTGTGCTCGCCATCGGCGATCCCTATGGCGTGGGACAGACGGTTACCAGCGGAATCGTCTCTGCGCTCGCGCGCACACAAGTCGGCGCCTCCGACTATCAGTTCTTTATTCAAACGGATGCTGCCATCAATCCCGGCAATTCCGGCGGCGCGCTGGTCACGATGGATGGACGCCTCGTCGGCATCAACGCGGCCATCTATTCGCAGACGGGCGGCAACGTTGGCATCGGTTTTGCCGTTCCGTCGAACATGGCGAGGCTCGTGGTCGAAGGTGCGCTGGGCGGCGGAATCAAGCGGCCGTGGTTCGGCGCGGACGGCCAGGCCGTGACGTCCGAGATCGCCCGCAGTTTGGGTCTCAGCCGCCCGCAAGGTGTGGTAATTGCCAATATCTATCCCGGCAGCCCTGCGGCGCAGGGCGGCCTCGCCAAAGGCGATGTCGTAACCGCCATAGACGAATTCCCGGTAAATTCCCCGCCGGCCCTGCGCTATCGCGTCGCGACGATGCGGCCCGGCGACACGGCAACGATCAAGTTCATTCGCGGCGGCGCGGAGCGCCAGGCTAACGTGCAACTGGCTACGCCGCCGGAAACGCCGCCGCGCAATACCACGACCATCACCGGCGAAAACCCGATGCAGGGCGCGAAGGTCGCCAACCTTTCGCCGGCGCTGGCAGACGAACTGCAACTCAACGTGTTGGAAAAAGGCGTCGTCGTTCTCTCAGTAGAAGCGGGCTCCACAGCCGCGCGTTTCGGATTCCGCCAGGGCGACATCGTGCGCCAGGTGAACGGCGCGCACGTTGTCACGGTGTCGGGCCTCAAGACCGCACTTGAGTCGCAGCGAGGCTGGGCCATGGCCATCCAGCGCGGCGCCCAGACACTGAAGCTGTCGGTGCGATGAGCGATCTGTTCGAGGCAGGCGGGCTGGAGGCGGACGCGCCGCGCCCGCTGGCCGATCGCCTGCGCCCTAAGACGCTGGCCGAAGTCGTGGGGCAGGATCACCTGCTCAAGCCGGAAGGGCCGTTGGGCCGCATGATCGCCGCCGGGAGGCCGGCTTCGATCATCCTTTGGGGCCCGCCCGGCACAGGAAAGACGACCAGCGCGCGGCTCCTGTCCGGCGTGTTCAAGCTTCACTTCGTTCAGCTATCCGCCGTGTTCACAGGCGTAGCCGATTTGAAAAAAACGTTCGATGCCGCGCGTGCGCGACGCAAGACAGGGCAGGGAACGCTGCTGTTCATCGACGAGATTCACCGCTTCAACCGCAGCCAGCAGGACTCGTTCCTGCCCGTCATGGAGGACGGGACCATAATCCTGGTCGGCGCTACCACGGAAAACCCCTCCTTCGAACTGAACGGCGCGCTACTTTCGCGTGCGCAAGTTTTGGTGCTGCACCGGCTGACGGATCCTGATCTGGAAACGCTGCTTCAGCGCGCGGAAAGGCATTTGGGCCGCAATATGCCACTGACCGATGAAGCGCGCGTAAGCCTGCGCGCCATGGCCGATGGCGACGGGCGTGCCATATTCAATCTGGTCGAGGAGCTGGCCGATCTCGAACCGGATGCCAGACTCGATACGGCGGCGCTTACTGCGGCCGTGCAGAAGCGCGCACCGCTTTACGACAAAAGCCGCGAAGAGCATTACAATCTTATTTCCGCACTGCATAAATCCATTCGCGGCTCGGACGCGGACGCGGCGCTCTATTGGCTCGCGCGCATGCTAGCGGGCGGCGAGCACCCGCTTTATATCGCGCGCCGGCTCGTGCGCGCCGCAGTCGAGGATATCGGACTTGCCGATCCCGAAGCCGTGCATCAGGCACTGGCCGCGAAGGACGTGTACGACTTCCTCGGCAGCCCGGAAGGCGAAATCGCGCTGGTGCAGGCCGTGATCTATCTGGCCGCTGCGCCCAAATCGAACGCGGTCTACATGGCGCAGGGCGCGGCCGCGCGCGCGGCCGAAGAGCACGGCTCCCTCATGCCGCCGGCACATATTCTCAACGCCCCCACGCGCCTGATGAAAGACCTCGGCTACGGCAAGGGCTACGAATATGACCACGAAGCGGAAGAGCGCTTCTCGGGCCAGAACTATTTTCCCCAAGGGATGCAACGCGATACCTATTATCGCCCTACCGATCTCGGCTTTGAAAAGGAAGTCGCCAGGCGCCTCGCCTACTGGGCCAGGCTGCGGGAGGAGCGCGGAAAGAAAGCCGACTAGCCCAGTTCGCGCTCTCTTTCCACAAACCATTTGAGCACGTTTGAGCGCGCGCCTTCGACGAGATGAACCCAGCGCCCATGCCGGAACGTCTTGCGCCGGTCGGGCGGCCACCACATTTCGTTCGCCACGAGCAGAGTCCACCCGCCGCGCCGCGCGGGGTGATGCAACGTATGGACTTCGATCTGGAACGAAAAATTCGAACCCCAATGCACGTTGCGCTCGCGCACCCACCGCACGCCTGCGACTTCCCACCTGTCGCGGTCGCGATCCGGGTTGGTGGCATGCACCAGCCGGCTGAACAGGTTGAAGAAATTGGTGTCGCCGAGGCGCACTTTACGGCTCCTCGCCGGCGACGGCTTCGGCTTCGGCCACGACGTCGGGCGCCTCGATCGGCTTGAACTTGGGCTGGAACCAGGTTTGCGCAATCAGCGTCGGCACCACGGCGCTGCCGATCACGGCCGTGACCAGAATTGTATATTGCGTCTGATCGATGATGCGGTTGGTCAATCCGAACAGCGCCGAGATGGTGCCGAACGTAAGCCCAGTGGACATCAGCAGGGTCGTGTACATCCCTTCCGTCTTTTCGAACTTGTGGATGCGGGTCAGGGGCAAAATGCCTGCGAACTTCGTCACCATCTTTATGCCAAGAAAAATCGCGATGAGCCCTGCCGCCGCGATCACGGCATCGAAATCCACCAGGGACCCCGCCTTCAGGAAATAGAACGGCGTCAGAATCGAGAAGGCAATGATACGCATGCGATGGGGCAATTCGTGATTGGAAAGAAAGGCGGGCGCGAGGGCCATGCCGATAAGATAGGCGGGCAGTACCGCCTCGCTGCCTGCCACCGTCGCAAGACCGCCGAGCGCGAGCAGCACCAGCGCCACGAATTTCGTCTGCGGCTCGCTGACGCGCTGTCCGACAGCCCTGAAGAACCAGGGCGCGAAGCGCGGTAAGGCGACTAGAACCCCTGCCGTCGCCGCGCCAAAAAAGGCCAGTGTCATGTCGAAATGCGCAAACACGACGCCAAGCGCGAGCACGGTGCCGAGGTCGTTTACGAAACAGGCGGCAAGAATGATCTTTCCGATTTCCGTTTTGTTGAATCCGGTCTCCACCATTACGGCGTAAACCACGGCGACCGAAGTGGTGGAAAGCGCAATGCCCGCGATCTGCGCCTGCGGCCACGACCAATGCAGGCCGAAATAGGCATAGGCCAGCACGCCCAGCCACGGCGCGAAGAAGCCCACGGCGCCAATGGTCATGCTGGACCAGAAATGCTTTTTCATTATGCGCGGGTCGATCTCCGTGCCCGCCAGAAAAGTAAGCAGAATGGCGCCAAATCCGGCGAGGAAGTTCACCCAGGGCGTGACAGTTAGCCCGAACAGATTGCCCGCGAACGCGCCGATGACGATTTCGATCAACGCGACCGAGACCGCCACGCGGATGGAGATGATCGAGGCCGCGAGCGCGAGCCCGATCCATAAAGCCGAATCCAGCCAGACATTCTCCATGGCATCCTCCGTAGTGGAGGAGGCGCTGCAATCGCCGCGATCGCAGAGACACTCCCACCGCCTGCATTCCTGCGGTAGGAGTCATCAGCCATGGTGGCAGTTCTCGGGGGACTCCATCCCCTTGGATTAGTCGGAAGCTAGGGTCCAAGACTTTCCCGGTCAATGAGCGCGGCAACAATTCGTGTGGAGCCAGATGACGCAGGCATACGGCTCGATCGCTGGTTCCGGCGGCATTATCCCGCGCTGGGCCACGGCGCGCTGGAAAAGCTGTTGCGCACTGGCCAGGTGCGCGTGGACGGCAGGCGCGCAAAAGCGGCAGAGCGCATTGTGGCCGGGCAGAGCATCCGCGTTCCCCTGCAAGTGACGGCAGACCGCGAGCACGAACGCCCAGCGAAGGCGAAATCCGGTATCGGCGAAAGTGACGCGCGGTTCATAAAATCTCTCGTCATTCACGAAGATGACAAGGTGATCGTTCTCAACAAGCCAAGCGGACTTGCGACACAGGGTGGCTCGGGCATCGCGCGCCATGTGGACGGCATGCTCGAAGGCCTCCAGGGCGGCAAACGCCAGCGGCCCCGCCTCGTGCACCGCCTCGACCGCGATACCTCGGGCGTCCTCGTGGTCGCGCGCACGCAACCGGCCGCCGCCGCGCTTTCGGAATCGCTGCGGCGGCGCGACGCGAATAAAATCTACTGGGCGCTTACCAGGGGCGTGCCCAAGCCCGCCCGCGGCACCGTCAGACTCGCGTTGACCAAAGCGCCCGGCTTCGGCAGGGAGGGCCGCGACGAACGCATGGCGGCGGCCGTGGAAGGCGAAGAGGGCGCCAAGCGCGCGACCACGCACTACGCAGTTGTCGCGCGTGCGGCCGGCGAATACGCCTGGGTGGCGCTGATGCCCGTTACGGGGCGCACGCATCAAATCCGCGCGCACCTGGCCGCCATCGGCACGCCTATCGTGGGCGACTTCAAATACGGCGGCGATGCCGCCAAGGGCCGCGGCGAACTGGACAACCGTTTACACTTGCATGCACGCTCGATAGACATCGCCCACCCCGATGGCGGGCGGCTGCGCATCGAGGCGCCGCTACCGCACCACATGCAGCGGGCCTGGAAGCTGTTCGGGTTTTCCGAAGCCATTGCCGATCCCTTTGCGCAACACGAGAGAGCACGATGACACGCCCGGATTTCATCAGGCATTGGAGCGAGATCGAGCCGAAGCAGCCCTTGCAGCTTCCCAATTCGGCCGAGCAATTCGGATTTCACACGCCCTATTCGCGCGCCACCGGCCTATCGCGGCTGCGCGTCAACCACATCCGGCTTGCGCCGGGTATGCGCCTGAGCCCGCCCGGCGCAATGCGCGACGAGGAGGAGTTCGTCTACGTCATCGAAGGCGCGCCCGACATGTGGTGCGACGGTTATCTATACCGGCTGGCGGAGGGCGAGGGCGCGGGGTTCAAGGATCGCACCGGAATTGCGCACACCTTTCTGAACAACACACAAAGCGATGTGCGTCTGCTCGTCGTGGCCGAAGCCTCGCGTTATACGACCAGACTCGTTCATCCCTTCGATCAGGCGCAGAACCAGCAGCTGAAAAGAGTGGGCAAGCTGTGGGAAGACGTCCCCGCCCGCGAACTGGGCCCCCATGACGGCTTGGCCGACGCGCGCCGCGGCACCCCGGCGGCCGAAGGATCCGTCGCCGCCGGCAAGCCTGACTATGTGGCGCACTGGAAAGACATCCAGCGCCCGGCCTGGAGCTACCCGGGCAGCATAGAAAAACACGGTCTGCATTCGAAATTCGGCCGCCATTTCGGGCTTGGCCGCATAGGCGTGCATCACGAGGTGCTGGTGCCGGGCACGCGCACGTCGTGGCCGCATGCCGAGCGCGATGAGGAGGAATTCGTCTTCGTGCTGGAAGGCGAACCCGACTGCTGGATCGACGGCGAGCTGAACCGCCTAAAGCCGGGCGACGGTGCGGGCTTTCCCGATCAGACGGGAATATGCCACGTCTTCATCAACAGCACGCCGAAACCGGTTCGCCTACTCGTTGCGGGCGAGGCCTCGCGCGTGCGCAGCAAGGTCTATTATCCCCTGCATCCCGGGCGCAATCAGGAGATCGGCGAAATGTTCTGGGCCGATTGGCCGAAGCGCAAAATCGGCCCGCATGACGGCATGCCGGATGCGCTGCGCGACCGCATCGCCAAGGGAGAGCTCAAGAAGATTGCTGCACCGAAGATCGCCAAACCCGCGGCGAAGCCGAAAGCAAAAAACGTCAAGAGCAGGTAGTAGTTGGTTCAGCCCAATCCGAAACGGTTTTACGCGGAGGTGTCAGTCGCGCACTGCGCCTTCCCCCTTGAGTCCGGCTACGCCAAGGCTTCGCCGGACAGGGACAAACACCCGCCGAAGCTGGAGCGAAGGCGGGTTGAGGGGGAGGCAGATTTTTCGCGGCACGCGAAAAATCGGTGGGGGGTGAATACCCCTCCCCGAGCCGCTGGCGCAGTTCGACCCTCCCTCAAGGGGAGGGTGGGTTTTTGTGTTCTGCTTGACGGCAAGCCGCTGCGCACGCCCGCGCGCGCCGACGTCATTGTTCCAAGCAAAACGCTTGCCGGGGCCGTCGCCGAAGAATGGCGCACGCAAGGCGAGACAATTCGGGCAGACAGTATGCCGATGACACGGCTGGTGAACACCGCGCTGGACCGGATCGCGCCGCGCCGCGCCGATGCCATCGCCCAGATGATGCGTTTCGCCGCCCACGATCTTGTCTGCTATCGCGCGGCGCATCCGGAGGACCTTGTTGCGCGCCAGGCTGCGGTCTGGGACCCGCTTGTTGACTGGATCGGAAAGCAATTCTCCTGCAAACTTGAAGTAGGCACGGGCATCTCGCACATCGAACAGTCCCCCAAAGCCCTGTCGGCGCTTGAGCGCGCGGTATCCAGGATGGACGACTTCAAACTGGCCGTACTGCACGCCGCGACAACGGTCGCAGGCTCGCTGGTAATCGCCCTGGCATTCGTCGAAGGCCGGCTGGACGCCGAAGGGGCCTTTGCCGCCTGCCAGGTCGACGACGCCTACCAGGCCGGGCGCTGGGGCCGGGACGCCGAGGCGGAGAAACGCGCACGGCGCGCCGCCGGAGAACTCGTTGCCGCGGAACGGTTTTTGACCCATTTGCGAAAAAGTTGACGCGCCGTCACGCGGGGCTAGATTGTCGGCTGCGTCTCCCGAGTCTCCCGCTTGGAAGTCAGACCAGCACAAACCGGCAAGACACGCGCGTTGCGCGGCAAGCGCGAGGAAACCAAGCAGCAGAACCGCACGGTGATCCTCGAAGCGGCCCGGCGCGTGTTCGCCGAGATGGGTTTTGCTTCCGCCACGGTGCGCGACATCATCCGCGCCACGCCGCTCGCTTCCGGCACCTTCTACAATTACTTCAAGTCGAAGGAGGAAGTGTTCCAGGCGTTGCACGACGAAACGGCGCTGAAGCTGCGCCCGCTTCTGCGCGAGGAGCGCGCGCGCGCCGAAACGCTGGAGCAGTTCGTCAGCGGCACCTTCCGCACCATCTTTGAATTTGCTGCGGCCGAGCGCGAAACCATTTTCGGCCCGCGCGACGCCCAGCACATGCAGGTGCGCATGGATACGCCCGAAGTCGTGGCCGGCTTCGAAGAGCTGCGCGAGGACATCGAACGCGCTATTGCGCGCGGGCTGTTTCCCGCCGTCGATTCCAATTTTCTCACCGCTGCCATGGTGGGTGTGGCGCGCGAAGTGGCGCAGGAAATGATCAAGCGCGATCCGCCCGACACCAATGCCGCCAGCGATTTTGCCACCGCGCTGTTCCTTCAGGGCCTGCGCGGCCTTCCCGGCAAGCAACCCGCCCAGAGAGAAACGCGATGAAAAAAATCCTGGAAGAGCTCGAACGCAAGCGTGCGCACGCGCGGGAAGGCGGCGGCGAGGCGCGCATCAAGGCGCAGCACGACAAGGGCAAGCTCACCGCACGCGAGCGCATCGAGCTTTTGCTCGACCCGAAATCGTTCGAGGAGTTCGACATGTTCGTCGAGCACCGCGCCGCCGATTTCGGCGCCGACAAGACCCGCATCCCGGGCGACGGCGTGGTCACCGGCTGGGGCACGATCAACGGGCGCATGGCCTATGTGTTCGCCAAGGACTTCACCGTGTTCGGCGGCTCGCTCTCCGAAACGCATGCGCAGAAGATCTGCAAGATCATGGACATGGCGATGCAGAACGGGGCGCCCATCATCGGCCTGTTCGACGCGGGCGGCGCGCGCATCCAGGAAGGCGTGGCCTCGCTGGCCGGCTATGGCGAGGTGTTCAAGCGCAACGCGCTGGCCTCGGGCGTGGTGCCGCAGGTGTCCGTGATCATGGGCCCGTGCGCGGGCGGCGATGTCTATTCGCCGGGCATGACCGATTTCATCTTCATGGTGCGCGATACCAGTTACATGTTCATCACCGGCCCCGACGTGGTGAAGACGGTGACGCAGGAGGACGTGACGCCGGACCAGCTCGGCGGCGCGCATGTGCACACCCACAAATCGGCCGTGGCCGACGGGGCCTATGAGAACGACATCGTCTGCATCGAGCAGATGCGGCGCTTCTATGATTTTCTTCCGCTCAGCAATCGCGAGAAGCCGCCGCATTGGCCGAGCGAAGACGATCCCATGCGCTGGGAGCCCTCGCTCGACACGCTGGTGCCTGCCTCCGCCAACAAGCCCTACGACATGAAGGAGCTGATCCTGAAGGTGGCGGACGAGGGCGATTTTTTCGAGATCCAGGAAAACTTCGCCAAGAACCTGATCATCGGTTTTGGGCGCATCGAGGGCTCGACCGCGGGCTTTGTCGCCAACCAGCCCATGGTGCTGGCGGGCGTGCTCGATTCCGACGCCAGCCGCAAGGCCGCGCGCTTCGTGCGCTTCTGCGATTGCTTCGACATTCCCATCGTGACGTTCGTGGACGTGCCGGGCTTCATGCCGGGCACGGCGCAGGAGCATGGCGGCATCATCAAGCACGGCGCCAAGCTGCTGTTCGCCTATGCCGAGGCGACCTGCCCCAAGGTGACGGTGATCACGCGCAAGGCCTATGGCGGCGCCTCTGACGTGATGGCGTCAAAGCATCTGCGCGCCGACGTGAACTACGCCTGGCCCACGGCGGAAATCGCGGGGATGGGCGCCAAGGGCGCAGTGGAAATCATCTTCCGCAAAGAGGCGGGCGACCCCGCCAAGCTTTCGGAGCGCACCAAGGAATACGAAGACCGCTTTCTGAATCCGTTCATCGCCGCGTCGCGCGGCTACATCGACGACGTGATCATGCCCCATTCCACCCGCTGGCGCATCGCGCGTGCGCTACGCATGCTCAAGAACAAGCACGTGCCGAAGATTTGGAAGAAACACGACAATATTCCGTTGTAGTGATGAACATGCCACTAAACGATAAAGCCTCAGATTTCTTTTCTGGTCTTGTTAGGACGCATCGCAGATTACAAGACGAAGTGACAAAGGATGACGTACATCACTTTGTGGTTGATGCATGGCACCTGATTGAGAATGTAGAAAAGGATCAAACGACTACAAAACAACAGAGGAAATTAGCCGCCAGCTTGCGAAGTGATCCGTTGATGCGCATTTGTGAAGAACTGTGTAATGAAGAGAAGCATCGAAACTCCAAACCTGTATCAAAGACAAATGGTTGGGTTATTGAACGTGGTTATGGAATGGGTCGATACGGCAAGGGCGCGTATGGCGTGGGAGAAGAATCGATCATCCTCAAATGCAGTGATGGCACTACCTTGAATGCACTCGATTTCACCGCAGAAGTTATGACAAAACTCAGAGGGCTATTTAGTAGCTAGGGCGTTATGGCCGCGAGATTTGGAAATGTTCTGTATTGGACCGGCGATACACTTGCGGTGCTGCTTATTGCAGTCGGCCTTTATTTCAGTCTCACGCGAGAGGTATCTGTACCCTTTCCATACGTTTGGTATGCTTTTCGACATGAATATTTTAGCCAAACAGCGCCCGAGACTTTCTGTCTGGTTATGGCGTTATTGGTATTCTTACTTGGGCGTGCAGCAAAGTATGTTCTAGCCGGGAAATGACATTGCATGAGCGAAGAAAACAAAAATTACTTTTTTCCCACCCATGCCTACGCTTCCACTCCCACCTGCGTGCCTAGTTTTTCTTCCCCCCTTGTGTCCGCCTACGCCGAGGCTTCGGCGGACTAGTGCAAAAACGCGCCGAAGCTTCAGCGAGGGGGGTTGCTGGGGAAGATGGCCTGAGGCTAGTCGGATCTAATCACCTCCCCCTTTGTGGGGAGGTCGCGAGCGCCCGGCGTGCTTTGCACGCCAATTAAATAGACCGGGCGCGAGCGGGTGGGGGAGGGTGATTCCGCTTCTCTAATACCGAAAAAATCGTTTCCACGACAGCGTCCAGATTTTCGAACACTTCGTTATTCCAGAAACGCAACGTGCGATAGCCCTGACTCGCCAAGAGCGTATCGCGTTTCCTGTCGCGTGAATGATGATCGTGCGCACCGTGCTGGCCGCCATCCAGTTCGATCACGAGACGGGATTTGTGTTCAACAAAATCCAGTGTGTAGGAGCGAAATGGTGCCTGGCGGCGGAAGTGGTAACCGAGCTTGTTCAGCGGTTTCAGTTTCCACCACAGCAGCCGCTCCGCTTCGGTCGCTGTTCGCTGTAGCGCACGTGCGCGCGAAATGTTTTCGCGTTTTGCCCGCTTAAACATCCTCCCCCACCCGAAGCGCCTTCGGCGCTTCGACCTCCCCACAAAGGGGGAGGTGATTATTGGTTTAATGTGCCCGCTTGAACACTGTCCCCCACCCGAAGCGCCTCCGGCGCTACGACCTCCCCACCACGGGGGAGGCAATTGCCTCAGCTAAACAATCTAAGCCATCCTGACCAAACGCATCTTC
>JBQTHM010000050.1:0-5794 GCA_052389895.1 Alphaproteobacteria bacterium | reverse complement strand
TCACTCACGCGGCATGGCTGGATCAGGCTTGCGCCCATTGTCCAAGATTCCCCACTGCTGCCTCCCGTAGGAGTCTGGGCCGTGTCTCAGTCCCAGTGTGGCTGATCGTTCTCTCAAACCAGCTACCGATCGTCGCCTTGGTGAGCCGTTACCTCACCAACTAGCTAATCGGACGCGGGCTAATCCTTCGGCGATAAATCTTTGCCGTTGCCGGATCATACGGTATTAGCCTAAGTTTCCCTGGGTTATTCCGTACCGAAGGGCATATTCCCACGTGTTACTCACCCGTCCGCCACTCCCGTATTGCTACGAGCGTTCGACTTGCATGTGTTAGGCCTGCCGCCAGCGTTCGTTCTGAGCCAGGATCAAACTCTCAAGTTGATCCGTAGAGCTCCATAGAACGCGTTGTTCGTCATCACATGACGAGGTCATGTTTTGACTGAAGAACGCGAGCATTTCAGAGCTCGATCTTGCTTGCCCAAGCGTCTGCCTGAGCCGGCGATCGAGCCGCCGCCCACGTTCCCCTTCCTTCACTTACCATGTCAAAGAGCGAAAACCCGGCCACGCGCCGGGCCCCCCGGGAGAAAGAACGCCTCACGGGGCGAACTTACAGTATTGCAAATGTGCAATCCCCCCCGCAAGAAGGCCACGGGCGGGGTGGCGTATATAGGTGCGCGTGGGACCGCTGTAAAGGGCTAAATGCTAGGTTTTACGCGGGTTTTGGGTGTGCAGACAAAGTCCCGGTCCCGGCCCGCGCCGACTGGCAACCCGGAAAAATCATTGTATTTCAACTGACTGCGCTAAATCCGCCACCGCAACGGTAATCGGCAAAAACCGCTTGGCGTTCGCCTGACGCGCGCACCATAAAAGGCGATCGACCGCCTCCGTCCGCTTCTTCGCTGCCACCGAGACCGCAACCGCACGCGCGCGGATTACTCCGGTCGCTGGAGTCAAACATCCGGATCAGTTCGCCCGCTAATGTGGTTCCCACAGCATCATTTGCGGCAACTCACTCCGGATTTTCCTCCGGCTCGCCTTCGTATCCCTCGTCCTCGTACTCCTCGCCCTCGTATCCCTCGCTCTCGTATTCTTGCTGATCTTCGTTCAAATCGCGCTGAAGACGCTGGTGTCCCGGCCCGCGATCGTCGGCGCCGCGCCGGCAGACGCAGTGATAGCCGTCCCTTCTCAACGTATCGCGGCAATGCTTTCTCGGATCGGCGGCATCGCAGGCGCCATGATGCCTGCAGGTGCCGCCGCTGAGCTCGGGACAGTCGGACGCAAGTGCCGGAGCGCTCCAGCCGAGCCCGGCCAAAAGAGCGAACGTGAAAAGCGGCGGAAGAATTCGAATATGGCGCATGATGTCTCCCCGTCTTTGGTGCGCAATTGACCGGCCCATGCACGCAGCGCCGGCAAATGAAAGCTTAGCATCGGAAGGAAAGCGCGGCAAAAAACAGCGCCGCGAGCCATGCTCCTTATAATATTGCGCCAGATCAAATCGGGCAGGGCCCATAAGGTCTATTTACTCCTCTGGCAGGAATTCTTGGGGGCGCCATGACCGACAAGCCGCTGGCCTGGGGAGCCGCAATGCTTCTCGCCTGCATGACTCCGGCAATCGCCGGAGCGGACGGTTTGCTTTCCGGCGGGAAAATTCTGCTCAACCTGCGCTACCGCCTCGAGCACGTGGAACAGGACGGGTTTGCGAAGGACGCCAACGCCAGCACCATTCGGGTCCGTGCCGGATATAAAACCCCTGCCTGGCAGGACTTCGCCGGCCTTTTCGAGATCGAGGCGACAGGGCATTTTTCCGAGGACTTCAATGACACGATCAATGGCCGCGCCGAATATCCCGTCGTAGCCGATCCCGAAAATCTGGAAGTCAATCGCGCCCAGATCGCTTATTCGGGCATTCCCGATACCGGGCTCACGGTTGGCCGCCAGCGCATCAATCTCGACGATAAGCGTTTCATCGGCGCGGTCGGATTTCGCCAGAATGAGCAAACGTTCGACGCCGTGCGCGTGGACAATTCAAGCATCGAGCGGGTGACTCTCACTTATTTCTTCGCCAACCGCGTCAACCGTGTTTTCGGCGAACGTAGTCCCATGGGCCATTTCGATGGAGCCGTTCAGGCCTTCAATGTTTCGTACGCGGAAAAAAGCCTCGGCAAGCTGACGGGCTATCTCTATCTGCTCGACCTCGATCAGGCGCCTCTCCTGTCCACGGCGACTTTCGGCCTGCGGTTTTCCGGCAACCGGCCGTTAGGCGACGGGCTGTCGCTCGCCTATGCGGCGGCATATGCGCGCCAGGAAGAGTACGCGGACAACCCGCTGAGCTTTGGTCTCGACTATTGGCTGGGCGAAGTCGAGCTTGGCTACGATGCATGGTCGCTCAAAGCCGGCGTCGAGTCGCTCGGCAGCAACGGCATTGCCGGTTTTTCGACGCCGCTTGCCACATTGCACAAGTTCCAGGGATACGCGGACGTCTTCACCAGCACGCCGGCGCGGGGCGTCCGCGACACTTACGCCGCCGCAAGCTTTGGAACGGATTTCACGCCCTTCGATGCGAAATGGGAGGCCAGCTTCACCGCCTGGTATCACGATTTCAGGGGCATCGAACCGGGCGGCTCGCTGGGCGAGGAGATCGATCTCGAAGCATCCGTGAAGACCGGCTGGGGCGTAACCCTGAGCCTGACTTATGCGGCTTACGGCGGAGACGGCGGCTTCGCCAGCCGGGACAAGATCTGGCTCGCCATCGACTACGCGCTGTGAGCGCGCAGAAAGGCGCTTCCACGGCCGAAACGGCGGCTCAGCCGGTAGCGATATAATTCCTCAGGCTGGCGGCCTCGCGTTCGCTTTCCTCGATGCGCGATTTGACCACGTCGCCAATCGAAATTATTCCAACAAGGCAGCCGTCCTCCACCACCGGAATATGGCGGAAGCGGCCTTCCGTCATCGTCTCCATGATCGTCTCGATCGTATCGCGCTCCTCGCAGGTGGCGACCGTGCGCGTCATGTAATGACTGACGGTTCGTGCGAGCGCATGCGCGCCGTCGCGCGCCAGCGCATGCACGATGTCCCGTTCGGAAAGCATGCCGGCGACTTCCCCGTGTGTGCCCATTACCACCACGGCGCCGATCTTGCGCCTGGCCAACGTTTTCGCAGCGTCTGAAACGCTGTTCGTCGGCGCGACCGTCACCACGTCCCGCCCCTTGTGACGGAGGATATCGCATACCAGCATCGGATTTCCTCCTTCTCCGATACAGGAACTCCGCCTTCGGCGGCAAAGTCCGCGAGCGCCGCCTTTCGCCAAGTCCCTTGGGCCAAATTGTGCGTCCGCGTACCCCGCACTGGCAAGCGAATTCATGGGGCTTACCGGCCGCGTTTTCCCGCGGCGCGCACGGATAAGCGCAAGACAGAGTAGCCCCAGATGGCGGAAACGAGGGACGCAAGCACGACGCCGAGGCGTGTTTCCGCCTCGCGCAAAAGCCCGGCGAACGCAAGTTGGCCGATGAAAAGGCTCATGGTAAATCCGATGCCCGCGAGTGCGGCGACGCCGTAGATCTGACGCCAGTTCGTGCCGCGTGGCATCGCCGCCAGTCCGGATTTTACCGCAAGCAAAGCGGCGCCGAAGACACCTACCTGTTTCCCGGCAATGAGCCCCAGTGCGACTCCCAGCGTTACAGGCTCTACGACAGATTGGATCCCGATGCCCGCGAGAGGAACGCCGGCATTGAGGAAGCCGAAAAGGGGAAGAACGCCGAAGGCCACCCAGGGGTGAAGTGCGTGCTCCAGCATTTCGAGAGGCGAGCCTTCGCTGCGTGCCCGATTGCGATGCGGAATGGCGGCTGCCGTGACAACGCCGGCGAGCGTTGCGTGCACGCCCGATTCCAGAACGGCGGTCCACATCAGGATGCCAAGAAGCGCGTAGGGCGCTATGCGCCTGACGCCGAACCGGTTCATGACGAAGAGCGCCGCCGCGGCGACAGCGGCAATCGCGAGCGAGGGCAGGGAAAGATCGCCCGAGTAAAAGAGCGCAATGATGATAACCGCCCCGATGTCGTCGAGAACCGCAATGGCCATCAAAAAGACCTTCAGGGAAGCGGGAACCCGGTCACGCAAAAGCGACATGATGCCGAGGGCGAAGGCGATGTCGGTGGCGGCCGGAATGGCCCAGCCGCGCATGGCGTCGGCGTCGCCCGCGGTGACGGCCAGATAGATGAGCGCGGGAACGATCATGCCGCCAGTAGCGGCGATCAGGGGCAGCGTTGCCCTCTCGCGCGAAGACAGTTCTCCCCCTTGCAGCTCCCGCTTGATTTCGAGACCCACAAGAAAGAAGAAAAGCGCCATGAGCCCTTCGTTTACCCATTGGATGACGGGTTTTTGCAGGCCCCAGCTGCCGGCGCGCACTTCGATGACAAGCCACTTGATCTCGCGATAGGTGCTCTCGAGCCCGATATTGGCCAGGAGCATCGCGGAAAGCGCCGCCACCACGAGCAGCAGGCCGCTCAGCGTCTCGTAGCGCACAAACTCGGTGATCATGTCGGCCGGCACGCGCGCGGCTTCGGCGATCTTGCGTTGCACGCGGCGCAGGCGGGCCATTCGTCCAGAACTCCTCTGAGGAAAGAACACGGGGCCCGTTGCACGCGCGGGCCGCTGGCCTGGGGTTGCACCCGCGCAACGCTAGAGCACATGACCCCCGGGGCCAACGAAATCCGCGGCTTGCGAAAGGAACGCGCGGGCGGGCTTGCGGTGTGGGCCGCGGGTAAGGCAAGTAGGTTGCGCGGGGCGGACGAAAGGCTCACCCGCAACGCCGGAGACGTGGCCGAGAGGCTGAAGGCGGCGGTTTGCTAAACCGTTATACGGTTGATAAGCCGTATCGAGGGTTCGAATCCCTCCGTCTCCGCCACAAGCCCTATTTTTTCGGCAAGAAGCCTACCTTTTGCGAATTGAGCACGTCCGCTCCCACAAATAGACCCACAAAATTGAGTTTGCACTCTCGGTTTGCCATGCCCACCATCGCCTCCTTGCAAATGATTTCTGCGTGGCACATGAAAAAGATTATCCTTTGCTCGATATTGGCCTTGACGACCACCGCGCAAGCCGCAAAGCAGACCACGATTCTTCATTGCGTGGGGTTCGTTCGAGAGGGTGCGTTTACGATGGAGTGGTTTATTGAGTATTCCTCGGACGGGGCGACAAGTCATGGCGAACGCTATCTTGTGCACGAAGGTTCGATAGAGCTGGTCCTTACTGGCCCTCTAGGTGAATGGTCGCCTGGAAGCGGTAGCCCGCCAAAGACGATAACGATCAACAGAGTGACTGGCAGCTATCGCGTGACAACCGTCAGCGGCGTTCCAGAGTGGTCCAGACCACAGGATCAGGGTTGTGTAGCTCGGCAGCGACGTTTTTGAGAAACCTATGCATTTAGTGCGCAGCCGACCGAATGCATTCGCAAAATTGCGGCTTGGCCTTGATGAGATGTGTCTGCAATGTACAACCTTCGCCTGACGAGACCACGATTGTTTGCGACAGTCGCAATTACCGGCCTATTGGTCGTTGGGTGCGTCGCACAGGAATCCACCTACAAGTGTAGGGGAATTATATCCGGAAATATATCCGACAGCGGCTCTGGTTCAGGCACCCGCGAGGAAATCATCTTCATGAAGCTGATGGCCTGACGGATATTTTGTACCAGCAGGATAGAGAGACTACTGCATCATTGGGGCGCCATCCAGCTTGGTTGCGCATGGATTGATTGTCTGTGGTGCAGGCGGTCGATAGCCAAGTGAGGAGTGTG
>JBQTHM010000049.1:0-3342 GCA_052389895.1 Alphaproteobacteria bacterium | reverse complement strand
CCCAGCGTGTTCAGATCCGTGGCGACCGGCAGAAGATCAGAAATGATTGTCTGTGCGTGCTCCTTCACATAGGCCTGGGCGACATTGACCGAATTGTCGAGCGCCGTGCGCACACGTTCCGAAAACCAAGCCTCCATGCCGAGGTTGAGTGACACGGCTGCGAAAATGGCGACGACAATCGCAGGCAGGATCGCAATGGCACTGAAAATGCCGACCAGCCGCACATGCAGGCGCGAACCGGCGGCGCCGCTGCGCCGCTCCGCCCACAAGCGCGTGAGACGCCAGGCGATGAGCCCCGCCAGCGTCAACACCAGCGTCAGGTTGACAAGCAACATGATGACGAGCGCGGTGGGCGTCGCCTTGTAGGGCGCAAGCCCCGTCAGCGTGGCATAGGTCACGATGCCGGAAATGGCGGTGGCGACGGCCGCGACTATGGCGAAAAGGGTGGGCCGGGAGAGTGCCCGGAAAACCCGCAAGGGGCTCCGCCGAGCTAGCGACTCAAACGCTGACGTCGATGCCATTCGCCCCCGCAGAGTCCAGCTTTTTCAAGCGGTCCGGTTTTTCGCTGAGCGCCGGAGTGTAACAAAGCTGCTACTTGTTGCAAGAATGCCGCGTTGCAGCAATGCCTCACCCGGGTCGGCCTGCCCTTGCCAGCACGATGCCGAGCTCGCGCATCTTCTTGCGCAATGTGTTCCGGTTAAGTCCCAGCATTTGCGCGGCACGGATTTGGTTACCGCGCGCGGCTTCCAGTGCCAGAGCGATGAGCGGGCGCTCCACTGCATCCACCACGTGCTGATAAAGGCCCGTGGCCGGCGCCATTCCATCCCCGAAGTAGGATCGCAGGCAGCGCTCGACCGCGGCGGAAAGCGTTTCCTCTGCAAATAGACGCCCATTTTGCCTGGCTTCGGCGAGGGCGACGATCACCGCATCTTCTTCGATAACCTGTCCGGTTGTGAGTACGACTATACGGCGAATAAGATTTTCCAGCTCCCGTACATTGCCAGGCCAATCGTAATTCTTAAGGCGCTCGAGAGCGGCCGGCGTAATGTCTTTGCGGGGTAGGCCCTGTACCCGCACCTTGCGGAGAAAATGTTGTGCGAGATCCGGTACGTCCTCGGCCCGTTCGCGCAATGGCGGCATGCGAAGCGGCACAACATTCAAGCGATAGAACAAGTCTTCGCGGAACAAGCCATGATGGATGAGCTGATGCAGGTCACGGTTTGTAGCGACCACGATTCGCACATCGGCGCGGGTAGCGGCGCACCCCCCGGTACCGCGGTACTCGCCCTGCCGCAGGACGTGCAAAAGCCGCGTCTGCACTTCCAGCGGCATATCGCCGATTTCGTCCAGAAACAGCGTACCTCCTTCCGCCTGCCGGAAACGGCCATGAGCCACTTCGCCGCCAAAGAGTTCCTGGTCGACGAGCTCGCGTGGAACGGCGGTCATGTTCACGGAGACAAACGGCCCCACACGCCGCTTCCCATAATCGTGGAGCGCGCGCGCAACCAATTCTTTTCCCGTTCCGGACTCGCCTGAAACAAGCACGGTAAGATCCGTGTGCATCACGCGCGCGATGACACGATAGATTTCCTGCATGGCGACCGAGCGGCCGATAAGCGGCAACCGCTCGCGATGTTCGTATTCGGCAAGCAAGGCTTTCGGAGCCGACAGAGCGCGTCGCACCACAGTAGTGAGATCGCGCAGGTCGAAGGGCTTAGGAAGATATTCGTAGGCACCGGCATCGGCGGCCGCAATTGCCGTAAGAATGGTATTTCGCGCGCTCATTACCAATATCGGCAATTCAGGCCTACGCTCGCGAATCCGGGGCAATAGCTGGAATACGTCTTCGTGCGGAAAAACAACGTCGGTAACAACCAGGTTCCCCTCGCCCGATTCAACGAGGCGCAATAGCCCTGCGCCGTCTTCCGCCGTGCGCACTCCGTAGCCTTCGCGAATCAACGCCTGCGAAAGAACCGTGCGCACGCCGGCGTCATCATCGGCCAACAAGATAGTGGCCTCAGGCACAGGTGGACTCCTTCGCAGGCAACGTCGTGTCGAGATCGGTAAGCGCGACGGGCAGCAGCACACGAAACAACGTGCGACCCGGTTCGGATTCGCATTCGACAATTCCGCCATGGTCGCTGACGATTTTCGCGACGAGTGCGAGGCCAAGCCCAGTGCCCCTTAGTTTCGTTGTAACGAACGGTTCGAAGACATGCCGAAGTACATCTGGAGGAATACCCACGCCGTTATCGCGTACGGTTATTTCGAGCGGCAAAGGCCGTGTCCGCTCGTGCATGGTGTTCACACGCAAACCGGTGCGATATGCCGTGGCGATGACGACTTCGCCATTCTCGGAGCTGACCGCATCGGCGGCATTTCGCAGGATATTGAGTAAGGCTTGAATGAGATAGTCGCGATCGCCAAGCGCCGGTGGCAACGAAGGATCGTATTTTTCGATGATTAGAGTATCACGCGCAAAGCTTGCGCGCGCTACGCGGCACACGCGATCAAGAACTTCATGTATGTTCACAGGCAAGCGGACAAGCGCCGACATGTCACTAAATGACTCCATTCTCTCGACGAGCGCCCGCACGCGATCGGCCTCGTCGCAGATCAGCTTCACCAGCTTGCGGTCGCGCGCTTTGACCTCCGCTTCCAACAGCTGCGCCGCGCCCCGAATGCCCGCCAGCGGGTTTTTCACCTCATGGGCGAGAACCGCGGCCATCCCAGATATAGTTCGCCCGGCGTCGCGATGAATCATCTGACGGTCTAGCCTCTGCGACAACGTGCGGTCATTGAGAACAATAATGTGCGCGCCAACGGGTGCAGCGGCGGGGGTTACTATGGCGTCGACCATGTGCTCGCCCGATTTCGGAGACGACAGGTCGAGGTTCCGCTCGACGACTGTGCTGCCCCGCGCTGCTGCACTATTGAGCAACGCCATGAGCGGACTTTTGGCCAGAAGCGCTTCGGACAGGCGGCAACCGATAAGGACCCCCTCGCCCGCGCCAAAGAACTGCTCGGCGGCCGCGTTTACAAACAGAACCCGGTCGTCGGCGCCCACCAGCAGCAGCGGCAGCGGTAACCCCGCCAGCACGCCAGAGGCCAGGTCGCTGTCCAGCTTGCTCATTTCGTGCCCGAATCGACTGCTTGCTTATATTTTGAGCAAAAACCCCTTATGCCTAAAGCGTAGGCGGGAAAGTGCCTGTTGATGACCACGGTTGCCCTTATCGTCGCCGCCGGGCGCGGCTCGCGTGCGCCGGGCGAAACACCCAAGCAATACCGGCGGCTTGGCGGAAAAGCCGTGGTTACCTGGGCCGTGGCGGCGTTTAGCCGCCA
>JBQTHM010000048.1:0-49737 GCA_052389895.1 Alphaproteobacteria bacterium | reverse complement strand
CCAGTTTCTAACAAACCGCTTGGTACAAAAAGAACCAGTCAGGCCAATCGTCATTGCAACGGTGATGATGGCCGGCTTTTCCGCCTGCGCGCAAATCCGCGATGCCTTCTTCGTCGAGCCGCAAACTCCGCAGCAGGCGGTGTTCCAGGCGGAAGGCCAGTACCTCACCGCGAAGACGCTTGCAGCGCGCTACAAGGCCCAGCCGCCATGTGCGGCCAAGCCCGCAACAGCGGGTGCAATCCCATTGCCGTCAGCGGTTGCGCCTCCGCCGTTCTGTTCCTCGCCTTCTGTGGTTTCTGCCATAGGCAAGACGGAAATCGTGGTGGAGGAAATGCTGGCCGCCGCCGAGCGCACCGTGCGCGATCCTGGCTTCAAATGGGAACGCGGCGCGGCGCTGCCTTCCGGCGTCATCGCCGCGCAAAACGCCGTCACCGCCTTTGCCAACATCGTGCAGTCAACTGGAATTCGGTGATGCAACGCGCCCCCTCAGTCCGCTCCCGCCTTCGCTAAAGCTTCGGCGGGTTAGGAAGCTCGTCCGCCGAAGCTGCGTAGCAGCGAAGGCGGATCGCGGACAGCTCCCCCAGCGGGGGAGCATGAAACGGAAATCAGAAATCGGAACTCAGAAATCGGAAATGGCTGTCTGGCTTCCGAATTCCGGTTTCAGACTTCTGATCATCCTCCCCCATTGGGGGAGGTGTCGCGCGAATGCGCGACGGAGGGGGCTCTCGATGTTCAACCTGCAACCCGACAAAAGGAGCAGTTATGACCCCCGCAACAAGCGCATTGCTCGTTTCGTTTCTCGAAGCCCTGCCGGGCCTGATCCAGGCGGGCGTGGAAGTGGTGACGCTGATCACCTCCACTGTCGCACAGGTCAAATCCATGATCGCCGAAAACCGCGATCCAACGCCCGCAGAGTGGGATGCACTCCACGCCAAAATCGCCGCGCTCTCTCCCGGCCGCCCGAGTCCCTTTCCACAATACTCCGCAGACTAAAAACAAACCCGCGCGGGAACTTGTGTTACCCGCGCGGGCTCTTACTTAAGGCCGGCATCACGAGGAGGGGCGTTACGTGAGTGTCCTGGCCTCAAGTTCAAAGGACGGGGGATATGCCGATACTCAACTCGGGGCCCACGCCCTTTCATTCGCAATGGAGTATGATCACGCGCTCCTGAACCGGCGCTGGCCGGGCCGTTCATCTGGAGTTCATGGCTTCCGGCCTAAAAGGTTGCATGCGGTATCTGGCGGTAATGCTAGCGTTTTTGGCGTTGTTCGCGGCCGCCAATACGGCCGACGCGCGCAATCGTGATCGCGGAGATTTCGACCGCGGCTGGAACGGGCCGCGCGTGGAGCGCGTGGACAGCCGCGCGGAACGCCGCGGCGACCGCTTCCGCGACGAGCGCGCCTTCGACCGCCGGCGTTTTCGCGATGATTACGACGGGCCTCCGCCGCGCGCACGCGAGTTCGATCGCCCCGACCGCTACCGCCGCGGCGACCGCCCGCCGCTCGACCGTTTCCTGCCCGACATCCGCCGTCAGCATCCCGGAAGGCTGCTCGATGTTCAGCGCGGCCCCCGCGGCGACCGCATCAAATGGCTGACGCCCGACGGCCGCGTGATCTGGCTCGACATGGATCCGCGCACGGGGCGCATTCGCGGCGTCGAGGGCGATGACCGCCCGCGCCGGAGGCGCTAGCGATGCGCGTCCTGCTCGTCGAAGACGATAAGGACCTCCAGCGCCTGCTGAAGAAGGCGCTGACCGATTCGGGCTACGCCGTTGACGTGGCGGGCGACGGCGAGGAAGGCCACTTCCTCGGCGACACCGAACCCTACGACGCCGTCGTTCTCGATCTCGGCTTGCCCAAGTTGGACGGCGTCACCGTGCTCGAACGCTGGCGCAAGGCAGGGCGCAACATGCCGGTGCTCATTCTCACCGCGCGCGACCGCTGGAGCGACAAGGTGCAGGGCATCGACGCGGGCGCCGATGATTATCTGGCGAAGCCGTTCTATACCGAGGAGCTGCTCGCCCGCCTGCGCGCGCTCATGCGCCGCGCGGCCGGATTGGCCGCGCCGGACATCGAAGTGGGCCCGCTGCGCATCGATACGCGGTCTTCCCGCGTCACGGTGGAGGGCAATCCGGTGAAGCTCACTTCGCTGGAATACCGCCTGCTCGCCTATCTCGCGCACCACAAGGGCCGCGTGGTCTCGCGCAGCGAGCTTGTCGAGCACCTCTACGATCAGGATTTCGACCGCGATTCCAACACGATCGAGGTCTTCGTGGGGCGCGTGCGCAAGAAGCTTGGCGTCAATCTCATTCACACGGTGCGCGGGCTGGGCTATTGCCTGGACGGCCCTGAATCGGCCGAGAACGGAAACCACCGCACCGGACATGCCACGCCTTAACTCGCTCACCTTCCGTCTCATCGCCATTGCCGCGGTGTGGACGGTGCTGGGCCTGGCGTTGGGCGGTATCGTGCTCTCCGATACTTTCCGCCAGACGGTGGAAAAGAGCTTCGACGATCGTCTCGCCAACGACATGGAAGGGCTGATCGCGGCCGCGGTGATGGAAACGCCGGGCAGTGTGGCTCTCGAAGACCGCTTCGCCGATCCGCGTTTCGAGCGCATCTATTCCGGCTGGTATTGGCAGATCGAACCGGAAGTCGCGACACAACCGGCACAACCGCAATCGCAACCGCAATCGCAACCGCAACCGCCGCCCGCGGCGCCGGAAGCCGCGCCGGCCGCCGCGCCGCCCGCCGATGTAACCGAACCTGCGCCGCAGCCGCCCAGGCCATTGCCTTTGCAGCCGCAAACCTCGCGCTCGCTTTGGGACACGGTGCTGGAGACACACAACGTGACCGCCGAACAGGGCGTATTGTGGGGTTATGCCGACGGGCCGGACGGCCAGCGTCTGCGCGTGCTCGAACGGCGCATCAGACTTCCCGGCACCGCGATCAACGGCCAGCCGCAGACTTTCCGCTTCCTTGTGGCGGGCGATCTCGCGGAGATTCAGGACGACGTCACCCGCTTCGATGCGACGCTTGCCTGGTCTTTCGGCGCCCTTGGGTTGGGCTTGATTGCAGCCATCATCATCCAGGTGCGCCTAGGCCTGCTCCCCTTGCGCCGCGTCAGTCATGCGCTGGCGCGCATTCGCGAGGGCCGCGCGCGCCGCCTGGAGGGCGAATTCCCCGCCGAAATCGCGCCGCTCGCCGCCGAGCTCAACAGCTTGATCGATTACAGCGCCGAGGTGGTGGCGCGCGCGCGCGGCAACGTCGCCAATCTCGCCCACTTCCTCAAAACGCCGATCACCGTGCTGGCCAACGAAGTATCGGGCCAGCAGGGTCCGCTGGCGGATGCCGTACGCAGGCAGGTGTCCATCATGCGCCGCCAGGTGGATCACTACCTTTCGCGCGCGCGCGCCGCAGGCTCGCTTGATGTGCTGGGCAACCGGGCGGAAGTGGCGCAGGTGCTACGCGATCTCGTGCGCGTGTTGAAGCAAATGCACGCTGCGAAGCCGCTCGACATTGCGCTCGACGTCTCGCCCGCACTCGCCTTTCGCGGCGACCGAGAGGATCTGGAGGAAATGGCGGGCAACTTGATCGACAACGCCTGCAAATGGGCGAATGCGCGCGTAAGCATCGAAGCGCAGCCGGGCGCGGGCGGGCGTTTCGTGCTCGCCGTCGGTGACGACGGGCCGGGGCTTGCCCCGGAAGAACGCGACCGCGCCGTACGGCGCGGCGAAAAGCTCGACGAAACCGTTCCCGGTTCGGGCCTGGGCCTCAGCATCGTGCGCGACATCGCCAAGTTGTACGGCGGCGAATTCACGCTGGGCCAGTCGCCCCTGGGCGGCCTCGAAGCCCGCCTCGAACTTCCGGTTGCGCGCAGCTGATGCCAATTCCGGATTGGCGCACGTAAACTTGCGCGAATGATGCGCCGGAAAATTGCGCGCATGCACGGGCGAGGCTAAAGTCGCTTCATGCTTTCAATGGAGAAAGTTTCGGCGCTGCAGGATTTCCTCAGCCGCTTGCCGCCCGCGACGGCCAGCCGTTTGGCCGAGGCCGTCGAGGCGGACCGTCAGGCGGGCGGAAGCGGGCTGCCGCATGACGTCATTTTGCAGGCCCTGCGGCCGCAGCTCTCGGCGCACCGTAACGAACAGCTTTTTGGCGAGCTCGAAATGCACGCGCATGCCATCCGCGATGCGCGCCCTGCCGATTTCAATGAAGAGGAATTGAGCGCGCACTTGAGCGCGTTTTTGCGCGTCTCCGCAGAGCTTCTGCGCGAGCACGGCACCGGCGATTCCAAGGATGCCGCGCGGCTCGCGAAGTTCCGCACGTTGGTGGCGGACGTGATGACGGGTTTCATGGAGCGCGCGCCGCGCGCCATCGTCGCCGCGCTGCCGATCCGCAAATTGGGCGCCTTCGGCTTCCGCAATCCGAAGCGGCTGGATTTGTCGGCCGCACCCGACGGGGAAAAGGCGGCCCAGGCCAGGCGCTTCGCGGTGCTGCTGACCGAATGCCGCGCGCTTGCGCTTCCGCTCGGGTTCGACGCGGAGTTCCGCCCCGCGCTGGACGATACGGTTTCCGCGCTGCGCCGCTACGGCGAAGACATCGCCCGCGAAGTGCGCGTGGCGACCCTTGAAACGGGGCCCAACGCCGAGGCGCATCTCGCCGTGGCGGCCGACCTTTTCGGCATCCTATTCGGCAAGGAAGAAGCAGACCTCCTCCGCCGCAACAGCTATGCTGGCTGACCACATTGATGAGGCGCGATTGTGATGCCTCGCGTAACGGCAGCTGAAGGAAATCGCATCGAATCCTGCGTGGGAATTGAAAGATTGGATGTGCTATACGGCGGTGACGATATTTCGACGCTGCCATGCCCCCCAGGCACAACCCGCACAAGCTGAACGGCCTCCAGCTGCGCACTCTGGCGATTCTTCAGGTGATTGCGCGTATCGAAGGCGCCGGCCGCGAAGGGCCGGGCGCGGGCGAGATTACCGTCATGCGCTTTCCCGATCCGCACGGCGACCATTTGCATGTGGGCGAAATGGTGGTCTCGGCGCGCGACGCCAGCGGGCTGTTCAATGAAGCGGTGTGGAACGCGCTCACGCGCAAGGGGCTGGCGCGCGCCGACTGGCCGCATCAGATCACGCTGACCGCCGAAGCGCTGGAATACGAAACCGGCGTGGCGGATGAAATCCTGCGCAAAGCGGAGAAACACTAGCAGAGAACCGCGTTGCATTTTCTCCTCTCCCCTTGCGGGAGAGGGAATAGTTTCATTTCATTCGCGTGTAAGTTCCCAGCTCATCCGTAAACAGCGTCTTGGGATCGTGCGAGGCGAAGAAAGCGTCGAGCGCCTTGGGCGCGGCGGTAATTTTCACTTCGTCGCCATACGTAAGTTTCTTCACTTCGCCCTTGATCTGACCTTTGCCGATGGCCGCGCCGATCGCCTTCGCGCCCAACACATAGAGGTGCAATGTGTTCTTGCCATCGAGGCGGTAATACACGGGCGTATAGTCCGGCTCCTCCAACGGCTTTCCGTCGTCGAGCAGAATGCGTGCGCTGAGAAAGTCTTTTCCCTTCAACCGCGCCGTCTTGATGGAGAACGACATCCAGCCGCCGTCGTCGGATTCGGGCGCGCCCACCATGAGCGCCTCGAGCTCTCCTTTGTCGCGCTGGATGAAGAAGATGTAGTTGGGCTCGCGCTCCTTTCCCTTCGGGGCGAGCTTCCATGCGCCCAGCAACCGCGCGTCGATGGCGGCGGGCGCCGTGGTGCCTATGGGATGGATGCTGGTGGGGAAACAGGCGGCCGCAACGCTTGCGGCCAGAACGAGAATGGCCCCGCGCAAAAAGGATTTCATGCATTCTCCCGAATGGCCGGAGCGGGGCGATCGGCCGCGCTTTACCGGCATGATGCCGACAGTATAGTCCGCCCGCGCGCGGGAACAGGAAAGAATGAGCCCGAAGAAAAAGAGACGCTTGGCCTTTGCGCTGGCGGCGCTTGCTGCCGGAGCGGGTTCGGGCGCGCTCGTCATCGCCGCGCTCGACGAGAACGTTCTTTATTTCTACGGGCCGAGCGATCTGCAGTCGCGCCCGGTTGCGCCGGGAAAGCAGTTCCGCATTGGCGGCGTCGTGCAGAACGGAAGTCTGAAACACGGGTCCGGCGCCGAAGTGCGGTTCGCCGTCACCGATGGGCGTGCGAGCGTGCCCGTTCGATATACGGGCGCGCTGCCTGATCTCTTCCGCGAAGGCCAGGGCGTGGTGGCGCTGGGGGCGCGCGGGGACGACGGCGTCTTTGTCGCCACGCAGGTGCTCGCCAAGCACGACGAGCGCTACATGCCGCGCGAAGTCGTGGATGCGCTGAAACGTGCGGGGCGCTGGAAGGAAGGCGAAACGCTCACAGGCGAAGGCCCGCCTGCGCGGCCGAAGCCGCTTCGGCGCGGCGGCGGCCCGTGACGGGAGAACTGGGCCAGTTTTCGCTGGCGCTAGCGCTCGCATTGTCGCTGGTGCAGACGGCGGCGGGCTTCTGGGGCGCCTGGCGCAACGATGCGGCGTTCATGGCGGCGGCGCGCGGCGCGGCGTTCGGCATGTGCGCCTTCGTCGCGGCGGCCTTCGCGGCGCTCACTTACGCCTACGTCGTTTCGGATTTCAGCGTGCTGGCGGTTGCGCAGAATTCGCACACCGCCAAGCCGCTCATCTACAAAATCTCGGGCGTGTGGGGAAACCACGAAGGCTCGATGCTGCTCTGGCTTCTCGTGCTCGGCGTCTATTCGGCAGGTATGGCGCTGATGCCCGCCGGCGCGCAACTGCGTTCGCGCGCACTCGGCGTGCAGGGTGCAATCGGCGTTCTGTTCCTGCTGTTTGTGCTGTTCACGTCGAACCCGTTCTGGCGTCTTGATCCGCCGCCGTTCGAGGGCGCGGGGCTGAACCCCGTGTTGCAGGATCCCGGCTTGGCGTTTCACCCGCCGCTTCTTTATTTGGGCTACGTCGGATTGTCGGCCGTGTTCGCCTATGCGGTGGCGGCATTGCTGGATGCGCGCGGCGGCACGGCATGGATAACCGCGTCGCGTCCCTTTGCGCTCGTGGCTTGGACGGCGCTCACGCTGGGCGTCGCGCTCGGCTCGTGGTGGGCCTATTACACGTTGGGCTGGGGCGGCTTCTGGTTCTGGGACCCGGTGGAGAATGCCTCGCTGATGCCGCTGCTTCTCGCTACTGCCCTCATCCATGCGATGATGCCTACGGCCAAGCGCGGTTCGTTCAAGAGCTGGAGCCTGCTGCTGGCGATAGCGGCCTTCGCCTTCAGCCTGATCGGCACCTTCATAGTTCGTTCGGGCGTGCTGACGAGCGTGCATGCTTTCGCCAACGATCCGGCAAGGGGCGTTTTTATTCTCGGCATTCTCGCGCTCGTGGTGGGCATACCTCTCGTCCTCTACGCGTGGTGGGCGTCCCTATTGTCCCCGGGCGAACCCTATGCGCCGGTGAGCCGCGAAACGGGAATTCTCGTGAACGGCGTGCTGCTTGTCGCCGCAACGGCAACGATCTGTCTGGGCACGCTCTATCCGCTGGCGCTCGAAGCCGTCACGGGCGACAGGATTTCCGTGGGTCCGCCCTATTTCGCGATAACGGTGGTGCCGGTCTTCGCTCTGCTGGCGCTGGCGACACCCTTCGGCCCCATTCTGAAATGGGGCCGTACCAACTGGCGCACCGCGCTGCGCCCGCTGTCGTTTGCCGCGGTCGCGGCGCTGGCCGCGGGGCTTGTAGCGATCCTGCTCGACGGCGCGTCTCTCCTGGGATTCGCCGCGGTGGCGCTTGGTGTGTGGCTCATTGCGGGCGCAATAGCTTATGTCACGGGCCGCGTACGCGCGATCCGCGATCTGCGCATGTCGCCCGGCGCCTGGGGCATGACGCTGGCGCATGCCGGGCTCGGGGTCGTCGCGCTCGGCATTGCCGGTGCAACCATGTGGAAGACCGAAACAGTAGAGGTGCTTGCACCCGGACAGTCGCTGAACGTGGCAGGTTACGTCCTTCGTCTGGAAAAAACGGAACAGGTGCGGGGGCCCAACTATTTCGCCGACCGCGCGACGTTCACCGCCTTCGCCGGCGGCCGCCCGCTCGCCACGATGCGGCCGGAACGCAGAAGCTATCCCGTGGAAGGGCAGGCGATATCGAAAACGGCCATTTATACGACCGGTTGGTCGGATCTTTATGTGGCGCTCGGCGACGAGCGCGAAAAAGGAAGCTGGGTCGTGCGCGCCTACCGCAATCCGCTGGCGCCTTTCATCTGGTTTGGCGCCGGCATCATGGCGCTTGGCGGGATCGTCGCTTTCCGTGGAAGACTGCGTGCTGCAAAGGCGAGCAAGGCATGAAACGCGCCTGCGCCATCCTGTTCGCGCTTCTGGCTACGGCCGCGCTTGCGGCCGCCGATGCGAAAAATCTTTCCGATCCCGCACTCGAGGCGCGTGCCCGTTCACTGCAAAAGGAGCTCCGCTGCCTGGTTTGTCAGGGCGAATCGCTCGACGAATCCAACGCAGCGCTGGCAAAGGAATTGCGCCGCATCATCCGCGAGCGTATCGCCGCCGGCCAATCGGACAATCAGATCAAGGAATTCTTGGTGGCGCGCTACGGCGACTTCGTGCTCTTGCGGCCGCCGGTCAGGGCCGAAACCTATGCTCTATGGCTTGGCCCCATTCTCATTCTTCTCCTTGGCGGGGGCGCGATCGCGCTGGCTTTGCGCCGCGCCAGCCGCCGGATGCGCCATCCACCGCGCTAAGTCGCGCCTTGTCTAACCCTTTGTCACGCAAGGATAGTGGCTAAAGAAGCTTTAATGTTGACGTAATAACCTTGTAATCTCGCTATACGAGAGTACCGCCCGGCGGGGCACTCCACCCCTTGTGCGCGTTAATGACTCAAAACGGCGAGGACAACCCAATGACGACCCCAGAACCATCCAAGCGCACTGATCGCGTGTGGCAGACTCGCATCCTCGCGGGTTCGGCACTGATCGCCGTCATTGCTTTCGGCGCGGGCGCCTATGTGTTCACAAACCCCAACGAAGGCGACGCGAAGGACACGGTCGTGGCCGAAGCACCTGTTACCGCACAGCAAACGCACAACGCAGACAGGCAGGCGCCGCCCCATATGCTCGAGCAAGGCGCGCCTTTCAGCTTCGCGGATCTTGTCGAGCATGTCAGCCCTGCCGTGGTCACCATTTCGGTGGAGCGCGAAGAGCCGATACCGCAATTCAATCCGGAAGAAATTCCGGAGCCCTTCCGCGAATTCTTCCGGCAGTACCGCCAGGGGCCGGGCATGCCGCGCGTGCAAAGGGGCCAGGCTATGGGCGCAGGATTCATCATCGATTCCGAAGGCTACATCGTCACCAACAATCATGTGATCGCGAACGGCAAGAAGATCACGGTCACGCTTTCCGACAAGCGCGAATTCACCGCCAAGCAGATCGGCGTCGATCCGGGAACGGACGTTGCGCTGATCAAGATCGATGGGGTCAAGAACCTGCCGCGTGTCGAGTTCGGCAGCGATCGTCATCTGCGCGTGGGCGACTGGGTCGTGGCGGTGGGCAATCCGTTCGGCCTCGGGGGAACGGTCACGGCCGGAATCGTGTCGTCGATAGGGCGCGATATCGGTAATGGCCCGTACACGGATTACATCCAGATCGATGCGCCGATTAACCGCGGCAATTCCGGCGGTCCCACTTTCGATTTGTCCGGAAAAGTTGTTGGCATGAACAGCGCCATTTTCTCGCCGACTGGCGGAAGCGTGGGCATCGGTTTTGCCATTCCGGCTACGACCGTGCAGGAGGTCGTCGCGCAATTGCGTGAGCACGGCGCGGTCGCGCGCGGCTGGCTGGGCGTGCAAATCCAGAATCTGACACCGGAAATGGCGGCAAGCCTTGGTATTTCGGATGCTAATGGCGCAATCGTCTCGCGCGTGGTGCCGGGCAGCCCTGCCGTCTCCGCGGGCTTTCACCAGGGTGACGTCGTGACTTCCATGAATGGACGCGACATCGAGGATAACCGCGATCTGACGCGCAAAGTTGGCGCGCTGCGCGCGGGCGAGCGCGCGGATTTTACGGTCGTCCGCAACGGCAAAACCGTGAAGCTGACGGCCCAGATTGCCAAGCGCGATGAAGACAAGCTTGCCTCGCTAACGCGGGGTCCGCTTGCGCCGCAAAAGCCGGCCCAGGCCAACTCGCTGGGGTTGAGGCTGATGGCGCTGACGCCCGAAGCCAAGCGCTATTACAGCATCGACGACTTCGTTTCCGGCGTGTTGATCGCAGAAGTCGACCCCAACAGCGAAGCCGCCGCCAAGGGCCTGCAGCCCGGGGAGGTCATCTCTTCCGTCAGCAACAAGCCGGTGCGCACGCCGGCCGATATCGAACGGGCAATCCAGGAGGCCCGGGCCGCCAAGAGGGACAGCGTGCTTTTTCTGGTCTCCAACCCGCAGGGCGACCGCTTTGTCGCGCTGAAGATCGCGCAGAGCTGATCGCCCGAACCTTCGCCGGCCGGCACATCGCAGGAGGGAGATGATGCGCATCCTTGTCGTGGAAGACGATCTCGAGGCGCAACGCTACATGGTCAAGGGCCTGAAGGAAGCCGGCCATGTGGTGGACGAAGCGGCGGACGGCGAAACGGGCCTCGCTCTTGCGCTGTCGCGGCCCTACGACGTGGCCATCGTGGACCGCATGCTGCCCAACCTGGACGGGATCACGCTCGTGGCGCGCATGCGCGAAGAGCGCAACATCACCCCGGTGCTGTTCCTGAGCGCACTATCCGACGTGGACGACCGCGTGAAGGGCCTGCGCGCGGGGGGCGACGATTACCTCACGAAGCCCTACGCTTTCGCCGAGCTGCTCGCGCGCCTCGATGCGCTCATGCGCCGGCGCGACCCGGCTTTTGTTAAAACCAAGCTGAAGGTTGGCGAACTCGAGCTCGATTTGCTGACGCGAACGGCCCGCCGCGGCGACGTCTCGATCGAGCTTCAACCGCGCGAATTCCGGCTTCTCGAGTATCTGATGCGGCATGCGAGCCAGATTGTCACGCGCACCATGCTGCTCGAGAATGTCTGGGAATATCATTTCGATCCGCAGACCAATGTCATCGACGTTCATATTTCGCGGCTGCGCGCCAAGATCGACAAGGGCTTCAACCAGCCCTTGCTGCACACGGTGCGCGGCGCAGGTTACATGATCCGTGCTCACGCCTAGCCTCGCGCGCTTGACGCCCGTTCTGCGCAGTCAGGCGTTCCGCATTGTCGTAATCTATCTGGCGCTGTTCGCGGTTTCGGCGAGTGCGCTCGTGGCCTTCGTCTATTGGAACACGGCGCGCGTATTCGATCAGCAAACCGACGAAACGATCAGCGCCGAAGTGACCGGCCTTGTCGAGCAATATCAGCGGCTGGGCCTCGGCGGGCTGACCGATGTGATCATCCGCCGCTCAATCCGCAGCGGCCACGGCCTCTATCTGCTCGCCAGCAGCGAACGCAAACCGATTGCCGGCAATCTCGACGGCTGGCCGCAGGTGCAGGTGGACCAAAGCGGCCGCGTGAACTTCAATTACGAAAGGCGCATGGCCGGAAAGGGCGAAGTGCGCCACGCGCGCGGGCGCATATTCCGCCTCCCGCAAGGATTTATTTTGCTTGTCGCGCGCGATGTGCACGAGCGCTACCGCATCGAGTCGCTTTTCACCACCCTGCTCCCGTGGAGCGTGGCGTTGATGATTGTTCTTGGGCTTGCGGGCGGGCTGCTCGTCAGCCGGCGCTTTCTGGCGCGGCTCGACGCGATCAACCGCACGAGCCGTGAAATCATCGGCGGCGATCTTTCCAAGCGCGTGCCCGTAAGCCGCGCCGGCGACGAGTTCGACGACCTGGCGGGGCACCTCAACCGCATGCTTGACCGTATCGAACGGCTGCTGCGCGGCATGCGCGAAGTTTCCGACAACGTGGCGCATGATCTGCGTTCGCCGCTCAACCGGCTGCGCGTCCGGCTGGAAAACGCGCAGCGCTCCGCGCGGCCCCGATCCGAATCGGCGCGCGACATCGAACGCGCGATTGCCGAAACCGACCGCCTCATGGCGACGTTCAACTCGCTGCTTCTTATCGCTGAAGCCGAAGCCGGCAGCGTGCGCGAGAGCATGGAGACATTTGACCTGCGCGAGGCGGTGACCGGCGTGGGCGATCTGTACGCACCGCTCGCGGAGGAAAAGGGTCTGCGCCTCACGGTCAATGCCGATGCGGGCGCAATCGTTCGGGGCAACCGGAATCTGGTTTCGCAGGCGGTTGCCAATCTGGTGGACAACGCGATCAAGTACACGCCCAGCGGCGGCGCGGTTTCGGTGTCGTTGGAAGACGGAAGCGCTGGCCCCATCGTCGTCGTCGCCGACAACGGTCCCGGCATTCCCGTGGAAGATCGCCTGCGCGTGACCGAACGGTTCGTCCGTCTCGAAACCAGCCGCAACTCGCCCGGAACCGGACTGGGTCTCAGCCTCGTGGCCGCGGTGGCGCGATTGCACGACGCCGAGCTCGAATTGAAAGACAACGCACCTGGCTTGCGCGCGGGCTTGCTTTTCCGCAAAGGGGCGCCGGCGCATGCGCAAACGCACGCGCCGCGGACCGTGCATTGATTCGGCTGATTCGCGCTGAATTTGCGTGCGCTTGTGCATCGCAGCCTCGAGTTTCTGTCTCGCGCCCGGATTGCGCGAACACCTAAAACACAGGTTTTTTCTGCTGTTTAGCATGCAAGGCGCGCCGGAATCGCGCTGCCATGCGGATTTTATTAGGTGCGGCTTTAGCGCTTCGCTATATCTCGCGCATCAACGCCGCATCCAAAGAGGGCCACTATGAGCAAGTCGGATTTCATCGAAATCGTCTCGAAGCGGGGCAAGATCAGCAAGGCCGATGCGAAGCGCGCGGTTGAGATGGTGTTCGATGGCATCGAAACGGGTATCAAAGACGTGCGCGAAGGCGGCAAATTCCAGATCGGAACCTTTGGCACTTTCACCGTCGCTAGGCGGCCGGCGCGCATGGGCCGCAATCCGCGCACAGGCGAACCGATCAAGATCAAAGCATCGAAACGGCTGCGCTTCCGGCCTTCGATGCAGTTGAAGAAATGCGCGGGCATATAGTTTCCGCGCTGGTTGCGTAGCGAAAAGGCCCGGGCAAGCCCAGGGCCTTTTCGTTTTGTTGTTTTGCCTGGCCGCAAAGGGGAGCTGAAACCGTTGGGTTCGCGCATGCCATAATCGCGCATGGCGTTTTCGATTTCGTCCGTGCCGCCGGTTTCCGACCGCACGCGCGCGCGTCGTGTCCTGGAAGAACTGCCGGAAGCGATAACGCGCGACGCAAAATGCCGCGCGCTTATCGAATCTGCAGCGGGAAATAGCCCTTATCTCGCGCGTCTCGCCGTACGCGAAGGGGCGTTTTTGGCCGGCCTGTTTTCGCGCGGTCCGGATGCCGTTTTGAACGCGTTGTGCGCCGACGCATTCCTCATCGAAAGTGAAAACGAAGAAAGCGCCGCCATGGCAAAGCTTCGGGCGGCCAAGCGGCGCGCGGCGCTCGCAATTGCGCTCGCCGATATCGGCGGCACTTATGATTTGGCGCAGGTTACCTGCGCGTTGTCGCGTTTCGCCGATGCCGGCGTAAGAGGCGCGTTGCGTTTCGCACTGGCAGAGGAAGCCAGGCGGGAGGGAATGGACGCAGCGCGCGATTGGGAACCGGAAAGCGGCCTGATCGTGCTAGCGATGGGAAAACTTGGCGCCTTCGAACTGAACTATTCGAGCGACATCGACCTGGTGATCTTCTATCGGGCCGGGCGTTTTCCGTTCGCGCGCGCAGGCGATAAACGCACCGCCGCCATCGCGATCGCACAGGAACTGGTCAAGCTTCTCAGCGAGGTTACGTCCGATGGCTATGTGTTCCGGACGGATCTCCGCCTGCGTCCCGATGCAGGCGCAACACAAATCGCCATCTCGACCGCCGCGGCGGAGGCCTATTACGAAGGCATGGGGCAGAATTGGGAACGCGCCGCCATGATCAAGGCGCGTCAATGCGCCGGTGACATGGAAGCGGGCCAGGCGTTTCTGAAGACGCTCGAGCCATTCGTCTGGCGAAAGAACCTGGACTATGCCGCCATCCAGGACATTCATTCCATCAAGCGGCAAATCCATGCCTATTCCGGCCACAGCAGGATTGCCCTGGCCGGCCACAACATCAAATTGGGCCGGGGCGGCATCCGCGAAATCGAGTTCTTCGTTCAGACGCAGCAACTCATCGCCGGCGGCCGCGACGCCAGCCTGCGTGAAGCTGCTACGCGGGCGGCGCTGCGCGTGCTCAATGCCCGGCGGTTGATCTCGGCCGAAGCCGAACGCGATTTGTCGGATGCCTATGTTTTTCTCCGCACACTCGAGCACCGGCTCCAGATGGTGGAGGACCAGCAGACGCACACACTGCCCAAGACCCGTGAAGGCCTCGACCACTCCGCGCAATTCATGGGTTATGCTGACACGGCATTGTTCGAGGCCGATCTGCTTGCGCATCTGCGCAAGGTTCAGACGCACTACGCGCGCCTGTTCGAGCGCGAGACGCCGCTGGGCGCCGAGAAGGGCGCCCTGGTTTTCACGGGTGTCGAGAACGATCCCGAAACGGTCGCAACGCTCTCCAGAATGGGTTTCGCGCGCGCCGCCGATATGGCCAATGTCATTCGCTGCTGGCACCATGGGCGCATTCGCGCCACGCGCAGTGCGCGGGCCCGCGAGCTGCTGACCAAGCTCGCGCCGGCGCTGCTTGCCGCGCTGTCGGCAACCCCCGATCCCGATTCCGCGTTTGCGCAATTCGACCGCTTCCTTTCCGGGCTTCCGGCGGGTGTGCAGGTATTTTCCCTTTTGCTCGCCAATCCGGAATTGCTGCGCCTGCTGGCGGGCATCGCCGGTTCGGCGCCACGGCTGGCCGGGTATCTCGGGCGTCACCCAGGCGTACTGGACGCGCTGCTTGACCCTGACTTCTTCGAGTACCTCCCGATGCAGGAACCCCTCGCCGCCAAGTTCGCCGGTGCGCTTACGCGCGCCTCCGGCTATGAGGCTGCCCTCGATGCCGCGCGCCGCTTCGCCAAGGAAGAGATGTTCCGTGTCGGCGTCCAAGTGATCGAGGGGCTCGCGCGCGCCGGCGAGGCTGGGCCCGCTTTTGCAGCCATTGCCGAAACTGTGATTTCGGGGCTCCAATCGCTTGTGGAAGCCCAGCACGCCTCCGTGCACGGTCGCCTGCCGGGTGCTGCTTTCGCCGTCGTTGCCCAGGGCAAGCTGGGCGGCCGCGAAATGACGGCCGCTTCCGATCTGGACCTCGTTTTTCTCTACGCCCACGACCAAGGCGCGCGCGCCTCTGACGGCAACAAGCCGCTCGGCTGCAATGAGTACTTCACGCGGCTGGCGCAGCGCTTCCTGGCCGCCCTCACGGCGCTGACGGCGGAGGGTGGCCTCTACGAGGTCGACATGCGTCTGCGCCCCTCGGGCCGCAAAGGGCCGGTCGCCGTGCATATCGACACATTTGCCAGCTATCACGGCAAAGAGTCATGGACGTGGGAGCGCATGGCGCTCACCAAAGCTCGCGTACTGAGTGGGCCGCCTGCGCTTCGTGCGGCCGCCGGAACGGCCATGCGACACGCGCTCACGCGCACGGCCGATTCCGCTGTCATACTCGCGGATGCGCGTGCGATGCGCATGAAAATGCGTCGGCAATATCCGGGAAGCGATCCGTGGGACCTCAAGCATGCTCCCGGTGGACTTGTGGATATCGAATTCGTTGCGCAGGCGTTGCAGCTTTGCCATGCGCCTGCCGGGGCAAGCGTGCTTGACCAGAATACGGTCTTCGCGCTGGAAAAACTTCGCGCGGTCGGCGTGCTTTCGGCCACGCAGGCCGCCGAACTGGTCGACGCGGCGCTGCTTCAGCGCGCACTCACCCAGGCGCTGTGCATTGCCTTGGATGGGCCGTTGCACCGCGAATCGTCGTCGCCGGGTTTAAGGGCCCTTCTGGCCCGCGCCGGCGGCGAAACAAGCTTCGAACGGCTGGAAGCGCGCCTCCTGGCGGCGCAAAAGCGCGCTGCGGACGCTTTTGAGACGATTATTTCGGCATAAGCCGCTTGATCCACTCGGGAAGCGCGAAGGCGGCCGCATGGGTTTCGGGATTGTAGTAGTCGGTCCTGAGTTGTGCCTGTGCGAAGCGCCGGCGGGCGCGGCGAATGCCGGCTGGCGTGCCAAGACGGGCGCGCTTTCCGGCCCAGGAAAGCGCCATGAAGCCGCCTACATAGGTCGGCACGACTGTCAGGTAGATGCCCGATTGGCGGAACGCCTGACGCAGTTCGTTCATGGCGTCGGTGATCTCCCACGGCTGATAAAACGGCACGCCTGTCTGAAACGTCGCAATGCCGCCCGGCCTGAGCGCGCCTTGCACGCGCTTGTAAAAGGTCTCGCCGAACAGCGCCTTGCCCGGCCCGACGGGGTCTGGGCGGTCGGCCACGATCAAATCGAAGCGGCTTTTCGGCTCCTTGCGGCCCAGATATTCGAACGCGTCGGCGATCTCGATTCTTAGGCGCTTGTCCCTGAAAGCCTTGGCATTTATCGAACCGAAGTGCTTCCCGCACAGCTCGACGACGCGCCCGTCAATGTCCACGAGGACGACTTCTTTCACTGCCTTGTGCTTGAGCGCCTCGTCCGCGATCGAGAGGTCGCCGCCGCCCACGATCATCACCCGCTCAACCGCCCCATGCTCGAGCATGGGCAGGTGCGTAAGCATCTCGGCATAGGCCGATTCGTCGCGTGTTGTGATTTGGACGATGCCGTCCAGCGTCATCACACGCCCGTTCGCAGCCGTGTCAAAAATCTTAACGCGCTGGTAACGCGTGCGCTCGTTGGCAAGCGGCCGCCCGCGCAATTCCATGCCTTGCGCGTAGCCCTTGTGGAGCTTTTCTTGAAACAATTTGGGCATGTTGCGACTCCTTTTGCCGTGAGCAAGAGCGGCCGCGCGTATAGGCCCAAGCACGCGTGCTGTCCACCGCTGCGGCGTCGTTCGCGCGTGGCGCGCGCGGCGCTCGGCTCGTGTCGCTGGCGACGCGCATGAGGAGAAAAAATTGACCCTTGCCCGACAAAGGTCTTGCGTGAGGGGACAGTGGTCCTATATTTCGCGCGTTCTGCTTCGAAATCGGGGCCGAACAAGGCGGCGTGCCACGGAAGTGTTCTTCCGTCCGCCGCTTTCTTCTTAGGGGCGCGCCCGCAGAGGAAAATGGACGCGCTTGGGTGTCAACACTTGGAAGGGTAGGTGCCAGGATGGCTCGACTCGGACTTGGTGTGACGGCGATCAAAGAAGCAAAGAGTTATCGTGCTCGCGCTTCCGCGAGGACCGTCCAGGTTCCTATTCCCAAAGTGGATGATGACCGCAAGGATCACTTCACGACGAAGAACGGCGTGACGTATGCGGGAAGCCACTTGATTATCGATCTTTGGGAGGCGGAAGGCCTCGACGACAAGGATCGCATGCGGCAAGCGCTGGTTGACGCGGTGCAGGCGGCGGGGGCGACGCTTCTGCATATCCATTTGCACGTTTTTACGCCGTCCGGCGGCATCAGCGGCGTGGCGGTGCTGGCGGAAAGCCATATCAGTGTCCATACGTGGCCCGAGAAGGGCTACGCTGCGTTTGACATCTTCATGTGCGGCAGGGCTGACCCCCGCAAGGCGCTGGGGGTTCTGACTCATGCCTTTTCGCCCAAACGCGTCGTGCTGGGCGAACACAAGCGCGGCGTCCTTTAAGCGAAAACGGTTAACCAAGAGTGGGAACGGCGGCATGTCCGCCGTTCCCGCGTTCGTGCGCGCCCGTTAAGCTACTTGCACGAGTGCGGCGTTTGTCGGTGGCGCTCGAGGCGCAGAGGAAGTGGCATGGAGCGCTACGATGTGGCGGTCATCGGCGCAGGTCTCGAGGGGCTGACCGCCGCGGCAATACTCGCCCGCGCCGGATTGCGTGTCATCGTTCTGGAAAAGAATACGGTGCCAGGGGGCCGCACGGTCAGCCGCGAATTTCATCCCGGGTTTAGCGCGTCGCCCTATTGCGACGAAGTCGCGCCCATTCCGAAGCGACTCTTCTGGTCGCTGAATCTGGCACGCAGGGACGCCGTGCTCCTGCCCGCGCCGGCCTCGATCTGCATTTCGGATACAGGCGTCACCGTGCTTTACGGCGATGAGGAACGCTTGCTGCGCACGCTGTCGAGTTTCGCCGCGCCCGGTATGGCGGCGCTCCGGCGGGAGGCTAGGACGCTGCTTGGTGCCGTAGCCGCTCATGCCGAGGCGCCGGCTCAGGCCGCCCCTTCGCGTTTTCGCTTCTGGGAGCGGCCCAAAAGCAAGCTGTGGCCCGCGGAGGAGCTTGGGCAGCGCTCGCTTGCCGACGAACTCGCGCGGCATGTGGAGGAGAAAGGATTGCTTGTGCATGCCGCGGCCGATCGGCTGTGCGGGCGCGCCGTTTCACCCTTTCTCGCCGGTACGGCGTTGCACCTGCTCGCGGGCATGGGCTCGGGCATGGCGGTCGGCGGCTTGGGCGCGCTGGGCGCGGCCTTCGTGCGGGTGGCCGAAGAAGCGGGCGCAGCGATCCGCTGCAACGTCGAGGTCAGCGACGTGCGAATCAAGAGGAATGCGTTTGGGCAAAGAAGGGCAATCGGCATCGCCGCGGCAGGCGAAGAGATAGAGGCGCGCGCCGTGCTTTCCACGCTAGACGCAAAGAGGAGTTTTCTATCGCTGTGCGAATGGAAAAGCCTGCCGCAGGCGCAGGTGCGCCAGGCGGCGCAATATCGCGTCCGCGGCCAGTGTGCGCGTGTGCTGCTTGCACTCGACTCCATTCCGGACTTCGAGTTCGCGCGCGAGGCGCCGGACGCCGCACGTGGGCCAATTCACGTTGCAGCGTCGCTTGAGGCGATCTCACAGGCGCATGATTCCTGGCGGAGCGGCGTGCTGCCCGAGAAACCGTTTGTGACCTTGCGCGTGCCTTCGCTTTCGGATCCGCGGCTGGCGCCACCTGGAACGGCGGTGATGACAGCAACCCTATCGGCGATTCCGGCGCGGCTTTTCGACGGCGCATGGACGCCGGAAAAGCGGGCCAGGCTGGTCAGCGCCGCGCTTGCTGCTGCCGACACCGCGGCGTCGGGTACGAGTGGCCACGTTCTCGCTTCCGAGGTACTCGCCGCGCCGGAAATCGAGGCCGGGCTCGGCTTGAGCGACGGCGATCTCGAGGGCGGCGAAATGGCGCCGGACCAGGCATTCTCGTTCCGGCCTTGGCGCGGCACGGAAGGCGGGCGGACGGCAGTAGCCGGCTTCTATCTCGCGGGTGCGTCTACGCCGCCAGCGCCGTTTCTGACAGGCGCATCGGGCCAGCGTGCCGCGCAGACAATTCTGGCTGACATTCAGGCGAGGCGGTTGTGACGAGCACAAACGGCGCCATCGTGGTCGGAGGCAGCGTTGGCGGGCTTGTGGCGGCGGCCTATCTCGCGCGTGGCGGCATGCGGGTGACGTTGCTCGAAGCGCGCAATGTCTTGGGCGGCGAAGCCGAAAACGCTCCGCTGGCCGACGGCTTTGTGGCGCCGCTGGTTGCGCACACGCTTTATGCGCTTGATCCCGTCGTCGTGCGCGATTTGCAGCTGCACCGGCAAGGGCTCGCTTTCGTGGAACGCGACATGCCGCTGGTCGCGCTCCGACCGGGAGGCAGGCATATCGTCATTCCGCGCGATGCACATGCCGCTCGCTCGGCCATTGCGGCTCACGCCGCGGCGGACGCGGACGGATATGTGCGCTTCCGCCGCGAGGCGATGGCGATCGCGCGGCGACTGCGTCCGCTGTGGACCGGTGCGCTTGCGGATGGCGAAGCAAGCGCCCATGCGGCGGCGGCAGCGCTCAAGCTCTCCGCTGCGAAAGCGGCCGCCCTCGAATCGCTTTCGCGCATGAGCGCAGCCGCCTATCTCGACCGGTGGCTGGAATCGGATGCGCTGAAGGCGGCCCTCGGCTTCGAGGTTTCGGCCGACGGCTTTTCACCGCTCGAGGCCGGTTCTGCGCTCGCGCTCATCTGGCGCTATGCGCAAGAGAGCTGCGGACTCCAAGCCGCGGTCTCCCAGCCCAAAGGTGGCCCTGGTGCCCTGGTGCAGGCGCTGACCAGGGCGGCAGAGGCGGCTGGCGCTGAGCTGCGGACGGGCACCGCCGTCCGCAACATTCTCGCTGAGAATGGCGCGGTCCGCGGAGTCCTGTTGGAGAGCAAGGAAGTCGTTGAGGGCGCGACGGTGCTGTCGTGCCTTCCGCAGTTGCGCACGTTTGAACTGGTGCCGCCCGCGGCTTTGGGTCTTGGCGAAACCGCGCCGGTCCCGGCGGCGGCAGCCGGAACCGCCAAAATGTTGCTCGCGCTGAACGGATTGCCGCCGTTCGTTGGGCTCGGCCGCGATGCGTTGCGTGGCCGGCTGATAATCGCGGAACGGCCCGAAAGTGCCGCCGAGGCGAAGGGTGCCGCGCTGGCGGGGCGCCTGCCTGCGGAACTCGTGATGGAAGCCGCCGTGCCCAGCGTCGCCGATCCCTCAATGAGCCCGCAGGGCCAACATGTTCTATCGGCGCGCGTGCCATATTTGCCGTTGCTGTCGCAGGCGACGTGGAATGCGCGTCGTGAGGTTCTCGCCGAGCGGGTTCTGGCGACGCTCGAATCGTATGCGCCGGGATTGCGCGAACGGATCGTGAAGCAGGAACTCCTGACGCCTTCCGATATCGCTGCGCGATACGGAACGCAGACGGCGGAGGCAGGCGGCGTGCAGCGGCTGCTGACGCCTTGTGTGGCCCGCGCGCGCACGCCGCTCCCAGGCGTTTATCTTTGCGGCGCGTCTGCCGAGGCTGTTTCCGCCGTTTCGGGATGCGCTGGCCGTGTCGCTGCGAGACTCGTTCTGGAAGAAAGAGCCGGCCAATGAGCGCGCGACCCAGCCCGTTTCACGTGCGTACGGCCGAGCACAATTCCGGCAACGATTGGATTACGCGAGGCGGCTTTACCTTGGCCGCACGCTATGGAGATGCGCGGCAGGAGGCGCTGGCAGCACGCGCGGGCGTTGTGCTGGTGGATGCCACCTTCATGTCGCGGCTGCGGATCCACGGGCGGGGCGCCGAAAAGCTGCTGTCCGCAGCCTGCGCCGTCGATGTGCAAACGCTGGAAAGCGGCCAGTCCCGGCGCGTTTACTGGTGCGCGGATGGCGGCGGCGTGCGGGGAATCGGAGTGGCAGCGCGCTTCGGCGCAGAGAATTTCGTCCTCAGAAGCTTCGCGTCCGATGCGCCATGGTTTCACAACGCTGCAAAGCGATTCGAGGCGTCCGTTCGCGATGAGACGGACGAAAAAGGATTCCTATTCCTCTTGGGACCAGTGGCTGCCGATCTTGTCGCGTTTGCGGGGATCCAAGGTGCCGGCGAAATTGCTCCGGGCTGTCATCGCGTATTTGACTGGCGCGGAATTACGGTCACCCTTTCGCGCTGGAGCACCCTTTCACGCGTGCTTGGCGGATGCGAAATCGCCTGCGCCAATGACGATGCGGTTTCCGTTTTTGACAGGGTCTGGCGCACGGGGCGTAACTTCGCCCTGGTGCTCGCGGGACAGGAGGCCTTCGACACGCTGCTGCTCGAGCAGGGCGTGCCGCTCCCCGGCGTGGATTTTAAACCGGCGCGCGATGCGAAGGCGCGAGAACCGCGTCCCGCGGCACTTGGACTTTCGGATGCCGATGGAAGCGGGCGAACGCTCGCGGGCCTCGAGTTGGAGTCGGATGCGCCCGTAGGCTTCGTGCCGGCCTTTGCCGGGGGCCGCGCCATTGGTGCTGTACTCCGCTCGGCCTATTCGCCCGTCCTGCGGCGCGCGATCGCGCTGGCCGAATTGGAGCGGGAGCATGCGGCGCCCGGTACGCCGGTTCAGGTCCGGCGTCTTACGCGAACCGGCATCGAAGACGTTCCGGCGCGCGTTGCGGCGCTGCCGTTTATCGCACCCGTGTGAAGAGAGTTCGTAACTGCTGAATCAAGCAGCACGCCGGGAGACAATCCTCCCGGGCGTGCCACTCAATCTCAACGACAGGCGATTAAAGCTGAGGCGGCGGAGACGCCATGTTGTCAGGCGCAGGCTCAGGAGCCGGCGCCGTCTCACCTTCCGGTGCCGGCGCCATCTCACCTTCCGGTGCCGGTGTTTCCATGCCCATGCCGGAGTCCGGCGCAGCCATGTTGTCGTCGCCAGCAGGAGTCTCGTTAGTCGCGGGCTCCTCCGTCGTCGTCGCGTTGTTAGCTTCATTCGCCTTCTGAGATGAAAACCAGAAATACCCCCCGATCGCCAGCAAGACGATGACGATCAAGATAAAAAGCCCAGAACGACCCATTCTCCGCATCCTCCTTGTTGCGCCGCCCCACCCGGCACAAGCGCCGTATGAGTCAAGCGCCTTCCCTTTGGCGCATGACGGCGTACAGTTTCGGGCAGGATACGGGATTGCCGTCGGCCCAACAAGCCGGATGCGGCAGGCTGCCTCGCTTGCCTTTTGCCGGGCGCCCGTGCTTAGGGGTCCGATTCGAGGGAATTCTCCATGAACCGTCCCGTGGATTCTGCGAAGGCGCGGTCCCAGGCCCTCGCGGCGGAGGTCGCCGCCGCCCGAGCCGAGCTGGACGCCCTGCTGCGCCAGAATCCGAAAATATCTTTTGTTGACGCGGTGATGCCCGATCTTTGCGGCGTGCTGCGAGGCAAGCGGATCCCCGTGGGCCAGGCCGGCAAGCTGTTCGAATCCGGAATGCAGATTCCCCTTTCGATCTACCTGATGGACGCCAAGGGAGAGATGGCGAACCCCTTCGGGCGGGGGTTCGGGGATGGCGATCCGGACGGCACGTCCTGGCCGCTTGCTGGGACAGCCACGAGGGTTTGGGGCAGCGATCCTCCGCGCGCACAGATTTTCATGACAATGCGCGATGAAAGAGGAGAAGTCTTTGCGGGCGAGCCGCGCGCAACGCTTGCCCTCGTTGCGTCGCGTTTCGACCCTTTGGGTCTGGTTCCAGTTACGGCGCTCGAACTCGAATTTTATCTGCTCGATCAGACGCGCGATCACGCGGGGCGGCCACAGCCGCCGCTTTGTCCGCGCACGGGCGCACGCGAAGGCGCCGTATCCGTATATAGCGTCGACGATCTCGATCGATATCAGGGATTCGTAAACGCGCTGAACGAGGCTGCCGTGTATCAGGGTATTCCCATCAGCGCGACGAGTTCCGAATATGCGCCGGGGCAATTCGAAGCAAACTTGATGCACCAGAAAAACGCGTTGCGCGCCGCGGATCACGCCGTGCTGCTGCGCCAGGTTGTTCGTGCAGCGGCGGTCAGCCAGGGCTGCCATGCGACGTTCATGGCCAAGCCGTATCCTGATCGTGCCGGATCGGGTCTGCACGTCCATTTAAGCCTGCTCGACAAGTCGGGGCGCAACGTTTTCGATAACGGCACGTCTGAGGGAAGCGAATTGCTGCGCTTTGCGGCCGGCGGATGCGCCGCCATGATGGCCGAAAGCATGGCCATTTTCGCTCCTAATTTGAATTCCTATCGCCGGTTTGCGCCCGACATGTTTGCTCCGGTCAACAGGCGGTGGGGTGTTAACAACCGCTCGGCAGGCGTCCGGGTTCCTGTCGGCTCGGGCGAGGCTCGCCGGATCGAGCACCGCGTCGCCGGCGCCGATGCGAATCCCTGTTTGGTGCTGGCGGCCGTGCTGGCCGGCGTGCACCACGGGATCGTAAACAAAATCGACGCCGGTCCGCCTGCCATCGGTAACGTTTCCAGGGAACCCGATCCCGCTTTGCCGTTTACGCTGGATGAGGCGTTGGCGGCACTGGAAGCGGGCAAGGTTTTGCGGGAGTATTTCGGCAAGGAGTCGCTTGATCTTTACCGTGAAACCAAGCGCATCGAACAACAGCGCCTGCGTAAGACAATCAGCGACGTGGAGTATGACTGGTATCTATAGGTTATTCGTTTCCGTGTTCATGATTGCTGCATTTGCGGTTATCGCGCCGCAGGCTGCGGCAAGCGTTTCCTCTGTCGGTAAAAGCGGATTCATGCTGCGGAATACGGCGCATGTGCGGGCCAAGCAGGACGATGTCTTCAATCTGCTCGTGCACCCCGCGCGTTGGTGGGATTCCCAGCACACGTTTTCGGGCAGGGCCTCCAACCTCAGTGTCACTCCCAGGGCGGGCGCGTGCTGGTGCGAGCGGCTGCCGGGCGGCGGTTCCATCCAGCACATGGTCGTCGTCTACGTAAAGGAGGATGAGACGCTGCGGCTGCGCGGCGCCCTTGGCCCGCTTCAGGGCCTTGCAGTCGTCGGTGTGCTCACCTGGCAGCTGACGCGGCAGGGGGACACCACCAACGTGGTGATGGAATACGCAGTCGGCGGTTACAATCCGGAAGGCTTTGCGAAACTGGCTAAGTCCGTTGACAAGGTTTTGACCGAGCAGATGGCTCGTCTCCGGCGCGCCGCCGAGACGGGAAGCCCTGAGGTGCACGGCAGCGGGCGCTAGCCGAGCATCTTGGTAATCAGTTCATAGAGATTTGCCGAAAGCCCTTCTATCTTACCGATGCTTTCCAGCTCGCCCCGCATCAGGCCTTGGCGCCTTTCGTCATAACGCTTCCAGGTTTCGAAGGCGCTGATGATACGCGCGGCTGTCTGCGGATTAATGGGGTCGAGCGCGCGCACTACTTCACCTACCAGGCGGTAACCGTCTCCGCTCGCGTCATGGAAGCGCAACGGATTACCCGACGCAAACGTGCCGATCAGGGAGCGCACGCGGTTCGGATTGGTCAACGAATAGGCGGGATGCTTCATCAATTCGCGTACGCGCGAAATCGTGCCCGGCAATGGCGACATCGCCTGCAGGCCCATCCACTTGTCGAGCACCAGCGGCTCGGAGCGGAAACGGTCGTGAAAGTGCTGGAACGCGGTGACGCGCCTGGGCAACTCCATTCGGTTCAGATTGGCAAGGCCCGCGATCATGTCAGTCATGTTTGCCGCTTCGCGATAATGTGTATCCGCGAGCGCCGCCGCGCGCTCGTCACCCGCGGCCGTTAAAAACGTCAACGCCGCGTTGCGCAGACTGCGTCTGCCGGCGGACGCCGCGTCGGGGCTAAATGGCCCGGGCTGGTCCAACCTGGCGTAGATTCCTTGCAGCGTCTTGCGGTGGGCATTCGCCACCTCGCGGATCAAGGCCTCGCGAGCCGCATGAAGGCCCTCGGGGTCCACCGGCTTTTTCGCCAGAGCGAGTTCATTTTCCGAAGGCGGAACAATAACCTGGGCCGTGAACGCCGGGTCCGCTTCCGCCTGCGCAAGAACGTGGCCGACCGCGTCCACATAGAGCGGATCGGCGGCCGCGGTGCCGCCGCGGGCGGCCGCCGCCATCTCCAGCAGCACCTCGGTGCAGAGACGCTGGTCGGCCTCCCACCGGTTGAACGGATCTGTGTCGCGCGCAAGCAGGAACGCGCGCGTCTTGCGGTCGGCGGGCGTCTTGATGAGCACGGGCGCGGAAAACCCGCGGCCGATGGAAAGCACGGGATCTTCGTCCACGTTTTCGAAAGTAAGGCGTTGCTCGGCCTCGCGCAGTTCGAGAATGTGCTCGGCGCGCATCTTGCCGTTCAGCGAAGCGTGTAGTGGCCTCCCGCTCCTGCCGATCAGCCCCACCGCCAGCGGAATGTGCATTGGCTTTTTCTCGGGCTGCCCTGGCGTGAGCGGCACGCTTTGCCGAAGCGTGAGGATGCAGGTTTTCGCCTTTGCGTCGTACGAGCCCGCCGCTTCGATCTCCGGCGTGCCGGCCTGGCGGTACCAGAGACGGAATTGAGTCAGATCGCGCCTGGAAACGTCTTCGAAGCAGCGCACAAAATCTTCGACAGTGGCGGCGTGGCCGTCGTGGCGTGCAAAGTACAGGTCCATGCCCTTGCGGAATACTTCAGCGCCCAGAAGGGTGCGCAACATGCGGATGACTTCCGCGCCCTTCTCGTAAACCGTCGCCGTGTAGAAATTGTCGATGGTGATGTAAGACTGCGGCTGCACGGGATGCGCTAGCGGCCCGCCGTCTTCCTGGAACTGGCGCAGGCGCAGATCCTTCACGTCCTCAATGCGCTTCACCGCGGCCGAGCGCATGTCTTCGGAAAAGTGGCTCTCCCGGAAGACCGTCAGGCCTTCTTTCAGCGAAAGTTGAAACCAGTCGCGGCAGGTGATGCGGTCGCCCGACCAGTTGTGGAAATATTCATGCCCGACCACGGATTCGATCCGCGCGTAATCGTCGTCGGTCGCCGTTTCGGGGCTGGCCAGCAGCGCCTTGTCGTTGAAGATGTTGAGACCCTTGTTTTCCATTGCGCCGAAATTGAAGGCGCTGACGGCCACGATCATGAAAATATCGAGATCGTATTCGCGGCCGTAAGTCACTTCGTCCCAGCGCATGGCACGCTTGAGCGATTCCATTGCATAGAGCACCTTGTTCTCGTTGCCGTGCTCCACATAGATGCGCAGCTCCACCTTGCGGCCGGACATCGTGGTGAACGTGTCGCGGATGTGTGCAAGGTCGCCCGCCACAAGGGCAAACAAATACGAGGGCTTGGGAAACGGATCGCGCCAGCGCGCGAAGTGCCGCCCGCCGCCAAGATCGCCGGTTTCGACGCAATTGCCGTTCGACAGCATTACGGGGCAGGTGGACTTTGGCGCCTCGATGCGCGTTTCGTAGCGCGCCAAATTGTCGGGGCGATCGATGAAATAGGTGATGCAGCGGAAACCTTCGGGCTCGCACTGCGTGCAAAACATGCTGTTGGAGAGATAAAGGCCTTCCAGCCAGGTGTTCTTCGCCGGAGAAATTTCGGTCTCTATTTCCAGCGCGAAACGCGCAGGCGGGTTATGGATTGTCAGCGTGCCGTCGCCCAGTTCGTATCCGCTCGACTCCAATGCCTTGCCGCCGAGCTTGATGCCGGCGAGTTTCAGCCGGTTGCCGTCGAGCACGAGGGGCGCACTCTCGCCCGTGCGCTCGACCTTTGTCCTGGCGATAACGCGCGTTGCTTCAGGCTCGAGACGGAAGTCCAGCGCGATTTCGGGAATGCGATAGGCGGGCGGCCGGTAATCCTTGAGATGGATCGGCCGCGGCTCGGCGGTCTTCATGCAATTATCCTGTTGGCGCGAAACGACCTTAGCCCGCGAGGAGCCGCAATCAAGGGGTGCGAAATTGGGAAGCGGCGATTATCCGGATTGCCCGTCTACATAGCCAAGAATTTCACGCGCGCGGCGCGACAACTCGAGGAAAGGTTCGGGCAGAGGCTCGGAAGACTCTTTGGTCCACTTGATGACCGCCTTGGCGAGTGAAGCAAGTTTCGGCGCGGATGCGATCAAACGCGCCTGCTGTTCGACCTGACTTGGCCCAAGCGCATATTCGGCGCCCGGGACGCGCCAGCCGCCCCAATCCACCTCGCCGGTGACCACGACCGGATAGGTGCCGGGGAACGGGTGGTTGGCGGTTTCCTCGGCTGACTGCCATTTGTTGCGCGCGCGCACCACGCGCCATTCCGAGCCGTCGCCGTTGAAGGCGCGATCTTCGGCGCTTTCCGCCTGCAACTCTTCGGCCGCGAACTCGCGCCCCAGGCCCACGTCGTAGAACACGCGGATGGGCTCATCGAGTCCTTTGGTCCATTGCGGTATCACGCGCTCGACCAGCGCCCAGGTCCCGACCGGTTTCACGTAGACCCGCTGATTCTTGTGATATTGGGCTTTCGCCATTGCCCTAACGCCGCCTGCCTTCGCCCGCGAGCATCGCGCCGGGCGATTAAACGGCGGTTAAAACCGGCTTTTGGCTGGCGAAATCCAAGTGTATTGGCGTTATAAGCATAACACTCGAACCCTGACGACTATGTCCCCCAGACCAGGCAGCAGCGCCAAAATTAGCGCCAACGGGTTTCGCGAGTACGATGCGCGCTGGCTCTACCCGAAAGAGATCGACATCGCCGGGCTGCGGGCGCTTGGCCTCGGCCTTGGCACGCTGTTTCACGAGCTTGGCGTCGAGCCGAATGTGATCGTGGGCCATGACTACCGTTCCTATTCGGCGGAGGTACGCGATGCGGTTTCGGCCGGGCTGCAGGAAGCGGGCTGCCAGGTGTTCGATATCGGCTTGGCGCTTACGCCCACGGCCTATTTCGCGCAGTTCGACCTGGATGTGCCATGTGTCGCCATGGTCACCGCCAGCCACAACGAAAACGGCTGGACGGGCGTGAAGATGGGCGCAAACCGCCCGCTCACCTTCGGGCCCGAAGAAATTCAGCGGCTGAAGGAAATCGTGTTGGAGAATGCGGGCATCGCGCGCCCGGGCGGGAAATCTACGCCGATCACGGGCATGCGCGAGCGATACATCGAAGATTTGACGAAGGGCCACAGGCTTTCGCGGCCCATTCGCGTGCTGGTCGCCTGCGGCAACGGCACGGCGGGCGCGTTCGCCCCGGAGGCGCTGAAACGCATCGGCGCCGATGTGGTGCCGCTGGATTGCGATCTTGACTGGACGTTTCCCAACTACAACCCGAACACCGAAGACATGAAGATGCTGCGCGCGATGGGCGAGGGCGTGCGCGAGAGTGGCGCCGAGATCGGCATAGGCATCGACGGCGACGGCGACCGTTGCGGCGTGGTTGACGACAAAGGCCACGAAATTTTCGCCGACAAGGTGGGCGTGCTGATTGCGCGCGATTATTCCTCGCGCCACAAACGGGCGAAATTCGTCGTGGACGTTAAATCGACCGGCTTGTTCGAAACCGATCCGGTCCTGAGGAGGAACGAAGTCACGGTGGACTACTGGAAGACCGGGCATTCCTACATCAAGCGGCGCACTGCGGAGCTCGAGGCGGCCGCCGGCATCGAGAAGAGCGGGCACTATTTCTTCAATCCGCCGGCCGGACGCGGCTATGACGATGGGCTGGTCGCTGCGATCGTCATACTTGAAATGCTCGACCGCGCGCGCGGCAAACGCATTGCGCAGCTTGTCTCCGAGCTTCCCAAAACCTGGGGCTCACCCACGATGGCGCCATCCTGCCCCGACGAGCGCAAATACAAGGTGGTGGACTCGATCACGAAAGAATACGAGACGCTGAAGACGCACGGCGAGAAAATGCTGGGGCAGAACATCGTGCGCCTCGTCACCGTAAACGGTGTGCGCGTGACGCTGGAAGACGGCACCTGGGGCCTCGTGCGCGCATCGTCGAACAAGCCTTCGCTCGTGGTGGTATGCGAAAGCCCGGTTTCGGAAGCGCGCATGCGCGCGATGTTCGCCGACGTCGACGCGCGTTTGAAAAAGCACCCCGAAGTCGGCGAATACGATCAGAAGATTTAGACAATGGTTATCCTCCTCCGTTGTTACGGCGGAGGTGCTGAGCGACCCCGGATTAAATCCGGGGGAGCGAAGCGGAGAGGAGAGGGCAATGTCAGTGCCGCCCCCTCCCGCCCTTCGGGCGGTTCTCCCCCCGTAACAACGGGGGGAGAAACAACAGCGCGGCTATGACGGCTTTATTCCGTAATCGGCCGGCTCTCGTCCATCCTTCTTGATGCGCCCGGCGAGCCGCTTGATGTACGCCTTGTCCGCGTCGTCGTTCGACCAATAGCTGTCGCCAAAGGTGCTCACGGCCTCGTACATCAGCCAGGCGCGCGTTTTGCCGACGCCATCCTTGAGCAGCAGGCTGTAAAACAGATCGTCCGCGTCCTTCTTCTTGATCTGGTGCGTGTGATAGGTCCAGTCGTGAAAGACAGAGGCCGTCATCAGGCGCGGGTGGAACGGCGTGCCGATCAGTTGCCATGCCGGCGCAGGAATACTGGCGCCGTCGAATTGGAAGAATTTCGGCACGCGCACGGTAGCGCCGCCGACCTTGGTTTGCAGGTCCGCGACGACTTCATAGGCTTCTTCCAGCTTGTTGGGATCGGGATCCATGACGGGTTCGAGTATGAGTTCGGGCATGAATGCCTCCAATGCGAAATGCGCGTTCATGCTCTCATGGAAGCCGGTGGCTCGTTTCATTCCCGCCTAACAATCCACAAGTGGTGCCTATGCTGCTGCAGCGGCGTGCTGTGTGTTCAGGAAAGCAAGCCCGTCGCGTAAAACGCGAATGTCGGCGCCCGGGCGCGTGGCGTTTTCACTCAGATGGCGGCGGAAAAGTCGGGCGCCCGGGCGGCCGTGGAAAAGCCCGAGCATATGCTTGGTCATGGCGTTGAGCGGCGCGCCTTGCTTCAAATTCGCCGCGACGTAGTCCACGTACGCATCGATACCAGCATCAATATTGGCTGCGGCGTCGCCGAAGAAGCGCGCGTCGACCTCGGCCAGAATGGCGGGCGTCTGGTAGACCGCGCGCCCCATCATCACGCCGTCCACATGGCGCAAATGGTTTTCTGCTTCGTCAAGCGAACGGATTCCGCCGTTGACGGCGACGGTGAGTTGGGGCCGCTCGCGCTTTAGCGCATAGACCAGCTCGTAGTCGAGCGGCGGAACGTCGCGATTCTCCCGCGGGCTTATCCCTGCCAGCCACGCCTTGCGCGCATGCACGGTGAACACGGTCGCGCCGGCCTCCGCGCAGGCGTCTACGAGAGCGCGAAGCGAGCATTGCGGATCCTGATCGTCCACGCCGATGCGGCATTTGACGGTCACGGGAACGCTTGCGGCAGCCCGCATTGCCGCCACGCAATCGGCGACCAGCTTGGGCTCGCGCATGAGGCAGGCACCGAAGCGCCCCGACTGCACGCGATCGGACGGGCAGCCGACATTGAGATTGATCTCGTCGTAGCCGGCGTCTTCGCCGATGCGCGCGGCCTGCGCGAGCTTTGCCGGCTCCGCGCCGCCGAGCTGTAGCGCCACCGGGTGCTCGATATCGGAAAAGCCGAGCAGCCGGTCAGGCTGGCCGTGCAGTACGGCTTCGGCCGTCACCATCTCGGTGTAGAGACGCGCGCGGGCGCTGAGCAGACGGTGCAGCACGCGGCAATGCCGGTCGGTGCGTTCCATCATCGGCGCGACGCAGAAGCGGTGGCTTGATGCTTTCATGGCTTCACGTCTTAATGAAGCCCGCGCCGCATCTCAATCGGTGCGCCAATCTTTGGGGAAGACAATGAAAAAACTGGAAGGCGGCTGCGCCTGCGGCAACGTGCGCTACTGCCTGAAATCCGCGCCCATGTTCGTGAATTGCTGCCATTGCCTGGACTGCCAGCGGCAGACGGGAAGTGCCTTCGTGCTCAACGCGGTCATCGAAACGGATCGCATAGAAATCCTTTCCGGCAAGCCGGTTCCCGTGCGCGTGCCGGCCAGCAGCGGCCGCCCGCACGACATATACCGCTGCCCGAAATGCCAGGTCGCCCTTTGGAGCGATTACGGCGGCAGGCCGAAAATCCGCTTTGTGCGCGTGGGCACGCTCGACAATCCCAAAGCGTTGAAGCCCAACGCGCACATCTTTACGCGTTCGAAGCAACCCTGGGTCGGCCTTCCCAAGAGCGTGCCGGAGTTCAAGGTCTACTACGACATGAAGAGGCTCTGGTCCGCGGCAAGCCTGAAGCGCCGCGAAGCCATCCTCGGTCCCGGCCGCTAGCGAGCGCTCGAACTTCCCGGCGCTCTGTCTTCGCTGTTGCGGATGCCGTCGCAGTCGGAGTCGATGCTCACGTCGCAGGGTTTTTTCGATTGGCGCGCCTTGCGCCAATCGTCGCAGCAGACTTGCGGGCCTTCTACTTTTTCCATAACCGAATTGGGGCGCCAAAACCATTTGGCATTGCAAGCAACCTGAAGCGTGTCTTTACAGACAAACATTGTGCCGTGGCAGGTGCCGCCGACGCCCTGATAATAGGTCGTGAATCCGCCTACTTCGCTGCAGCCTGCGCGCGGCGGAAATGGCGTGTCGGGTTTGGGCTGCTCGACAATTTTTACCACTGTGTCCTGAGTGCTTGGGTTTCCCGACCAATCCACGACTTCGGCGCGCAGCGTGATCGTGTCCCCCGGCTGCGCGCTGTGGGGAATCGTGTAGGAGAAAACGTGCCGCTCCTTCTTGACCTTATCGGCGCACCGCTGCGGATAGCTATCGTCAATCGTTTCCACTTGCCGCCCGGATTGGCGCGGGCCCGCGGGCCCATCCAAAGTAAACGTGTGCAGGCCTGAATCCCAGATGAGCTTGTCGCCGATCTCTTCGGAAATGTCGGTCGCGGCGAGCGTGACCTGGATCGTCTGGTCGCGATAGGCGGTACTCGGCGCGTTGAGCGTATTGATCATGGGCGCCACCGTGTCGCGATCGAGCCTCAGAATGAAGCTTCCTTTTGAAATGGGCGGATTCCAGCTGCCGCCTGTCGGCAACGTTCCGACCTGCTGCGTGGCGCTGAACACGAATTCGTATTGAACGGGAATTTCCGTTCCCGGCATGTCAATGCCGGCGACGGCGCAGGGATCGACCCTGAAATAAAGCTGGCCCTCGCCTTGGCCTCTCGCCACTTCCTGCGTGAGCTGCTTGCCGAGAGCCTGCACATTGTTTGTCCAGCTCACGTTCCAACCCGTGGGCGGCGCCATCTTGAAACGAAACCCGATGACGGCGGGGGGCCGGTGCTCATCGCGCGGCAGGATAACGGTGGCCCCGGACGGAATCTCGTGCGGGAAAAACCACTTTGCGCTCCACACGGGCGGAGCGATGGGCTCTGCGGCTATGGCGGCGGCCGCGACCGATGCCGCCAGGAATAGCACCGGCGCGAAAGCCCTCATGCGTTATCCGCTTTTCCCGAAGACAAGAGCGACGCGGCGATTTTTTTGCCGCCCGTCGGGATTGTCCGAGCCGTCCGGATTGGTGTTGGGCGCGGCCGGCTTGGTTGCGCCGAAGCCCTTGGTGGTGAAGGTCATGCCGGAGAGGCCTTCCTTCTCCATCAGCCACTTCCTCACCGAGTTGGCCCGCGCCTCGGACAGCTTCTGGTTATAATCGGGCTTGCCCTTTGCATCCGTGTGCCCTTCAACGCGCACCGGTCCTTTGGCCCGCGCTTTCAGAATGCCCGCCGCCTGTTTAAGCGCGTCCGCCGCATCGTGGCGGATGTCCGACTTGTCGAAATCGAACAGCACGTCGCCGGGAAGCTCGATGGTGACTTCCTTCGTGGTCTCGATGACGCGATTGAGCTCGATGACCTTGAAGACGAGCGGGATCGTCGTGAATTTAAGTCCAATCGGGTTGGTTTGGGCGGCGATCGCAGGCCCCGCCAACAGGCCGACGAGCACGGCAATGAGAAGACGGTTCATGGCAGCGCTCCGCTTACGGCGCGGCGGCGGTGATGGGCACCTCAACCGGTTCGAAGCTGGGGACGATCACCGTGATCTTGTTTACGTCGGCGGGCGGCGCCGGGAACTTGACCCAGAGATTGAAGCGCGAGCCCTTGACGACGTCGCCTTTCAATTCGCTGCAGAGGCAAGTCCCCGCGTCGTCCTTGATGGCGAGGTACTTTTTCTTGTTCGCGGCGTCGATCAAGGTGACTTTGTCGGTCGTGAAAAATTGGCCGAGCACGCCATAAGTTTTGACGTCCGCGTCACCATCATTCGCGATCTGAAAGCGCAGCGTGACGGTGCCGCCGGCGTCGCGCTTGAGCGAAGTGACGACAACCTTGCTGCCCGGTGTCTGGCCTTCGCCGGCCAATTCCGCAGCGCTTGCAAGCGCAGGCCCGAACAAGAGGGCCGCTAAAACCGCCATAGCCGCAAAGTTGCGCATCATCATCCCCTCCATCTTGTGAGAGGTATGTTAGTCCGGTTCAGGCAATGGAGAAAGCCGTCCGCGAATTGACGTTTGCGGCCAGCTTTTCAGCCTGACGATGGTCAGGGCGTGATGATGATAGGCGACGTGTCGTATGTCGTCGTCGCCGGCGGCTGCTCCGCCACGGGCGCGGGCGCGGGCGGCGGCTTGGGCACTGCCTTCTTTTTGGGCGGCGCCGGATAATACGTAAACGTGCGCACCAGCGGGCCATGCTGGCTTTCGCTGTATTTCCAGATGTCTTCCGGGGGCACGTTGGTCACTGTCTGAGTGCGCTTAACCCAGTTGCCCTGCTTGTCGAATTCGTAGGTGTAGACGAGCGTGGGATAGGGCGCCTGCGCATCCTTGCCGCGCTGTTCGACGCCGACGACGTGGCCCTTGGCGTCGCGCGTGTAGGCAAGCGTGTTTTCAACGCTGCCGTCTTTGCCGATGATTTCTTCCTGCGTCACGCGGTCCTTTTTGTCATGGGTATAGCGGATGGTTTCGTCCGCGGCCGCGTTCGGGTCGGCGCCATAGGTGATCGTCTTTTCGCTGACGTTATCCGACTTGTCGAATTTGTAGCGTTCGGTGGCGTTACCCATTTCGGAAACGAAGGTGATCGCTTCCGCCGAAATGCGTTCGGGCTTGCGCACACGAGTGACGTCCGAGGAGTAATAGATTTTTTCTTCCGTCAGATTGCCTTCCTTGTCGTAGGTGATTTCGCGGACCTTTATGCGGCGCGTCGTGGTCTTGTCGCCGTCCACGTCGGTGATTTCCTGTTCGGTCAGCACCGTGTTCACCAGCCCGCGCAGCTCGGCGCGCTCGCGGTCCGTCTTCGTCTTTGCCAATGCCGCAGGCGCGCAAAGGGAAAGGGCCAAAAGCCCGATGACGATCGTCCGGTAATGCATGTTGCTCCTCGCTCCTGGCGGCTAGCCGCACCAAACCCGGATAATGCCTCCGGGTCCCAACGTCCACCTATGATCTTGTCAGCCCGCGGCTTTTCGCAATCACGGGCGCCGGATCATCCATCCTTCGCCGCGTGATGTCGAGCCGGATGGCGCGCCGCCGTGAAAGCGGCCCCGGCGCCCGCGTTCAACGCGGGGCCAACTCTATTGTGGCCGCTGCCAGCCGCCGGTAGAGGTCGCGTTTGCGCGCGATCGGCCACCAGCCGTGCAGGAAGATCTCGATGGGCCGCCAATTGGAAACCCATCCCAGAAGCAGCAGGCTCTCGCTCAGCACAAGGCTCAGCTGCGTCGTTCCCACGGACTGCACGACAAGGCGCCCAGCCGTGACGCAGGCCGCCAGCACCGCCATGCCGATGGCGAGCGAGCGCCGCCCGATGCGGAACAATTCCTTGAGCTCCCGCGTCTCGGCCTCCGCGCGATAGGCGAAATAGCGCGCCAGCGCCTGGCTGACGTCGCGGGCCGCGGGTTTCTCCGCTTCGCTCCTGGGCAGGTGGATGCGTATGCGCAAGGGGGCCTGCCGGGGAAACTCGCGCGCCCAGCTCACGATGTATTCTTCGGCGTTCTTGTCGAGATCGCGCTCCCGGAACGGATAGGGGTCCAGCATGTCGAAGAGCTGCGCGATCTCTTCCACTTGAATTTCTATCGTACCGGCGCTTCTTTCCGCCATCGGAACTTTATAGCACGCACGCGTCGCGGCTCCGGCGCAGCATCGCCCAGATGCCGCCGCAATCGCGCCCTTGGCCGGACCAAATAGGCCGTCAGCGTTGGCCGGCATCTCTCGAGGGAGGCCTCCATGCAATCGCATCAGAATTATCGCGCCCCTGCCTTTGTCACTTTTGGCGCTGCGTTCTTGCTCTTGGTTGCAACGTGCGACGTCAAGCCCGCAAGCGCCGCGCCGTTGCGCGACGCAAGCGCCCCTGCGGCATCGTCTTATGGCGAAGCGGAGGTCGCCGCGTCCCCGGCCGCGCGCGACCGGCGGCGGGATACGGAAATTTCCCCCCCCATAGAGGAATCCCCAATGCTCTGGACTTGCGCGCCCGTGCCGCCGCTGCCGCGCGACGCGGAAATGGCTTCAGCCGCGCGTCCCTGAACGGAGTCGGCGCTTCCTTGCAGCTACCCCGCGCAGCTCGACGAGGTTTCCCTCGGGATCGCGGACATAGAAGGCGTGCTCCATGCCCTTGGGCGTCATTTCACGCTGCTCTTCCTCGATCGCAACGCCGCGCTTCGCGAGCAGCGTGCGGAAAGCGATTTCGTCGAAAGATTTCAGGCGCAGGCAGAAGTGATGCACGTTTTCGCCGGCGCCCCGCGTGGATTTTGCCCAGGAACCCCTGTCCGATTCCGCATCCACAAGAACAATGGTTGCGTCGCCCGCGGAAATCTCGGTCATGCCCCATTGCGGCATGCGCGCGCTCACGCGAAATCCCAAAACCGATGCGTAGAACTTTCGCGTCGCCGCGGCGTGGCGGCAGGTCAGGCTCAGATGATCAAAACCGCTAACGGGAAGCACGGCTTACCGTATCACGACAAATCGGCAATGTTCCATGTGGCGTGCCTTGCGGGAACAGGTGCGGCAAAGGATCGTTACGTGGCCGCAGGTATTTTGCTAATTATAGCCATTCTTCCTGGACGCAGGACATGACCGATGTAATGCGTGCGGAACCCGCGGTGTCGACCGGCGCGAGCTTCGCACCAACGGCTGAGGCCGCAGCGCCTGTCCGTGCCGCCGGACGCAAGCCCGGTTATTTTTTCGGTCCGTGGGCCGACTTTCTTATGCTCGGGGGCGGGGCTGTCATCATCCTCGGCTTGATCGCCGTCCTGCTGCCAAACGGCATCTCGCCGGCCCAACAGGGCGTGATGGTCGTCGTACTGATGACACTGATCAATCAGCCGCACTTCGCTCACTCGTATCAGATTTTCTATCGCAACTTCCGCGAAAAGGCATTCGGCTCGCTGTTCCCGGACTCGCTGCGCGTGCGCTACCTGTTTGCCGCGGTGTTTGTTCCCGCGGCGTTGACGGCGTTTTTCGCCATCGCAGTCATGGCCGACGATCCCAAGCTGCTCGGCTACGGGGTCAATCTTATGTTTTTTCTTGTCGGCTGGCATTACGTGAAGCAGGGCTACGGCATCCTGGTCGTGGATTCTGTTCAAAAGCGCATGCCGCTGTCGCAGGACCTGAAATTCATTCTGCGTCTCAACGGTTACGCCTCGTGGTTCGTGTCGTGGCTGATGATTAACCACGCTATCTCGCAGCAGATCAGCTACCTCGGCATGAAGTACTACACGCTGGCGCTTCCCACGCCTGCCTATCAGGCGGTTTGCCTTATTGCCGCGTTCACGACCGTGTTGACGCTGACGGGCCTGTGGAAGCAGTGGCGGGCCAACGGCGGCAAGCTGCCCTGGATCGGCGTGCTCTCCTATTTGGTGACGCTCTATCTGTGGGTCATCTTCGTGCGTATTCACCCGCTGTTTCTGGCGGTCGTGCCCACATTCCATTCGCTGCAATACCTGGCGGTCGTGTGGCGGTTTCAATTGAATGCCGAGCCGGGAAAAGCCGCGCCGCCCGCGCGCGCCGATTGGGGCGGTTTCCTTAAGACGTGGACAAAGACCGCGTCCGGCCAGCTTGCGCTCTTCATCGCGCTCGGCATTGCGCTCGGCTATCTCGGCTTTGTTGCGGCGCCGAAATATCTCGATGCGGTCGGCACCTATAACCGGGAGATTTTCGGCAATTACCTCTTCATGTTTGTCTTCTCGATATTTATCAACGTGCATCACTATTTCCTCGACAATGTGATGTGGCGGCGCGAAAACCCGCAAATGAAGGTTCTCTTCAGCCGTTAGACCATGCTGATGCGGCTCAAGCGCGAGCCTTTGCCCGCGTTGCTTCGCGAAGTGCGCGCCTGCCGCATTTGCGCGCCACATCTCGCGCATGAGCCGCGCCCGGTGGTGCGGCTTTCGCTAACGGCGCGTATCTGCGTCGCGGGGCAGGCGCCCGGAATCCGCGTCCACGAGACCGGCCTGCCATTCAACGATCCCTCCGGCGACCGGCTGCGCGAATGGATGGGCGTGGACCGCGAAACCTTTTACGACGAAAGCCGCATTGCTATCGTGCCGATGGGCTTCTGCTTTCCCGGTTACGACGGCCACGGCGGCGACCTGCCTCCGCGCCCGGAATGCGTGCGCAATTGGCATGATCGCCTGTTCGCCGCCGCTCCGGAGTTTACGCTGGTGCTTGCCATCGGGGCGTATGCCCAGCGATACCACCTGGGAAATCGCGCGAAGAGGTCCGTGCATGAGACAGTTTGTGCCTGGCGCCAATACGGCCAGCGTCTTATGCCCTTGCCGCACCCGTCCTGGCGGAACAATGCATGGCTGAAGCGCAATTCATGGTTCGCACGCGAGCTGCTGCCGGTTTTGCGCCGGCGCGTGCGGCGCGCGCTATCGTCGTAATGGCGCTTGCGCTCGCGCTGACCGCCGCCTGTGCGCCCCGCCTTGCGCAGCTGGGCGCGGACTCACGCGCGCCGGCAATCGAGGGCAACCGCTTCATCACGCGCGACGGCCTGGCGCTCGGCCTGCAACGCTGGGAGGCCGAAAAACCGAAGGCGATCATAGTGGCGCTGCATGGCATGGGCGACTACGCCAACGCGTTCGCCATGCCGGGCTCGTGGTGGGCGAAGCGCGGCATCACCACCTATGCCTATGACCAGCGCGGCTTCGGCCGCTCGCCCAACAAGGGAATGTGGGCGGGCAGCGAGTTGATGAGCCGCGATTTCACGGACTTTGTCGAAGTGGTGCGCGCGCGCCACCCCGGCGTGCCAACTTTTGCGCTGGGGGAAAGCATGGGTGCTGCCGTGGTGCTGAGCGCCATGGCCTCGCCGTCGCCGCCACGCGTCGAAGGCGTGATTTTGTCGGCGCCCGCCGTATGGGGCTGGCGGAAGCTCCCGCTTACGCACCGCGTCGCGCTGTGGCTCGCGGCGCATTCGACGCCATGGTGGAGCCTTTCCGGCGAAGGACTGCGCCGCGTGCCTTCCGATAACGTGGAAATGCTGCGCGCGCTCGCCCGCGATCCGTTCTATCAGCGCCGCGCGCGCGTGGACGCGGTTTACGGCCTGGTCACCTTGATGGACGAGGCCTATGACGCAGCGAGCAGAGTCAACAGCCCGCCCGTCCTTTTCCTTTATGGCGAAAAGGACGAGATCGTCCCCAGGGAGCCTGTCCAGGAGGTCGCGCGCGTTCTCGACGGCGCCAGGGTCGCCATCTATCCAAACGGCTATCACATGCTGCTGCGCGACCTGCAGGCGGAAAACGTTTGGAAAGACGTGGCGCGGTGGGTCGCTGCAAATGGAGCGACGGCCACGAGCGAAAGGCACTCGGCTGCACTGCGCGAAAGACTCTTCGCCGAGCCGCAGTCCTCGCAGCGGGCGAAAGCTCCGATTGCCCCGCCATAGCAAGCTGGCAACGAATCCGCCTTCGACCTGCGGGCTAAGGCGTGACAGGCTCCGCTGCTGCGCAGCGAAGGATGGTGGGCGCGGCATGGATTGAACATGCGACCCCTCCCGTGTGAAGGGAGTGCTCTCCCGCTGAGCTACGCGCCCCAGGGGGCGGCTGTGATATGGCCTAGGCGCGGCGGGCGTCAAGCGCGCCAGCGGTCGCCTTATTCATTCTATGATGGCTTCCCCGGTCATCCCGAAGGAAGCATGCAGGAAGCGCGAGCAGGTGACCTTGTACGTGCCGCGCTTCGTTGGGACGATTTTTACGTCCACGGATTCTCCACCCGCGAGATCGACTTTTCCTTCGGCAACTTTCGCCGCGTCGTCGGGCGCAACCGTTACCGCCGCGAAAAATTCCGGCGCGTCGAAGTTGTGCCCTTTGGACGCTTTATTCACGATGTGAAGGCGGTAGGCTGCGCCCTGTTTCAGGCGCAGCGTTTTCGGCGAAAACGAATAGCTGTCCAGATCGATTTGCACCGTCTGGGCGTTGGCCCAGTCTGCGGCGCTTGGTTGCGCCTGGCCAGCGGCCGACTGGGTGAGGGAAAGCAAAATGCCTAGTGCTGCAATGCGAAGCCAAATCATGGCGACTTCTCCTCGCTGCTTCTCCGCCCCCGGCGGGAAAGAATAGGCGTGTAGGTGGAAGTGGTCCATCGCGGCCGCGTACATTCGTCCGCCCAAGGCGTTTACGCCCGGCGAAGGCATGGCGGCCACGCGTAATTACGCTGTTTGCGGATTTGCGCGCCGGCAGATCGCCGCAAATAGGCCGCAACCCGGCCAAAGGGAAAGAATAGGAAACAATTCTTCAATTTACGCTTGTCATGCTGTTGCCTAGGGGACAAGCGGATTAGCGGAAAGGTTTGTCAGCAGACGGATGAGCGCCGGGCTTGCCGTTGTCATTCTCGCCGCGGGCAAGGGCGTGCGGATGAAATCCGCGCGGCCAAAGGTGCTGCACGCGATTGGCGGCCGTCCGATGCTGGCGCACGTGCTCGTCGCCGCGCAGTCTCTTGGCGCCGAACGCATCGTTGTCGTTGCGGGCGATGGTGAGGACGCAATCGGGGCTCTCGCCAAAGAATGCGGCGCAAGCGTCGCCATTCAAGACGCGCCACTGGGCACCGGCCATGCCGTGATGTCTGCCGATGCGGCTTTGCAGCACCACTCCGGAAACGTCCTGGTTCTCTTCGGTGATGCGCCGTTGGTGACATCCGCGACGGCGAAAGCGCTGGTTGCGCGGCTCGGCCATGCCGACATAGCCACGCTGGGTTTTCGTCCCGCCGACCCAACCGGCTATGGGCGCATGGTGACGCGCGGCGATGCGCTCGAACGCATCGTTGAGCACAAGGACGCCAGTGCCGAGGAACGGCGCATCGGGCTATGTTTCTCCGGGCCGCTGGCGGCGAAGGCGGAAACGCTGTTCTCCCTGCTCAAATCGGTTGGCAACCGCAATGCGCAAGGCGAGTATTATCTGACTGATGTCATTGCCGCGGCGCGCGGGCAGGGGCTCAAATGCACCTTCGCCGAAGCGGATGCGGGGGAGATGATCGGCGTGAACTCGCGCAGCGACTTGGCGAAAGCGGAAGCGGCCTTCCAGGAGCGCCGCCGCCGCGAGCTGATGGATGCGGGCGTTACTTTCATGGATCCCTCAACCGTGTATCTTTCCGCCGATACCGAAATCGAAGCCGATGTCGCGATCGGCCCGTTCGTAGTGTTTGGCCCGGGCGTGCGCGTGCGCAAGGGCGCCGAGATTCGCAGCTTCTGCCACATCGAGGGCGCAGAGATAGGTGCCGGCGCGATCGTCGGCCCGTTTGCGCGGCTGCGGCCTGGAACGGTGCTCGAGGCAAACGCCCATATCGGCAATTTTGTCGAGGTGAAGAATTCGCGCGTCGAGGAAGGGGCCAAGGCCAACCATCTGGCGTATCTCGGCGATGCACGCGTGGGGGCGGGCAGCAACATCGGCGCGGGCACCATTACGTGTAATTACGACGGCGTCAGAAAGACGAAAACCAACATCGGCAAGGGAGTATTCGTGGGCTCCAACGCCACGCTGGTGGCGCCGCTCAAGCTGGGCGACGGCGCCTATGTGGCGGCGGGAAGTGTTGTCACGGAAGATGTCGAAGGCGATGCACTCGTTTTCGGCCGCGCGCGCCAGGAAACGAAGAAGGGCCGCGCCAAGGAGTTGCGCGCGCGCAAGGGCAAAGGAAAATAGATGTGCGGCATCGTCGGCATAGTGGGCAAGATCGACGCGGCGCCCGTAATTCTGGAGGCGCTGAAGCGGCTCGAGTATCGCGGCTATGACTCGGCGGGCATCGCCACGCTCGACGGCGGCCGCATCGAGCGCCGCCGCAGCCCGGGCAAGTTGGCAGAGCTTGCGCGGGTCCTCGCCAAGCATCCATTGCATGGCACGACGGGCATTGGCCATACGCGCTGGGCCACACACGGTGCGCCCACCGAGCGCAACGCGCACCCGCACGCCTCGTCGCGCGTGGCCCTCGTGCACAACGGCATCATCGAAAACTTCCGCGAGCTGCGCGACGAGTTGATGAGTGAGGGCCACCAGTTCGAGTCCGAAACGGACACCGAAGTGGCTGTGCACCTGGTGACGCACTATCTCGAAAATGGCCAGGCGCCTGCCGCTGCGGCGCAATCGGCCATCCGCCGCCTGCAAGGCGCCTTCGCGCTGGCCATAATTTTCCGCGACGATCCCGGCCTGATCGTGGGCGCGCGGCGCGGCAGCCCGCTCGCCGTAGGCTACGGCGACGGCGAAATTTATTTGGGATCGGACGCGTTTGCGCTCGCGCCCTTTACCAGCCGCATTTCGTATCTTGAGGATGGCGACGTCGCGATCGCCAAGGGAAACGAGGTCAGCATCCTCGATGAGCATGGCAAAGCCGCCCGGCGCGAAGTGAAACTTGTCACGGCCTCGTCGCAGTTGATCGACAAGGGCGGGCACAAGCATTTCATGGCAAAGGAAATCCACGAGCAGCCCGAGGTGGTGAGCCACACCATCGCGCGCTATGTGGATGCGACGGGGCCAAATGTCGATCTGCCAGGCACTGACGCGACGAAACTGTTCGGCTCCGTCTCGCGGCTGACGATTTCCGCTTGCGGCACTGCGTTCTACGCCGGGCTCGTCGGCAAGTACTGGTTCGAAAAACTGGCGAGGCTGCCGGTAGAGGCCGACATCGCCTCCGAGTTGCGCTACCGCGAGCCGGTTTATCCCAAAGACGGCTTCTGCCTGTACATTTCGCAATCGGGCGAAACGGCGGACACGCTGGCGGCGCTGCGCGAGGCAAAACGCGCGGGCCAGGAAACGGCGGCCATCGTGAACGCGGCCGAAAGCACGATGACGCGCGAGGCCGGAATCGTTTTTCCCACTTACGCAGGTCCCGAGATCGGGGTGGCCTCCACCAAGGCGTTCACGTGCCAGCTTGCCGTGCTGGCTGCGCTGGCGATTGCGGCGGCGCGTGTCCGCGGCAGGATCGACGCGGCGGAAGGGCGCCGGCTTTGTTCCGCGCTGCTCGAAACGCCGCGTCACATGGTGAAGATGCTGGCGCAGGACTCCGAGTTCAAGGCGCTGGGGCGCGAGCTCGCCCGCGCCCGCGACGTACTCTATCTGGGCCGCGGTGTGCATTTTCCGCTGGCGCTGGAAGGCGCGCTCAAGCTGAAGGAGATTTCCTACATTCACGCCGAGGGCTACGCCGCCGGAGAGATGAAACACGGGCCCATCGCGCTGATCGACAAGAATGTCCCCGTGATTGTGATTGCGCCGTCGGATGCGTTGTTCGAAAAGACTGCCTCCAACGCGCAGGAGGTGATGGCACGCGGCGGCCGCGTGTTGCTCATTTCGGATGCGAAGGGGCTGGCACGCTTTGGCGACGGCGCTTGGGCCAGCATCGCGGTGCCGGAGGCCGATCCCTTCATCGCACCGCTGCTCTACGCGCTCCCGGTTCAGCTACTCGCCTATCACACCGCCGTCGCCAAAGGCACTGATGTGGACCAGCCGCGCAACCTCGCTAAGTCGGTGACGGTGGAATAGAACAAGTCGGTGACGGTGGAATAGAGCCGGCCGCGACCGCCAACAAATCCACTCTGACCCCGATTATTAACCCGACTATTAAGAAAATGGCCCACGATTTAGGCGAAGACAAACAGTCAGGCGATCACGGAAATAGGTTCGGGCGCGTATTTAGTCAAATTCTCTGCATAGTTTCTTGGACGTTTCTTGTAAGCACCCATTCCGAAGAAGAGGCTTTTATGTTCGGGGTCGTGTTTTGGTTTGGGCTCGCGGGTTTCGTTGAGACGTCACCACGCGCCAACCAATGGCTGCGTAAAAACCTTCCCACAATGCGCTCGACGCTCGTAGCATTGGTCGGCAGTAGTATTTTTCTTGTAGCCATTGGCCTTCTGTTTCCCGACGGCCATATTCAGCGTGCTGCCCTCGCGCTCGGCGCTCCATTAGCCATTTTCGCCGCCTTGGCTGCGTGGAACTGGTGGTGTGAACGCGATGAAATCTAATTAGGGGTAATTGGGGTCAGAGTCGATTTATTTGGTAGCCAAGGGCGCCGGCGTGGTCCAGCCGCGCAATATGGCGAAGTTGGTTAAGGTGGGGTAGTACGGGCCGCGTTCGCCAACAAATCCACTCTGACCCCGATTATTCGACCCCGATTATTCGATTATTATGTGGGCGGTCAGGCCAAAGCACATGCGATACGGTTGACGAGGGCATAGGTTTGCCACCGCAGTATAAAGAACTTCACTGCGAAGTCATTTAAGGTGCGCAGCCCATAAATATAATCGCGTTCCATTTTGGCGGAAGTGTTTTTGCTGTAGATGGTCGGAATAACGACAAATTTGTAATCCACCTGCTCAACTGTCAGTGAAACGACTTGGCCGTGGGCCACGTCGTTTCGCCGATCTATGGCCCTTTCCGCGACCTTGCTGGTTTTGTCGAGTTCGCAAAGTAGGCCTGCGTGTTTTCTTAAGACCAATTCGGCGGCACTCCTGATTAGCCGCGTCTTGTAGTAAAAACTTGTAAGTTGCCCCAGCGCGCGAGAGAGAGCATCACTTTCGGAATTGACCAATGCGCCGAAGAGGCGGTCGTATTGTTCTTCAACCGGCGACCATTGAGCAATACAGTGTCCGATTGCCTGATAAATGAGGGCGTCGGAATCGCTGCCAATTTCCGGTGGTGGCCTCTTGAAATCCTCCTGCGTTAGTGGAGGGTGCTTCATTGCATCGTCAGATGTCAGTAGTGGCATGTGGCAGCCCCAAAAGGATGGATTGTCGAAGTCTGAAATTACGGAACGGCTGGACGCCGGTCTGCGCCGTTCGTTTCAAATGAAGCCACAGCATCACGCTTCATTGAAGGCAAGACCCAAAGCGAGGTTCAAACAGTCTAGAAAGAGGCAAAGGAAGGCTTCTTAACGATGCTGATTAGCAGTGTTATGCTACTGATCTTGAGTAATGTTTAGGGGCGGATAGATGAAAAATATTTGCCTACTCGGATTTTGCTTGCTGGTGATCTTGGCCCATTCTCCGTCTTATGCGGCGCAGTTTACCGTCATTACGAAGTGTACTCATGGACAAGGTTACGCATATTTCCCATCTGGCGGGGTAGTGCCTAAAGATCAATCAGGGCGGCAAAAAGACGGGTTCTCTGTCGCCGGAGGCCGCGGGCAACTCATTCTTTCAACGGACGGCAAAGATGTTGATCTGATTACTAGCGATCCCCGTGGCACGCGCTCGTTAACAGAGGACGGCGGGAAAATTGTGTCATTAGGTGGGGGTTCAGCAAACTCTCTGCTCGTTACCGTCATTTATCCTACTGGTCCCACGGTCGAAACATATGTTTTTCTCTTGGACGAAACCGGCACTGGCCAACTATTGTGGACTGCCGCGAAGGCGACAGCCCTCTTGTCAAAGGCGGGCTCATATGTTGGGGCATGCCGTAAATAGGCCCAAATAAATTGGGGTCAGAGTCGATTTTTCGGTCGCCAAGGGCACAGGCGTGGACCAGCTGCGCAAGCGAAAAGCGTGACGGTGGAGTAGTCGGCGCTTGCCGCAAAAGCGGCCGCGAAAATTTTTTCGCCGGATTTCAAGGGGTCCGGCCGCGGCACCTAACCATCTGATATTACAGGTAAAAGGACGGAAAAATAAATTTGAACTGGGGTCTTGAAGCGCGGCGCTGCTCACACCAAATACTTTATATTCGCAAGCAGTGCGGACGCACGGCGCGAGGGCCTACCGGCCCCCGCGCCGTTCGCATTTTTGCATCCGTCCACCAAACGGCCGACCGGACCACATGTATCGCATGAGGCGCCTCCGCGCGCACAAGCGGCGAAGAATTTAAATTTGGACGTTTCCCAGTGGGCGCGGCACATGCGCCTCGTGCGCAGAAAATCGCAAAATTTCCCGGCGCATGCGTGTTAGTGTTCTGCGCATGACGGGCAGCGATTCCGCCACGCTCAAGCGTGCCGCCGCCATGCGCGCGCTCGACCTCGTGCACGAGGGAATGAAGCTTGGCCTGGGCACGGGTTCAACGGCGGAGGTTTTTCTGGAGCTTCTGGCCGGCCGCATTCGCGGCGGCCTGAAGATCATTGGAACGCCGACCTCAAAGCGGACAGAAGATAAGGCACGCGCACTCGGAATTCCTTTGGATGATCTCGACAGGCTGGCGCCGCTCGACCTCACTGTTGATGGCGCCGACGAAGCGGACAGCGAGCTAAATCTGATCAAGGGCGGCGGCGGCGCGCTGCTGCGCGAGAAAATCGTGGCCGCGTCGTCCAAGCGCATGGCTGTTATCGCAGATGAAAGCAAGCTGGTTTCGCGCCTGGGCAAATTTCCGCTGCCGGTGGAGGTGATCGCTTTCGGTCACGCGACGACGGCGCATCGTATTACCGCAGCGGCTGCCAAACTCGGCTACAAGACCGCGCCAAATCTGCGCGTGAAAGACGGCGCGCCATACCGCACCGACAACGGCAATTGCATCTATGACTGTCCCTTCGGCGCGATCACCGATGTGCCGAAACTGGCAACCGCAATTTCACAAGTGACAGGCGTCGTCGAGCAAGGGCTGTTTGTCGGCCTTGCCACCGAGCTTGTTCTTGCAGGCCCCAGGGGCGTGAGGCTCATTCAGCGTCATGGCTAAATACGACTTTGATCTCTTCGTGATCGGCGGCGGCTCGGGCGGCGTGCGCGCGGCGCGCATCTCTGCCGAGCTTGGCGCGCGCGTCGCCGTCGCCGAGCACGGCCGCTTCGGCGGCACCTGCGTCATCCGCGGCTGCGTGCCGAAGAAACTTTTTGTCTACGCTAGCCACTACGCGGAAGAATTCGAAGACGCGCGCGGCTATGGCTGGACGATCGAAGGCACGCGCTTCGACTGGCCTACGCTCATCCGCAACAAGGACAACGCCATCGCGCATCTATCCGGCATCTACCGCAAGGCTGTTGACCGGGCGGGCGTCGCGATTTTCGAGGACCGCGCTGTGCTCAAGGACGCGCACACCGTCCATCTGGCGAAGGCCGGGCGCGCGATCACGTCGGAGCACATATTGATCGCAACGGGCGGCAGTCCGTCACGAAATTTGGCTGGCGCGCCCGGCGCGGAATGCTGCATCACCTCGGATGACGCGTTCCACCTGGAATGCCTGCCGAAAGATATCGTCATTGCCGGTGGTGGTTATATTGCCGTCGAATTCGCGCACATTTTCTTCAATCTCGGCGTGGAAACGACGGTCGTCTACCGCGGCCCCAAAATCCTGCGCGGCTTCGACGAAGAGTTGCGCGACATGCTCCAGGACTCGATGCAGAAGAAGGGCATCAAACTCGTCCTTGGCTCGATCTTCGCTGGTTGCGAGCACGTCGACGGCCGCGTTCGTGCGCGGCTGACGTCGGGCGATAGCCTTGAGGCTGAACAGGTGATGCTGGCCATCGGCCGCGCGCCGAACACGAGTGAGCTTGGTCTTGAGCACGCCGGCGTCGAGTTGGGCGATCATGGCGCGATCGTGGTCGACGAATTGTCTCGCTCGAGCGTGCCGAACATTTACGCGATCGGCGACGTGACCAACCGGCTGAATCTCACCCCCGTCGCCATACATGACGCCGTGTGCTTCGCGCGCACCGTGTTCGGCCACGCGCCCACGCCGCCCGATCACAACCTCGTCGCTACCGCCGTGTTCAGCCAGCCGGAAATCGGCGCCATCGGCCTGACCGAGGAAGCGGCCCGCGCCAAGGGATATACAGTGGACACCTACAAGACGAATTACCGCCCGCTGCGCCACGCGCTGTCGGGCCGCGCGGAGCGTGCGCTCATGAAGCTGGTGGTGGACGCGAAAACGGATCGCGTGCTCGGCTGCCACATCTTTGCCGACGAAGCGGCGGAACTTGTACAGCTGGTGGCGGTCGCCATGAAGATGGGTGCAACCAAGGCCCAGTTCGATGCGGCCGTGGCCGTGCATCCCACGGCCGCCGAGGAACTCGTCACTATGCGGAACAAAGTTGCGGGAAAGCCACCCGAAGGCGCGAACGAAATTGCTTAAACGGATTGAGACTGGCAGCGCGTGGCGGCATCGTTTATATCCTTTCCAAAGAGCGGGAAATTGCGCATGAACAGGGCCTGGAGCCCGTCGAGCTGGCGCGGCAAGCCAATCTCCCATGTCCCCGAATACGCGGACATGACGGCGCTTGTGCGCGTGGAGGACAGGCTGCGCACCTCGCCGCCACTCGTTTTCGGGGGCGAAGCGCGCAATCTGATGGCGGCGCTGGGCCAGGTCGCCGAAGGCAAGGCCTTTCTGCTGCAAGGCGGCGATTGCGCGGAGTCGTTTGCCGAGTTTCATCCGGACAACATCCGCGACACGTTCCGCGTCATGCTGCAGATGTCGGTCGTGCTTACGTTCGCGGCCGCAATGCCCGTTGTGAAGGTCGGGCGCATCGCCGGTCAGTTCGCCAAGCCCCGCACGGAACCAACTGAGACACGGGGTAATGTCACGCTCACGTCCTATCGCGGCGACAGCATCAACGGCATGGAGTTCAGCGCGGCATCGCGCACGCCAAACCCCGAACGCCTGCTCCAAGCCTATGGGCAATCCGCTGCGACGCTCAATCTGCTGCGCGCGCTTGCGCAGGGCGGCTATGCCGACCTGCACAATGTCCATCGCTGGACGCTGGGCTTCGTCGCAGGCTCGCCCGCTAGCGAGCGCTATCGCGCTCTGGCCGGGAGGATTACGGAAACGCTCGATTTCATGGCGGCCTGTGGGATTACGTCAGCGGCCGTGCCGCATCTGCGTTCGGTAGAGTTTTACACCAGCCACGAAGCGCTGTTGCTCTGGTACGAACAGGCGTTGACGAGGATCGATTCAACCAGCGGCGAATGGTTCGACACGTCGGCGCATTTGCTTTGGGTCGGTAACCGCACGCGCGCGCTCGATGGCGCCCATGTCGAGTACGCGCGCGGCATACGCAATCCGCTCGGCCTCAAATGCGGACCGGACGTTTCGCCTGACGAGCTGCTTAGGCTGATCGACGTCCTCAACCCGGAGAACCTTCCCGGCCGGCTCACGCTCATTTGCCGCTTCGGTGCGGACAAGGCGGTCGAGAAATTGCCGCGCCTGATCCGCGAGGTGACGCGCGAAGGGCGCAAAGTGGTCTGGTCGTGCGATCCCATGCACGGAAACACAATGAAGTCCGCGTCAGGATACAAAACGCGCGCCTTCGAACGCGTGCTGAAAGAAGTGAATACATTTTTCCAAGTGCACCGCGCCGAAGGTACGCATGCCGGCGGCATTCATCTTGAGCTCACGGGCAAGAACGTTACCGAATGTCTCGGCGGCGCCCAGGCAATTACCGACGAAGATCTCTCCAGCCGCTACCACACCCATTGCGACCCGCGGTTGAATGCAAGCCAGGCGCTCGAATTGGCGTTCCAGATCGCGGAAAGCCTTCGCGCCGAACGGCTCAAGAACCCCGCGCTCGCCGTCGCAGGCTGAAAGTGTTAACCAGCGTTAAGCCTTTGATTGCGCACCCGTGTAACAACGCGAAACATTTTATGAGTCGCGGTTCGCGCGACGCGCGGGCGATGTAGCCGCGATTTCTCAGAGGCCCATGTATTGGACCGCAGAGTATTGAACGGCCACGCATTTCCCGCAGAACGGGAGCTGCGTGCCGGCGTGATTGGGGCGGGGGTCTTTGGTCGCTTTCATGCGACGAAGTACGCGCATCTGCTTGGCGTAAAACTCGTCGGATTCGCCGATCCCGAAAGCGCGGCGCGGCGCGCGGCGGAAACCCACTTTCATGTTCCAACGACCGGCGACTGGCGCAACCTGCTCGGCCGTGTGGACGTGGTGAGCGTCTGTTCGCCCGCACGCACGCATGCGGCCATCGCACGCGCCTTCTTGGAAGAAGGCGCCCATGTTCTGGTGGAGAAGCCCATCGCCACTGATGTCGAAGACGCGGAAGAACTGGTGGCGCTCGCCGAGTCCCGGGGAAGGGTGCTCACCGTCGGCCACCAGGAACGTGTTGTC
>JBQTHM010000047.1:0-53873 GCA_052389895.1 Alphaproteobacteria bacterium | reverse complement strand
CAACAGAGAATCCGAAAACGTTTCACGTGAAACAAACTATGACTGCATCAACGAGCGTGCCGATGGCCGCGCGCATGCACAGCTATCGCGCCCGCAAGTGCCGAAGACGCTAAAGTTTGTGTGCGTTCCCGTGGGCGGGAGAGGTGCGCCTGCGCGGCAAAAAAAGCGCGAATTTGGCTTTCAGTCGCGCGTGTGTTTGTCGTGCGTACCGGGCCGCCAGGCCGAGAACAGCCCGAAGGGATCGGGCAGCTGGGCGAACGCCTCGCGCGCGGTCTGCTTGAATTTCTCGAACGACATCACGTCGGAAATCCGGTGATGCAGGAACGGCCATGTATTGCGATGATCCTCCGAGGTGTCGCCCAGCCAGTAAAGAAGCGTTGCGCCATAGACGCCGGCCAAGGTCGCCCGCTTGGTATAGAAGCTGAAATCGGTGGAGCGGTCGCCCGCCGCCCGCCACATGGCGTCCACCGTGCGATAGAGCAGCCTTGTGGCCAGCACTGCGTTCTGCGGCATGGCGAGAAAGAACGCCGCGCGGCGCGCCGCCTCCTTGTGCGGCGCCATGGCCTCGAGCCGGGCCCGCACGGCGGCAGTCACGCGGGCGCGCGTTCCTTTTTCTTCTGCCCGTTTCATGCGCGACGCCATGCGCGCATCCGCCCAGTTGGAAAACTCTTCGACAAGGCCCGCCGCGCCGCTGGGGAACGCGCTGTTGACTTCGATGGGCTTGAAGCCGGCGGCGCGCCCCGCGCGCGTAAGCACGTCGTCGGTGAATCCGTCGCGGTCGATTTCCGGCAGTGCGGCTTTCAGCACTGCTTCGCGAATGTCGGCGGGGTCCTTCGCGGTCATTCGGGCGCCCGTTTGAGATGATGATGGATCTCGCTTTCGAAGATGAGCTTTTTGCGGTCGTCCATGCAATGGGGATAGAGAACGCCCCGGATATGGTCGCATTCGTGCTGGATCACGCGGGCATGGAACCCGCGCGCGGTGCGCTGGATGCGCCGGCCCTCGAGATCGTAACCGCGGTAGCGGACGTAAGAAGCGCGCTCCACCCAGCCGCGCATCTCGGGCACAGAGAGGCAGCCCTCCCACATGCCTTCCTTTGTCTCGTCCATGATCTCCATTTCGGGATTGATCAGCACGGTCAGCGGCGCGATGTGATCGAAGCGTTCGTCCTCGTTCAAATTGGGATCGGAACGCCCCTCCGGCGCCGCGAATACAATCACGCGCAGCGGCACATGCACTTGCGGCGCGGCAAGGCCAGCGCCATTGGCATCGTTCATGGTCTCGATCATGTCGGCGACAAGCTTGCGGATTTCCGGCGCCGAAGGATTGGCGACCGGCTCGGCCGCGCGTGTGAGCACCGGATGTCCCATGCGGGCGATTTTCAGGATGGCCATGGCGCTACTATCGGTTGGAGTTCGAATGGGGTCAAAGCGGGCGCTTGAGACGCCAGCGCCACACCTCGCCCGCCTCGGGATCGCTGGCGGTCCCGTCGCGGGTGAAGCCGTGTTTCTCGAGCACACGCGTCGAGGCGTTGGTTTCGGGCAAGGTAAAGGCGATGAGCGATCGCAGCGCGTGATCGCGCCAGGCAAGTTCGATCAGCGCGCCGGTCATGGCGGTGGCAACGCCCCGCCCTTCGAAGGGAGGAAAGGTGAAATACGCGATTTCCACTTCCCCGTTCCGGGGCGGGCCGGTGAAGGAGCACACGCCCACAAGGCGTTCATCGTCCTTGGCGAAATAGCCGATCCAGGGTTCCTGGCCGCCGGTGCGTTCGTAAAGCGCAAGTGTAGCCTTGCTCACGCCGAGAACGATGTCCCGCACCTCTGCGCCATTCGCGCAGATTTTCGCAAGCGCGGACGCGGGTTCCGCAATGAGCGCGCGCAGCAAAACGGGCGTAGCCGGAAGCAATGCGATGTTCATGCGAAAACGAGTGATAGGAGTGCGCGTGAGTTGCGGCAAGGCGGGGTGGACATAATAGGGGCCCTCTGCTATCTAGCCGCGCCCCTAAACGAGGCCCAAAGGAGCAGCTTTTGCAGATCATCGTTCGCGACAACAACATCGACCAGGCGCTCAAGGCGCTGAAAAAGAAGATGCAGAGGGAAGGCATCTTCCGCGAGATGAAACTGAGAGGCCATTACGAGAAACCGTCGGAAAAGCGCGCGCGCGAGCGGGCCGAAGCCATTCGCCGCTACCGCAAGCTCCAGCGCAAGCGCATGCAGCGCGAGGGGCTGATCCCGAAATAACCTGCGCTAACTCGTGATCTGTGTGGGGCCGCCCTTGGGCGGCCTTTGTCGTTTCTGCGGGCTTGGCATAGCCTCGGCGCAAACGGAGGCACGCCATGGAGACACAGGACTTCCTCAACTTCGACAAGATGATCGCGCCCACGCTGATCAAGTTCGTCTATTGGGTGGGGCTGGTGCTCATCCTGCTCTGGACCGTGTGGAGCATGTTCATGGGGCTCGGCTTCGGCAGCGGCATCGTGCATTTCTTCGTCGCGGCACTGACCGGCGTCGTTGGCTTGCTTGCCTGGCGCATCGTTTGCGAGTTGTGGATGGTGATTTTTTCCATCAACGAGCGCCTGGGCGCGCTGGCAAGCCAGAGGGGCGCGTGATGTTGCGCCTTATTTTGGGAACGGCTGCCGGCATCGCCGCAGGCATTGCGCTCGTCTTCATACTGGAAACCGCCAACGGCCTGCTTTTTCCCGCGCCGCCCGACATCGACACCAGCGATCCGGCGCAGCTCGGCCAACTGGTCGAGCGCCTGCCGCTCGCCGCCAAGATTGGCGTGCTCATCTCCTGGGGGGTCGCGAGCTTCGGTGGCGGCGCGCTGGCAAGCTGGCTCACGCGCAGGCTTTGGCCCGCTATCGCGGTTGCGGCCGTCCTCTTGGCGGGCGGCGCCTGGACGATGACGAACATTCCCCATCCCGCCTGGATGGCGGCGCTCGGCGCAGTCGCACTGATCGCTCCGGCGATCTGGGCGGGATTGCTGTTCGCCAAACGCAACAAGTCTTAGGGCGCGCAGTCGCCGCAAACGGTCACTTCGACGGTGACGTGGCTCAGGCCGCGATAGCGTTGTGCCAGCGCGGTCTTGAACTCGTCGGGCGCGCGCGCATTCGCGCTCACGATGGAAACAATGAGCGCGCGATGCCCCGGGCCAACCCGCCAGAGATGGAGGTCGGACACGCTCACGCCCATTTCGTTGAGCGTGTCGCGGATGTCGCGCGCAAGGCGGGGGTCGTCCTCGGCATCGAGCAGGACGAGTGCGCTGTCCCGCATCAGCTGCCAGGACCAGCGCACGATCATTACCGCGCCGACGAGCCCGACCGCGGGATCGAGGAAGCCTGCGCCAAGCCACAGGCCGGCCATTAGCGCCACGACGGCAAGGACCGACGTCGCCGCATCGGCAAGCACATGGAGATAGGCCGCCCGCAAGTTGTGGTCGCGATGCGGGTGTGCGTGACCGTGCGTCCCCGGTTCGCGCAGAAGAAGGGCGCAGACGATGTTGAGAAGCAGACCGAGCGCGGCAACGATTATCGCTTCGAGGTATTGGATTTCGACGGGCGCATAGAGGCGCATGACCGATTCGACGCCGACGCCGATGCCGATCAGGCCGAGAACGAGCGCGCTGGCGAACGCCGCGAGGTCGCCGAACTTGCCCGAGCCGAAGGTGAAGCGCGTATCGCGCGCGTGCCGTCGCGCCAGCCAATAGGCGCCTGCGGCGAGTCCCAGCGCGCCCGCATGTGTCGCCATGTGCACGCCGTCGGCAAGCAATGCCATCGAACCGAAGACGAGGCCCGCCACGACCTCCACCACCATGAAGGCGGCGGTGAGCCAGGTGACGATGAGGGTGCGCGACTGGGCGCGCGCATGGCCTTCGCCGAGAAAGACGTGTTCCCCGTGGCGGCCATGTTCGTGCGCATCGCGCAAGTGCACGCCTTCGTGCATGGGCAAGCATTACGACAGCGCGGCCGGCGCCGCCACCACGATTACGTCGGGGAATTAAGTTTGGAATGAATTGAAGAAGCGGGTTCAGCCCAATGCCTTGACGATTTCTTCCGTCATCTTCTTGGCGTCGCCGAACAGCATCATCGTGTTGTCGCGGAAGAAGAGCTCGTTCTCGATGCCGGCATAGCCCGAGCCCATGCCGCGCTTCGAGAACAGTACGGTCTTGGCCTTTTCGACATCAAGTACTGGCATGCCGAAAATGGGCGACTGCGGATTGTTCTTGGCGGCGGGATTGGTGACGTCGTTGGCGCCGATAACGTAAGCCACGTCGGCCTGGGCAAAGGCGTGGTTGATGTCTTCCAGCTCGAACACCTCGTCGTAGGGGACGTTGGCCTCGGCCAGGAGCACGTTCATGTGCCCCGGCATGCGGCCTGCCACGGGATGAATGGCATAGGAGACCTTGACGCCTTCTTTCTTCAGTTTGTCGGCCATCTCGCGCAACGCGTGCTGGGCCTGGGCCACCGCCATGCCGTAACCCGGCACAATGATGACCGAGCCGGCGTTTTTGAGAATGAAAGCCGCGTCGTCGGCCGAGCCCTGCTTCACGGGGCGCGTTTCGGCCGCTTTCGTCGCCGCCACTTCGCCGCCGAAGCCGCCCAGGATCACCGAAATGAACGAGCGGTTCATGCCCCTGCACATGATGTAGGAGAGGATCGCGCCCGACGAACCCACCAGCGCGCCCGTGATGATGAGCGCGGTGTTGGCGAGCGTGAAGCCGATGCCGGCGGCTGCCCAGCCCGAATAGGAGTTGAGCATCGAGATGACGACGGGCATGTCGGCGCCGCCGATGGGAATGATGATGGTGACGCCGATGACGAATGAAAGCACCGCCAATGCCCAGAACGTCCAATGCGCCTGGCCCATACTGAAATAAACAATGAAGCCGATGATGGCCGCCACGATTAGAATGTTGATAACGTGGCGCGCGGGCAGAATGATCGGCGCCCCCGACATGTTGCCGTTGAGCTTGGCAAAGGCGATCACCGAGCCGGAAAAGGTGACGGCCCCAATGGCGGCGCCAAGCGACATCTCGATCAGGCTTTGCGTGTGGATCGCGCCCGCCGAACCGATGCCGTAGGCCTCGGGGCTGTATAGCGCGGCGGCCGCCACCAGAACCGCTGCCATGCCGACGAGCGAATGGAACGCTGCGACCAGCTGCGGCATCGCCGTCATGGCGATGCGCCGTGCGATAAGGGCGCCAATGGTGCCGCCGATCGCCATGCCGCCCGCGATCATGCCCCAGGTGAGAAGATCGCGGACGCCCGCCAGCCACAGCGTGGTGGCAATCGCAAGCGCCATGCCGGTCATGCCGAAGCGGTTGCCGGCGCGGCTCGATTCGGGGCCGGAAAGCCCGCGCAGCGCGAGAATGAACAGCACGCCCGAGGCGAGATAGGCCAGTGCCGCAATGTTAGCGTCCATCAACTGCCCTTCTTTGATTTAGCTATCCGGCTGCCGCGAAATGCACCGATTGTCCAAAAGGCCATCAGCAATGCGAGGATCACCCCCCAAGCCCACAACGAGTACGGGTACAGAATTGCGATTGGTGTCGAGATCAAAAACGCAATTCCCTCCGCCTGCATTGCGTACGCATCAATCAACTTTTCTGGATCGCCTTTTTGGATTCGCCGACGACTCACAAACAAGCTGAGAACGCCAGCACTGAATAGGCCAGCAATCATTATTTTGAGTTCAATCGGCAGTTCCCACATGTCACTTTTTCTCTTTCTTCTTGTACATGGAGAGCATGCGCTGGGTGACGAGAAAGCCGCCGAAGATGTTCACGGAAGCGAGGCAGAGCGCCACAAAGCCGAGAATTTTGGATGTCCAAGCATTTGCTCTCACTTCATCAATGGCGGCCTCCACGAATTGCTTCGCCGCAGGTGGTTCCAGACGTTGATTTGGTGCTTTGATGACTATTCCACCAACGGACACATGAGTCTCATCAACAGCTTTAGCTGGCACATGATCTAACTGTGGCCCAACAGTCGAAACGGAAGCTGCAATCAACGCCCCCACAACAATCACGGATGAAATGGCATTGGTCACGCTCATCAAGGGCGTGTGCAGCGCGGGCGTCACGCTCCACACCACGTAGTAGCCGACGAAAATCGCCAGCACGAAAATCGACAGCCGGAAAACAACGGGATCGATCATTTCCATGCATCACCCCCCTTCCGTCTCGCAGCCGCTGCGCGCCTGCTCGACACCTTCCCTCTCAAGGGGGGAAGGAAGAAGAAACAAGAAGTCACAACCCGGAAATCAAGAATCAGATTCCATTTTCCGGTTTCCGGTTTCCGCCCTCCGGCGTCGTTTTCCTCCCCCCTTGGGGGGGAGGATGGCCCAAAGGGCCAGGGGGGGGGTGATGCTGAAATCAGCACAGTTCTATCCCTTCAGCGCCGGATGCACGACCGCGCCACCGCGGGTGAGACAGGCGCCCTTGATAATCTCGTCGTCCCAGTTCATGGCTACCGCACCCGTCTTCTTGTCGAGGAACAGGCTGACGAAATTGAACAGGTTGCGCGCATAAAGCGAGGACGAGTCCACCGCGAGCCGCCCTGGCAGATTGAGACGGCCTATGATCGTGACGCCGTGCACCTCGATCACCTCGCCCGCTTTCGACAGCGGGCAGTTGCCGCCCTGCTCGACCGCGAGATCCACGATAATCGAGCCCGGCTTCATGGACTTGACCATCTCTTCCGTCACCAGCACCGGCGCCTTCTTGCCGGGAATCAATGCCGTGGTGATGACGATGTCCTGCTTTTTGATCGTCTCGGCGATGAGGGCCTGCTGCTTCGCCTGGTATTCCTTCGACATTTCCTTGGCGTAGCCCGCGGCCGTTTGCGCCTGTTTGAACTCATCGTCCATCACAGCCACGAAAGTCGCGCCCAAGGACTCCACCTGTTCCTTGGTGGCGGGGCGCACGTCGGTGGCGGACACGATGGCGCCCATGCGCCGCGCGGTTGCGATGGCCTGCAGCCCCGCCACGCCCGCGCCCAGGACGAACACGCGCGCGGGCGCGATCGCGCCCGCCGCCGTCATCATCATCGGCATGGCGCGGCCGAATTGCGCGGCGGCGTCGATCACCGCCTTGTATCCGGCGAGGTTTGCCTGCGACGACAGCACATCCATCGCCTGCGCGCGCGAAATACGCGGCAGGAACTCCATGGCAAAGGCATCGACTCCGGCCGCCGCCAGTTTCGCCGCCGTTTCCTTTTCGGAATAGGGATTAAGAAGGCCGGCCAGAATGGCACCTTCTTTCATGAGCGCGATTTCGCTTGCCTCTGGCCCGCGCACTTTGAGGATGACATCCGCCTCGCGCAGCGCCGACGCCTCATCGGGCGCAATCGCGGCGCCCGCCGCCCGGTATTCGCTGTCGGCAAAACGCGCGCCGGCGCCCGCGCCCGTTTCCACGACGATATCGGCCCCAAGCGCCTTGAGCTTTTTCACGCTTTCGGGCGTCGCCGCCACGCGCAATTCGCCCGCGCGGCGCTCTTTGGGAATCGCAATGCGTGTGGCCATCGTGTCTGCGCGGGAAATCCGTGGGGTGAATCAGTCGGCGCGGAAGATCGCAAGCAGCGCCATAACCGCCAGAGCCGCGATGACGCTCCATTTCATGAGGGCGAGAAAGCCCTTCCAGGTGCGCTGATGGGCTTCGAGATCCGTTTCGCCGCTCGAATGCTGTCGCGGATGTTCGGCCATGGGAGAATCCCCGGAATATGGGCGCGCGACTATAGCAAAGGGCGGGTTTGCGGCAACACGCGCGTCACTTGGTCCCAGGCCGCGAGCCCGCTTCCCCGCGGGCTGCGAATGGCCGGCATCATATTTGTCCGGCCCGCCAATGCGACGGCGCCTCGCCACAAGCGGCATCGCGTGACCACGCGCGCGCTCCATGGCAACGCGTCGGGTGCAAATGCATCCCTGAACGCAGCCGGGCTTGAGCGACATTCGCGTTCGCTGCGGTGCCGTCAGCCAGCGTTACAGATTCGCCGCAATGCCGCGTTAAGCATATGCACACGCCTTTGTCGCAATAAGCGACGCTTAAACCCGCCTTTACCAGTGGGAAGCGAGGATCGCTCGCTTGGGAATGGAAAGAGCCGTTGCCACGGCTTCCTCGCGGGGTTCTTTGCATGCCGCAGATTCTTGTCGTCGATGACGATCCCGTTCAGCGCCGCCTGCTCGAAACGGTGGTGACCAAGCTTGGCCATGCGGCGGTGACGGCGCCCGGCGGCGGGCCTGCGCTCGATCTCGTGCTTTCGCCCAAGGGCGAAGGCATTTCTCTGATGCTGCTCGACCTGGTGATGCCCGACCTGGATGGGATCGCCGTTCTTTCCAAGTTGCGCGCGGTGAATCATGCGCTTCCTGTCATCGTCCTCACCGCCAGGGGCGGCATTGACGCGGCCGTCGAGGCGATGCGCGCGGGCGCAAACGATTTTCTTGTGAAACCTGCGAGCCCCGAGCGGATCAAGGTCTCGATCCAGAATGCGCTCAAGCTCGGCGTGCTTTCGGGCGAGGTTTCGCGGCTCAAGAAGAAACAGGAAAACCGCCTCGCCTTCGACGACCTCGTGGTCAAGAGCGCGGCCATGCGCCAGGTGATGCGGCTGGGCCAGCGTGCGGCGCAATCGAACATCCCGATCCTTATCGAGGGCGAATCCGGCGTCGGCAAGGAATTGATTGCGCGCGCCATCCAAGGTTCGTCCGACCGCGCAGGCAAGCCGTTCGTCACGGTGAACTGCGCCGCCATTCCGGAGACTCTGGTCGAAAGCATTCTCTTCGGACACGAGCGCGGCTCGTTCACCGGCGCAACCGACAAGCATCTGGGCAAATTCCAGGAGGCCAATGGCGGCACGCTTTTCCTCGACGAGGTCGGCGAGCTCAAGCTCGACATGCAGGTGAAGCTGCTCCGCGCGCTGCAGGAAGGCGAAATCGATCCGGTGGGCTCGAAACGCCCCGTGAAAGTGGATGTGCGAATCGTTTCCGCCACCAATTGCGACCTCGCCGAAAGAACGCGCGACGGCCAGTTCCGCGAAGATCTGTATTACCGCCTCAATGTCTTTCCCGTGTTCATTCCACCGCTGCGGGAGCGGCGCGAGGATATCGACGCCCTGGCGCAATACTTCGTGACGCGCTTTGCCTCGGAAGAGCACAGGCCGGTCGGCGGAATTACGCCCGAGGCGATGCAGATGCTCGAGGCCTATGCTTGGCCCGGCAATGTGCGGCAGCTGGAGAACACCGTATTCCGCGCAGTGGTGCTGTGCGATTCGGACCTGCTGGATGTGACCGATTTTCCCCAAATTGCAAACGCAATGGGATTGAGCCTGAAAGAGCACGGACCGCAGCCCGAGCCCCGCTTTGCTTCGCCCCCGCTCCGGCCCACCCCGGCCGAGTCTGCGTCGGGCTATGGCCTTGCCGCCACAGATGCGGCGGGGCACATGCGCAGACTGGACGAGATCGAGGCCGAAATCATCCGCATGGCAATCGCAAGATACGACGGCCGCATGTCGGAGGTCGCCCGCCGGCTCGGCATCGGGCGCTCTACGCTCTACCGCAAGCTCAAGGAGCTCGGTCTGGGCGAAGACGAGGCGCCGCAGGAGGGCGACGAGCTGCCGGAAGCAAAGGTTGCCGCAGGACGCTGATTCGCGGAAATCCCCGTTTCGCATTGACAGAATGGGGGGCATGCGGGACACCCTTCGCCGCGTGAGAAGGATTGCCCTCGCCCTGATTCTGCTCACCCTGGGCGCGCCCGCCGAGGCCGCGTTCAACGTCTGCAACAAGACCGACCACGCTACCGATGTCGCATTCGGTTTTTTCGACGGGAAATATTGGTCGTCGCGCGGCTGGTGGACCGTGCCGCCGAGATCCTGCACCAAACTGCTCAACGACAACCTGCTTGCGCGCTACTACTATCTTTTTGCCGTTCACCACGAGGTCGGCGGCGGATGGGACGGCGAACACGGCTTTTGCGTGAGCGGCAACGGGCAATTCCACATCGAAGACAACAGGGACTGCGCCAAGCGCGGCTATGACCGCAAGGGCTTCTTTCAGGTCGATACGGGCGCTTCGCTCGATTGGACCGAGAACCTTGCGGACTAGGAATGCGGCGCCGGCGCAAGACCAAAATCGTCGCCACGCTCGGTCCCGCCAGCGGGACGCCCGAACGCATTCGCGCGCTGTTCGACGCGGGCGCCGATGTTTTCCGAATCAATATGAGCCACACCGACCACAAGCGCCTCGCCGCGCTGGCGGAAGCCGTACGAAAGGAAGAATTCAAGGCGGGCCGGCCCATAGGAATCCTGGCGGACCTGCAGGGCCCGAAACTGCGCGTGGGAAAGCTTGCCAAAGGGACGGCCAAGTTTGGCGAGGGCGAAACCGTTCGCCTGGCGCTCAGCGACAAGGCAGGCGATCCCGGGCACCTTCCCGTGCCGCATCCGGAGATTTTTTCCGCCGTGTGCAAGGGCCACGCCATTCTGATCGACGACGGCAAGGTGCGGCTGCAGACGGTTTCCGTCAGCGACGATCTTATCGAGGCGGAGGTCGTGCGCGGAGGAACGGTATCGGATAACAAGGGCATCAATCTTCCCGACACGGTTCTTCCCATTCCCGCGCTGACGCCGAAGGATCGCGCCGACCTCGATCATGCCCTGCATGCGGGGGTGGACTGGATTGCGCTTTCCTTCGTGCAGCGCGCGGATGACGTGGCCGAGCTCAGGAAATTGGTGGCCGGGCGCTGCGGCGTGCTGGCCAAGATCGAAAAGCCGGCGGCGCTTGATGCGCTTGACGACATTCTGACATTGGCGGACGCCGTTATGGTGGCGCGCGGCGACCTGGGTGTCGAGCTGCCGCTCGAAATGGTGCCCGGACGGCAGAAGGAAATCGTGCGCGCCGCGCGCAAGAGCGGGAAAGCCGTTGTGGTGGCGACGCAAATGCTGGAATCCATGATCCAATCGGCTGTGCCCACGCGCGCCGAAGTCTCGGACGTGGCTACGGCCGTATTCGACGGCGCGGATGCCGTCATGCTTTCGGCCGAAACCGCTACCGGCGCTCATGCCGTTGAGGCGGTCGCCATGATGGATCGCATCGCCCAAGCGGTGGAAAGCGATCCATCATATCAGCCGGTCATCGACGCTCAGCGTGTGAAGCCCGAGCCGACCATGCCGGACGCGCTCATGGCTGCGGTGCACGACGTCACCCACACGATCCGGGCGGCCGCCATCGTGTGCTGGACGAAAACCGGCTCGACCGGATTGCGCGCGGCGCGCGAACGCCCCGAGGCGCCTATCATCGTGCTATCGCCGCTTATCTCGACTGCACGCAGGCTTGCCCTCTCCTGGGGCCTTCACTGCGTGGAAACGGAGGATGCCCGCAATCTGGATGACGTCGTGGACCGTGCGCGTGAAATCGCACAGAGCGAAGGGTTCGCCAGACCGGGCGACCGCATAGTCGTAACCGCAGGCGTGCCTCTGGGGACACCGGGCTCGACCAATCTGTTGCGTGTCGCGTTTGTGGGCGGAAAGAGCTAGATCCGCTGGCCTTCGACTTCGCGTTCGAGCGCGCGAATGCGTTCCTCGGCGCCTTCGGCATACGGGTTTACGGCAAGAGCCCGGCGGTACGCGGCAAGAGCGCGAGGCTTGTCGTCGAATTCTTCGAGAACGCCGCCCAGCTGCAAAAGCGCATTGTAGTTGCGCGGCTCGAGCTGAAGCGTGCGGCGCAGGCTTACGATCGCGTCTTCGTAGTTCTCGATTTCCAGAGCGGCCACGGCCCGCATGTGCCAGCCTTCGGCGAATGCGGGCGCGACGCGGGTGAGCGCCTTGAGCACGGCGGAGGCGGCCTCCAGATCGCTTGCCTCCAGCGCGTCCCGGCCGCGTTTCAACAAAAGGTCCGCGCTCGGACTCCCAGAATGCGACCACAGGCCCTCGAGCTGCTTTTCGATTGCGCGCGCCTGGTCTGCCGATTTCGCCTTGGCAAGGGCGGCAAGCAGCGTGTCCGCACTTTGCGTTGCCGCCTGTGCGGCGGTCGCCGCGAAAAACGCAAGAACGAATAGGGCCGGCAGACGCACGCTAACCTTGCCGCGCTTTCATGCGCGGATTTTTCTTATTGATGATATAGGTGCGGCCCTTGCGCCGGATGATGCGATTGTTTTTGTCGCGCCGCCTTAACGAGCGAAGCGAATTGCGCACTTTCATGGCTGCTCCCGGCTTGCCAGCTAACCCGCCGGAAACTAGGAAGCGCACTGAGCCATGTCAACGGCGTGTGGGGCGCATGGCCAATGTGGCCAGCGTACAGCAGGAAGCGAAATGGAACTTGGTCTTTACCAGACGATTGGACTGCTCGCTCTCGCGCTCGCGCTTGCCGGTTTTTCCTATTGGCGTGCGCACCGCCCGGCTGTCCCGTTGAAGGTGCCGTTCATGAATTATCACTACCTCATGTTGTTCTCGATCATTTTCGCTGTTTTTCTGGCGGTCCACCTGGTCAGCCTCATAACGGGAAAAGCAGTGACTGGCCCCGGTTTCGGACAATGACAGCTGGAACGCGCCATTGCATTGCCGGCGCGGCATTCGTGCTGGTGCTCGCCTTGACAAACGCCGGTTCAGAGGCGCGCGGGGCGCACGATATTCCGGTCCCTGTCCCGGCGCCGCACGAGGATGCGGCCTTCTATCGGTTTCTTCGCGATTTCCGCGTCGAGGCTGCATCGGCGCGCATTGCGCCCGCCGTGTACGAACGCGCCGTTTCGGGGATTTCGCGTAACAGACGCGTGCTCGAATTAAACGCGTTCCAACCCGAGTTCATGCGCCCGGTTTGGGAGTACCTGGACAGCGCGGCGGCCGGCTGGCGCATCGCCAAGGGTCACGAGATGCTTTCGGCGCACGCGCCGCTGTTTTCGCGGCTGGAAGAAAAATACGGCGTGCAACGCGGCGTTCTGGCCGCCCTCTGGGGCGTGGAGACGGCGTTTGGCCGCAATCAGGGCACATTCAACTTGTTCGAGGCGCTTGCCACGCTCGCCTATGAAGGAACGCGTGCCGATTACGCGCGCCGCCAGCTCATCGCGGCGCTGCGCATTGCCCAGAACGAGAAACTGGATCCGCGCGAGATGACCGGCTCCTGGGCCGGCGCCTTCGGTCACACGCAGTTCGTGCCGACGACATTCCTGGATCACGCCGTGGACGGAGATGGCGATGGCATACGCGATCTGTCCCGTTCGATTACCGATGCACTTGCCTCGTCCGCGAATTACCTGAAGGCGAGCGGCTGGCGCATGGGCGAGCGATGGGGCGAAGAAGTGATCCTGCCAAGGGATTTTGCCTTCGAAGTAGCCGATCCCGGCATTCGCAAGACCAGGACCGAATGGGGCACGCTCGGTGTAACAGACACAAACGGGGACCCTCTGGAAGGCGACGAATCCGCAGCAATCTACTTGCCTGCCGGGCACGAGGGACCGGCCTTTCTAACGCTGCACAATTTCGACGTGCTGCTGACCTACAACACGGCGGCCTCGTATGCGCTTGCCATCGGTCTTCTGGCCGACCGGCTGGCCGGGCGTAGCGTCATGGGCTCATGGCCACGGCACCAGCGCCCGCTCGCGCGCGACCAGATCATCGAGCTGCAGGAGGACTTGACGGTGCTAGGTTACGAGACGGGCAAGCCCGATGGGCTGATCGGCAACCGCACGCGCGCGGCCATCCGCAAATACCAGAAGGCAAACAACTTACCGCCAGACGGTTATCCAACTCTTGACTTGTTCTACAGAATCCTGAGCGAGCGGACGAAATTGTCGAATTAGTTCACGCGCCTGAATCGCACGCGTGAGGTTGCGCTGGCGCCTTCCACGTCCACGACCGTGAAACGGCTGAACCCTTCGCCATCCGGCGCGTAGAGCGTCTGATCGTAGCGGTCGAAGCTCCCCAGGAGGGATCCGTTCACCAGCCAGGTGAAGGGCGCGCGCCCGCCATCGGCCTTCAATTCGATGCCGCGCTGCCGGTCGTCCAGCGAAACGACCACCCCGTCGGGCGGAAAGGCAATCGACGGCGGTCGTACATGCTTGCGCATTCTTTCTGCTTGCGTCTGGCGCTCGAAGGCACGCAGCGCTGGCGGAAGCTGGTGCGAGTTATTGGCAATGATCGCGTCGGCCGGCGCGGGCGGCGCGCCGTGCTTGTCTGCGGGCAGGAGATCAAAAATGCGAAGGAGAATGGGTGCGGCGTCGTTGCGGCCCACGCGGTCCGGCTGCGGCGCGCCATCGGCGCGGCCCGTCCATACACCGACGGTGTAATCGTTGGAGAAACCAATCGACCACGCATCGCGATAGCCGTATGAGGTGCCGGTCTTGAAAGCGATGTTGCACGGGCGTTTCAGCCCCTGCCCCATTGCCCAGCCGTCCGGAAGCGATGCGCCGGAAAGAATATCGCGCAGGTAATGGGCGGATGTGGCGCCAAACAGCCGCGCCCCCTTTGGCGCCACCTCCGAGCGAGTCGCGCGAAGCGCGCCCACTTCGCCGCCACGTGCGATGCCGGCATAAAGCATGGTGAGGTCCTTCAGGCTGATGCCAAGTCCGCCCAGCGCCATGGGAAGGCTGGGCGCCGCGTCGCGGCTGGGAAACTCGAGGCGTGCGCCCGAATTGGCGAGCGCCAGTGTGAAACGCAGCGGCCCAACGCGCTCAAGCACCGCCACCGCCGGAACATTGAGCGACATACGCAACGCATCGCGCGCGGTCACCGCGCCTTGAAATCCGCCGTCAAAGTTCTTGGGCGCGTAATCGCCGAACGTCTGCGGCTCGTCCAGCATCAGCGTTGCCGGGTGCAGCGCGAGGTCATCGAATGCCATGCCGTAGATGAATGGTTTCAGCGCCGAGCCCGGCGAGCGTGGCCGGCGCGCCAGGTCGACAAACCCCGCCGGCCCCCAATAGTTCACGCCCCCGGCATAAGCGAGAATTTCGCGCGTGTCCGTTTTCACGATGAGGGCGGCGACGTTGGCGCCGTCGTCGAGAAAGCGCGCCTCGCGCGACACAAGCTGTTCGACGGCCTCCTGAAGGCGCGCATCGAGCGTCGACAAGATTACTGCTTGCGCAGGCTTCGAGCGTCCTACGTAATCGCTGAAATGCGGGGCCGCAAGCGGAAGCGCAAGCCGCCAGGACGGCGTCACGCCGCGGCGCGCCTCTTCGGCTTCCTCCGGCGCGATGAAGCCGCGCGCAGATAGCCTGGTGAGCACCTTGTTGCGCGCGGTTTCTGCATCGAGGGAGCGGCGGTCGGGCCGCGCGCGCTCCGGTGATTGCGGAAGCGCCACCAGCAGGGCCGCCTCCGCGAGCGTAAGCGTTTTCGGCTCTTTGCCGAAATAGGCATACGAGGCCGCCCGCACACCCTCGAGATTGCCGCCCATAGGGGCGAGCGTTAGATACATTCCGAGGATCTCGTCCTTGGAATAGCGCAGCTCTAGCTGTACCGCGCGTACCATTTGCCGCAGCTTGGTTGCAATGCTCCTAGGCCTGGGCTCAAGCAGGCGCGCCACCTGCATCGTGATGGTCGAAGCGCCCGAAACGACTTGGCGCGCTTCGAGGAATTGTCCAAGCGCACGTGCCGTGGCAAGCGCGTCCACACCAAGATGCGTGGCAAACCGCTGGTCTTCATACGTGATGAGAAGCCGCAAATAGCGCTGGCTAACATCGGCTGGACGCGTCTTGAGACGCCAATAGCCATCGCTGGTCAGGAATGGTCTCAAAAGCACTCCGTTTCTGTCGCGCACCTCGACAGAAACGGTTTGCGCGCGGGAAACGTCAGGCGGATTGGCGCGGTCAGCCGCGGCAAGTGCGGAAAGGATTCCGACCGCGCTAAACGCCGCAATTATGAGGTGCCGCCGCGTCATCCGGTACGCCTTCCGTCAGCTAGCGCGAGATATTCATTGTTCCCATGCTTGTGCGCGCGCGCACTTCGGGGTTGTACATGTCCTCCACGACCGCCGCGGGCAATGCGTAGCGCCCCGGCGTCACGGCGCGAGCGATGTAGGCTACGCGGAATCCGGGAATGGGCTCCACGTCCCTGGGATTACTCGGCCGGTATTGTGAGCCGATGGTGAAGGCCGACACGTAACGGTCGTCGCGGGCCTCGGCGATCGCAGTAGCGCTCAGCGCACCCAGCCACGGATAGATCTTGCCTTCTTCGCCCGAGAGCGTCGCTTCGATTTCGACTCCCGCCGGGAGCAGATCGAGCACCGCCATCTGGCGGTAGAAATTGTCCTCCATGCGGCCTTCGATCAGTACGATGAAGCGGTCGTTCTGCTTCGCGCGGGAGAGATCGGCCGGATTGCCGCTCATGGTCCACACGGATTTGCTTACGCCCGACATGCCGTTGATCTCCTGCGGCAGTGGCTGAGCGGGCTGGCCCTGGACGGAAACCGTTCGCCACACGGGCGCGCTTCCCTGGTTGACCACCGCGACGCCACGCGCAAATTCGCCGTAGCTTGGCGTCAGGCGCACGGCACCGGCAATAGGCGTTGGCGGCTTTCCGTTAACGCGCACATTGAGTGGCGCGCGCACGAGAGAAAGTTCATATGCCGCGCGCAGCATCCACGCCTTTTCCTGGGTGGTCGTGGCGTTGAGCCGCATATTGAAGCGGCCCGAACGCTGCAACAGGGCGGGAACGAGCTGAGGCGCGTCTTCCGCGGCCAACGCCGTAACGCCAGCCACGTCCCGGAGCAGCGAGCCATAATCGGACGTCTCGTATTTCGCAGGCGAAGCCGCCAGAGAAATTTCACGCGCGCGGCCGAAATTGGCGACTGCGCGCGCCCTATCGCCCGATTGGGCCAGCGCCGCCGCGGCCAGCGCTGCCGCAAGCGCACTCTTCATTTCGGGCCCGCGCGTGTCGGCAAAATAGCGCAAGTCCGACAGGTTCACGGTGCCTTCGCGCGCTAACAGATAGAAGGCATAGGAGCGCGTCGTCTCGTCGTAGGAATCCGATGCCGCAGTCTCGCCCAGGTAGCGGGCGCCGCGTCTCAAGCCGTCCTGCGGCACGACATATCCCTTGGCCTTCGCCTGATAGAGGAAGTCGAGCGCAAAAACGGAAATGAAGCGGTTCACGTCGCTTTGCGAACTCCACATTCCAAAGCCGCCCGAGGGCGTCTGCATGTCGAGCACATTGTCGACCGCCTCTTGGATGCGCGCGCGCAGCGCCTGGTCGGAAGGAATGCCGGCCATGGGCGCAAGCTCATTAAAGACGAGTAGCGGCATCGCGCGGCTGGTAGTCTGCTCGACGCAGCCATAGGGATATTTGTCGAGCCAGCGCAGGAGCCCTGCGACGTCGTCGTAGCCGTGCATGGCGGAAACAGTAAGCGACACACTGGTTGTGGCGGGAACGAGCCCGGACGCTATCTGCGCATTTGAGGTCCAACTTTGCCCGGGTTCGATCAGCGCGACGTCCTCGCGCGATTGCGGAAGCTGCGCCGGTCGTACCTCGATTGGCCAGCTGCGGCGCACAGCAAACCCGTTGGGTCCCGTCATGGCGAGCGAGATGGTGGCGATGCCAGGCTCCCTTCCCTGAATCGCCACGGGCACGAGCACGCGCTGGCCCCGATTAAGTGATCTTGTAAGCCTTGTCTCCGCGCTGCCGTTGGCCAGCCCGGCTGCGCCGGTCGCGCGCACGACGGAAGTGTAGCTGCCGGGAGCGCCTTCTACATTGTGAAGGTTCAGCCCCACTTGTGCGACATCGCCGGGCGCGAGGAAGCGCGGCAGCACAAGCTCGCCGACCACAGGATCACGCACCGTCAGTGGGCGTTCCGAGGAGCCCACCTTCTCTTTTGACATCATCACCGCCATGAGGCGGAGTTCGCCATTGAAGTCGGGGACTGCGAAGGTAACGATTGCCTTGCCGTCCACGAGTTTTATCGGGCCGGAGAAGAGCGCGACCGTGCGCTGCGGCACGACGGCAAGCGGGCGACCGCCAAATCCGTCGCCACCGGTGCGGATAGAGCCGGCCGCCGCACGTTCCGTCTTTATCAGACGGCCGTAATCGTCCTGCATGACGAGACCAAGCTTGCGCTTGCCGAAATAGTGGCCAGCCGGATCGGGTGTTTTGTAATCAGTGAGCTGGAGAATTCCTTCATCAACCGCGGCAAGCGTGAGATAGGCCACTTCGCCCGATGAAAGTCCTTTCACCGCGATGGGGATGGTTAGGTTTTGCCGCGGCCGCACGATCTTGGCGCCGCCGATATCGGCCGAAAGCGTGCGCGCGGAGTTGTCTATGCCCAGCCACACCACGCCGATGGCGCGCACGGGCGCGCGGCCGGCGCGTTCGCGCAAAGGCCGGTACTGTGTCACCAGCACATAGGCGCCGGCACCCCACTCTTTTTCGACCGCGATGTTGAAGACCGCGCCGGAGGCGGAGGCGTCCATCTGCTTCACGTAATGAACTTTGTCGGTTGCGACGACGATAAGCGCGCGGCCGTCGGCCTGCGGCTGGAAGCGCACTTGTGCGGTTTCGCCGGGCCTGTAGCTCGCCTTGTCGGCCATGACGGGAACGCGGTCCGGCCTGTCGGCCTGCGCCTCGCCCGCCCAGCCCGACCAGAAGCCCAGGCTGGATGACGAGCCGCTCACTGGATCGCTCACAATAAGCCGGTAGCTGCCCCAAGGGAGCGACTGCGCGAGCTTGGCCGGCGCGTTCGAGCCAATTTCGAACGTGCCGCCAGCGATCAGGCGCGTGCGCACCGTGGAATGGAACTTCCATTCGCCGTTTTCCTGGTACCAGTCGTAATGACGGTCCTCGCGCAGGAACTGGTAGCGCAAGCCGCTGCGCGCCATGCGCTTGCCGAGCGCGTCCACGGCAATAAGCGCAAATCCCGCGCGAGAGTTTTCTGCGACCGAGCAGCATTCGAAATCGGGCCGGATGCCAAACCAGGCGTCACGCGTGAGCACAGGCAGCGTCACTGTATCGTCGGTGGCCCGTCCGCCTGGCTCGTTAATGGAAACGCGCACGGTTGCGCGCAGCGCCAACGAAGTTTCGGCAAGTTGTCCCAGATTGCCTTGCGCGAGCGTTACGCCCGCATCGTCCGTCTCGGGGACAGTGAGCGTCACTAGCACGTCCTCGAACTTGTCGTTGTCGCGGCCCCAGTGATAACCGGCATAATCGGCGAACGGATTCGGGTCGCGTGCAATGCGGGCTTCGCTCTCACCGGTGAGGCCGGACCCCGGCGCGCCATACAGGAAGCGGCTTTCCACTCGGATAGCGAAATCTTCGCCCGGCTTCAGAAATAGCTGCTGCGGTTTCAGCGTGAGCTTGAGGCGCTGCGGCACGAAATCCGCGACATCGAAACCCGCACGCCCGACCGGATCGGCCTTGGGATCGAGATAGGCGGCCAGTTGCCAGCGGCCGTGCTGTGCGCCCTGCGTAAGCTGGATGGACCAATGCGCGGCGCTTGCCATCAACGCGTTGGCAGCAACCGTCTTGCGGCGGAATTCCATGCCGTCAGGGCGCGTGACCACGAGCGTAAGCGGCGCGGTAACCGCGACACCCAGCGAATCGCGCAACATGGCGACGGCCTCGACTTTTTCGCCAGGGCGGTAAACGCCGCGCTCAGTATAAAGGAATGCGTCCACGGGACCCGGTGCAGGGCGGCCGCCCACACCACGATCGGTAAGATCGAACCCGGAGCGGCGCAGATCGAGATAGGTGAAATCGCCGCCGCTGCCATACGCCATGACTGTCACGGGCTCGTCGCCGCCGGAAGCGCGGAATAGGCCAGGATCAAAATCTGCGCGGCCCGATGAGTCTGTCCGGCGCTCCTGCAGAACGTTGTTGTTGCGCGCTACGAGCGCAAGCCGCACGCCTGAAAGCGCTCGCGCCGACGAGAACGACCGCGCAAACACCGTAAGGCCGTGCGTGCCCTGAAAGGTCGTGAGCCCGATATCGGAATCGATAACCCACTGCGCGGCGATTTCGCTCCAGTACTCCTCGCCGTCTTCGCTTCCTGTCTTGGCTCGCGCGTTCTGGGCAAGAATGAGATAGGCGCCGGGCGCCGACGTCTTCAGCATGTCGCGCAGTGGAACAAGCGTGGTCACCGGCTCATTCCTCGAGAGGGGCACGTCCATTTCCCCCTCGAAGACGAGCGAACCGTGGGCGGACTCAATCTGCTTCGCGTCCCAGCCATAAAGCGCCGTGCGATCGATTAACCCGGATTCCAGTTGCGAAAGCAGGCGGTCGCCCACGCGGAGAATCTTCAACTTGAGGCGCGAGATATTGACAGTAGTGACGGGTACGCCCTCGGCGTTTTCGCGTGGAAGAAGGATGCCGCCCCCAAAACGCACGATCGGCGGACGGTCGCGCAATTCGACCGGAATAGTTTCGCTGACCTCCAGCTTTTCGCCTTTGGCGGACGGGAGGCCCGCCTTCAGTTCGACGGAGTAGGTCTTATTGAATTGCAGTCCGGCCAGGCAAAGCCGCTCGCCTGTTGCACGCACGGCCACCCGCGTTTCGGGAGCGACTGCAATGTAGTCGCCGTACCGTGTCTTGCCCGAGGCATCGAGTTCCCGCGTGAAGAAGAGGCACGCCTCGGCGGACGGCTTGGACGTATCTATCTCCAGCCGGCGGAAGGCAAAGCCTGCGGCCAGCGCTTCCTCGCGTGCGCTCCTAGGCTCGCCCTCGCCGGTGGCGAACAGGCGGGGGCCGTGCTCGTCCCATCGCATGCCGAGTTCGTCGCGAAATACGAACAAAAGTCCGGCGACGGCGGCCACGACCGCGGCCGCCGCGATTGCGATTCTTTGCCTCTTCATGGAAATGCCTCCCCGCGGGCCGGCTGGCCGCGCGCACCCACTAAAGCGTAGCGCCGGGCGCTGCACGCGGCAAACGGTCGGAGTATTTCCTTGCAATCGTGGCGCGGCGATGACGGACGCTTGGCAAAGCGGCGGCGAAGACTGGTGGGCACGACTGGGATCGAACCAGTGACCCCTACGATGTCAACGTAGTGCTCTCCCGCTGAGCTACGTGCCCGAAAGTGGGGGCGGCCTCTATAGCCCCCTGCGTCTTGGGCTGGCAAGAACAGCGGCATTCCGTCAAGCCCCAATAAACCGCTAGATTGCCTTCGGAACTTGGCCGGGGAGCCACATGTCGGATACGCCTGCCGCAAGCGGAACTATCGATCTTTCCGGGCTTCGCAAATCGCCCGATCTGTATCCGCAAAATGTCCAGCCGGTCCGCCAGGATTTCCTCTTCGTGCAGATCAGCGAAGCGGAATACAGGGCCGCAAGCTTTCTCGACAACCGCCTCGTTCGCCCCGGCATGGCGCGCGCACCGTTTCCAGAGTCCGAGGTCGTGCAGGTACTCGAAGGCGAAATCGAGGCACGCCCGCTGCATTTCATTTTTCACTGCGGCCACGTCGGCTCGACACTGTTGAGCCGCTTGCTCGACGAGACGGAGCAAGTGCTGCCGCTGCGCGAGCCGCTGCCGCTACGCGTTCTGGCAGACGGTTATACGGCACTCTCGCTGCCCAACACGCGCATGAGCGAAGAGCGCCTCAACCGCTATGTCGAGATGTTCCTGAAGATGTGGAGCCGCGGATATGCCGGCACGCGTGCCGTCGTGCTCAAGGCGACAAGCAGTGCGGCGCGGATGGCACCGCGCCTTCTGAAATCCCGGCCAAACGCGCGTGCGGTTTACATGAGTCTTGCGGCCGAACCTTTTCTCGCAACGCTGCTGGCTGGACCAAACTCCGTCGTCGATCTGAAGGGGTTTGCGCCGGAGCGGGTTCGCAGGCTTGAAAGACACCTGGGTTTCCCCGTGCCGCCGCCCCACCTTTTCATGGGCGGCGAACTTGCAGCCATGAGCTGGCTAACCGAACGGTTCGCAGAAAAAACGATGAAAAGGGAATTCGGCAATCGGGTGCTTTCCATCGATTTCGACGCGCTGTTGAAGGATGTCAAAGGAACGGTCGCAAGCGTCGTCAAGCATTTTGGGCTCGAGCCCGATGCAAAATACCTGGATTCGATTGCGCAAAGTCAGGTGCTGAAGCGCTATGCAAAGGGGCCCGAGCACGAATATTCGCCTGAGATGCGAGAAGAACTTCTGAACAAGGCGCGCAGCGAAAAGGACGCGGACATCAAGAAAGGCTTGGCTTGGCTCGAACGGATGGCCGGAAAGAGCAAGGCCGCGGCCGAACTGCTGCAACAAAAGCCGGCCTAAGCCGACCACATGCGAAAGAGATTGTTTCGCGCTGCCTCGAAACGCACGCGGTTTTCCCATTTCATATTGAGACCTTCGAGGGCGCCCACCTCGTTCAATTCCCATAGCAGATTGCGTTTCACTTCATCGGGCACGAAGCTTTCGATGAAGCTTATGGATACGATTCTTATGCCCGAGCGAACCGGCTGCACTTCGTGCAGCGTAGTCGAGGGATAAAGGATGCAGTCGCCCGGCGAACCCTTGATGGTGAGCGGGCGGACTCCGAGATGGATCGTCAGCTCGCCTCCCTGATAGCTTGCAGGGTCGGAGATAAAGACGGTGCAAGATACGTCCGAACGCAGCGAGCCGCCCGGAACCTGCATATAGGCCGCATCGGCGTGGACGCCGTATTTCTGCGTCAGGTCGTAGCGCAGCATGAGCGGCGGTGCGATGCGCTTCGGGAATGCAAAATCGTTGAACTCGCGACTGCGCGCCATAGCGGCGGCGACGATCTGCGACGTTTCCTTGTATTTTGGGTCCGTAAGGTCGGCCTGGAAATTCGTCTTGGTGGGGTTCGCCGGGTTCGATATGCGCCCATCGACAAACTTCACTTCCTGCGCCAAGGCGTTCAACCGCGCGACGTCCGTCTGGCTCAAAAGTTCCTTTATTTCCATAAACATATGGGGAGCCCGCGCCTACGGGGCGGACCCTATCAAATCGGCCAGATTGGCTCAATTGCATCACATAAAAACGCGTAGCGCCCGCCACGGCAGGCGCCAGATTTGCAGTAAGCCCGCGCGTGGTCCCGTGAAATTGACAGCGGTGCCGCCTACGCCGCGATCATGCGCTCGACTTCCTGCACGATATCGCGCAGGTGAAACGGTTTGGAAAGAACCTTGGCCTGTTTGGGCGCCTGCGCAGCGGGGTGAAGCGCAACCGCGGCAAATCCCGTAATGAACATGATCTTCAGCTGAGGATCGAGGTCGGCGGCACGCTTGGCAAGTTCAATACCGTCCAGCCCCGGCATCACAATGTCGGACAGAAGCAGATCGAATTTGAACCCCTGAAGATGGTCAAAGGCGACCGCCCCGTCACCGCAGGCCACCACATTGTGCCCCGCCCGCTCGAGCGCGGAAGCGAGAAAACGGCGCAAGGACTCGTCGTCCTCCGCAAGCAGGATACGCGCCACGCAAGGCCCCCCGGCGGAACCCCAGACGTACTACTTATAATCCCGCTTCCGATAAACGCCAGTTAATATCTCCCGGAATGTAAATGTCCGTGGCCGCAGCAAATCCTTGATCGCTGCCCTACGCGATGGTCCACTTGCACCGCCAAATCAGCGTGTGCGGCGCCGTGGTCCCGGCTGTAAAAGTCTACCTGTTTGACCCCCTGCTGGACGAGCTTATTGCCCGCCCGTTTCTGCTCGCACGGCCCGCCAGACAAAGCACACCCTTCATCTTCGCATCGCCGCACAGCGGTCACCTCTATCCGGAATCGTTCCTCGCGCAAAGTGTGCTCGAGGCGCGGAGGCTTCGATTTTCCGAAGATGCTTTCGTCGACGACCTGTTTGCGTTTGCGCCATCGCTGGGGGCTCCGCTGCTGGCGGCGCGCTTTCCTCGCGCCTTTGTCGATGCAAACCGCGCTGCCGGTGAACTTGATGCAACAATGTTCGACGCGCTTCCCGCGCTTCCGCTGGTACCGCGGACGGCGCGCGTAGCCGCGGGGCTCGGCGTAATTCCGCGCATTGTGCGCGACGGTCTGGACATCTATTTCGGCCACTTGCCGGCCCCCGAAGCTGCGTTCCGTCTCGACAATTTCTACCGGCCGTATCACGCAGCCTTGTCGCGCCTTGTGCACGAGACGCACGCACGATTCGGGGTCGCCATTGTCGTGGACTGCCATTCCATGCCGTCGGGCCCCCGCACTCCGGATATCGTGATTGGCGATCAGTACGGTACCTCGGCTTCGCCAAGTCTTACACGCCACGTGCGCGACGCGCTGCGCATGCTGGGGTTCAGCGTTGCCTGCAACGCGCCGTATGCGGGAGGCCACACGACTGAGGTTTATGGGAACCCCGCGCTCGGATTGCACGCGCTGCAGATTGAAATCAATCGCGCTCTGTACCTTGACGAAGAGCGCATAGAAAAGCGCGAGACGTTTACGCAGTTGAAGGCGCAATTGGAAACATTTGGCAGCGCGCTTCTGGCGGCCGACATTTCAGTGCTTGCGGCGCCCGAGCGCGAACGAGAGCGAGCCTAGCTCACCAGATCGGCACTCGCACCCGTCCTCAATGCGGCCTGCGAATTCGTGCGCAGGCGACTGGGTTGAAAGCTGCTGCGCTCTTGCCGAAGATATGAGCGGCTCGCTGGAGATTATCCGCTGGACCACATTCGCACGCACCGGGCGCGAAAGTGCGCGCCGCATAACAGGCACAAGATGTGCGGTCGCGCACGCGGCCCAGGTGCGGCCCGTAAGGCGCATCATGCTGAATGAAAGTGCCGCGCCCCAGGTTGCGCTAAAAGTTGAATTTGCGCGTCCTATTAGGCTCTTCGTCGTAACGGACGCGTGGCACCCGCAGGTGAATGGCGTCGTCCGCACCCTGGAGATTTTGGAAGACGAGTTGCGCAGGCGCGGCCACTACGTCCGTTTTGCAACGCCGGAAAACCACCTCACCGTGCCCATGCCGACCTATCCCGAAATAAAGCTCTCGCTCTTCCCCCGCCGCGAGTTGGAGAGAGCCATCCGCGATTTTCATCCCGACGCGATTCACATCGCGACAGAAGGACCGCTCGGGCTTTCAGCGCGGGCAATCTGCCTGAAATGGAAACTGCCGTTCACGACGTCGTTTCACACGCGTTTCCCCGATTATGTGCGCGCGCGCTTTCCGTTCATTTCCGAACGCATCGTGTATCGCGTTTTGCGCTGGTTTCATGCACCGGCGCTTGCCATGATGGTAGCCACACAATCACTAAAAGCCGAACTCGAGCGCCACGGTTTTGGCAATGTGAAGCTTTGGTCACGAGGCGTGGACGTCAACCTGTTCCATCCGCGTGAAAAGACCGGCCTCGGTTATACGCGCCCCATTTTCCTCTATGTCGGACGTATCGCGGTCGAGAAGAACGTGGAAGCGTTTCTCGCACTCGACCTACCGGGCACGAAGGTCGTCATCGGCGAGGGGCCACAGCGCTCAGAACTGGAACGCAAATACCCAAAAACGAAATTTCTGGGCGTGAAGACCGGCGAAGATCTCGCTCGCCATTACGCGGCGAGCGACGTTTTTGTGTTTCCTTCGTGCACGGACACATTCGGGCTAGTGCTGCTCGAGGCGCTCGCATCCGGCGTGCCGGTCGCGGCATATCCCGCGCAGGCACCAATGAACGTTGTTGGCAGTGCGCCGGTGGCCGTTCTTGACGAGGATTTGGGGGCCGCGTGCCTTCGCGCGCTTGCAATTCCGCCCGAGGGCTGCCGGCGCTTTGCCCTCGACCATTCCTGGCACGCCTGTACCGAGCAATTTCTGGCAAACTTGGCGCTCGAAGCGCAGTTGGACAGCGCCTGAGGTCGGTGCGTCAGTTTCGCGCATAACGCAGCGGCGGCCGCCACACTAGCGCGACTCACAGCGGCAGAATGATCATCGAAGGCAACCCGCCAGCAGACCGCAAACAACCTGAAACCGTCTGGCCTCGGCGCTGCTCTCACTGCTAGCTTAGAAAAAACTGTGGGGGCTGCATGTTGTGGCGTAGGTGCAAGCTTGCTGTTGTCCTCACTTGTTCCGATTGGCGGCTACACCATCCAAGAGCCGGGCTCTATCGACAGGGCTGCCGCCTGTTGCGTTCCAAGGGACTATATGTCGTCGCGGTCCCCGGGCCAGACGGTCTGCTGGCACCCGGACGCGACGCCGAATGGGCGGGCGCCGTCGGATCGGTGAAGCTTTTCGCTGGCCGGGACCTCTCGGACGAGCTCGCAGTCGTGGCTCACCAGCACTGTCTCGCGCACGCGGTTTCCGATGCACAGCATGAATCCGATGTGCGCGCAGTTGCAGAAGCGCTCAAGCGCGAGGTCGGCTTCGAGGGGCTAGTGCGGGCGCTGATCGCCGTGCGTCATTCGGATGCGCGCTGGAGACTCAAAGAACTCGCTCGCTATTGACGGATGCCGTTTGCGAAAGCACATACCCCTCGTCTATAAGCCGCCGCCATGGATATCCGAAATATTGCGATCATTGCCCATGTCGACCATGGGAAAACGACGCTTGTCGACCAGCTGCTGAGGCAGTCCGGCGCATTCCGTGAGAACCAACAGGTTGAGGAATGCGCGCTCGATTCTAATGAGCTCGAACGTGAGCGCGGCATCACTATCCTCGCCAAATGCACGAGCGTCGGGTGGCAAGACACGCGTATCAACATCGTCGATACGCCGGGCCACGCGGATTTCGGTGGCGAGGTGGAGCGCATTCTCTCCATGGTGGACGGCGTCGTGCTGCTGGTGGACGCGGCTGAATCGGTACTGCCACAAACGAAATTCGTGCTTTCCAAGGCCCTCAAGCTCGGCCTTAAACCCATTGTGGTCGTGAACAAAGTGGATCGCTCCGACGCGCAGCCAAAGGAAACGCTGGAGGAGATCTTCGATCTCTTCCTTGCGCTGGAGGCCAGTGATCATCAGCTCGATTTTCCAATCCTGTTCGCTTCGGGCCGCCAGGGCTGGGCGGTGGAAGACCTGGCACAAGAACGTAAGGACCTTTCTCCCCTTTTCCGGCACATTGTCACCGACGTGCCAAAGCCTAAGCCCTTGGCCAAGGCAGGCGACGGATTCCCTTTCACCATGCTGGTAACGACCCTAGAGGCGGACCCTTATCTTGGGCGAGTTCTTACGGGACGGATCGAATCGGGCGCCGTCAATGTCAACCGCGTGATCAGAGCGCTCAATCGCGAGGGCATGGAGGTGGAGCGGGCGCGCGCAACCAAGCTGCTTGCCTTTCGCGGACTTTTGCGCGTACCGATTGCGCGCGCGGAAGCGGGCGACATCGTTGCCATTGCTGGGCTGTCGCAGGCGACTGTCGCCGACACGCTCTGCGATATGGATGTAGAAAAGCCGATCGCGGCAAACCCGATCGACCCGCCAACGCTTGCAGTCACAATTCTGGTCAACGACTCGCCCTTGGCGGGCCGCGAAGGAACCAAGGTGCAGAGCCGGGTTATTCGCGAGCGGCTATTACGCGAGGCTGAGGGAAACGTCGCGATCCGCGTCACAGAGACGGGCGAAGGAACATACGAAGTCGCTGGCCGTGGCGAATTGCAGTTGGGCGTACTGATCGAAACTATGCGGCGCGAAGGGCTTGAACTTGCCATCTCGCGCACGCGTGTTCTTTTCCGCAGCGAAGCGGAAACAGGCCAGAAACTTGAACCGATCGAAGAAGTCACGATTGACGTGGACGAGCGCTTCGCCGGGATCGTGATCGAGAAAGTCTCAAACCGCAAAGGTGAGTTGGCGGACATGCGCGGCACAGGTGTCGGCAAAGCGCGGCTCGTATTCCGTGCGCCTTCGCGCGGGCTCATCGGCTACCACGGCGAATTCTTAACAGACACGCGCGGAACTGGCGTTATCAACCGAATCTTCCACTCCTATGCCGCGTACAAGGGTCCTATCGAAGGCCGCCATAACGGCGTTCTCGTGTCTACCGCCGGCGGCGAGGCGGTCGCTTACGCTCTTTGGTACCTGGAGGAGCGCGGCAGGCTTTTCATCACGCCCGGTACAAGGGTTTATGCGGGGATGATTATCGGCGAACATTCCCGCCGTAACGACTTGGACGTAAACCCCATTAAGTCGAAGCAGCTTACCAACATCCGCACCACCGCAAAGGATGAGGCAGTGCGCCTCATCCCTGTAATCCCGCCCACCCTTGAACAGGCTATGGCCTATATCGAGGATGACGAGCTGGTCGAAGTGACGCCCAAATCCATCCGCCTGCGCAAACGCGCTCTGCATCCACACTTGCGCAAGCGCGCAAAGGAAATGGCCGAGTAGTTTCAGCGCCTGTCGGTGTCCGCCAAGAATGAGTCGAATGCCGCCCAGAATTGGGAGCGAATGGCATCGGCTTCCATGAGAATTTCATGTTCCGCGTCGGCAATTTCGATGTAACGCGCATTGGGAAGACGTTGCGCATAATCGTGGATGGCCTCAGGATCCACCACCTGGTCGCGTCGCGCCCCCACAACCAGCAGGGGCGTAGTGATTGCTTCCGGATAGGCGTGCCTCTGCAGCCGGCTTGTTGAACGGAAGGCGGCGTGCAGCCAGCCGAATGTGGGCCCGCATAGCCGCATCTCCGGGTGTTCCACCAGGAATTTCTGTGCGCGCTCGAATCGCGCGGGATCCGAGGTCACCATGTTGTCGGCAAACGCAAGGATTGCCGGATCGTGGTTGGACGAGCCCCAGACGAATTTTTCCGATGGGGCCTCCCGGTTGTACCAGGCGGCAAGCAAGCGGGTGAACCAATACGGATACCGGCCGGTCTGTATGCGCAGCATCGGTGCGCAAAGAACGGCTGCCGTTAGTTCGTTGGGCCGATCATGCAGCCTGCGCAAAAGGATGTGCGCGCCCATCGAGTGGGCCAGCGCAATGCGCCGCGTGCCCCCAAAGGGAGTGATGATTTCATCCAGGAATGCTGCCAGATCGGAATCGAATTCAGCGAAATCTGTCACATGACCTTTGCGGGTGTCCTCCAAGAGGCGCGCGCTTTGCCCTTGGCCGCGCCACTCGAAGCTAGCCACTGTGAAGCCCCGCTCGAGCAACTCGGCAGCGACCTCCGAATATTTCTCAAGCCATTCGCTGAACCCGTTGAGCAGAATGCAGAGCTTCCGCGCTGGTCGCGCGCCCCAGACGCCTGCGCGCAGGCGCACCCCGTCGGGCGCCGGAAACCACGCGAATGCCGGCTCACCGGCGCCCCCGGCCGCCGCATTTCCGTTGCTCACCTTGGTTTGCCCTCCGGCAGGGCTATCTGCGCGCACCCGGCTTCCGCTGCCCCTGGGAATCTCCGGCGAATTTCAACACCCCTCCCCAGCCGGGGGCAACCGTACCACCGGCACCCGAATCGGGAGCAAAACCGCTATTTGTGCGTTTATACTGCTCGCATCGTGTGGGGGCCGGCCGGGCGGGCCGGACTTTGCCAGTGCAGCGCATATACCCGCGAAGTTTTGCTCAGAGCCGTTACCGCTACGATGCTCTTGGCATCGTGTTGCTCGCGCTCCACCTAGCTGTGATCGCCTATGTGTTGACTGGATGGACCGTCCAATCGCGCGACGCACTGTTCTTTTACGTGTTGTTTCTCCCCGGACTTTGCCTACAATGGATTCTCAACCGTGGTTCGTCGCTTCTCACAAACGTCGAAAGCTATCTGCGCAGCGGCCATTGGCGCGACCCGGAAAATCCCGATGAGGGCCGCTTCCTGCAAAACCTGATTCGCCGCAGCGCCGGCTTGGCGCCCTCCCGTGCCCAGGCTATGACGGTTGCCTGCTCTCTTATGCTCATGTTCTGGCAGGCGGCCTTTTTTCGCATGGTGACGGCTCCCACCCCCTGAAACCCCGGGAAATCAGGCGTTTTTTTACCCCTTGAAGGGAGCCTTGGCCGATACCAAATCAGCGTTGCCGGAAGGCCTTAAGGCTTCCGGAGGGGCCGGGAATACCGGCCGAGACACATCGCTTCGAAAAGGAGGTTGTGACCATGCGTAGTTTCGATTTTTCACCGCTATTCCGTTCGACGGTCGGGTTTGACCACCTGTTCGACATGCTCGACACCATGTCGCAGTACGAAGGGTCGCAGTCCTATCCGCCCTACAATATAGAGCGCAGCGACGACACACACTATCGCATCACGCTGGCGGTTGCCGGCTTCGGCGAGGGTGACCTGAATGTGGACGTTCGCGAAGGCGTGCTGACCGTCCAGGGCAAGCGCACCGAAACCAAGGAAGACAAGCAGTTCCTGTACCAGGGCATCGCGGGCCGTGCTTTCGAGCGGCGCTTCCAGTTGGCGGACCATGTTGAGGTCCAGGGCGCCAGGCTCGAGAACGGGCTGCTTCACATCGAGCTCGAGCGGATCGTGCCGGAAGAGCAGAAGCCGCGCCGGATCGCCATTAATGGCCAACCAGGGGCCAAGGTGATCGACGCGAAGTCGAAGGCGGCCTAAGGCCGCAGGGCATACGCGTCATCCGGAATTCCCCCCCGTTCCGGGCTGACGTTGTCGGGACGCGCGCCTCCCCGGGCGCGCGTCCTTTTTTGTGCTCATGGCACGTGCGCTGCAAACCGCGTGGCGCGCTCGCGCGTTCATTGCCTGCGGGGGAAAACTCGAGGAGGTCACCATGACAATGCACACGCACTTGCCGTCTGCCTTCCCTTGGAGCCGGAGCCAGGGAGGCTGGACGGATCCTTTCATTGCACTGCAGCAGGAGGTCAACCGCATATTCGACAACTTTGGGAACGTGCCAATGCAAACGGGCAACTTCGCCGAGTTCGGCAGAACGATCAGCCCACGCATCGACGTGAGCGAAACGGACAAGCAGCTTGAAATCGAGGCTGAGCTTCCGGGGCTCTCGGAAAAAGACATCGATGTGACGGTATCGGGCGACATTCTCACGCTCCGGGGCGAGGCGCGCCGCGAAAGCGAGGAAAAAAAGCGCAATTATTTCCTTTCTGAGCGCTCCTACGGCGCGTTCTTCCGGACCATCAACCTTCCCTTCGAAGTAGACCCCGAAATGGTTACGGCGCACTTCGACAAAGGCATCCTGCGGATCATCGTTAAGAAGCCAGAATCGGCGAGCGCCAGGACTTCTAAAGTCCCGGTGCGCGCAAGCGCCTAAAATTTGTTCCACGGCCTCGCCCCGAAAATGATCAAGGGGCGAGGCCGCTCTTCCGGCGTGTGCCCCTGCGGGCTAGATTGGCAGTTCCGCATCCAAGAGCGACGCGAGTGTCGGAATGCCGAGCTGGCAAATAGCCCTGTCTGCGCGCCTCGCGCGCCTGATAAAGCCGCGTGTAACACCGGCGACCGTCGAGCTCGCCGATTTGCGGCGACAATATGACTACATGACCGAGCGTTATGGCGCGCTTGCGCCGGATGCGATCATCGAGCGCGCGCAGCTGGGGACCGTAAAAGGCGAATGGATGCGCGTTGACGAAACCCAGCCGCAGAAACTCATTCTTTATCTGCACGGCGGCGGATACATCTCGGGGTCGCCGGAAACCCATAGGCCGCTGGTTGCCCGTCTCTGCAAAGCCGCGGGATCTGCCGCGTTGTCGCTCGCGTATCGGCTTGCGCCCGAATACCCATTTCCTGCCGGTTTGCGCGACGCGATGGATGCGTACCGTTTCCTCGTGAACAAGGGCTTTCCGCCGCAGTCCATTGTGCTGGCCGGTGACGGTTCAGGCGGCGGGCTTGCGTTCGCAACGCTTCTTGCCATCCGCAACGCGGGACTTGCCATGCCCGCGGGCTGTGTCGCGATGTCGCCTTGGGCGGACCTCGCCCTTTCGGGCTGGTCCATGCTGCAGAACTCGCTGAACGACGTAGTGCTATCCTGGGAGATGCTGTTTGTGAGTGCGCGGCATTATCTCAAGGGCGCCAACCCTGCGGATCCCTATGCCTCGCCTATCTTCGGCAATTTTCGCGATTTCCCACCCATTATGGTGCATGCAGGAAGCCTAGAACTGCTGCGGGACGACGCGGCGCGGATCGGCGAAAAGGCGGCCGAAGCAAACGTGCCTGTGTCTGTCGAGATCTACGATGGAATGCACCACGTTTTCCAGGCCTACCCCCATGCGCCGGAGGCCAAGGTATCGCTTTCGCGTATAGGCCAGTTCATTCGTTCGCGAACACCCAGCTCTGTGCAGGGGCTGGACTTCGCGAAAAGTGCGGCTCGGGGCGGCGCAGCATGAACCGCGATACAACCTATATTTTGCGTAATGTGTCGCGTATTCCACTTATAGCCGGGTTGTCCCGACATGAACGCACCGCTAGGTTTCCGCGGGGCTTTCCGCTAAGGTCACTCGCCCCTGCCGGAGTTGGGCCGGCGGTGCGGAATTAGCGAACGAACCAAACAGCTTAAGAGGCCTGCGTGCTCATCCGACGCTTGCTGCCGTTTCTCTGCGCGATGGGCCTCTTTCTTGCGGTGCCTGCTCTCGCTCAAACGACTATAGACGGCAAAACCGACGATCCGATCACAACCTCGGTGAGCGGCGACATTTTTATCGGATCGAACGGAGCCGTCTCGATCAATCAGGCCGGGGCTGCCGTAACAATCGACTCGGAGAATTTTGTCACCAACAACGGCCTGATCTCCAACAAATCCAGCACGGGCGCGATTGGCGTTCTTCTGCAAGGCGGCGGCGAGGAATCCGCCTACACGCAAGGCGGGACAATTTCGTTGGATGGCAAGAACGCGACGGGTGGAATTGGCATCGAGGTCGCGCCGGCGGGCTACACCGGTCCTATTACGCTTCAGTCCGGATCAACCGTTTCGGTCACCGGCGATGATTCGATAGGGCTGGCCATTTTTGGTCCGCTTTTGGGCGACATAAGACTAGCCGGCACCGTCATTGTAATCGGGGAAAACGCTACTGGCCTCCTGTCAACCGCTCCCATAACGGGCGCGATTACAAACAACGGCTCAATCACCGCATTGGGTGCTGCCACGACTGGCAGCGCCAAATCGCATCCGCCCAGCGGTCCGGCGATGGCCATCGGCGCTAGCGTGTCTGGCGGCATCTACAATGCGGGACCGGAGGGAAACGAAACGGGGATTGCTCGCGCGGTAATGTCATCGTTTGGCGACGCGCCGACGCTGCTGATTTCGCCAAGTCTGGCCGGAGCAGGCGCCCAAGACATTGTCATTGGCATTCTGGACGACCCGGCAAACGCCGACGAGAATTTCAGTATACTGAACCGCGGAGTGATCGCGGCGAACGGGCTCGATCCGGGAGTAGATGCAACCGCAATTCTTATCAGCGGCGACGGGAGCGGCCACACGGTGCTGCTCGAGGGGGGGCTCTTCAACGCCTTCGTCATCAGCGCGCTTGCCAACAGCGGCGATACGCAGAGCACTGCCGACGATGCAAACTCGATAGCAATCGAGATCGCGAGCGGCGCGACGGCAACAAGGATAGTAAATGAAGGTCAGATAGCCGCGACGACTTCGGGTCTCGGGGGCGGCACTGCGACTGCAATCCTTGTTGACGAGGGCGGTTCGCTCGGGTCTCTCGAGAACAGCGGTGTAATCTCTGCCACGATCACTTTGACCGAAGCGAAAGATTTCGAGGGTACGCTCATTGCCTGTACAATTTGCGATTTGTCGGGAACTCTGACCACCCTCAAGAACAGCGGTACAATATCCGCAACGACGACCGATGCCAGCGATGCCTCGATTGTGACGATCGCGGCAGACCTTTCGCACGCCGCATCCGGAACCAGTATCGTGTTCGTCAATACCGGCCAGGTGACGGGCGACATTCTCTTTGGCGCCAGCAACGACACGCTGGACATAGGTGCGCTTAACGATGGCGGCACGGTCGAGGGCAATGTCGCGTTTGGCGCGGGCACGAATAGTCTGACGATCATAGGTGCCGCAGGCGAACAATCTGTGTTTAGCGGTGCGATTTCCTATGATGCCGGCGCGGGCGGAACACTCAACATTGACGTATTTGGCTTTGGCGTCTTGAGTACGCCTTCTGCGGACGCCAGCACCCTAAACGTCGCCGCGGGCGGAACAGTAATTTTTGTGCTTGGTTCGGAGGCACCGGCACTAGGCGAAGGGATCATCACAACGACGGGCAACGCCGTTTTCGCAGGTAACTCGATAATCGGTTTTGGCTTCGATTCATCTCTGCCCGACAGCGGCAACTACACACTCCTACACGCTGGTGGAAATCTGATTTTCGGAACGGACGGCCCGGTACTGCTTCTGAGTTCGCCGTACATTTATGCAATAGACATCGATATTCCTGACGCGGCACCAAACGAATTGGTCGCATCGTTCCAGCGCAAGACCGCCACCGAGCTGGAGCTTAAAGGAAACCATGCTTCCATTTACGGCGCCGGCGACCTCGGAACGGATTCGTACGTAAACAGCCCGCTCATGCAGGCGGCGCGGAGTGATTCGGAACTGGGCGCCGCGTTGATGCGCCTGACTAAGGAAGAAGACTTTATTTCGGCACTAGATTCTTTGATGCCCGATGTCAGCGGCGGCACGCGCGCGATTGCGATCATGCTGACGGACCAGGCCACTGGCCCGGTCGGCGCCCGCCAGCAGACCTTGTTGGAATATGCGAATTCGACCGCTGGGTTGAATCTGTGGGGTCAGGAGTATTTCAGTTTTCTTACCGACGACGGCAGCAGTTCCTCGGCACCGGGCTTCGAGGGCAAAGGCTTCGGATTTGCCGTTGGCGCCGATGGCGGTGCGCCGCGCGACGGTCGCTTCGGCGGTGCGTTGAGCTTTTTTGCGGGCAATGTGACGGAGAACAGGCCGCGCGACTCCAAGACAAACGTAAAATGGCTCATGGCCTCTCTGTATTCGAACTGGCGCGGCCGCGTGCTTTTCTTCAACACGCATGCAACTGGGGGGCATGGCACCTTCAAGGGCTCGCGCGACATCGAGGTGGGCGATCTCAAGCGAACGGCGCGCGGTAAATGGTCCGATTATCTCGCGGCAGGCGGGATCTCGACCGGCTTCATATTTAATGCCGGATCCCTGCTTATCTCGCCATACCTGAATATTGACGCGTTGTACGTCAGCGAAAACGCCTACGATGAAGGGGGCGCTGGCGGTGCCAGCCTGGATATCGATTCCCGCGATCAGCGTTCGCTGCGCACATTCCTTGGCCTCCGCCTGCGTCAAAACTTCGAGCTTGAAGGCGGATTCTTTCAGCCCGAATTGCGTGGCGGCTGGAGCCATGACTTCCTCAACGATCCCGCAGAGATAACTGCGTCATTCACCGATGCTTCCAATCCGACTGCCTTTACGATTACAGGCCCAGTTCCAGACGCCTCTCGCTTCGTGGCGGGCACCAGCTTTACCTGGGCCTATCGCTCATGGTCGCTCGGCTTCAATTACGACATCATGGCAGGCTCGCGCGCGCAGGCGCACACTGGCGTAATCACGCTCACCGGCCGCATCTAGCTTGAGCGCGCCACCGCTATAAAGCGGTTTACATCTTGTTCGGACGTGGCGAACGAGGTGATGAGGCGGATCGGCAAGCGCCCATTAATCACTGGTCCCCAATCGAAAAAGCGCGCGCCTTCTGCTCGCAACTGAGCGGCCAATTTAACCGGGACTTCGGCAAACACTGCATTCGCCTCCACGGGATAAAGCACACGGATGCTGTTAATCCCGCTTAGGTCTTCGGCCAGATTTTGCGCGAGCGCATTGGCGTGACGGGCGAGGGTGAGCCAAAGGTTGCCAGCCAGATAGGCTTCGAACTGCACCGATAGGTATCGCATCTTGGAAAGCAGGTGGCCCGCCTTCTTGCGCCGGAATGCAAAATCGCGAGCGAGCGCCTGGTTGAAGAAGACGACGGCCTCGGCGCAAAGGCACCCGCCCTTTGTTGCACCGAAGGATAGCGCATCAACACCGGCCCGCCACGCGATAGCGGCAGGCATGACATCCAAAAACGCCACCGCGTTGGCAAAACGCGCGCCGTCCATGTGCAACGCCATACCGCGCCCATGAGCGATCTGCGCAAGAGTCGAGATTTCATCTGGCCGGTAGACCGTTCCGGCCTCGGTCGGCTGCGTGATGCTGATCGCTGCGGGCTGTGCCTGGTGCACGTTACCTCGCTCAAAGCGGGAAAGTACCGGTTCAAGAACTGCAGAAGTCAGCTTGCCGGAAGGGCCGCTGACGCGGACAAGTTTCGCGCCATGGGTGAAAAATTCGGCTGCTCCGCACTCGTCGGTATCGATGTGCGCGTGCTCATGGCAAAGTATTGCGCCATGGGGAGGCACGAACGAAGCAAGCGCCAAGCAGTTTGCCGCCGTGCCTGTCACTACGGGAAACACCGACACCTCGCTTCCGAACAGCTCGGCGAACAGGCTATTTAGCCGCGCTGTTGTGGCATCTTCGCCATATGCAGCTTCGGGGCCGGTCGAGGCGTTCGCCAGTGCATGGAGGATTTCTGGCGCGGCGCCATAGGAATTGTCGCTAGTGAAGTCCATTGCCCCTCCTGCCATTCGTGAATATAGCGATCCTGCTCGGGACCCAGAAATCGAAGCAATTTCGGTACCTTGCGTGAAATGCGGGTACGCCGCCTGCTACCGGCGGCGGAACCGCGACGGCGGCCTTGTTGTTGTCATAATCTGGAAATGCAATGCCGGCAGAGGGGCGGACGACCTGGACGGACGTGCGCAGACCCGGCGCGCCGGTTCCGCAGTTGGAGAGAACAATGATCCGCCTTCCCCTGTCTCGCACAGCGACCGTTTTTGCGTTGGCTGGTGTCCTCGCCGGAGGCGCGGTTGTCGCCGCTCCGACGCCTGCGGCCGCCAGCGTGGATTTCAGCGTAGGCATAAATGTCGGTGGGGTGAGCTTCGCTTATTTCCACCGCAGCCTCTCCAGGCACGGCAGATGGATACAGCACCCGCGCTGGGGAGACGTGTGGATTCCGCCGCGCGCACACCGCTACCGCCCGTATTTCAATGGGTACTGGGCATATACAGACGTCGGTCTTCTGTGGGTGAGCTTTGACCCCTGGCCCCTCACATTCCACTACGGGCGCTGGGTGTGGGATCCTTTTTACGGATGGATGTGGATTCCGGGCTATGTTTGGGCGCCTGCCTGGGTAATCTTTCGCACGGGTGGCGGCTTTTTCGGCTGGCTGGCGATGCCACCCGACTACGGTTATTTCTATGACGGACCGTACTATGGCGGCCGTTTCGGCTGGAACGACTACTACGGCTATGCCGACTGGTACGATCTCGGCGGCGATGCCTTCTTCAACCTGTGGATATTCGTAGACGACCGGCATTTTTACAGCCGCGACTACAAACAGTACGCCTTCTCGGATTCGAGACGCGTACGCAATATCATCAATCGTACGCGTGACACGACCAAATACGAAATCTCAGGCGACCGCATGGTCAATCGATCGATTACAGAACGACAGATCGAACGTGCGAGCGGGCAACAGATCCGGCCGGTCCAATTCCGCTCGGTCTTGAAGCGGGACGTGCCGGTCGTTCCGGTTTCCAAGGGACGCAATCTGGCCCGCCAGGAAGGCTCGGGCCAGCCGGGACCCAAGCTGCATGACCGTAACTTCCGGCCGATACCGTCATCCGAAAGGCGCGCGCGCGACGCTGCAGGCGAAACTGATCGGGGCCGCAGGGCCGTGGATCGGGAGGGCCTGGAGCGCGAGCGGCGTGCTGGTCCGGACGCGACAGAGCGCGGGCGTGACCGCAGCCGCGCGGGCCCACGCGAAACGGATGAGGATGGTGCAGCGCGCCGCGGCGGGCGGCCGGGTGGTCCGGAAGACCGAACACGTGCGGGGGACCCAGGCGGGCAGGATGAAGATGCCGCCATGCGCCGCGGCGGGCGCCCGGGCGGTCCGGAAGACCGAACACGTGCGGGAGGCCCAGGCGGGCAGGATGAAGATGCCGCCATGCGCCGCGGCGGGCGCCCGGGCGGAGCGGATGATGACGCGGCGGCACGTCGCGGTGGACGGCCGGGCGGAACGGATAATGAGGCAGCAACTCCTCGTGGTGGGCCGACAGGTCGCGATGCAGGCGCTGGCCGCCGTAGTACCGGGGGGCCGGACGAAGACGCCGCAGCGCGCGGTGGGCGTCCGGATACCGAAAGCGCGGATCGCCCCCGTCGCACGCAGCGCGGCCCTCAGGCCGAGGAAAACGAGCCGCCGAATGGCGGCGAGCCGCGCAAGAGGCGCGAATCCGAGGAAGGCGGGCCAGATGAGCGCAGGCCGAACCGCTAACAAGGTGCAGGCGCCCGTTACGTATCCGATATCCCCAGGAATTACGGGGTCAGTGGCAGGAAACCTCGGACGCGCGTTCCCTTCGAGGAATACGTCGCGGAGTGGCCAATTAGCCTTCCGGTTTAAGGTTAACGCCCCTGCCCGCTGGACCCTCGAAAAGACGCTGTTAATATGCAAAACAGTACGTCGTAAAAGCGCGCTGGTGATTGCAACCGGTCGCGCAACAGGGGGCCTTGAAGTCGTCACGGCGGAAGGAGCCCGGTGCCGCCGCGCCGGGTTTTGTTTTATTGGGAATTCGGACTGATGCGCGCACCATCGCAGGACCTTAGGCCAATCCCCCGCGCAACGGCGCCACAGAGCCGATTGGTGAGCATCGGCCTAGTGGCGATTCTGCATGTTGGCATCGTGTACGCGCTGGCTACTGGCTTGGCGCAACAAGTAGTGGAATTGTTGCCACAGAACATAAACGTCAACGTCATCCCGCCGACGGAAGAAAAAAGCGAGCCGCCGCCGCCGCCGCCGCCGACGTTCAAGCAGCCGCCGCCCTTCGTGCCGCCGCCAGATGTGACGATCGATATTGCTTCCGCACCGGCACCCACCACCGCGATCACGGCACAGACTGCGCAAAGAATCGACTCGCCATTGCGACCGAGCTCGCGCAACACGCTTTACAAGAGCGACTATCCGCAGCAATCGATCATTAACGAAGAAGAAGGCACCGTCGCCGTTAAGATCCTAGTTCTTGAGGACGGCAGAATAGGCGACGTCCAGCTCGTAAAGTCGAGCGGCTATCCGCGCCTCGATGAGAAAACGATTTCCGTGATCAAATCAAGGTGGCGTTATTCCGCTCCGGTCAAGGATGGGAAACCAATTCGCTACTGGCAGAACGCTCGTGTGATTTGGAGGCTAGAATCTTTCGGAATCAAAAGATGATCTTCTAGTTGGGATCCAATGTTGAGAATTCCGGGAAAACGGAACGGGGGAATTCGTAAAGTAGGGGACGCAGAGGCGTCCGTTTCGCAACGGAGCAAAGCACTATGAACGCGAAGAGCCTGACGATCGCCTCGGCTATCGTCCTATTTCTGGGTCTGGCACTGGCATCCGCCTCTGCACAGACAAACAATGCCGCGGCGCCCGCTGCGGAGCCTGCTCCGGCCGCGACGCCGGATGCCGCCGCACCCATGGAAGGCGCACCAACCGAGCCCGGCGCAGTGCCGCTGCCTGGCATGGAGATGGAGCCGGCTGCCGAACCAGCTCCTCCGCCGCCCCCCGCCGCGCAGACCGAGGAGGTACAAAATCCGTACGGCCTCGATGCCCTGTGGCAGCAGGGTGACCTTGTAACAAGGGGAACGGTCATCCTCTTGGTCATCATGTCGGTGGGCACCTGGTACATTTTCTTCATGAAGTACTGGGAACAGTCGCGAATCCTTGAGCAGGCCAAAACCGCGGAAAAGCGCTTCTGGAGCGCGGCCAATCTGAACGAAGCGATCGACAAGCTTGCGAAGAACAATGTATTTCGCGTCATTGCGGAGCGCGGCGTGCAAGCGACCCAACGTCAGAGCGGCGTATCAGCGGGCCTTTCACTGAACGATTGGCTCACGATGTCACTGCAACGCTCAATCGATGATGAAAACGGCCGACTGCAAAGCGGCATCGCGTTTCTCGCATCCGTCGGGTCGACGGCACCCTTCGTGGGTCTGTTCGGAACCGTGTGGGGCATCTATCACGCCCTCATTGCCATCGGCATCGCGGGCCAGGCTTCGATTGACAAGGTTGCCGGGCCTGTTGGCGAGGCGCTCATCATGACGGCCATGGGTCTTGGGGTGGCAGTACCGGCAGTGTTGACCTACAACCTGCTTGTGCGGCGCAACAAGGTGATCAACGAGAAAATGCGCTCATTCGCCAACGATCTACAGACTTTCCTGCTAAGCACGGGCAAGAAATAGGGCGGCGCATTCGGAGTACCGGCAATGTCCCATAAGCTTCAGGATCCCAGCGCCGAGGACGAGGTAAACGCGACCATCAATGTCGTTCCGCTAACCGACGTCATGCTGGTGCTCCTGATCATCTTCCTAATCACCGTGCCGGTCGTGTTGAAAGCTATCCCCGTTCAGCTTCCGGAGGCGAGTAACATTCCCACGCTAACCAAGCCGGAAAATATCGTCATCGCCATCAACCAGGAAGGAAACTATTTCTACAACAATCAGTTCGTAAGCGGCCCTGAACTTTTGCAGCGCTTGCAGCAGGCTGCCGTAAAAACGCCGCAACCCGAGGTGCATATTCGCGCGGACAGGGAGGCTCGATTCCAAGTCGTGGGCCAAGTGATATACTATTGCCAGCGGGCTAGCATATTGAAGGTCGGCTTCATTACCGAGCCTGAAGCCCTCGTTACACGGTAGGAGCGCTTAACGATGGCTATGGACATTCCTTCACAACTCGGAGAACAGGACGTCATAATTGACATCAATACCACGCCGTTGATCGACGTACTGCTCGTTCTGCTGGTCATGCTGATCATCACGATTCCGATTCAGACGCATGCTGTGAAGCTCGACATGCCTCGGCCGAAGGATCAGCCTCCGTTAATTGAGCCGGAAATCATTACCCTGGAAATTGACTTTGACGGCACGCCGATTTGGAATGGCAACCCGGTTCCAAGCCGCGCGACGTTGAACGGATATTTGCGCCGTGCCGCACAGGCGGACCCGCAGCCTGAAATTCATTTGAGGCCGGACCGGCTAGCCAAGTACGGCGCAGTAGCACGCGTGCTTGCCGATGCGCAGCGCCTCGGCGTGACGCATATCGGCTTCGTTGGCACCGAGCAGTACGAAATCCCGCAATAATGATACACGGCCTCTCCTACAGAGGGGCGAATAACGGCGCCGGTAGTTCCGGGGCATGGAATACGAATATGAGGTTATCCATGATGAAAAACGTCTTCCGCGCAGTTGGGCTTGCGTTGCTTTTGGGCTGCGCGGCTGTATCAGGCACCCAACCCTTCGCCGCCGATGCCGCTCACGCCGCGACCATCCGCAACCCGGCAGTAGCTAAGGCCATGCAGGAAGCGCAGAATCTTGCCAAGCAGCGGCGCTGGCGCGAAGCTATCGCGAAAGCGCGCGAAGCTGACGCCGTATCGGGAAAAAGTGCTGCCGAAGCCGCCGTCATTAATCAGTTCATCGCCTATGCGGCGGTTCAGGGCGGCGATTACGGGACGGCGCTCAATACGTACGACAAGATGATCGCGGCGGGGCAAATTGACCGCACCACTGGCCTGAAAACCGCAATGCAGCTTGCGCTCACAATGGGCAATGCGTCGCGCGCCATGCAATACGCCAATCAGCTAGGTGGTACGGGCGGAGTCGGCAAGCTTGCCTTTGCGAGTCTTTATTACCAGCAGGGTAATTACCGTGAGGTAATCCGACTCCTGCGGCCAGGTGCGGAGTCTTCGGGCGCCGATGCGCTTGAAATGCTGCGTTCTGCCTATTATCGCGTGGGCGACCGTGAAGGTGCACAATACGCGCTTGAGCTGCTAGTACGCACCGCGCCAACACCTCAGCGCTGGCGCGATCTCTTGCGCGCAGTTGAACAAAGGCCGGGGATCACGGATCACCAGTTGCTCGACGTATACCGACTGAAATTCGCGGTCGGGGCCATGCAGGGTGAACCGGATTATTCGCTCTTGGCGAAACTGGCCTTGCAGTTCAACCTGCCCAACGAGGCGAAAACCGTGTTGACGAAGGCATTCAATGACAAGGTCCTGAGCGGCCCGCGCAATCAGCGCCTTCTGGATGTGGCCACCGAGCAGGCTGCGAAGAATAAAGCTCAATTGGCTGCGATCGATGCCCGGGCCAAAGCGAGTGCCGATGGCGAGGCAGATATCAGGCTTGGCGAACTTTACGGGTCGTGGAACCGCAGTGCGGACGCCGTCACCGCCATTCAGCGGGGAATCAAGAAAGACAAGTTAAAGGATGCTGACGAAGCCAAGATTCGCCTCGGCCAAGCGTTTCTTGCACAGGGCAATCGTGGCGAAGCTTTGCGCGCCTTCAATTCCGTGCCGCGGGCGAGCATGCAGTCGCCAATCGCGCGTCTGTGGTCGATCTATGCGTCGCGGTGAGCGGCCAGTAACTGGACAAAAAAGGAGTACAAACATGTCGCAGGCGATGTTTGGAAAAGCCGCTACGCTGTCCGTTGCCTTTCTGCTCGGCACGTCGGCGCTCGCGTTGGCCCAGGAACGAAGCTATCAGCCGCCGCCCCAGGCGCCGACGGTGGAATACCAGAAGAAGGTCCTCACGCCCGGTTCGACGGAACATGCCGTGCGGCAGGAACTCGCAGTCACGCTGAATGCGGCCATTGAGCTTGCGAAGAAAGGTGACACGCAGGCCGCCTTGGCAAAAGCGAAGGAGGCGGACGCGTCCGTATCGGACAAGTCGCCCTACGAGGAATATGCCGTAGCCAAGCTCGTCGGGCAGTACTCGGCGCAGCTTCGCGATCACAAGAACGCAGCTGCGGCTTTTGACCGTGCACTCGCCTCGGGCGCAATGCCGGAGGAGGAGCGGCCGCAAATCCTCAGAATCAATTTGGGCTTGAACATAAACGCCGGCAATTACGCCAAAGCGATCGCGACCGGCGAGGAGCTGCGCAAGACCGGAAAAGCGGATCCGGATGCGTTGTCGGATCTTTCCCTTGCCTATTATCAGAGCAGCGACTTCAAATCGGCCCTGAGGACCGCGCAGGCTTCTCTTGACTTGCAGACCACAGCTCCAAGCCAGTCGCGCGAACAGACGCTGAAGATCATGCTGAACTCGCAAATCAAGACCGGCGATCAGCTCGGAGCGAGGCAAACGCGTGATCGTCTCTGTGCGCTTGCGCCACCGCCGGCCGACGTGAAATGCGGGCCCGCCGGGAGCGGAAGCCGCTCATAGTCCGGTTTGCGGGTTTTGCCGGAACGCGGCCAGAGATCGCTATTGAAGGGCGCCAGTCGTGGCGCTAGGCGTGGCGGTATTGGGAAATGGCGGCGATGGCAGCCCTTTCTTGCGGACATTGAGGAGAAACGCGCGCACGTCGACGCCGGGCGGCGAAGAAACGCCCTTGCCCTCGCCTCCCGGCGCTGCGAGCTCAACGAGGCCATGGTCCATGCGCGCTTCATAGGTGCGCTCTATCTGATTGCGGAGGTTCTGTTCCGCCGCATACCAGGCACGCTTTTCGGAATTGTCCTTGCACGTGCGAAGCTCGTGAGGAGCGCTAGCACCCCAACGGAACTCGACGCAGTGATAGGGATCGAAAGACATCGCGAACAGACGCTTGACCACGCCGGCATAGCTGAGCGCGGCGATGCTGCCGTCACTGCGGCGGTACGTCACGCTGCATGCCGAAGTCTCGCGATCATAAGTTTCCAGAAGTTCTCCCGTCAAATCATGACCTTTGTAGTTAACCTTGGGATCGCCCGCCTCGTGCAGCTTGAGAAACCGCTCAACATCGTCACGCACTTCCTTGAATGCCGTTTTCAGGCGGGCGTCGCGCGAAGGCGTGGAGTAGGTCTCCCAGTCGCCTTCCGTGCCATAGATATTAAATGGCAGCCGCGCGGGATGCGGCCTTTCATGGATCCCCGCAGCAATGGCGATTTCCACGGCTTGCGCCCGGTAGTGGAGGTCCTCGCAATTTGAGCGCAGCATGTTGCGCAACTCTTCCACAGGATTGAACCGCAACACACCGCCGGCGAGGCGCGCGCGCACGAAATCGTAGTAGTCGAGAGCCTCATCCTGCACGCGAAAATGACCGCTGGCCCAGGCACGGTCCGCGGGCTTCTCCGCCCCGGTTCCAAAGAATTGCTCATCGGAAAAATCCGGCAGCGCCGAGTTTTCCGCCACGGCGACGCGTCCTCCCAGGAACTCGCCGCGAGGACCGCGCGCGGCGCCGACCAGCCTGAGCGGACGCCAGTTCTTGAATCCGGCGCCCATTCCCGGCGAAGAACGCACAAAGCGTTTGTCATAAGTTCCGCGCGTGAGCGTATTGTCGGGATGCGAATCGATGTAGCGCACGCGCCCATCGCGTTCCACCCGATAAACGACGGCCAAATGACCATTTGGATCGTAAATCGTGGTGCCCGGCCGAATGGATTTTGTCGTCACAGCTACCGGGTAATGGTCGGGTAGCAATGGCGCTTCAACATGAGGATGAATGCGATACATAGCTGAGCTAATTGTGTCGCGAACTCTATCAAGCAGTTCAGGACCGCTCATGGAGTACGAAAGTACGTCGCGCCGCGCAACGACGGCGTTGCCGCGCGCGCTATAACGGATATCGCGTGTACGCCCGCGGGGTTGCACGGCGTCGGCGTAGGAAAACGGCAATCCGCGTTTCCACGCGTAATAGGCTCGAAGGTAATAAGGAAGATCGGCGCAATCGGCACGGAAATGCAGCCAAGGCGGGTCGCTCGCGCGAAACGGATTGGCGGCGCTCCTCAGGCACGCATGAACGGTGTTGCAGCGCGAGTCTCCGATGGCTCTGATGAACTCGCCGTAACCGCGCTCGTCGGCCTCTGTCCACCGTTCGAAACGAACAACATAGGCGTGGTCGCCTCCAGCATGCGCGATATCCGGCTTGCAAAGGGCGAGAAGCACACCGGCAAAGACGACAGGCCAGCGCTCAGTTTTGCCGCATAGCATTGCGCAAACCGTATCAGGAGCAATTATGCACAGACAAAATTCCTTTTAAGTGCTTGCACCAAAACAGAATTTACCTCGACGTAAAGGCGCCGTCTGGCTCTCGCTCACACATGGCATTTTGCGCAAAACTGCGATCCGCATGGGAGACTTTTTGACTGGCGCCGAACTGGAAGCATTGCGGCTGAGCCTGCAGGTAGCCGCCGTTGCGGTGCTTGCAGCAATGCCCTTCGCTTTCATCTGTGCGCTGCTCCTGGCACGAACGCAGTTCCCGGGAAAAATCCTGGTGGACGGCATTGTGCATTTGCCCCTCGTGCTTCCCCCCGTCGCACTTGGCTATTTGCTGCTCATCATGCTCGGCACAAGAGCGCCCATTGGCAGCTGGCTTTATGAAACCTTTGGCATCCGCTTCGTCTTCAGCTGGACAGGTGCGGCACTGGCATCCGCTCTGTTGACTTTTCCGTTTCAGGTTCGCGCAATACGGCTTGCTCTGGAATTGCACGGCGCGGATCTCGCGCAGGCAGCGGAAATGCTAGGCGCGCGCGGGCAAGACCGGCTCTTTAGCATACATCTGCCGCTTGCGGCTCCCGGTATTGTGGCTGGCGCGATCACCGCGTTCGCGGCATGTTTGGGCGAATTCGGCGCCATCATTACTTTCGTTTCCAACATTCCGGGCGAGACACGCACGTTGCCGCTCGCAATCTACACGGCGATGCAAACGCCGGGCGGCGAGGAAGCGGCGGCGCGCCTGGCCGGACTGTCGATCCTGTTGGCGCTCCTCGGGCTTATCCTGGCGGAAGTCGCGGCAAGACGGGCACGCATGGCTATCGGACAATGACCGGAGAAATTTCGGTCACGCACGAGTTCGATGGTTTTTCACTCGACGCTTCGTTTCGTCTTGGGCCACGAGTGACGGCTCTTTTTGGCCCCTCCGGTGCCGGCAAGACCACTATCGTAAACGCTATTGCCGGGTTCTTGACCCCGTCGAAAGGCAAGATCGCAATCTCGGGGCGCACGCTGTTGGACACTACGAGTGGCATTATTCTGCCCGTCCACGCGCGACGCGTTTCTGTGGTTTTCCAGGATGCGCGTCTCTTTCCGCACCTTTCAGTCAAACAGAACCTGCTTTACGGGCGGCTGCGACGGCCGGGAACCGTTTCACCAGCCTTTGACGAGATTGTCGCCTTGCTCGGTTTGGAAGGTTTGCTCGACCGGCGGCCGCGCACACTTTCAGGCGGAGAGAAAAGCCGGGTCGCGCTCGGGCGCGCGTTGCTGGCGGGTCCGCTGGCGCTCTTGCTGGACGAGCCGCTTGCCTCGCTCGATGCCGAAAGAAAAAGCGAAATCCTTCCCTATCTCGAGCGGCTAACGCGCGATGCGAAGATTCCCGTTCTTTTTGTCAGCCATTCTACGGACGAAGTCGCGCGTCTCGCCGACGACTTGGTGCTTCTGAAAAATGGCCGTGTGCAGGCGGAGGGTTCCATGTTTGAGCTGATGACCAGGCTTGATCTATTTTCCGGCGGCTATTTGCATCCCGGTTCGGTTCTTTCAGCCCGCGTAGAAAGCCATGACCGGGAAGGGGGGCTCAGTCTTCTCTCCTTCGCGGGCGGTAGACTATTCGTGCCTTACATTGCCAGACGAGTGGGTGAGGAAGTGCGTGTCCGCATACAGGCGGAAGACGTAATGCTGGCGCTGCGAGAGCCAGGCGACATCAGCGCCAACAATGTTCTGCAAGGAAAGATTGCGGAAGTCCGCGTGCAAGACGGGCATGCCGATGTCCGCTTAGCGATTGGCACTTCCCACCTCGTCGCACGCGTCACGTGCCATTCGCTTGAACGGCTGCGTCTCGTTGCGGGGCAGACGGTTTTTGCGTTGATAAAGTCCGTATCCGTAGCCGAAAGACTGCACGGCTGACGATCCTGGCAAATGCCGAGCGTTCAATTTTTAAATTACGCAAGGAATCGGCCCGTGTCCGCGTGATTCGGATCAAGGCGCTTGCGTACGAAGAGCATAATTTACAAGCGCATTATTACCGGTGGTAATGCACTCACGTGAATGCCCTCACCGGGTCGGCGCAGCAGAATTCCCCAGTGACTGGCTGCGCAATAGGAGGTCAACATGGCGGAGAAAATCACGACCGCACGTGCATCAGGGGAGTGTCACACTTTTCTCCCGGAATTCAGCTGGGAAGATGTGACCGAGCCTGGTGCGTATGTCTCGAAATCAACAGGAAATCTCTATCGCTTCCCGGCGGAGGCGCTGTTAAGGGGCGCTTCGCCACTTATCATGCAGGAAAGCAAGGAACCGACCATATTGGTTCAGATTAGCAAGGATCCCTTCATAACCGCATTTGAAGCGCGGCATCGTTGCGCACAGTATAATGTGGAGCCGAATTTCTAACATGGGTAGTGGTGGGCCCGGTGTTGCCACAGTTCCTTTAGTGCCCCCAACACTGTGAAGAAAAATAAAATGGCACCGGACCCCCGCTAACTGCACCAGCATTAACGCCCATTATTGCGCAGTTGGCGCGACCACTTTGTTCAACAACGATTTCACTTGTCGATATCGACACGCGTCCAAGCGCCGTGAGCAATTCTATGAATCGTTACTGGATCAACGATTTCCATTCGCTTGTCGTTAATGACGTTTATGAGCCCCTGCATACTGAATTTGGTTATCGTGCGGCTCACGGTTTCACCAGTGAGACCGAGATAATCTGCGACATCGGCACGGGCCATGGGAATAGAAATAGGATTGCCCGATTGCCCTCGCCGCTGAGCGACGCTAGCAAGCACAAGCAGAAACGAGGCTACGCGCTCCCGCGCCGACTTGCGACCAAGGAGAATCATCTGGTCTTGAGCAGCGGCGAGTTCATGAGAGGCGTTGCCCAGTAGTCGCAGCTCAAGAGTAGGCAACGACTCAAAAAGTGCTTCAAGTTTCTTTCGTGGGAATTGGCATAATGTGGCTTCAGTCACTGTTTCGGCAGTGTAGGCGTGCCGTACACGTTGGACGAGACCGAGAAAATCACCTGGAAAAACAAATCCCGTGACCTGGCGACGACCGTCCGTCAGCATTTTATAGGTCTTAACCACACCCTCGGTGAGATTAAAAACACATTGAGCTGGTTCCGTTTCAACAAAAACCAGCCGATGGGGCGGGAGCGTAACTGACTGCATAATTGATGTTAACAGTTGTCGCTCATCTGAGGTCAGCAAACCGCATGCCGAAATTTCACGTACCCTACATACATCGCACGGCGATGCTCGATGTAGCATGTGTTTCTGACTTTTCCGTATTACGTCAAATCGTGACATATATAATTATTTCTACTTTCAGTGGACGCTGAATTGATCCAGATCAATTCTCCAGGCTGCCCGACCGGTTGACTTAAAATGGCATATAGAGAAAAGGCACGGGACGTTCGCAGGAAGCGGCGACCAAGAGACAAAACAGCGTCAATGTGAAAAACTTCGGCATGTATAAGTCATAGACGTTCGGAGATTAATAGTGGTTGCGGGGGTAGGATTTGAACCTACGACCTTCAGGTTATGAGCCTGACGAGCTACCGGGCTGCTCCACCCCGCGTCACGGTGGTTGAATGGGAAAGCAACGCGTGACGGGCATATAGGGTATCACACCAACCCTGTCCACCCCTTGACATCGCATTGGTATGGTCAGGCACTTGCGCGTTGCACGCGCCAGACTTCGAGGCGCGCCGGTAGGTCGGCAACTTCGAGAGCGCCAACGGTTTGCGCGGCGGCAAGAGCGATTTCCGCACAGACGCGTGCGTCCTCAGCCGCATTGTGATGGCGAAAGCGCAGCCCAAGATGGCGCGCCACGCTGTCAAGCGCCTTTGATCGGAGTTCCGGCCACACCTTGCGTGCGATGCCAAGAGTACAAAGAAAGGAAAAACGCGGCGCGCGCATGCGATAGGCGCGTGCGCAGCCCCGCATGACGCCCGCATCGAAGGGCGCGTTATGGGCGAGCAAAAGTGCGCCTCTGAGCTCTGTGCGAAATTCAGCGAAGACTTCTGGAAATTCGGGGGAACCGTGGACGTCGTCCGGCCCTATCCCGTGGATCCACGTGAAGTGGAATGTCATCTCGCGCGGGCGGATAAGCCTTTCCTCCACGCGCGTAACACGCCCGCCCTCGATCCAGGCAAGCCCCATGGCACAGGCATTGCCCGGCCATGGGTTCGCCGTTTCGAAGTCAATCGCGATAGTACGCATGGCCGGGATCGCCCGGCGTGCGTGTCATGTCGGAACGGGTTCGGGGCGCAATGCGCCGTAAACCCCGCCCATCACCATACCCTGGATGATCTGGGCAATGAAAATCACGGCCGGCGCGGTAATGCCGTAACGCATGCCAAACGCGCCGGCACCCGCCATGGGCATCAAGAAGATCATAGCGAGAAGCCACAGCCCGACACCGAACAGCGCACCGCGGACGAGTTCTTCGGCGCCCTCGGGGCGCTCGAGATGTGCGTCAAGTGCGGCAAAGACGGCGCCAACGATAAGCGCGTTGATGACGAAGAACGCGATCCAGCCGGTTACCTGCGAATCGGTTCCGGCGATTTTCATATATGAAGCGAGCAAGTTGATTTCCGGTGCAAGTCCTGCCGCATCTTTGACGAACATCAACAAAGCGAGTGCCAGTGCCCCGACAATTCCCGCGATGATCCCCTTACCCGTATCGACGAATACGCTGCTTTCCATCGCCACCTCCATGGGCGGGTCCGGCTGGCACCCGCACGCACGAGTATAATTAACAGAAACACGATTGTAAGGGGCTGAAATCCCGGCCGTTATCTGTTGGGATCAAGCGGTTCCTGAGGCTCGGAGGGCGGGATCGATTCGCTTTCGGGTTCAAATGGAAGTTCGTCGTAATCTCCGCCCTGATCGGGCGAGCCGGAATAGCCTGGGCCTAAAGGCGGCTCGCTGTAGCCAGGATATCCTGAATATTCATCGGGCAGTGCCGTCCCATCCGGGACTGCCGGCGTGCCCTCGGGTCCCGGTCCGGCGGGGTCCGTCGAAGCAAGCACACGCTGCCCTTGCCCCGATGCATACATTTCAAGTTGCTGGCGAAGCGAGGCCAGACGCGGCGAAGGATACGCTGTTTCTAGCTGTGTTATGCGCCTGAGGCAGTCATCCATGGCTGTGGGCACCAGGTCGGGCTGACTGCATTGGACGTAGAGCCGGTCGATGCGCCATTCGTAATACTGGCTGCAGCCCATAGTCGCGGCCGAGAGCACAACAACAAACACTGTGTTGCTAAAGAGTTTCAGGACATTCATTGCGATCAGCCCCATACAAACGATACCACAGAATACCTGCAAGTGGTCGGGCGTTTGGCCTATAGTGATATAGTGATAACGCGCGAAGGCACGTCAGGGGGGACCGCGATGAACCGGATTTTTGCGGCTCTGTTGGCCATGGGAATTGTCGCGGCGCCTGCACTTGGCGCTCTCGACACCGGGGCCCAAGCGCCGGATTTCACGGCCCCTGCGACGTTGGGCGGAAAGGAATTCACGTTTTCGCTGGCTGAGGCGCTGAAAAAGGGGCCTGTCGTTCTCTATTTCTATCCCAAAGCCTTCACCTCCGGCTGCACTGTCGAGGCGCACCTTTTTGCGGAAGCTGCGAACCGGTTCGCCGCACTGGGCGCTACAGTGATCGGCGTCAGCCGCGATGACATTGCAACACTAAATCGGTTTTCGGTGGAGGAGTGCCGCAACAAGTTCGCGGTGGCCTCTGACGCCGACCAGCAAATCATGAAATCCTACGATGCGGTGCTGCCCCAGAAGCCGGAATGGGCCAATAGAACGTCCTATGTGATCTCGCCTGACAGAACAATTCTCTACACTTACACCGACCTCGATCCCACGCATCACGTGACCAATACGCTGGCTGCCGTAGAAAAATGGGCGGCCGCCCAGAAGGGCCGATAGGCGTAACGGTATTCCCTTGAACGCATCCGACAACGCTCCGGCCGGCCACCCCATTCGCTGGTGGGAGATCGTACTTGTCCCGCTGGCGACGTTTGTTGTCTGGCTTGGCCTTCTGGTTGCGCTCGGCGTTGGTGCCGGGTTTGCCGGCTCGGCTTTCGGCCTGTCGCCGGAGGAATTCAAGACCATGGCCGAGCGAGGCGAATGGAACACCCCCGCGGTCTGGCTCGCGTTCGGCACGCTCTATTTGGCTGCGCTCATTGTGCTGGGATTTTCCGTGCGCGGCCGCTCGGCATCCCTGGTCGCCACCTATTCACGCGAGGTTTCGCGCAGCCAAATCAACCGGGCGCTTGTCACCGGCGTGTTGCTCGCCTTCGCCGTGGTTTTCATTCTCGGTTATCTCGAAGCGAACAAGATCGTCGAATTCCGCGAAACGCCGAGCGACAAAATGCTGGTTCCGAAATCGGTCAATGAATTGCTGCTCATTTTGCCGGTGGTCGGCCTGCTCGCGCCCTTTGTCGAGGAAATGTACTTTCGCGGCCTCATGCTGAGCTGGCTGCAACAGTCCCTGCCCCTGGCGCTCGCGGCTTTGATAAGCTCGGCCATTTTCGCCATCGCCCATGCGCATCCCCTGATCCATCCCGGTGTGCAAGGCTGGGTGCTTACGGGTGTCGTGGGGATAGTGGGGCTGATCAACGCGGTGTGGGCCCAGCGCAGCCGCTCGTTATGGCCGCCCCTGACGCTGCATGCGTCCTACAACAGCACCTTTGTCCTGGGCGCCTTCGCTTTCGGATGATCAAGCCTCGTACTTGAAGGACAGCAGCAGCCGCGCGCGGTAGGCGACGATCCTTCCGTTCTCCATCTTCATGTCCAGCTTGTCGACTTCGGCCACGCGCAGGTCGCGCAGGGTTTTGCTCGCGGTCATCACCGCGTTCTTGGCAGCGTCTTCCCACGACGTCTTGCTGGTGCCGATGACTTCGGTGATGCGATAGACGGCGCTTGCTGATTTCCTCTTGGCCATGATGTTCTCCCTTATGAAATTCCCAGATTGCTAAAGGCTGCGGCCATCGAACGGCACCGGCCTGAGCGCGGAAATGTCGACGTCATCCAGGCAACGGACATTGACCGCGTAGCTATCGGCACCGTTTTTGTCCGTGCCTCGCGCGAAGGACTCGATTCCACACATACGACAGAAGAGGTGGTGGATGTGCTTCTTGTTGAACTGATAGTCGGTCAGCGCGTCTTCGCCGGATAAGAGCTTGAACTGGCTTGCGGGCACAAAGGTGAGGAGAGAGCCGCGCGCACTGCAGAAGGAGCAATTGCACGAAATGACCCTGCCGAGATCGGCCGCCACTTCATAGCGCACCGCCTTGCAATGGCAGCCACCGCTGTAACTTCGTTCTGGCATGGGTTCGCTCCTGAGCCGCGCGGACTTTATCACGGCGATCGGCGCCTGCTAGATTGGCGCCGGAAATGGGGGCGCGTCTTGACGGATCCCGTACCGCTGCATGCGATATTCCACGAGACCTTGCGCCTCGTGCCGGGCTCGCGCGACGAATTGGCCGCATTTGCGGCACTCCAGGCGCGCCTGCCCAAGCTCTTCGAGAAGGTCTTTCCCAACCCGCAATTGCCGCGGACGGTCGTCGTCGTCCCCAGCATTTCCTTCGACATGGATGTGATGGCGAAGATCGCCGGCGGACCGCATTACGAGGAGCGGCTTCTTTGCCTGCTCATGCTGCTGCGCATGCCGCGCACGAAGGTGATCTATCTCACCAGCCTGCCCATCGCCGACGAGATCATAGACTACTACCTGCACCTGCTGCCCGGCGTTCCGCCCCGGCATGCGCGTTCGCGCATGACGCTGCTGGCCTGCGACGACGCGAGCGCGCGTCCGTTGACCGCCAAGCTCCTCGAGCGGCCGCGGCTGCTCGAGCGCGTGCGCGAAACGATGGGCGATCCCGAATTGGCGCATCTCGCCTGTTTCAACGTCACGCATCTGGAACGCACGCTGGCGGTCGAGCTGGGCGCGCCGATCTTCGGCTGCGATCCCGCACTGCTCCATCTCGGCTCCAAGAGCGGGGGACGGAAAATCTTCCGTGAAACCGGCGTGCCATTGGCCGACGGCGTCGAAGACATTGCGGACGAGACGGGATTGGTCGAGGCGCTGTGCGCACTGAAAGGGCGCAACCGGGCGCTTAGGCGCGCGGTGGTGAAGCTGGACGAAGGCTTTTCCGGCGAAGGCAATGCGATGTTTTCCTTCGCCGGCTGCCCGCAATCGGGACGCATCGAAACCTGGGTGAAGAACAAGCTTCCCGAGATCGCCTGCGAGGCGAAGGACATGAAATGGGAAGCGTTTTCCACCAAGTTCAAGGAGATGAAAGGCGTGGCGGAAGCTTTCATCGAGGGGAAGGAGAAGCGCTCGCCTTCGGCGCAATTCCGCGCCGACCCCAACGGGGTGCTGGAGCGGCTTTCCACGCACGACCAGGTTCTGGGCGGGCCGACGGGGCAGGTTTATCTCGGCTGTACCTTTCCCGCCGACGAGGCCTACCGCGTGGCCGTGCAGGAGGAAGGCGCCAAGGCGGCGGAGGCTTTGCGCAAGCGCGGCGTGTGGGGGCGCTTCGCCATCGACTTCATTTCGGTACGCGAGGGCACGGGTTGGAAGAATTACGCGATCGAGATCAATTTGCGCAAAGGCGGCACCACGCACCCCTTCCTGATGCTGGAGTTTCTCACCAACGGGAAATACGAGGCGTCTACCGGCGTGTTCCGCACGCGGCAAGGGAGCCCCCGTTCCTATTACGCCACCGACAATCTGGTGAGCGAACGGTACATTGGGCTGACGCCGGCCGATCTCATCGACATCGCGGTGCTGAACGGGCTGCATTTCGACGCCACCACGCAGGAAGGCGTGATGTTCCACCTGATCGGCGCTTTGTCCGGATTCGGCAAGATCGGCGTCGTGTGCGTGGCCGGGACTGCCGCGCGCGCCACCGCTCTGTACCAGCAAGCGGTTTCCGCGCTGGATGCGGCCGTGGGCGCCGCCTGACGACTTTGAGAATTCGTCATTGCCGGGCCCGGGGGGGGGGGGGGGCCGCCGGAGGTTGTTTTGGGTGGCGTGAAGCCCCGGCCCCGCCCCCCGAGAACGCCGGGGGGGGGGGGGGGGCCCCAAACACAGAGGTAAGAAATAAAAAACACCCACCCCCCGC
>JBQTHM010000046.1:0-61817 GCA_052389895.1 Alphaproteobacteria bacterium | reverse complement strand
AGCCAAGGCGCCTTCCACACAGACGAAGGGCTGCCCCGGCGCGGTGATGGACCGCGGGCTCGTGCTCAAGCCCATCGACTACGACGCCTACGAGACCGTGCTGGAGCTGGTCGCGCTGGAGCGCTGGATCGCGCGCGCGCAGAACGAGGGTGTGGTTTGCGTAGACACGGAAACGACCTCGCTCGACCTCTTGCGCGCAGAGCTTTGTGGAATCTCGCTTGCCGTTGCACCCAATGCGGCCTGTTACATTCCCGTGGGCCACCGCCGCGTGGCGGGGCTCGATCTGGCCGGCGGCGAAAAGCTGAAACAGCTCGCGGAAGCCGGTGTGCTCGCGCGCCTCAAGCCGCTGCTGGAAGACGATTCCGTTCTCAAGGTCGGCCAGAACGTCAAATTCGATTATCTGGTGTTCCTGAAGCGCGGCATCCGCATGGCGCCCTTCGACGACACCATGCTGATTTCCTATGTGCTGCATGCGGGCCTGCACGGCCACGGCATGGACGAGTTGTCCGGGAAATATCTCAACCACAAGCCCATCGCCTTCATGGATGTTTGCGGCAAGGGCAAGGACAAGATCACTTTCGACCTGGTGGAGCTTAAGGAAGCCACGCGCTATTCGGCGGAAGACGCGGACGTCACGCTGCGCCTGCATCGCCTCTTCAAACCCAAGCTTGCGGCCGAGCACAAGGTAAGTGTCTACGAGACTCTCGAACGCCCGCTCGTGCCCGTGCTGGCCGAGATGGAGCGGACGGGAATTACCATCTCGCCCTCGTTCCTGGGAAAAATCTCCAACGACTTCGCCCAGAAGATGGGCAAGCTCGAAGCCGAGATCGGCAAGCTAGCCGGCGAGGATTTCAACCCCGGCTCGCCCCGGCAGTTGGGCGACATCCTTTTCGAAAAGCTTTCGCTTCCCGGCGGGCGCAAGACCACGACCGGCGCCTGGTCGACCGATGCCGACGTGCTGGAGGATTTGGCGGCGCAGGGCCACGAGCTGCCCTGCCTGGTGCTGGAATGGCGGCGGTTGCAAAAGCTGCGCTCCACCTATACCGACGCGCTTCCCAATTTCATCGATCCGGATACGGGCCGCGTGCACACCTCATATGCGCAGACAGGTGCGGCCACGGGAAGGCTCGCCTCCAACGATCCCAATCTGCAGAACATTCCCATCCGCACCGAGGAAGGCCGCCGCATCCGCCAGGCCTTCGTCGCAGCCCCCGGCCACAAGCTGATCAGCGCCGATTACAGCCAGATCGAATTGCGCCTGCTCGCGCACATGGCGGATATTGCGGCGCTGAAAAAGGCGTTTGCCGACGGTCTCGACATTCACGCCATGACGGCCTCCGAAATGTTCGGGGTGCCCGTAAAGGGAATGCCGGCCGAAGTGCGCCGCCGCGCCAAGGCGATCAATTTCGGCATCATCTACGGCATGTCGGGCTTCGGCCTTGCCAACCAGCTGGGAATCGCGAGGGCCGAGGCGGACGCCTACATCCGCAAATATTTCGAACGCTTCCCCGGCATCCGCGACTACATGGAGCGCACCAAGGAATTCGCGCGGGCTCACGGCTATGTGGAAACCCTGTTCGGCCGGCGCATCCATATCCGCGAGATCAATTCCAAGATGCCGGGCAGCCGCGGCGGCGCCGAGCGCGCCGCCATCAACGCGCCCTTGCAGGGAACGGCCGCCGATATCATCCGCCGCGCCATGATCCGGCTTCCCGAGGCGCTCACGAAGAAAAAGCTGAAAGCAAAAATGCTGCTCCAGGTGCACGACGAGCTCGTGCTGGAAGCCCCCGAGGCGGAAGTGGAGGAAGCAAGCGCCGTCGCGAAGTCGGTGATGGAGAAAGCGACGCTGCCCGTGCTGGAGCTCAGTGTGCCCCTAACCGTCGAAGCCCATTCCGGCAACAACTGGGACGAAGCGCACTAAAGCCCCCTCCGCCTCGCTGCGCTCGGCACCTCCCCCAAAGGGGGAGGATGAAAACAACAATCATTCTCCCCCTCAGGGGGAGCTGTCGGCGAAGCCGACTGAGGGGGCTGCGGCGACTTAGGTGGCAGAACGGATCGTTGGCTGCGGCCCGCACAGCGCGCAGGCGGGGTCGGGCTTGACGCGCACCGTGCGCAATGTGGCGCCGAGTGAGTCATAGATGAGCAAACGCCCAGCCATGGTTGCGCCGATGCCGAGAATCTCCTTCATCACTTCCAGCGCCTGAAGCGTTCCCATCACGCCCGCAAGCGCCCCCAAGATTCCCGCTTCGCTGCACGAGCGCACGCTTTCCGGCGGCAGCGCTTCGGGAAACAGGCAGCGGTAACAGGGATAGGCGTGCTCTGCATCGCGCGCATGGGCCTTGAAGGTCGCCAATTGCCCGTCGAACTCGCTGATTGCCGCCGACACCAAAGTCTTTTTCGCGAAGAAGCACGCGTCATTGACCAGAAACCGCGTGGCGAAATTGTCGGAGCCGTCGGCCACGATGTCGTACTCGCCGATCAGCTTCATGGCGTTGGCCGCCGTCAATCGTTCCGTATGGGGAACGATCGTCACGTCGGGGTTGACGCGCGCGGCCGCATCGCGCGCCGATTCCGTCTTGGCGCGGCCCACATCCTCGCTCCTGTGGATAATTTGCCGTTGTAAATTCGAGAGCGTCACCTGGTCGTAGTCCACCACGCCGATGGTGCCGATGCCCGCCGCAGCCAGATAGAGAATCGCGGGGCTGCCCAAGCCGCCCGCGCCCACCACCAGCACGCGCGCGGCCATCAGCTTGGCCTGGCCCGCGCCCCCCACTTCGCGCAAGACAATGTGGCGCGCATAGCGTTCCAGTTGAGAATCGGTAAGTCCGGGTCGCTTCATCTGTCCCTTCGTTGCACGAGGGGCCCAATGCGGCCTTTTGCCAGCAAAAACCGCTTTATTGTAGCGCGGAAAGCTGAGCTTTATCTTTGCTGATGCGTTTCACCATTGGCGCGAGGCGATCATGACCCACGCGACGCAGCCCGGATGCGCATTTGGCCTTGAAAAGCAGGGCTTCCGCAATTTGAAGGCGGTCCACTGGAATCTGACCGCGCCCGAGCTTTACGAGCGGACGGTCGTGCGCGGCGAGGGCAAGATCGCCAAGGATGGCCCCATCGTCGTGCTGACCGGCCAGCACACCGGGCGCTCCGCCAAGGACAAGTTCATCGTTCGCGAGCCCGGAAGCGAAAAGCACATCTGGTGGGACAACAACGCCCCCATGGAGCCCGCCAAATTCGATGCGCTCTTCGATGCCATGCTGGCCTACGCCGATGGGCGCGAACTTTTCGTACAGGATCTTTACGGCGGCGCCGATCACACGCACCGCCTGCCCGTGCGCGTGGTTACCGAGCTTGCCTGGCATTCACTCTTCATCCAGCACCTTTTGATCGAGCCGCGCGCGGGCGAGCACTGCGACTTCGTACCCGAATACACCATAATCGATCTTCCCGGCTTCACCGCCGATCCCGCGCGCCACGGCTGCCGCTCGGGCACGGTGATTGCCATCAATCTCGCCAAGAAGCTCGTGCTCATCGGGGGCACGTCGTACGCCGGCGAAATCAAGAAATCCGTATTCACCATTCTGAATTACATTCTGCCCGGCAAAGGTGTGATGGCGATGCATGCCTCCGCCAATGTCGGCCACAACCGCGACACGGCGATTTTCTTCGGCCTTTCCGGCACAGGGAAAACCACGCTCTCTGCCGATCCCAACCGCACGCTCATCGGCGATGACGAACACGGTTGGTCGGAAAACGGCGTGTTCAATTTTGAAGGCGGCTGTTACGCCAAAATGATTAGGCTCTCGCGCGAGGCGGAGCCCGAAATCTGGAAGGCCGTTCACCGCTTCGGCGCCGTACTGGAAAACGTGGTGATGGACGAGGCCACGCGCGAGCTCGACCTCGACGACGCGCGGCTCACCGAAAACACGCGCGGCGCCTATCCCATCAGCTACATTCCCAATGCCAGCGAAACCGGCACGGCCGGCCATCCGCGCAACATCGTTATGCTGACGGCCGACGCCTTCGGCGTGCTGCCGCCCATCGCCAAGCTCACGCCCTCACAGGCGATGTACCACTTCCTTTCGGGCTTCACCGCCAAGGTGGCGGGCACGGAAAAAGGTTTGGGCAAGGATCCCGAGCCCACCTTCTCCGCCTGTTTCGGCGCGCCCTTCATGCCGCGCCATCCCAGCGCCTACGGCAATCTGCTGCGCGACCTCATCTCCAAGCACAAGGTGGATTGCTGGCTGCTCAACACGGGATGGACGGGCGGCGCCTATGGCACGGGCAAGCGCATGCCGATCAAGGTCACACGCGCGCTGCTCACTGCCGCGCTCGATGGTTCTTTGGTGCAGGTCGAAATGCGCGTGGACCCGCATTTCCGCTTCCGCGTGCCGGTTGCGGCGCCCGGGATTGATTCCGCCATTCTCGATCCGCGCGAGACCTGGGCCGACAAGCGGGCCTACGACGCGCAGGCGCGCAAGCTGGTGGGCATGTTCCGCGACAATTTCCGCGCCTTCGAGGCCCATGTCGGCCAGGACGTGCTGGCCGCCGCGCCCATCCTCGCCGAAGCGGCGGAGTAGTGCCGTCGCTCAAGCTCAGTGCCGCTTCGCAAGTGCAAGCATTCTTGACCCGGCGCGCTAGCGCGAATCAGACGTAGCCAAATTTCCGAGGTTGGAGACAAAGGGAGAACGGGGATTCGACTCCTCAAATCCAAGCCGCAATAATCCCATTTGATGAAAACGATTCGGGCGGGGTGGAATAGACCCCGCCCGTTTCAATCCCGCCGAATTTTATTGGAGACGCCTGCGGAACTGAGTCTGAGAAACGAGCGAATGTCGCTCATCGGATTCTATCGGTCAAGACGGCTCCACTCACTTCGCACTGTTACGCGAAAAGAAAAGGGATTACGTCATGGGTTATGTAAAGACTGGCTTCACACCACCAAGCAAAGAACTCATTTTGGCCGTGTGGCTGAAGGGAATCCGAGTAGAGGGATACGATCCCGTATTTCGGAAGGACGTTTACGGCGGCTGGATGAAGTTCGATCAGTATGGTCAAGAAACCGAATATGGCTGGGAAATTGATCACATCGTTCCGAGCTCGCTTGGCGGATCGGATGACCTCTCAAATCTTCAGCCGCTTTGGTGGCTGCACAATCGTAAGAAGAGCGACAGGGTAGCCTGAGCCATAGTTCCAGCGGAGGCACGCAGCCACTGAATGCCTGCACGTCCTCCGCTGGATATATCGCACTCCTTTAGTCCTCAAAGGGAGGGCAGTGCTACGTTTTCGATTAATGCGCCCCGCCCGTTCCCAGAAACTCCCGCACGCGGGCGAAGAAGGTTTCGGTGGCGGGTTGGCTGCCTTCCACCGCTTCACTGGCAAACGCGCGCAGCAAGTCCTTCTGTTTGCGCGTCAAATGCACCGGCGTTTCCACCTGCACTTCGATGTAGAGATCGCCCACGGCGCCGCCGCCTTTCAGCACCGGCATGCCCTTGTGGCGCACGCGGAATTGCCTGCCCGATTGCGTGCCTTCCGGCACCTGCACTTTCACCGTTCCGCCGTCGAACGAAGGCACCTCGAGTGTGCCGCCCAGCGCCGCCGTCACGAATCCGATGGGCACGCGGCAATGCAAATCTTTTCCGTCGCGCTGGAAAATCGGGTGCGGCTTGACCGAAAGAAAAACATAGAGATCGCCCGGCGGCCCGCCATTGACGCCGGCCTGGCCTTCGCCAGTGAGCCTGATGCGCGTGCCCTCCTCAACGCCCGGCGGAATGTCGAGGGAAAGCGTGCGCTCCTTCTTCACGCGGCCGACACCTGCGCACGTCTTGCATGGATTGCGCACGACGCGCCCCGCGCCCCGGCAATTGGGGCAGGTGCGCTCGATGGTGAAGAAGCCTTGTTGCGCGCGCACCTTGCCGTGGCCGGCGCAGGTGGGGCAGGTCTCGGGCTGCGTGCCGGGGGCTGCTCCCGTGCCATCGCAGGTTTCGCAGGCGACCGTGGTGGGCACGCGAATCTGCGCGGCTCTCCCGCGATAGGCTTCCTCGAGCGTGATCTCCAGATTGTAGCGAAGGTCGCCGCCGCGGTTTGAGCGCCGCCCGCGCCGCCCGCCCATGAATTCGCCGAAGAGATCGTCGAACACGTCGGTGAAGCTCGCCGCGAAATCGAAGGGCGAGCCTGGGCGGCCGCCAGGCCCTTCGAACGCGGCGTGGCCGAAGCGGTCATAGGCCGCGCGCTTCTGCTCGTCCTTGAGAACGTCGTAGGCTTCGTTGATTTCCTTGAACTTGTGCTCGCAGCCGTTGTCGCCGGGGTTGGCGTCGGGATGGTGTTCCTTGGCGAGCTTGCGGAAGGCCGCCTTCACGTCCTCGGGCGAACACCCGCGTGCGACGCCCAGTACTTCATAGTAATCGCGTTTACTCATGGCCCGGCGTCGGCGCGCCCCCCGGCGCGTAGGTCAATGGGTTAAGCGGCGCCCTGCTTCTTGTCGTCGTCGACTTCCTGGAATTCCGCATCGACAACATTCTCGTCCTTCTTGCCCGCGCCATCGCCGTCCTGCGGCTGGGCGCCCGCGTCTGCACCCTGGCTCGCCTTGTACATGGCTTCGCCAAGCTTCATCGAGGCCTGCGCGAGGGCTTGCGTCTTCTGCTTGATGGCCTCCACGTCGTCCGTCTTGATCGCCTCTTTCAGCGAGGCCATGGCGTTCTCGATGCCCGTGCGCTCGGCATCGCCCACTTTCGAGCCGTGCTCGGAAAGCGCCTTTTCGGTCGCATGGATCAGCGCATCGCCGTGGTTCTTGGAGTCGGCCAGCTCGCGGCGCTTCTTGTCTTCCGCCGCGTGCTCCTCGGCTTCCTTGATCATGCGCTCGATGTCGGTGTCGGAAAGCCCGCCAGAGGCTTGGATTCGGATCGCCTGTTCCTTGGCCGTGGCCTTGTCCTTGGCGTTGACGTTGACGATGCCGTTGGCATCGATGTCGAAGGTGACCTCGATCTGCGGCACGCCGCGCGGGGCGGGCGGAATGCCCACCAGGTCGAACTGGCCGAGCAGCTTGTTGTTGGCCGCCATTTCGCGCTCGCCCTGGAAGACGCGGATAGTGACCGCCGTCTGGTTGTCGTCGGCGGTGGAGAATACCTGGCTCTTCTTGGTGGGGATCGTCGTGTTGCGCTCAATCAGGCGCGTGAAAACGCCCCCCAGCGTCTCGATGCCGAGCGAAAGCGGCGTCACGTCGAGCAGCAGCACGTCCTTCACTTCGCCCTTGAGCACGCCCGCCTGAATGGCGGCGCCCACAGCCACCACCTCGTCCGGGTTGACGCCCTTGTGCGGCTCCTTGCCGAAAAGCTGCTTCACCGCTTCCTGCACTTTGGGCATGCGCGTCATGCCGCCCACCAAAATCACTTCGTTGATCTGGTTGGCGGTGACGCCCGCGTCCTTCAGTGCCTGCTTCACGGGCGCAACCGTCTTCTGGATAAGATCGTCAACGAGCGCTTCCAGTTTGGCGCGCGTGATCTTCATGGTCAGGTGCTTGGGGCCCGATGCATCCGCCGTGATGAAGGGCAGGTTCACTTCCGTCTGCATCGCGCTCGAAAGCTCGATCTTGGCCTTTTCGGCGGCTTCCTTCAAGCGCTGGAGCGCAAGGCGGTCCTTGCGCAGGTCGATGCCCGATTCCTTTTTGAACTCGTCTGCCAGGTAATTCACCAGCCGGATGTCGAAATCCTCGCCGCCCAAAAACGTGTCGCCGTTGGTGGACTTCACCTCGAATACGCCGTCGCCGATTTCGAGAATGGAAATGTCGAAGGTGCCGCCGCCCAGGTCATAGACCGCAATCGTGCCGGACTGCTTCTTGTCCATGCCGTAGGCGAGCGCCGCCGCCGTGGGCTCGTTGATGATGCGAAGCACTTCGAGCCCGGCGATCTTGCCCGCGTCCTTCGTCGCCTGGCGCTGCGCGTCGTTGAAATAGGCGGGAACGGTAATGACGGCCTGCGCCACCTTCTCGCCCAGATGGGCTTCGGCGGTCTCTTTCATCTTCTGAAGAATGAAGGCGGAAATCTCGGAGGGCGAAAACACCTTGTCCTCGCGGCCCTGCACCCAGGCGTCGCCATTACCGGCCTTGACGATCTTGTAAGGCACCATGCCGATGTCTTTCTGGGTCATCGGGTCTTCGAAGCGCCGGCCGATCAGCCGCTTGATGGCGAAGAAAGTGTATTCGGGATTGGTCACCGCCTGGCGCTTACCGGGCTGGCCGATGAGGCGTTCGCCGTCGCCCGTGAAGGCCACGATGGAAGGCGTGGTGCGCGCGCCTTCGGCGTTTTCGATCACCTTTGGGGTCGTCCCCTCCATCACCGCCACGCACGAATTGGTCGTGCCGAGGTCGATGCCGATCACCTTTGCCATATTCATTCCTCCTTGGGCGGATTGGGCCTGCCTTCGCTCGGAAGCGCGTTACAGCCTATCCCCTTGAAACCATTGATATTCCGGCCGGTAACAAAAGCCCATGCGGGCACTGTTGGCTATATAAGAAGGGGGTTCCGCCCCTGCAAGGCGGAAGGCCGGATCTCCGGCCTTTTTCTCTTATGCGCGCCCCGCCGTAGCGTGGTCGGCCAGAACAGTGGCGACGCAGGCCGAGACCTTCTTCGCTGTCGGGATGTGCAGGAATTCGTTGGGGCCGTGCGCATTCGAATGTGGGCCCAGCACACCCGTGATCACGAACTGCGTTTGCGGATAACGCGCGGCCAGCATCCCCATGAAGGGAATGGAGCCGCCTTCGCCCATGTATGCGGCCGGGCGGCCGAAATGCGCTTGCGAGGCGTGCTCCACCGATGATTTTAGCCAGGGCGCAAGCTGGGGCGCGTCCCAGCCGCTTTGCCCGTGCTCGGCTTCGAATTTCACGTCCGCCTCATAGGGCGGGTCGCGTTCGAGCGTCGCTTTCATCAGTTGCACACCCCGCTGAGCATCCAGCGTCGGCGGCACGCGCAGCGAAAGTTTGGTCGCCGAAAACGGCAGCATCACGTTGCCGGCGTCCTTCGGCGGCGGGCAGCCGTCCATGCCGATGACGGCAAGCTCGGGCCGCCAGGTGCGGTTGAGCACAAGCTCGGCCGTGTCGTTCGAAACGGGGCGTGAATTTCCCGCCCAGGGAAATTTGGAATAGACCGCGTCGCCCAGAACTTCCGCCGCCTGCTTGGCCTGCTCGATGCGCTCGGGCGGGATCTGCACATAAAGTTCGGGCAACTTCACTTCGCCCGTTTTCTCGTCCTCGATGCGGCTCACCAGCGCGCGCATGATGCGAAAAGCGGAAGGCACGATGCCCGATGCATCGCCCGAATGCACGCCTTCCTTGAGCACGCGCACATTGAGCACGCCCGCGGCGATGCCGCGCAGAGATGTGGTAAGCCATAATTGATCATAGTTTCCGCAACCCGAATCGAGGCACACGACAAGCGACGGCGTGCCGATGCGCTTGGCGAGATGCTCGATGTAATGGGGAAGATCGTAGCTTCCCGATTCCTCGCAGGCCTCGATCACGATCACGCAACGCGCATGCGGGATTTTTTGTTCCTCCAAAGCCAGTATGGCGGACAGAGCCGAAAACATCGCGTAGCCGTCGTCGGCGCCGCCGCGGCCGTAAAGCTTTCCGTCCTTCTTGACCGGCTTCCACGGCCCCATGCCTCTGTACCAGCCGGTGAACTCGGGCTGCTTGTCGAGATGGCCGTAGAGAAGAACGGTGTCCGCCACCTGTCCCGGAATTTCGATGAAGATGAGCGGCGTGCGGCCCTTGAGGCGCACCACGTCGACCTTGGCGCCCTTGAGTTTGGTGAGATGCGCCCGCGCCCACTTCTCGAACAGCTTGACCGCCTTGTCCATGTAGCCGTGCTTCACCCAGTCGGGATCGAACATGGGCGACTTGTTGGGGATGCGGATGTACTGGGTCAGCGTGGGCACCGCCTCCTTGTCCCAGATCCTGTTCATGAACTTCGTCAAGGCACCCGCATCCATAGTTTTTCCTTTCGAAAATCCCCGTCGCGGCTGCGACGCGGTGGTCACCGCGTGATGTCGTAGGCGGCGAGCACCGCCAAGTTGTAGATGTCGCTCATCTTGGCGCCCAGGGGCGCGATCTGCACCGATTTCTGTAAGCCAACCAGAAGCGGCCCCAGCACGGTCACGCCCCCCATCTGCTGCAACAGCTTGATGGAGATGGAGGCCGAATGCATGGCCGGCATGATCAGAACGTTTGCGGCATCCGAAAGCCGGCAGAAGGGATAAAGCGCCATCTTCTCGCGGTCGAGGGCCACGTCGGCCGCCATTTCGCCATCGAATTCGAAATCCACGTTGCGCGCCTCGAGCACGCGGACGGCGTCGATGATGCGCCTGGAACGTTCTCCGCCCGGAAGCCCGAACGTGGAATTTGCAAGTAGCGCCACGCGCGGCACATGTCCGAAGTGGCGCGCCACGCGCGCGGCCTGAATGGCGATGTCGGCCAGCTCCTCCGGCGTCGGCATTTCGTGGATGTTGGTGTCGGCCACGAAGATGAAGCGGCCCTTGGAGAGCGCGAGCGATACGCCGATGGGAATCTGCCCCGGCTTGGCGTCCAGCACCTTGCGCACGTCGTTGAGCGCAACTGTATAGGGCCGTGTGACGCCGGTGATCATGGCGTCCGCATCGCCTGCGGCCAGCATCGAACCCGCATACACGTTGCGGTCATTCGTCACCATGCGCACGCAGTCGCGATACAGCGCGCCGTGACGCTGAAGCCGCGCGTACAGCGCATCGATATAGGGCGTGGCGTCGGCCGAGGAATAGGGCACGCGCACGATCAAAGCGGGCGTCGTCTCGATACCGAGCCGCTTTATGCGCTCGTGGATGATGTCTTCGCGCCCCACCAGGATGGGGTGGCCCAGTCCCGAATTCTGGAACGCCGCGGCCGCGCGGATGACGGGTTCCTCTTCGCCCTCGGCGAAGACCACGCGCCTGGGGTTCGCCCGCACGCTGGCGGTGATGCTTTGGAATAGCGTCGCCGCCGGGTCGAGCCGTGCCGACAGCGCGTAGCGGTAATTCTCCATGTCCTTGATCTCGCGCCGCGCCACGCCGGTGCGGATGGCGGCCTCGGCAACGGCCGCCGACACGCGGCTGATCAGGCGGGGATCGAAAGGCACCGGAATGATGTAGTCGGGACCGTACACCGGCCTTGCACCGCGATAGGCGATTGCCACCTCGTCGGGCACATCTTCGCGTGCAAGCGCGCCCAGCGCCTGCGCCGCCGCCACCTTCATCTCCGTGTTGATCGTGCGTGCGGCCACGTCGAGGGCGCCGCGGAAGATATAGGGAAAACCCAGAACATTGTTGACCTGGTTAGGATAATCCGATCGCCCCGTGGCGACTATGGCATCGGTGCGCACGGACTTGACCTCCTCCGGGGTGATTTCCGGATCGGGATTGGCCATGGCGAAAATGATGGGCTTGTCCGCCATGCTTTTTACCATGGTGGGCGTAACCGCGCCCTGCACGGATAACCCCAGGAAGATATCGGCGCCCTTCAGCGCATCGGCCAGTTTGTGCGCCTTGGTGTCCGTCGCATAGGCCGATTTCCACTGGTTCATGCCTTCGCTGCGTCCGCGGTAGACCACGCCTTTGGAATCGCAAAGCACGGCGTTTGCGCGCGCCAGCCCCATTTCAACCAGCAAATCGAGACAGGCGATGCCGGCCGCGCCCGCGCCGTTCACGACCACTTTCACATCGGCCATTTTTCGGCCAGTGAGATGCAGCGCATTTATCAGTCCGGCCGCCGCGATGATGGCCGTGCCGTGCTGGTCGTCGTGAAACACGGGAATGTCCATAACTTCGCGCAGGCGTTCCTCGATCACGAAACAGTCCGGCGCCTTGATGTCCTCCAGATTGATGCCGCCGAAGGAAGGGCCGAGGTAACGCACGCAGTTGATGAAGGCGTCCACGTCGCGCGTATCGACTTCCAGATCGATCGCATCCACATCGGCAAAGCGCTTGAAGAGCACCGCCTTGCCTTCCATCACCGGTTTGGCGGCCAGCGCGCCCAGATCGCCCAGCCCCAGAATCGCCGTTCCGTTGGTGACGACCGCGACCAGATTTCCCCGCGCCGTGTAGTCATAGGCCGTGTTGGGATCGCCTGCGATGACGCGCACCGGCACCGCCACGCCCGGGCTGTAGGCAAGCGCCAGGTCGCGCTGCGTCGCCATGGGCTTGGTGGGCGTGATCTCGAGCTTGCCGGGCTTGGCGCCCTTGTGAAAGGCAAGCGCCTCTTCGTCGGTATAGGTGGGGCGGTTGTTCATGCGGGGGGCGTGTATCCCGATGGAAGGGCGGAGTATCGGGCGGAAAACGGAAGCTATTCAATGGTTTTTCTGTGAATCGTGACGGAGGGCCGACACTGCTTCTGCTAGCCTCGGCGCATGCGGGGAAATCCGGCACAGGAGAGTAATGAAGGCGGGCTTCCGCCCGAGGCCGATCTCGCCACGCCCATGATGGCGCAGTACCTCGAAATCAAGGCCGCGCATGCCGATTATCTTTTGTTCTACCGCATGGGCGATTTTTACGAACTCTTCTTCGACGATGCGGTGAAGGCGTCCGAGGCGCTCGACATCGCTCTGACGAAAAGGGGCAAGCATGCGGGCGCCGACATCCCCATGTGCGGCGTGCCAGTGCAGGCAGCGGAGTCCTATCTAGAAAAGCTCATCCGCAAGGGGTTCCGGGTCGCCGTCTGCGAACAGATGGAGGACCCCGAGCAGGCCAGACGCCGCGGCTACAAGGCGGTGGTCAGGCGCGAAGTCATTCGCTTGGTGACGCCGGGCACGATTACCGAAGAGTCTTTGCTCGATGCGCGCAGTGCCAATGTGCTGGCCGCGCTGGCGCGCGCGGGGGGCGAATTCGCGCTCAGTTTTGCCGACATGAGCACGGGTGAATTCGCCGTGGAGGGCGTCGCGCCCGAAGAGCTGTCGGCCGCGCTGGCAAGACTTTCGCCGCGCGAGGTTCTTGCGCCCGACTCCTTATTTTTGGACCCCGCCTTTGGTCCCGTCCTCAAAGAGCTGGGCGGGAAACTGACGCTTCGCCCGGCGGCAACATTCGATTCGACGAATGGCGAGCGGTTGCTGAAATCGGCCTATGGCGTCGCCGCGCTGGACGGATTTGGCGCCTTCAGCCGCGCCGATCTCGCCGCCGCGGGCGCGCTGATCGGCTATCTCGACCTGACACAAAAGGGAAAACGTCCGGCGCTGAAGCCGCTCAGGCGCGAACAATCGTCACAACGTCTGCTGATCGACGCGGCGACGCGGCGCAATCTGGAGCTGAGCGAAAGCCTTACCGGCGAGCGCAAGGGAAGCTTGCTCTCGACCATTGACCGCACGGTGACGGCAGGCGGAGCGCGCGAGCTCGCCTCGCGGCTCTCCGCGCCGCTGACGGTTCCTTCCGCCATCAATGCACGCCTCGATGCGATCGCGTTTTTTATGCAGGAACGCGATCTGGCGGAAAAATTGCGCGAACACCTGAAAGCCGCGCCCGATTTGGCGCGCGCTCTTGCGCGCCTTTCCGTCGGCCGCGGCGGGCCGCGCGATTTGGGGCAATTGCGCGATTGCCTGAAATGCGCCCGCGATCTCAGACGCGCACTCCTTCCCGCCGGCAATCCTTTGGCGCCGCCGCAAGGCGAATTGGAGGGCGCTTTTGCGAGTCTTGCCGAGGGGCTTGCCGGCACAGCCACGCTTCTTGACCGGCTTGAATTGTTGCTGGTGCCAGAACCACCCTATTTCGCGCGTGATGGCGGATTCATTGGCGCAGGCGCTCATCCACCGCTGGATGAGACGCGCGCGCTGCGCGACGAAAGCAGGCGCGTGGTCGCCGCGCTGGAAGCGCGCTATCGCGAAAACACGGCCATCGCCTCCCTGCGCATCAAACACAATGCCGTGCTGGGCTATTTCATCGAGCTTTCGCCCGCCAATGCCGACAAGCTGATGGCATCGCCGCATGCGGGCCTCTTCCGCCACAGACAGACGGTGGCGAGCGCCGTGCGTTTCACGACGGATGAGCTGGCGGGGCTTGCCACCAAAATTTCGCAGGCGGGCGACACCGCACTGGCGCTCGAGCTTTCATTATTCGAGTCGCTGGTTGAGGAGGTAAAGCAGTGTGCGCCCGCGCTCGCGAAAGTGGCGGATGCGCTTGCCCTGCTGGACGTCGCCACCGCGCTGGCGAGGCTCGCCTCGGAATGGAACTACACGCGACCCGTGGTGGACGAGAGTCTCGATTTCCGCGTCGTTCGCGGCCGGCACGCGGTGGTGGAGCCGGCGCTCGAAGCATCGGGCGTTGGGCCGTTTACGGCGAATGGATGTGACCTCTCGTCCGGCGGGCCGGGGCGGCTGTGGCTGGTCACCGGGCCCAACATGGCCGGCAAGTCCACGTTTCTGCGCCAGAACGCGCTTATCGCGATTCTCGCGCAGATGGGTGCGTACGTCCCGGCCGAATCCGCGCATATCGGTGTCGTAGACCGCCTCTTCAGCCGTGTGGGGGCGGCGGACGATCTTGCCCGCGGCCGCTCCACTTTTATGGTCGAAATGGTGGAAACGGCCGCCATTCTCAATCAGGCGAATACACGCTCGCTTGTCATCTTGGATGAAATCGGCCGCGGAACGGCGACATTCGATGGGCTTGCCATCGCCTGGGCTGCGGTCGAGCACTTGAACGCGGTCAACAAATCGCGTGCGCTATTCGCAACACATTATCACGAGCTCACCGCGCTCGCCGAGCGCCTCGAAAATGTCGCCTGCGCCACGATGCGCGTGAAGGAATGGAAGGACACGGTAGTATTCCTGCACGAAGTGGTGCCGGGCACCGCCGACCGCTCCTACGGGATCCATGTGGCGAAACTGGCCGGCCTGCCCAAGCCCGTCATAGCGCGAGCCGAAGCCGTGCTGCGTGCGCTGGAAGAAGGGCGCGAGGGCCACAAGCCGCTGGCGCGCATCGACGATCTGCCGCTTTTTTCGGAAGCAAGCCTTGCGGCGCCGCCCGCCCCTAGCGCCGTCGAAGAAACTCTTGCCCGGATCGATCCCGACCAGCTCACGCCCAAAGAAGCGCTCGAGCTCGCCTATATGCTGAAGCGGCTGCTCAAATCGGAAGGCAATTCCTGATTACTTGCCCAAGTTTACCGGCCAAAGGATGATCGGGCCATGAGCGCCAAATCCGCGAGAGCGAAAAAGACACCCGTTCGCCGCAAGTTCCTCGTGGTCGTGGACAAATCGCCCGAAGGGAAAATTGCGCTCCGCTTCGCTGCCCGCCGCGCGGCGCATACGGGCGGCCTGGTGACCCTTCTTTGCGTCGCGAGCCCGGCCGACTTTCAACAATGGGCCGGGGTCGAACGCGTCATGCGCGAAGAAGCGCACCAGGAGGCGGAACGGCTTCTGCATGAAGCCGCAAAGATGGTGAACGATCTGGCCGGAATAATGCCGGAACTTGTCGTGCGCGAGGGCCGCGTGGCGGAGGAGGTCGTGAATCTGATCAAGGAAGATGCGGCTATTTCCATTCTCGTGTTGGGTGCCGGGCTGTCCAATGAGGGCCCGGGCCCTCTGGTTTCGCTCATTGCCCAAGTGAACGCCTATCCCATTCCGGTTACCATCGTTCCCGGCAATCTGACCGACGAGCAGGTCGACGCGCTTGCCTGACTTGCGCGGGGCGCGTGCAGGTCTACATTATTGTTATGTTTATACAGACCGAAACGACGCCCAATCCGGCGACGCTTAAGTTCCTGCCGGGCCGTGCGGTTGTGGGAGCGGATCCCGTCGCCGATTTCGCGGATGTGGAAAGCGCCCGGCGTTCGCCGCTGGCTTTGGCGCTGTTTTCCATTCCGGAAGTGGGCCGCGTCTTCTTCGGCTCCGACTTTATTTCGGTAACCAAGAAGGAAGGCGAGTGGAGGCATCTCAAGCCCGCCATTCTTGCCGCCATCATGGAGCATTTCACCCGCGGGCTGCCGCTCTTCGCGGCGGCCGAAAAATCGGAAGCCGAGCCCGTCTACGAGGGCGAGACGGCGGAAATCGTGGCGCAGATCAAGGAACTCTTGGACACGCGCGTGCGGCCCGCCGTCGCCAACGACGGCGGCGATATCATTTTCAAGGGCTTCGATTGCGGCTCGGGCACGGTGTATCTGCACCTGCGCGGCTCGTGTGCCGGTTGCCCCTCTTCGGTTGTGACGCTCCGCCACGGCATCGAGAACATGCTGCGCCACTACATCCCCGAGGTCAGTTCCGTCGAAGCGGTGTGAAACCGTATCTGGCCCCCGCCCATTGCCGTGGCGGGCGTGGCAACATGCACGCTCGATTCGGCGTCGGGAGGCCGGCCATGACACACGCGATCAACGACGAAGCGCTCGACATTCTCTTCCGCAAGGCGCGCTCGCAGAACAAGTGGCAGAAAAAGCCCGTCACGCCGCAGATACTGATGGCGGTCTACGATCTCATGCGCTGGGGTCCGACCACGGCAAACACCCAGCCCTGCCGAATCGTTTTTCTGATGTCGCAAGAGGCTAAGGAACGCCTCAGGCCTCATCTCGATCCCGGCAATATCGAAAAGACCATGACGGCGCCGGCCGTCGCCATCCTTGCCTACGATCTCGAATTTGCGCGCAACCTTCACAAGACGTTTCCGCACAATCCCGAAGCACCTGGCTGGTACAAGGAGCCGAAGAAGGCGGAGGTGACTGCTTTTCGAAACGCCTCACTGCAGGGGGCGTATTTCATGCTGGCTGCGCGCGCCATCGGTCTCGACTGCGGGCCGATGTCGGGTTTCGACAACGCCGGAGTGGACCGCGAATTCTTCCCCGGCGGTACGGTTAAGTCCAATTTCCTCTGCGGCGTCGGCTACGGCGATCCCGGCGGCGTTCTCGACCGTCTGCCGCGGCTCGCCTTCGACGAGGCCTGCAAGATCCTCTGATTTCATGCGAAGCTTTGCGCATGAAAATCCTTGCCGCCGACACCGCGCTGGGCGCCTGTTCCGTGGCCGTGCTCGATGGAGGCAAAATCCGCGCGCGCGCCTTTGAGCTGATGGCGCGCGGCCATGCGGAGGCGCTTGCCCCCATGGTCGAGCGCGTTATGCGGGACGCGGCTCTGGACTTCCGCATGCTCGACCGGCTCGGTGTCACGACCGGGCCGGGCACCTTCACCGGCCAGCGCGTCGGAATCGCGTTCATGCGCGGCCTTGCGCTCACGCTAAAGCGCCCGCTGGCAGGCGTGACCACGCTCGACGTCATGGCCGAGGAAGCGCTTGAACGCACGGGTGCAATCTTCGCCGTCTCTTGCGCGGACGCCCGCAGAGGCGAAATCTATTTTTCCTTGCGCGGGCGCGCGGGGCTTCGCGGCGAACCGATGTTGCTCGCCATTGGCGAGGCGGCGATGCGCGTGGCAAGCCAAATTCCGCAAACCGCCGAAGTGGCGCTTGCCGGAACGGCCAGCCAAATCTTTGCCCCGCTGCTTGCTGCGCGAGGGCTAAAGACGCGCGATTCCATGGTCCGCCAGCCCGACGCCGTCTTCGTGGCAGAACTCGCCGAACGAGAGCCGGAACCGCGGCACGCGCCCGCGCCGCTCTACTTGCGCCCGCCGGATGCCAAACCCTCCGTCGCGCCATGAGGAGCAACATCCGGACGGCAAAAATCTCGGATGCTTCCCTGCTCGCCCGGATTCATGGCGCATGTTTCGCAGAAAAATGGGATCGCACGGCGTTCCAGAAATTCCTCAGTGACAGGGCGGTCTTCGCTTTTCTCGCCGGCGATCGCGATTGGCAAAGCCTCGTGCTCGCGCGCATTGCGGCCGACGAAACGGAAATCCTCACGCTCGCCACATTGTCCCGGGCCCGCCGGAAAGGGCTTGCGCGCCTGCTCGTGCAGCGCGCCGCCGCAAACGCGCATGCGAGAGGGGCAAAAAACATTTTCCTGGAAGTCTCGGCGGGAAATGCACCCGCGCGCTCTCTCTATGCCTCGCTGGGGTTCAGCGAAGCGGGACTGCGGCGGGGCTACTATGCGCATTTGGACGGGGCAGATGCGGATGCGCTAACCTTGCATGCGGCCTTGCCTTTGCCTTGAGAAAGCCGTGGTTCTGGGCCGCCTAGCTGTTTATAATCATTACAAAAGAAGGAGCGGGACCAGTCCCCAGGGAGCCCCTCGTGAACAAGATCGAAAAAGCCTGCATGGATAAGGGCCTGCGCATGACGGACCAGCGCCGCGTGATCGCGCGCGTCGTAGCCGACGCCCATGACCACCCGGACGCCGAGGAATTGCACCGGCGTGCCGCTTCCATTGATCCTAAAATCTCGATCGCCACGGTGTACCGCACGGTAAAGCTCTTCGAAGAGGCGGGCATTCTCGAGCGCCGCGATTTCCGCGACAGCCCTTCGCGTTATGAAGAGACGAAGGAGCACCACGATCACCTGATCGATATCTCTTCGGGGCAAGTCTTCGAATTCCGCAACGAGGAAATCGAGCGCATCCAGCGCCGCATCGCCGACGAGATGGGGTTCGACCTGGTGGATCACCGGCTCGAGCTATATGGCGTGCCCAAGGGCAAGAAATCGGCGCGGCGCGCGAGCTGATCCATGGGAACATTGCGCGCAGGCGGAATTATCGTCGCGTTTTGCCTGCTCACTGTGCTCTGCATCCCGGTGCAGTGGCTGGCGCTGAAATTCAACCTGCCCTGGAAGCGCAGCGTTCCGCATCATTATCACCGCATGGTCTGCCGGCTGATAGGCGTGCGCATCACCGTCTTGGGCGAACCGGTGCAGGACAGGGGCGTGCTCCTTGCCGCCAATCACACCGGCTGGCTCGATATCCCGGTGCTTTCGGCGGTAGCGCGTATTTCCTATGTCGCCAAGGGCGAGATCGCGGATTGGCCCTTCTTCGGGCTGCTGGCGAAGTTGCAGCGCACGGTTTTCATCCATCGCGGTGAGCGCGCCAAGGCGGTGCACGACCGCGATCAGATTCGCGACCGGCTTGTCGCCGGCGATGCGCTGGTGATTTTCCCGGAAGGCACGTCGAACGACGGCAACCGCGTGCTCGGCTTCAAGAGCGCGCTGCTCTCGGCGGCCGAACTTTCCCTTTCCGAGGACGACAAAGGCGTGCGCCATGCGCCGGTGCAGCCCGTGTCCATCGCCTATGTCGGATTGCACGGCATTCCCATGGGACGCGAGAATCGCCCCTTCTTCGCCTGGTATGGCGATATGGAGCTGGTGCCCCATTTGTGGGACGCCTTCGAGCTTGGCCCGGTGGATGTGGTGGTCGAGTTTCACCCGCCGCTGACCATTGACGAAGCGGGCGGGCGCAAGGAGCTCGCCGCGCTTGCCGAAGCCGCGGTGCGCGCAGGGTTGGCGCGTGCGCTATCGGGGGCGCATCTCGCAGGCCCCGCGCACCGCGACGAGGAGCTGGAAGCGGCCTTGGCCGAAGAAGAAAAAGAGGAAGCGGCGTGAAACTTGTATTCACCTCGTGCTTTGCCCATAACGCGCGCGGATCCGCGCTATGCCGATGAAGAAGCTCTACATCAAGACCTATGGGTGCCAGATGAACGTCTACGATTCCGCCCGCATGGCGGATCTGCTGGCGCCGCTAGGCTTCGCGGCGGCGGACGGGGCCGCGGACGCGGACATGGTCATTCTCAACACCTGTCATATTCGCGAAAAGGCTGCCGAGAAGGTTTATTCCGAACTGGGCCGGTTGAAAAAGTTGAAAGCGCGCAAGGAAGATGCCGGCGGCCGCATGCTGATTGCGGTGGCGGGCTGCGTTGCGCAGGCCGAGGGCGCCGAAATGATCGCGCGCCAGCCGGCGGTGGACATTGTGGTCGGCCCGCAATCCTATCACCGCCTTCCCGAAATGATCGCGCGCGTGGCGCGCGGCCTTGGCCATGCGCTGGAGACGGATTTCCCGGCGCAGGACAAGTTCGATTCCTTGCCGGAAGAATCGGCGGCGTCCGGCGTCACCGCTTTTCTCACGGTGCAGGAAGGTTGCGACAAGTTCTGCGCTTTTTGTGTCGTTCCCTACACGCGCGGTGCGGAATATTCGCGCCCGGTGCGGGAAATCGAGTGCGAGGCCCAGCGTCTGGTGTCGCTTGGCGCGCGCGAAATCACGCTTCTCGGCCAGAACGTCAATGCCTATCGGGGCGTTGGGCCGGATGGAAATTCGTGGACCTTGGGAAAACTCATCCGCCGCCTTGCCGGGATCGATGGGCTCGAGCGCATCCGCTACACTACCAGCCATCCCCGTGATATGAACGATGATCTCATCTCCGCCCATGCCGGCGAGCCAAAGCTGATGCCCAATCTGCACCTGCCTATCCAGTCGGGTTCGGACCGCGTGCTCGAAGCGATGAATCGCGGGCACAAGGCGCAGGACTACCTGACGCTGGTGGAGCGCATCCGTGCGGCAAGGCCCGGCATCGCCTTGTCCAGCGATTTCATCGTGGGCTTTCCCGGCGAAACCGATGCCGATTTCGAGGCGACGCTGAGCCTCGTGCGCGAGGTCGAATACGCGCAGGCCTATTCTTTCAAGTACAGCGCGCGTCCCGGAACCCCCGCCGCAAGCATGCGCCAGGTTCCGGAACAGGCGAAACAGGAACGGCTTTCCCTGCTTCAGTCGCGGCTGGACGCGCAGCAAAAGGCGTTCAACCGGGCCAGCGAAGGCCACGTGCTTCCCGTGCTGTTTGAATCGCGCGGGCGCAAACAGGGCCAGGCGGTGGGCCGCAGCCCCTATCTTCAGCCCGTGCATGTGGAGGGCGCCGAGAACTTCATTGGCGAAATTCGCGACGTGCGCATCGAGGCGGCCTTGCCCAAGAGCCTGAAGGGCCGTTTTGCGTCCGCGCCAAAACACGCGGACTCAAACAATCTGGTGGCAGCGCTTTGATGTCGCGCACGCGAACAATCTCCCGCAAAGCCGGGACCAACGGCCAGGTCACGCTCGAATTCGCCGAAAACGCCCTCTTGGCCGCGCTTGCGGGCGCGCACGGCCGCAACTTTGTGCGCCTTGAGCAGCAATGCGGCGTGCGCATCGCCACCCGCGGCAATCTCATCGCTATCGAAGGCGAGCCCGGGGCGCGCACGCAGGTGGCTACGGCGCTCCGCGCGCTTTATGCGCGGCTCCAGGCGGGCGACGAAGTCGGTCTTGCCGATGTGGATGCGGAGATCCGCTTCGCCTCACAGGGCAACGACGCGCTGGTGCCGGAGTTCGGCGTATCCTCGATCAAGACGGCGTCCGCGCGCATGGCGCGGGCCCGCTCCCGCGCGCAATCGGCCTATCTCGACCTCATGCGCACGCACGAGCTTGTGTTCGGCATTGGGCCGGCCGGCACCGGCAAGACCTATCTGGCCGCCGCGATGGGGGCACACCTTCTTTATGAGCGCCGCGTCGAGCGGCTGATTCTTTCCCGCCCCGCGCTGGAAGCTGGCGAAAGGCTGGGATTTCTTCCCGGCGACATCCGGGAAAAGATCGATCCCTACTTGCGCCCCCTTTATGACGCGCTGTTCGAAACCATGGGCGAGCAATGCGTCCGCCTGATGGAAACGGGCGTCATCGAAGTGGCGCCGCTTGCCTTCATGCGCGGACGCACGCTCGCACGCGCGTTCGTCATCCTCGACGAAGCGCAAAATTGCACTTCCTCGCAGATGAAAATGTTTCTCACCCGTCTTGGCGAAGACGCCCGCATGGTGGTGACCGGCGATCCTTCCCAGAGCGATCTGCCCATGGGGCCGCAGGGGCTGGAAGAGTCAATGCAATACCTGAGCGGCGTGGAAGGCGTTGCCGTTGCGCGGTTTTCCGAGGCGGACGTGGTGCGCCATCCCCTCGTCACCCGCATCGTCGCCGCCTATAATGCCCAGGAAGAAAAGAAAGCGCCGCGGAAGTAGCGGAAGGTCCGATATGCACACGTCTGGACGGAGCGGCGCGAGGCGCCCTCGGCCCAAACGCGAGAAAGCCCGAAAAGGCATACCGCGCGCGCGCATTACGCTCGTTATCGAAGACCAGGCCTGGCGGAGCGACACCCGTGCCGTTGCGCTCGCGCGCCGCGCGGCAGTCGCTGGCCTTGCCTCTGCCGGCACGCGCGCGCGGCCCTGCACGCTGCTGTTGAGCAGCGACGCTCACCTGAAGGAATTGAATCATCTCTTCCTCGGGAAAAACGCCGCCACCAACGTCCTCTCCTTTCCCTCGCGGCAGCCGGACTATCTGGGCGACGTGGCAATCGCCTTTGGCGTCGCCGCAGGCGAGGCGCACAGGCAGGGAAAGCCGCTCGCCCATCATGTGGCGCATCTCGCGCTTCACGGCGTGCTGCATCTGCTTGGCTATAACCATGAAGACGAGCGTGACGCAGAGACTATGGAGCGCGTAGAAGCGCGCATTCTCGCGCGCCTAGGAATCGCCAATCCCTATCTCGTGCGCGAGGCCGCGTAAACCATGGCGGCATCCGAAACCAGACATGCGCAGGACAACGATCGCGGGATATTGAGCGAGATCGGCGCCAAGATTGCGGAAGCGCTGCGCGGGCTGAAAACCGGCGCCAGCATGCGCGAACGCCTCGAGGAAGTGATCGAGGAAAGCGCGGGCCAGGCGCAGGATTTGCGCCCGCAGGAACGGCTCATGCTCGCCAATCTGCTCAAGTTCGGCGCGCTCAAGGTGGGCGACGTCATGGTGCCGCGCGCCGATATCGTCGCGGTGGAACAGCAGGTTGAGCTGGACGAGCTCGTGCGTGTGTTCCGCGACGCGCAGCACTCCCGCCTGCCCATCTATCGCGAAACGCTGGATGACCCGGTCGGCATGGTGCACATCAAGGACGTGCTCCGCCTTGCCGAAACCGGCGCCGACGGCCGCCTGCGCTGGCCGCAGGCGCCCCTGGCAAGCCTGCGGCGCGACGTGCTGTTCGTGCCGCCCGCCATGCCTACGCTCGATCTGCTGCTCAAGATGCAAACCACGCGCATACATCTCGCGCTTGTCGTGGACGAATACGGCGGCACCGACGGGCTGGTCTCCATCGAAGATCTGGTCGAGCGCATCGTCGGCGACATCGAGGATGAACATGACACCGAGCCAGAACCGGAAATGGCGGTACGGCCCGATGGTTCGTGGGAGGCCGATGCGCGCGTGCCACTGGAACAATTCCGCGAACAGGCGGGCATCCTGCTGGCTCCAGACAATGAAGAGGAAGAAGTAAACACACTGGGCGGGCTTGTCGCCGCCATGCTCGGTCGCGTGCCCGCGCGGGGCGAAATCGTTTCGCACCCGGCAGGCATCGAATTCGAAGTACTGGAAGCCGATCCCAGGCGCGTGAAAAAGCTTCGCATCCGTCCCATTGCCGCGCGCGCCGCCGCGGCACGCTAAGGCGCGCGTTCAACGTGAATCCGTAACGGGCGCCACCTCCCCACGAGGGGAGGTAATGTGTAGGGTCTTCCGTCGCTGTACTCATGAAGATTATTTTTCGTTTCGCCGAATTCGTGAAAGCCACGCGCGGGGGCGGCATCACGCTCATCGCCGTCGTCATGGGTGCGCTCTCGGCGCTTGCGTTCGCGCCGTTTGACGCCTTTCCACTCCTGCTATTAGGGCTGGCCGTTCTTGTGCTGCTGCTGGACGCCACGGCACGCACGGACTGGAAGCGCGCCGCGCTGATCGGCTGGGGCTTCGGTTTCGGGCAATTTCTCGTCGGCCTGCACTGGGTCGGTTACGCCTTCCTGATCAATCCCGATACCCATGGCCGGCTCATTCCCTTTGTCGCCGCGCTGCTGCCGGGGGGGCTTGCGCTTTTTCCCATGCTGGTCTCGCTGCTCTATGTGCGCCTCCGCCCTAACGGCGTGGCGCGGATTTTCCTCTTTGCTTTCCTTTATGGCGCCGCGGAATTCGCCCGCGGCCATATCCTCACCGGCTTTCCCTGGAACATTCCCGCCTATTCCTGGGGCGCGCTTTGGGGCGTTGTGCAGAGCACGGCCTTCATCGGCGCGTACGGGCTTTCGCTGCTGACGCTGCTGATTGGCGCATCGCTCGTACTGTTGGCGGAGCGCAAGCCGCTTCTTCCGGCCGCCATGACCATCCTTTTCACCGCCCTCTGGGCCGGCGGCGAAGCGCGGCTGGCTTATGCGGATGCTGGCACCGTGCCGGGTGTGCGGCTGCGCATCGTGCAGGCGAATGTGCCGCAAAACGAAAAATACGTGCAGCGATACCTGCTGCGAAACTGGCAAAGGCTGCTGGAGCTGAGCGGCAGGCCCGCTGCGCGAAGGCCGACGCACCTTATCTGGACCGAAGCTGCGCCCCCGTTTGTGCTCGCCCGCGAGCCCGTAGCGCTGAGAGAGATCGGCGGGATCCTGTCGCGGCGCACGACACTGCTTACGGGCGCCGTGCGGGTTGAACGAAATCCCGACGGCACGCAGGCTCCCTACAATTCCTTCTATGTTTTTGCGCCGGACGGACGCCTCGCTGATACCTACGACAAATTCCATCTCGTGCCGTTTGGCGAATATCTGCCTTTTCAGTCGTTCATGGATGGCATCGGGCTAACCAAGGTCACGGGCGGCCCCGGCGGTTTTGCCGCGGGCCCGGGCCCGCGCACGATCGCCGTGCCCGGCGCGCCGGCTGCCGGGCCGCTCATCTGCTACGAGGTTATTTTCCCGCGCGAGGTGACAGGAAATCCGCGCCCGCAATTGCTGATCAATGTCACCGATGTTTCCTGGTTCGGTCCGGCGGCCGGCCCGCGGCAGCATCTGCTCATTGCGCGCGTGCGCGCCGTCGAAGAGGGGCTGCCGATTGCGCGCGCCGCCTCGACCGGCATTTCCGCAGTCATAGACGCCTATGGACGGATGCGCGCGTATCTTCCGCTCGATGCACAGGGCGCGCTCGACGCGGCGCTGCCGGTTGCGCTGCGGGAGACGTTTTTTGCGCGCTATGGTGCGCTCGCGATCTTCTTGCTGTTCATGTTTCTGGGTGCCGCGTCGCTTGTGCCGTCAAGGCATCTGCGTACTTGACGCCGCTGCGAAATGCTTGCTTAAGTCCTTTTATTCCAAAAGAGAAAAGGCCTTCTACGGTGCCCAAGAAACAGGCGAACCCGGTTGACGCCCGTGTCGGACATCGTGTGCGACTGCGGCGCATGCTGATGGGAATGAGCCAGGAGCGACTCGGCGAACTTCTCGGCCTCACCTTTCAACAGGTTCAGAAATACGAAAAAGGCGTGAACCGTATCGGCGCGGGCCGCCTGTTCGAAATCGCTGGCATATTGGGCGTGCCGGTCAGCTTTTTCTACGAGGACGCGGAAAGCGCGAACATGCGCGCACCCGGGTTCGCCGAGGATGACGAGTCGGGCTCGGTTATGGAGTTCATTTCCAGCGGCGAAGGGCTGCACCTTACGCTCGCTTTCATGCGCATCAAGGATCCCAAGGTGCGCCGCCGCATTCTCGAACTCGTGCGCGAGCTGGCTGGCGAAGAGGGCGAAAAGGAACACTGACCGCTCCCTGGCGGCCGGCGCCGCAACCCCCTCAATGCAACGGCTTGCCGGCGGCGGACCCGCCCGCGCCCGCCTTTTCGGCGGCGATCCAGCGCTCCATCTTCGTTTCCAGGATGGAAAGCGGCATGGCGCCGTCCTGCAACAGCGCGTCGTGGAAGCGGCGGACGTCAAATTTGCGGCCCAACTCCTTTTGCGCGCGCCCGCGCAGCTCGAACAGCTTCTGCTGGCCGATCTTGTAGGCCAGCGCCTGCCCCGGCATCGCGATGTAACGTTCGACTTCGGCGATCACGTCGGTGCGCGTCAGCGAAGTGTTGGCCAGCATGAAATCGATGGCCTTCTGGCGGCTCCAGCCCATCCAGTGCATCCCCGTGTCCACCACCAGCCGGCAGGCCCGCCACATGTCGAAGCTGAGCATGCCAAACTTCTGGTAGGGATCGGTGTAGAAGCCTAGGTCCTTGCCGAGCGACTCGGTGTAAAGGCCCCAGCCTTCGGTGAAGGCCGTTGCGCCGCCGAAACGGCGGAACTCGGGCAGGCTCTTGTTTTCGATCGCAAGCGAGATTTGGAAGTGGTGGCCCGGCACAGCCTCGTGCACGGAAAGCACTTCGGTGGTGTAGGCGGGCCGCGAAGGCAGGTCGTAGGTGTTGAAGAAGAAAATCCCCGGCCGCGAGCCGTCGGCCGAAGGCGGGCTGTATTCGGCCGCCGCCTTGGTGGGCGCAATATAGGCTTCGAAGGCGCGCAGCTCGTAGGGCGTCTTGGGAACGTTGCCGAACAGGCGCGTTACGTTTTCTTCCGACTGTTTCTTGATGCGTTCGAACTCCGCCTTCATCGCGTCCGCATCCTTGAACTTGAACTTGGGATCGCTGCGCAGATAGGCGCGGAATTCGTCCAGTGTGCCCTTGAAGCCGGTCTCGCGCTTGACCTTTTCCATTTCCTTTTGGATGCGTGCGACTTCCTTCAGCCCCAGCTCGTGAATCTGCTCGGGCGTCATGCCGGTCGTTGTGTAACTTTTCACGAGATAGAGATAGGCGTCTTTGCCGCCGGGAATCGCCGAAATGCCCACACTGTCGCGCGCCTTGGGCAGGTATTCGGTTTTCAGGAACTGGGCCAGCTGGCGGTAGGCGGGGGCCAGCGCGTTTTCCACCGTGCTGCGATAGGCGCGCACGAGCCGTGCCCGCGTGCTCCCCTTGATAGAGCCGGGCATGTTCTTCACCGGACTGAGGAACACGTTCTCGTCGCGCGTCTTCTCTTCCATCTCGTTCACTTGCGCGATCAGGTGGTCCACGATGAAGCGCGGTTGCACCACGCCCTTCTCCGTGCCCTTGCGCATCTGCACAATCGCCGTATCAAGCCAGTGCGCGAAGCCCTTCATGCGCATCATTGCCTTTTCGTAGTCGGAGACCGTCTTGAACGGAAACTGGCCGCGCCAGCTCATTTCGCGCGCGAAATAGCCGTGCGCGCCGTTGAACTGGTCGAGCGGAATCATGTTGAAGGTCTCGGCGAGCGCGATGCCCTCCTTTTGGTCGTTCAGCTGCCAGGAAAAAATGTCGTAGGAGAGCTGGTCCTGATAGCCCAGCTCGCTGCGCCCGATCCCGGCAAGGCGCTGCTGGAAGCTGTCCACGAGGCCGCGCGCCTCGGCGACGAATTCCGGCATGAGATTGTCCTCGTACCGGTCGAGATAGCGGGTGTCGCCGCGGTAAAGCGCGATGGTCGGATAGAGGCGCAGCAGCGTCTCGTCATAATCCTTCATCAGCACGCCGAGGTCGTCGGCCGGCGCGCCCAGAGCCGGCGTACAAACCAGTGCCGCCGCGAACGCGGCCGCTGCGAAAACGCGTTTCATGAAATTCTCCTCTCGAAGTGCCCCGGCTATTTTTCTTTCGGATCGACGGTGCCGATGTCGGCTTCCACCTTCCAGGCGCCCGATTTGTCGCGGCGCCAGATCGTCACATAGTGCCCGGTGGAAACCCGCCTCTCGCCTTTCGCGTCGGCAGGGGCCCTAAACGTCCAGTGCCCGTTTGTCCAGCCCAGCGTGCCGTCGTTCGAGACGAAGGCTTCCATCGGCTCCCACGACAATGTGCCCTTCGCCTCGTCGCTGTTGCGGAATGCTTCCGAGTTGTATTTGGCTTCCGCCCCCTGGCGCCCCACCGTGGGCTCGCCGCTCGCGCCGAAGAGTCGTGCGTTGTCGGCGATGTGCGCCAAGAACGCCTCGCCCTGGCCTTTCTCCACCGACATGGCGGAAAAGGCGCGGTCGGTGTGCATAAGATCTTCCTTGGGACCGGCTGGAACAGATGTTGTCAGCAACACAACACATGTTGGCAGCAACACCATTGATGCAATCCATTGCTTCACGGCGCGTCTCCTGTCTCAATTGTGCCGCGAGCTTGCCGCAGAACCGCCACACTCGCGAACACGGCGCGCCGCATTCATCGTTCACTTTTCGGTTACCATAAACAGGCTGGCCCGGCGTACGTTTTGTGCGGCCGGGCGAAGGAGCGGGGGAAACCCATGGTCGCTTACTACCGGAAGAACAACGCGGATGACCGCGGCGTGCGCCGTGCACGCACGACGCTGACCGACGATCTCTTCGGCATGACGCAGGAGGAATTCCGCAATCAGGCGCAGGCGCTCAACGAATTGTCGTCACTCAGTCCCGCCACGCGCGAAAGGCTCAAGCACCAACTCGTTCAGCGCCTGAAGACGCCGGTTGATCCGCCAAGCTGGGGGCCCGACTGGGCGCGCCGGCGCAATAAGGAGCTCGCCAAGTCCGAAAAGAAGCGCGCGCTGTTCGCGCGTTTTGGCAAGAAAGAGCCGCCGCAGGCCGAACCGGCGCCGTTGTCGAAAGAACAGCGCTCGGACGCGGAGATTATCGCCGCCAATCTGGAAAAGAGCCGGCAGGTTTCCGAGTACCGCTGGCTATACGTCGGCGCGGGCGTGCTTGCCGTCGTCATCGCCGCACTGGCCATGCTGGTGGATTACGAAATCATCCGCGGCGATATCTGGACGCGCGCGCTTTCCAACGAATTCATGGAGGTGCCCGACAGCCTGAAGGAGTCGGTGTTCTTCAAGAGCCTGCAAGTGGTGTTCGCGGCGCTGGCCATTCACTTCATGCTGACGATAACGGGCGTCTACGGGCGCAACACGCTCATCTCGACGGCGTTTGTTCTCACCTGCATCATGGTCGTGTGCCTGGGCTATCTCGTCGCCTACAACAACATGGAAGCCGGCACATCCGCCCGTTTTGACGCGGTGCAGGAAAACACGGCGCCGAAGGGCAGCACGATCGATCAACTGTTCAATCAGGTTAGCGACACACGCGAGGCGCGCGTTGAGGACGGGTCGGTGCGGGCCTCCACTGCCTCGCTTCCCGAAATGTCGCTGCCCTTACCCAAGCTTTCCGAACGCTCGCTTGCCAACGCGCAAAGCTGGCTCTGGCTTGCCTTTGCCAGCGTGATCTTCTTTATCGTGACGACGATCGCGGCGCTCTATATGCAGATCGCCGAGCACAACGTGCGCAACTTCCACATTGCGCGCGATTACAAAACGAGGCGCCGGCAATATGCGCAGCTTCATCTGCTCGAAATGGCTGGCAGGCGCGGCTAGGTTCGCGCGCAATCTGGGTGTCGTGCGCCTTCAGCTTGGCGCCGTGACGCTCATTGTGCTCGCCTTTTCGGGCGTGTTTCTTTCCACGCCGGGTGGGCTTTCCGGCATGGCCGCGTGGGCCGCGGCTTCCGACGTGCGTCTTGAGGCGGAAAAGCCCAAGAAGCGGCTCGTCATTGGCATCGATCTTTCGCAGAGCAATCCGCTGGTGAGCGACGCCAAATTCGCCCGCAAGGTTGCCGACCGCGTCGCCGGCATGGTTTCTCAGCTCGGCTTTACCTCGGAAATCCGTGTGCGCACCTTCGGCAGCTACGTGACGTCCGCCAACACCTTTCACTACGACGCCGTGCTTTCCATCCGGAACCGGCCCGATGCCGTCGCCGCCGAAGTGGCGCGCCTCATTTCCGGCACGCCCACGCTGATCGACCGCGGCGTCTGGCAGGCGCAGCCGACCACGAACATCATCGCCTTCCTCGACAACGCTTCCGTTTCCTTTGGCTGCACCGGGCTTCCCACGGTGATCGTGCTGCTTTCCGACGGCATCGAGGATTCTGAATACGCGCGGCTTGCCCACTTGGACAGTTCGCTGCCCACGCCCGAGGGCGCCCCCTTCAAGGGCTGTGCGGAATTGCAGATCCTGGGCCTGGGCCAGGGCCAACCCAGTCCGGAAACAACCAAGCGGCTGCGGCGCGAATGGAACGGCTGGGCGCAAGCGGCCGGCTTCCAATCTTTTCTTGGTCTGAATGATTGGTAATTGCGCGTAAATCCGACGAATTCTTCCCAAGAATATTTTTCGCCGGGGCTCTTGGCACGCGCTCCATCGATGTCCTCGATGCGCAAGAGAAAACGCCCTCTCGCGCGCCTGGCGATGTCGTATGCGGTGACGGCGGCCAATGCATGGCCCAAATGCAGGAGTCCGGCGGGGCTCGGCGCGAAACGGGTGACAAGCATGATGCCTCAAATTACAACAGATCGCACTCGCCGCCATGCACGCCATCCGCAATGCGTCCGATCTTGCTTCAGCCGTCTCGGCGCTCGTCGCGCTGGATGCGCGCTTTGGCGCTTTGGCCGCCGCGGCCGTGCCCTTGCCGCTCCGGCTGTCCCGGCCAGGCTTCAAATCGCTGATCGGAATTGTCGTCAATCAGCAGATTTCCCGAAGTGCCGCGGATGCGATCTTCGCAAGGCTCGAGGCTATCGTCGTTCCCTTCGAGGCGGGGATCTGGCTGGCAACGAAAGAGGCGACACTTGGCGGTGCGGGCTTGAGCGCGCCCAAGCTCCGGCACGCCCGCGCCATTGCCCAGCGCGTGCATGATGGCCGCTTGAATCTGGACGAACTTTGCTGTCGCGACGACGACGAAGTGCGCGCAGAGCTCATGAACGCGCCCGGCATCGGGCGCTGGACGGCGGACATTTATCTTCTAACTTGCCTGGGCCGCACCGATGCATGGCCCGCCGGCGATCTCGCGCTGCAAGCCGCAACCGCAAATTTTCTGCGCAAGCGCATGCCGCTTTCGTTGCGCCAGATGGAAACGGTCTCGCAGGAATGGAGGCCCTGGCGCAGCGCGGCGGCGCGGCTTCTCTGGGCCCACTACCGCCGGCTCAAGACCAAAGAGGCCGCATGATGGCGCTGTTGAGTGGCCCGCGCCTTGCGCCTGCCAGGGGGCCGGCCACGCATCTCGTCGTGCTCTGCCACGGTTTTGGCGCCGACGGGAATGATCTCATCGAGCTGGCGCCGCATTGGCAGCGCGTGCTTCCCGGCGCGGCTTTCGTTTCGCCGCATGCGCCGGAGCGCTGCCCCATCTCGAACGGTTATCAGTGGTTTCCGCTTAACAGAATCGATCCGCACGAAATTGCCCGCGGTGTGGTATCGGCCGCGCCGCTGCTCGCACACTTTATAGAGTCGGAATTGAAGCGGCTCGATCTTGGCGGCGGCAAACTTATCCTCGCGGGCTTCAGCCAGGGCGCCATGATGGCGCTTCATGTCGGGCTTGGCCGCACGCCCTCACCCGTTGCCATCGTCGGTTATTCCGGGTTGCTGGTGCCGCCGGAAAAAATTTCGCAGCCGGGCCCGCCGGTATTCCTTGCCCACGGCGACGCCGACGCAACCATTCCCGCCACCGCCATGTTTCAGTCCGCAGCGGCGCTGGGTGCAATGGGTCTCGCAGTGCGCTGGCATCTGGCGCCGGGCATGGGTCATAGCATCGATGCCGAGGGGCTCGGTCTGGGGGGCCGCTTTCTTGCCGGTGCCGTTTCGGGCGCGTGGTCGGCCATCGGCCATCCGCTGTCCTGCGCGACCGGCGCCAGGCGCCGCTGAATTGCCCGTTCACTTTGTGCTCGAACCAAGCCTGATCGCGCATGGACAGGCATGCCTGTGCTCCCTATTTTGACCCCATGATCAGGCGTGAGATGGCATGAACGGCCGCAGTTTCGAATCCTCGCGTAAGAGGCCGCGGCCGGCGGTGCTTTGCGTGCTCGACGGCTGGGGCTGGCGGGAAGAGACAAGGGACAACGCCATCGCAAGCGCGCGCACGCCCTCTTACACGCGCATGCTGCGCGAATGCCCGCATGCGCTGCTGGCAAGTTCTGGGCGCGCGGTGGGCCTTCCCGCAGGCCAGATGGGCAATTCCGAAGTGGGCCACATGAACATCGGCGCCGGCCGCGTGGTGATGCAGGATCTCCCCCGCATTGATGACGCTATCGAACGGGGCGAGCTTGGCAAGCAACCGGCGCTGGCCGAGCTCATTCGAAAAGCAGGAAAAGCGGGCGGCGCCGTCCATCTCATGGGACTGCTCTCGCCAGGCGGCGTGCATTCGCATCAGAATCATATTGCGGCGCTTGCGCGCGTGCTGAACGAGGCGGGTCTGGCCGTGCACCTGCACACGTTTCTCGATGGCCGCGACACGCCGCCCAAGAGCGCTCTCGGATATGTGGGCAAATTTCTCTCGGATGTAGCCGAGGCAAGCCGCGTTTCCATCGCAACCGTGGGCGGCCGCTACTACGCCATGGACCGCGACAAGCGCTGGGAACGCTGCGAGAAAGCCTATGAGGCGTTGGTGGATGCAAAGGGGGCGAAATTCCCGAATGCCAAAGCCGCCATCGAAAGCGCCTATGCGCAAGGCGTAACCGACGAATTCGTCGCACCTTGCGCGATCGAAGGCTATTCCGGTATGCGCGATGGCGACGCGATGATCTTCGCCAATTTCCGCGCCGATCGCGCACGCCAGCTCTCTCTGGCGCTTAACGATCCCGGTTTCGCAAATTTTACGCGCGCGCGTACGCCAAGATTCTCGGCTTCCGCCTCCATGACCGAATACTCTGCCGAGCTGAACAGGCTGATGAGCGTGATTTTCCCCCCGGAAGACATAAAAGAGTCGCTGGGCGAGATTGTTTCGGAACTCGGCCTCAAACAGCTTCGCATCGCCGAGACCGAGAAATACGCCCACGTCACCTTCTTCCTGAATTGCGGGCGCGAGACGCCGTTTGAGGGTGAAGACCGCATCTTGGTGCCAAGCCCAAAGATCGCGACTTACGACCTTAAGCCTTCCATGTCCGCGCATGAAGTGACCGACAAGCTTGTGGAGGCTGTCGGCTCGGGCAAGTACGATCTTATCGTGGTGAACTACGCCAATCCGGACATGGTGGGCCACACGGGCGTAATGAAGGCGGCCGTCGAGGCGGTTGAAGTGACGGATCACTGCCTTGGCAGCCTGCGCGAGGCCGTGGAAAAGGCCGGCGGGATTCTCCTCATCACGGCGGACCATGGAAACGTGGAATTTATGCGCGACGAAACCACGGGCCAGCCCCATACGGCACACACCACGTTGGATGTGCCACTCATTGTCGTGAACGCGAAGGCAGCCGCCGTTCCCGTGACAAAGCTCGCCAGCGGCAAGCTTGCGGATGTGGCGCCGACGCTACTTGCGCTCATGGGAATCGAAAAGCCGCCGCAGATGGCGGGGCATTCGCTGGTCGAGCCTTTGCCTGCGCTAGCGGAGTCGCGTTGAATGCGTGTGGGCGTCCTGTTTGCGGCGCTCCTCGTCGCGGCAAGCGTTCCCGCCTTTGCGCAAACGGATCCCGGCATAGGCACGCTTTCCGAGCGCTATGAGCGTGCGCGCCGCGCGCTCGAAGAGCAACGCGCGGCTGCCGCCAAAACCGAAGCCGAACGCAACCGCCTCCAGCGCGAAGCAGAAAGCCTGCGCGCGCGTCTCATCGCCAATGCCAATCGCGTGCAGGTGCTGGAAGCCGAGCTTGCACAGGCTGGAGCCGATATCGGACGCTTGCAGGCTCAGGCGAAGACGCTGGAAGCAAGCTTTGCCCGCGACCGCGAGCCGGTGGCACATCTACTGGCCGTGCTGCAGCGGCTCGACCGCGACGCGCCGCCTGCGCTTGCGCTGAGGCCCGACGACTCGCTGGCGGCCGCGCGCGGCGCCATGTTGCTGGGCGCCATGTTGCCGCCCGTGTACAACCGCGCGGCCGACCTTGCCCGCCGGCTCGAACGCCTGCGCGCAACGCTGGAAGCGCTTGAGGCAAAGAGCAAAGAAGCGCGCGCTACCGCCGCCTCGCTCTTGCAGGCGCGCCGGGAACTCGCAGTACTGCTTGAGCGGCGCGGCAAGGAAGCGGAAATGGCCCAATCGCGCCTTGGCGCAATCCGGGCGGTCACAGAGGAAATCGCCCGCGAAGCCGGCGATCTCAAGTCGCTATTACAGCGTATTGCGCGGTTGCGTGCGCAAAACGGCAGCCGCATGACGGTTGTTGCCGCCGAAACTGCGGACCCGATGACGCTCCGGCGCGGGCAATTGCGCCGGCCGGTCGTCGGCCGCATGACGCCGGGCGGGCCCGATGCGCCGGGCCCGGTAACCGCAAAAGGCGGCGGGATTTCCGGACTTTGGTTCGCTGCCGCCGGCGGCGCCCAGGCTGTGGCGCCTGCCGATGGCGAAGTGGTGTTTGCTGGCCCTTACCAAAAATTCGGCCAAGTCTTGATATTGGAATTGGCTGGCGGATACGATTTGGTGCTGGCTGGCCTCGGCCGCGTCGATGTGCGTATCGGCGATTCCGTGCTGGCCGGGGAGCCCGTGGGAATCTTGCCTCTAGAAAAACAGGCGCATCTCTATATGGAATTGAGGCGCGGCGGCCGGACACTCAATGCGGCCCGCTGGCTGGCAGGTGAGTTGAGAAAGGCGAAAAGATCATGAAACGGTACGGGTATGTTGGACTGGGCGTCGTGGCCGGGTTCGTCGCGGCGATCACGCTGTTACCGGTGGCCTACGGCGCGCCGAGCATTCTCTCCGCCTACAGGCAGCTCGATCTGTTCGGCGACGCGTTTGAACGCGTGCGCGACAACTATGTCCGCGAAGTGGAGGACGCCGAGCTCATCAACGCCGCCATCAAGGGCATGGTGTCCTCGCTCGATCCGCACTCGACCTATCTTGACGCCAAGAGCTACTCCGACATGCAGGTGCAGACGCGCGGCGAATTCGGCGGTCTCGGCCTCGAAGTCACGATGGAGGATGGGCTCGTCAAGGTGGTGGCCCCGATCGACGACACTCCGGCCTCGCGCGCCGGCCTCAAGGCGGGCGATTATATCGCGCAAATCGACGGCCAGCCCATCACAGGCGGCGACCTCAACGACGCCGTGGAAAAAATGCGCGGGCCCGAAGGTTCAAAGGTAACGCTCACCATCCTGCGCAAGGGCGAGAAGAAGCCTTTCGACGTCGCCCTCATTCGTGCGGTGATTCGGATCCACAGCGTCAAGTTCCGGCGCGAAGGCAATATCGGCTACATCCGCGTGACCACGTTCAACGAGCGGACGGCTTCCGGCATGGACCGGGCGATCAAGGAGCTCAAGCGCGAGATCGGGCCGTCGCTCAAGGGATATGTCATTGACCTGCGCAATAATCCGGGCGGCCTGCTTGACCAGGCGATTTCCGTTTCCGACGACTTCCTGTCCGGAGGCGAAATCGTCTCTACCCGCGGCCGCCGGCCCCAGGACACGCAGCGCTTCAACGCGCGCGGCGGCGATATTGCGGACGGCAAGCCGATCGTCGTGCTTATCAACGAGGGTTCCGCTTCCGCCTCGGAAATTGTGGCCGGCGCCTTGCAGGATCACCGCCGCGCCACGGTCGTCGGCATGAAGTCCTTCGGCAAGGGTTCGGTGCAGACCATCATTCCGCTGGGCGGACAGCATGGCGGCGCGCTCAGGCTCACCACGGCGAAGTACTACACGCCCGCAGGCCGCTCGATTCAGGCGGCCGGCATAGACCCGGACATCGCGGTCGCCCAGGGACCGGCGGCCAAGCTGGACACGGCGATGTCGCTTGCCGAAAGGCTGCGCAGCGAAGCCGATCTGCCGAATCATCTTGAAGGCGAAAACAACGGCAAGCGCGCGGCCAAGATCACGGTCATTCGGCCTGAGCCTGGAAAGAAGTATGACGACTTCCAGCTCACTTTTGCGATGGATCGCCTTAATGGCCGCCTGACGGCAAGCGTAAGCCAGAAAGAGGCGGTCGCACAGTAACCGGTCGGTCTCCGGCGTTGACGCGCTTGGGCGCGGCGGTACTTTCGCGCCCATAAGGTGAGCATTGCCCGATCGCGGATTTTCTCCCGAGCACAGGCGGGGCAGGCGCGGCAATCCGCTCGCGCTTGCCTTTTTTGCGCTCCTGGCGGCGCTGGCCGCGCTCCTCGCGCTGATCGCGCTCACTGGCGATCCAAGGCACGGCGAGCCCTCCGTTTCGCTCGCGCTGAAACCGAAACCTGCGGCCGGACCTGCGCCCATGCCGGCCAAAGCTCAGCCGCGGCTGATGAACGGGCAGGTCGTGGCCGATCCCGCGCTGCTTGAAAGCAGCGAACAGGGGCAATTGCCGATCGTGTCGGCCGACGGGCGCAAGCCGATGCAGGTTTATGCGAGGGCGTTCGATGCCGACGACCCCAGGCCGCGCATCGTTATCGTAATCGGCGGGCTCGGCATGAGCGTGACCGCGACAAAGCTCGCGCTGACCCATCTTCCTCCTGCCGTCACCCTGTCGTTTGCGCCCTATGCGTCGAAGCTGCAGCCCTGGGTCGATGCCGCGCGCGGAATCGGCCACGAAGTGCTGATCGAAGTGCCGATGGAGCCGATGGACTATCCGAAAAGCGATCCCGGGCCCCACACTCTGCTCACCGCCGCGGGCAGCGCCGAAAACACCAGGCGGCTTTACTGGGCGCTTTCGCGCGCGACCGGCTATGTGGGGGTGACCAATCTTCTCGGCCGGCGCTTTCTTTCCGATGTTGCGGCCGCCGGACTCGTTATGGCCGAATTGGAACGTCGCGGCCTGTTGTTTTTCGACAATGGCGGATTTGGCATCATACGGACTGGCGGTGCGCCGGCCGTGCGAAGCAAACTCGTGCTCGATGCTATTCCCGACCGCCGCGCCATCGAGGCCAAACTTTCCGAATTGGAATCGCTTGCGCGCGAAAAGGGCAGCGCCAGCGCGAGCGGAATTGTCTATCCCGTCACCATCCAGGTCGTGTCGGAATGGGCAACGGGCCTGGAGGCGCGGGGGCTTGTGCTTGCCCCTGTCTCCGCGTTGGCAAGCGCGCCCTCTGCTGCGCCGGAAGCGAGCGCCGAATAGCTCTGGCTGGCGAAGGCGGGTAGCGGGTCCTATGCTTTGCCGATGGCGCGCAATCCGGTTTCGCCCGACTCCCTGCCATACCGTCCCGGCGTGGGTATCATGTTGTTCAATCGGCGGGGCGAAGTCTTCCTGGGCAAGCGCATCGACCAAACGCTGGAGGGCTGGCAAATGCCCCAGGGCGGCATCGACGAAGGCGAAGACCCGAGCGAAGCCGCGCTGCGCGAGCTGGAGGAGGAAATCGGCACGCGCAAAGCGGAAATCGTCCGTGAATATCCGGGCTGGCTCAACTACGACCTGCCGCCCCGCCTTGTCGGGCTTTCGCTGCGCGGGCGTTATCGCGGGCAATCGCAAAAGTGGTTCGCGATGCGGTTTCTGGGCGAGGACGTGGACATCAATCTCGCGACGGAAGACCCGGAATTCTCGCACTGGCGCTGGGCGCGCGTGGATGAGCTTTCCCGCCTTATCGTGCCCTTCAAGCGCGACACTTACGCGAAGGTGATCGCGGCTTTTCGCGATCTCGCACAGGCGCACTAGCCCGCTGCGCTGACCTTGTCTTGCGTCTCTTCGGAGTCAGCCGGTCTTTCGTCCTCGGGCGGCGGCATAATGGGTATGCCCGTCGTGCTTTCCTGGATGCGCTCTGCAGTCCCCTTGCCTACTTCGATCAAAAGCGTGAGTTCGTCGGCCATGGCGCGCGCCTGCGCCACTTGTGTGGAGAGCGATTCGACGGCCAGCGTGGCGGAACCTTTGAGTGCGGCAATATGGGCGCGTGCGGCGGCAATTGCCCCGTTTACTGCCCGCACTGTTCCATTGAGGCTGGTCTGGTCGCGCTTGAGCGCGCGCAGGCGCTGTTCGAGCATGGCGCAATAGCCGATGGTGGCAAGCAGGAGCGCGGCAAGCACTCCTTCCAGAATTAGCGAGCCTGACATGCGCTAGCGACTCCCCTGCGGGCCGGCTGTCCTGGCGACGTTAGACTTCGACGGTTAAGGAGTCGTTCAGCACTGAACGGCGAGATACTTAAAAAAGAAAGCGTTCCGTCCGTCCGCACCAAGCCAAACGCTAGCGCCCCTAGGTGGGGACGTAGGCGAGACGCATAGCTACGAGCCGGGTTGGGGTAAGAAGTTCATTCAAGGCCAGGGTTCGAAAAATCTCGCCGCGCCAGATTCTTCGATCTCCCCGCGACAAGGGAGAGGCAATTTCTCTATGGGAATTGGTCGAGTGCTTGATGACTGGTTTCAGTCGTCACGATACACGCGCTCGCGGCGCTCGTGGCGTTCCTGCGCCTCCAGCGAAAGGGTGGCGATGGGGCGCGCGTTCAGCCTTTTCAGCGATATCGGTTCGCCGGTCTCCTCGCAAAAGCCATACGAACCGTCTTCGAGGCGCAAGAGCGCGGCATCGATCTTGGCGATGAGCTTGCGCTGGCGGTCGCGGGTGCGCAGTTCCAGCTGCCGTTCTGCTTCGGTTGCCGCGCGGTCCGCCAGATCGGCGTTCGGCGTCGCCTCGCTTTGCAGGTTGTGAATTGTTTCGCGGCTTTCGCGAAGAATTTCTTCTTTCCAGGCTAAGAGCTTGCGGCGGAAATACTCGCGCTGACGCTCATTCATGAATGGTTCGACTTCGGACGGCCTGTAGCCGTTCGGCAGATCGGTGGCCATTACGCAACTCCTCGGGACAGTCCCGCTCATGAGGCGGGCGGGTTATAGCGGCGGCATACCGGCCCATCAACGGAGAAATTTACGGCCGGCCCGCTGAATTTTCGCTGAACGGCGCGGCTTGCCGCCCCGTCGTGCTTTGCCGCCGCCGTTCAGTGGCCGGTGTGGTACGGATGGCCGCCAAGAATCGTGAAGGCACGATAGATCTGCTCTGCCAGCATCGCGCGCGCGAGCATGTGCGGCCAGGACTGCGGCCCAAAGGCAAGGACAAGGTCGGCCTTGTCGCGAATCGACGCTGACAGCCCATCGGGCCCGCCAATGACAAAAGCGAGCGGCGAAGCGTCATCGCGCATTCGGGCAAGCGTTCTTGCGAAGTCCTCGCTGGAGAGCGCGCGACCGTTGGCATCCAGCGCAACGATGCGTGCTCCCCTGGGGATCTTCGCTATCAGCCGGTCCGCTTCCTCTGCAATGCGTTTTGACTTTTGCTGGGCCCGGGAGGTGTTGACCGTAGCAAGTTCGATTCCGCGAAATCCGAGGCGGCGGCCCAATGCGTTCGCGTTCTTAAGGAAGCGGTCCGTGAGATCGTCTTCAGCCGCGTTGCGCGCGCGGCCGACGGCTGCGATCACGATGCGCATGAAGGCGGGGTCAGCCGGCGACGCCCGCTGGCTGGCGCAGCTTGCGTTCGTCCACCGACCACATTCCCTCGAGGTCGTAATAGGCGCGCACTTCGGGGCGGAAGATATGGACCACTAGATCGCCTGCATCCACCAGCACCCAGTCCGCCTGGGCGAGGCCCTCCATATGCGGGGCGCCGTAGCCGGCACGCTTCAGGCGTTCGGCCAGATTTTCGGCGATGGACGCTACATGGCGCTGCGAACGCCCGCACGCGATGACAAGCCCGTCGCAGAGAGACGAACGGCCAAAGAGGTCGATCGTTACGATGTCTTCAGCTTTGTCCTGGTCGAGGGATGCGAGAATGCGGGTGAGCAGTGGCTCGAATTTGCTACGCGGGATACCAGCGCTTGTCAGGGTCGGCTCCTTCATGCTGCTCCGGCTCGGAAAGGGCACGCCGGTCGCAACGCTTGGGAACCTGATTTCCTCATGCCCGGCGCCGGCCTCCTTTCGCTTTCTTGCGTCGAAGAATAGCACGGCGCCTTTTGCCGTTCCATGACGATGTGGCCCGGATACGCGTGGCGCTTTCCGGCATCGCGCTCACCTTGAGAACGGTCCAAGCCGGCGGGGTTGCGGGCAGCTCGCGCTCGGGCACGCGTGCTTTGGCAAACCGGCGTGCAGCCAGGGAACGCAGGCTTGCGCGCGCCGTGGCGGGGCGCGGTACGATTGCGATGGGGATAAGCGAAAACAGGCGCTGCCAGCGCCGCCAGCGGGGCAGCTCGACCAGGTTGTCGCTTCCCATCAGCCAGACGAAGCGCACTTGCGGGAAATGCCTCTGCAATGCGCAAACGGTGTCAACCGTGTACCGGGTGTCGAGCTCCCGCTCTATCGCGCTGACCTTGATGCGCGGGTCGCGGGCGAAACGCTTGGCGTAGTCGAGTCTCCGTTGCAGAGGTGCCAGATCGGATCGCTTCTTCAGCGGATTCTTAGGGCTGACAAGCCACCACACGTAATCGAGGCCAAGGCGGTCGAATGCGGCGCGCGTCACGTGCAGATGGCCTTCATGGGCGGGATTGAATGAGCCCCCGAGAAGCCCGATGCGCAGGCCAGGCCGCGCCGGCCCTGGCGGGCGGATTTTTTTCTTCAAGGCGCCCAGCTCCGCGTTGGCGCCGGACGCACGGGTTTCGTGCGCTCCTTTTCGAGGAATTGCGCAAGCGCGTTGAGAAGTTCGGGCACGCCTTCGCCGGAAACGCCGGATACAAGATAAACCGGTTTTCGCGCGGCTCTTTCCAGCGTCTCGCGCTTTGCCGCGACTTCGCCGTTTGCGATTGCGTCAATCTTGTTGAGCGCGACGACCTCCTGCTTGTCGCGAAGCCCGCGGCCGTAGTCTTCCAGTTCGCGGCGAACGGTTTCGTAGTTCCTTGCGACATCGGATTCCGTGCCATCCACGAGATGCAAGATGACGGAACAGCGCTCCGTATGGCCAAGGAACCGCGTGCCGAGGCCTGCTCCTTCATGCGCCCCTTCTATGAGGCCAGGAAGGTCGGCGAGCACGAAATCGGTTGCGCCCGCGCGCACAACGCCGAGTTGCGGATGCAGCGTCGTGAAGGGGTAATCGGCAATCTTAGGCTTGGCCTGCGAAACGCGTGCAAGAAAGGTAGACTTGCCGGCGTTGGGGAGGCCCACCAATCCCACATCGGCGATCAACTTGAGCCGCAGCCAAATGGGTTTCTCTTCACCGGGCTCGCCGGGGTCTGCGCGTCTGGGCGCGCGGTTGGTCGAGCTCTTGAAATGCAGATTGCCGCGGCCGCCGCGCCCGCCCTTGAGCAGCAGCGCGCGCTCGCCCGGCTTATCGAGATCGGCAATCAGCGTTTCGTTGTCTTCTTCGAATATCTGCGTGCCCAGCGGCACTTTGATGATGATGTCTTCGGCAGCTGCGCCCGTTCTCTGCTTGCCCATGCCGTGACGGCCATTCTTTGCCGTGAAATGCTGCCGGTAGCGGTAGTCGATGAGCGTGTTGAGATTCTCGACGGCTTCCGCCCGCACGTCGCCCCCCTTGCCGCCGTCGCCGCCGTCGGGCCCGCCGAATTCGATGAACTTCTCGCGGCGAAACGACACGCATCCGTTCCCGCCATTGCCGGAGCGGATATAGATCTTGGCTTGGTCGAAGAATTTCATCTGAACGCGTAACGCATGATGGGCCGGTGCGGCGCGGGCTCGGCCACCCTTTTGAATCCCGCCCTGGCAAATGAGTCCGCCGAACCCGTGTACATTACCGGATTGCTTCTTTTGCCGCCGTTCGTTTTTACAGGATACGCTTCCAGCGCAGGCGCCTTGTTTTTTCTTGCATGGGCCAGCGCGCCGTCGATCAGTGCCGTCATTACGCCCCTCCCGCGCCATCCCTTGCGCACATAAAAACAGGAGACGGACCAAACGGGCCAGTCGTCGACCGCGCGTGTAAAGCGTCCGCGCTCAAGACGCGGCAGCGCTGCCCGCGGCGTCACCTGACACCAGCCGACCGCGACGCCATCCGCCAGCGCGAGCAGGCCGGGCGGCGGCCCCTTTTTCACGACAGCCTTGAAGGCAGCCTTGTTTTTCGCGCGCGGCAGTTTGCTGTAGGCGCTGCCAATGCGCCAGTACATGCACCAGCATCCCCCACAGGCTCCCGTGGGCCCGAAAAGGTCTTCCAGTTTCGGCCACAGATCGGGCGTCAGCGGCCGGATGACAAGTTTGCTCATGATGCGGCCTGCATGCGGGCGAATGCCGCGCGCGTGAGCGTCATGAAACGGCAGGTCGCCGCGCACCGGCGCGAGAGGCTGGTGCGCAATTCGTCCTTCTCGTGCCGGAAGCCGAGTTTCTCCAGCACGCGGCCCGAGGCGGGGTTATCGTCGTACCAGCTGGCACTGATCTTCGTGGCGCGGAGCTCCTCGAAGGCGAAGCGCGCCACGCGTCTGGCGGCTTCGGTCGCGTAACCCTGGCCCCAGAACGGCTCGCCGATCCAATAGCCCATTTCAAATTCGCGCTCGGGCTGCACGCCGATGCTTCCGATAAAGGCAAGATCCGATTTTCGAATGATGGAGAATTGGTATTCCTTACCCAGCGCGCGCCCCTCTTTCGCGCGGCGGAGGAAGCTACGGGCGTCTCCGATCCCGTATGGAAAGGGCATCGAAATCGTGTTCTTGGTCACCGCGTAATTGTTGGCCAGCACGACCAAGGCCTTGATGTCATCCTCGCGCGGCGGGCGCAGCAGCAGTCGTTCGCTTTCCAGTTCTTCGCGCATCTTACGCCCAAAGAAAAAGGGAGATGGGGGACCATCTCCCTTATTCATGGCCGGCCCCATCCGCGGCGGCCCGGTTAGCCCCGCTTACGTCTTTTCCGCCGGGATCACCGACACATAGGTGCGCCGCTTGAATCCCTTCTTGTATTCGACCTTGCCGCCGGTGCGGGCGAACAGAGTGTGATCCTTGCCCATGGAGACGTTTCGTCCCGCATGGAGCCGCGTGCCGCGCTGGCGCACCAGAATGTTTCCGGGCACCACGATTTCGCCGTCGAACACTTTCACGCCGAGTCTCTGGCCCGCCGAGTCGCGGCCGTTGCGCGATGAACCGCCAGCTTTTTTGTGTGCCATGTCAGCCTGCCTTGATGCCCGTAATGCGCACCGTCGTCAGTTCCTGACGATGGCCGCGCTTCCGGTGCGTATTTTTGCGCCGCTTCTTCTTGAAGGCGACAACCTTGGGCGCGCGCTTCTGCGCCACGATTTCGGCGGCGACCGTTGCTCCCGGCACGACGGGCTTGCCGAATTTCGGACTCTTGCCGCCGACCATCAGCACGTCGAACGCGATCTTGGCGCCTTCCTTGCCCTCGAGCCGTTCGACATCGAGAACATCGCCCGACGCCACCTTGTATTGTTTTCCGCCGGTGCGGATGACCGCGAACATCTTGGGATCCCTGGAAAAACCTGCACCGGAAGGCCAAAGACCTTGCGGAAAGGCGGGCAATATAGCCGCGGGTCCCCGTCAGTCAAGCAAGAGCGGCACAGCGCACTTGCCAGTGCCGGACGCCCGGTCTACCGCGAAGCGCGATGAGCAGAATTCTCGACCGGCTTTACAATCTGCATTGGGTGGCCGACGGCGTCGCGCGCTCGGCGCAGCCCTATCTCGGTTTTTATTCGGTGTTTCTGCGGGCGCACGGCTTCAGGAGCCTCATCAATCTGCGCGGGCACAATCCACGTTTTTCCTGGTGGCGCCGGGAAAAGGAAATATGCGGCCGTCTCGGCATCGCCCATTTCGATGTGAAGCTGAGCTCGCGCAAATTGCCGCCGCGCGAGGTCGTGGTCCCGCTATTCGAGGCATTCGCCGGCGCCGTGAAGCCCATCCTTCTCAAGTGTTCCGGGGGACAAGACCGCACCAGTTTCGCCGCAGCTCTTTATGTGCTGCATGAGCAAGGCGCGGGCGCGCTCAAGGAAGCCGGCGCCCAGTTCGCGGCTTGGCCCTATCTTCATCTTCCTGTGAGCAGGCAGAATTGGCTCAGGCAATTCCCTGTTTTTGCCATTGAGGATGCGCTCGGGGCGCCACTCAAGGACTGGGCCGCCACGCGTTATTCGCCCGAAGCATTTGCTTCCTGGCTCGAAGCGCGCGGCCTGGGCGCCAGTCACGCGGGCATCCAGCGTTTGAAGCGAAGGGCACATGAGGCTTGAGATCGCACCGGGTGTGACGCTCTGGAGGGGGAAACTCTCGCCGGGGGAACAGTGCCTTCTTCTCACCGACATTTACGTGGGCGTGAAAGAAGCGCCGTTTTACACGCCGCGCATGCCGAAATCGGGTGCCCCTTTCAGCGTGCGCATGACGAACTTCGGACCGCTGGGCTGGTACTCGGATGAGCGCGGCTACCGCTACGAAAGCCGGCATCCCGAAACGGGCAAGCCCTGGCCGGCCATTCCGCTCATACTTCACCGGTTGTGGGACAAGCTGGTGGACCGCAAAGCCCCACCCGAATGCTGCCTGGTCAACTTCTACCGCGAGGGCGCGCGCATGGGACTGCATCGCGATGCCGACGAAGAAGCGGACGTGCCCGTGCTTTCCGTCTCGCTCGGCGATACCGCCCAATTCCGCATTGGCGGGTTGCGCAGAAAGGATCGGGCGAAACGCGTAGCGCTGGCTTCGGGCGATGTGCTCGTCTTCGGCGGGGCCGCACGCATGGCTTTTCACGGCGTCGATCGCGTGCTGGCGGGCACCTCGCGGCTCATTCCGGGTGGGGGGCGCATCAATCTCACGCTGAGAAGGGTCAGCCCGGCACACAAAAAAGCGCCCGGTCACGAGGACCGGGCGCCAAATGCGCCGTTACGCGCTGGTACCGGGAGGGGATGACCGGTACCGGATCGGGGACGAATGTCCGGCTTGCGAGCGGGGGGGGCGATGCAGGCCGGACTGTTTACGTCCACGTAGGTTCAGAATCTATGCGCGAAAGCCACAGTTTTCAACTTTTTTCTGCCAAAAGCCGAAAAATCACAAAAATTTAATGACAGTGGCTGAATCGCAACATTTCGCTGGGTGAAAAACAAGAGCGCGAAATCTGCACGAGACCCCCGCCTACATTTTCCCCAGCTCTTTTGCCGCGCGGTCGATGCAGTACTTCGCTTTGGCGATGATTTCGTCGATTTCCGCTTCGCTGATCACAAGTGGCGGTGACAACACCATGGTGTCGCGCACGGCGCGCATGACGAGACCGTTGTCAAAACAATAATTGCGGCAAAGCGTGCCGACGTCATCGTCACGCGGGTAAAAGCGCCGCTCTGTTCTGTCAGCGACAAGTTCGATTGCCGCGAGCAGGCCCACGCCGCGCACTTCGCCGACGAGGGGATGATCGGAAAAAGTCTCGGCCAGGCGTTTCTGCAAATAGGGCCCGATGCGCGTCTTCACCCGCTCGGGAATCTTGTCGCGCTCCAAGATCTCCAGGTTCTTCAGTGCAACCGCGCTTGCCATCGGGTGGCCCGAATAGGTGTGGCCGTGCACCAGCTCTTCATTGGCGTTCGCAATCGCCTCGCCCATGCGCGTGCCGAGCGATACCGCCGAAATGGGCTGATAGCCGGAGGAAATCCCTTTCGCCATGGTGATGATGTCGGGCTCGATGCGGTAGTAGTGGCTTCCCGTCCATTCGCCCAGCCGCCCAAAGGCGCAAATGACTTCGTCGGCATGCAGCAGCACGTCGTATTTGCGGCATATGCGTTGCACCTCCGGCCAGTAACTCGCCGGCGGGATGATGAGCCCGCCCGCGCCCTGCACGGGCTCGGCCGAGAACGAGGCCACGCGTTCGGGCCCGAGTTCGAGGATTTTTTCTTCCAATTTCTTGGCGATCAGCAGTCCGAATTCTTCCGGCCCGATCTCGCCATAGCCCGCGGCCTTGGCGCCGTACCAATAGGGCGCGGGCACTTTGGCGAATCCCTCGATGGGAAAGTCCCATTGCGGGTGCATCGGCGTGAGGCCGGAAAGCGAGCCGCCCCCGAAGGTGACCCCGTGATAGCCATACTCGCGGGAGATATGGATTTTTTTCCCGCGCTTGCCCTGCAGATTCCAGTAATAGCGGATGAGTTTGAGAGCGCCGTCATTCGCTTCGGACCCCGAATTGGCGAACAGAATGCGCGTATGCCCCTTGGGCAGAAGCCGCGCCAGCTTGGTGGCCAGCTCCACCGTCCACGGGTTCGTGGTCTTGAAGAAGTTGTTGTAATAGGGAAGCGTTTTAAGCGCTTCGCAGCCCGCACGGGCAAGCTCCTCGTTGCCGTAGCCGAGCTGCACGCACCACAGCCCGGCCATGCCGTCGATGATCTTGTTCCCTTCCGAATCCCACAGATAGACGCCCTTGGCATGCGTGATGATGCGCACGCCTTCGCGGTTGAGCGCGGCGTTATCGGTGAAGGGGTGAATGTGGTGTGCGGCGTCGAGCGCGCGAAGCCGCTGCGTAGTTTCTTTAATGTTCATGGCACGTCACGAATTGGAGTTATGACCGGAAAAACGGAAATGGCAGGCGTTGCCGCGCGGCGGCTAGAGAGACGCAGGCGGCGTGAAGCCGATGCGGGCGCAAAGTATGAGAAGCGCGCGTTTCCGGATCATGGTTTGAGACTAGCAGGGCGCAGCATGTGCGTCACGCGTGCTCCTATTTCCTCGCGCGGGTGGCGACGGCCTCGCCAAAGGCGGAAAGAATGGCGCGCGACACCGCGTTCTCCCAGAACTTCCATTCGGGATGCCACTGCACGCCCAGGGCAAAGCTGCCGTCCTTGCTGGCAGCTTCGATGGTGCCGTCCGGCGCCTTGGCTTCGGCACGGAGCGCCGGCGCCAATTTGTCGATGCCCTGCGAATGCAGCGAATTCACCTTGAACGCCGCCGGCACGCCCAGCCGCGACAGCATTCCGCCGGCCACGACGTGCACGTCGTGGCGCGGGCCGTACTGCACTTCGAGCGGCGCGTCATAATCCTCGCGGTGATCTTCGCGGCCTTCGATTTCGTGCAAGTGCTGATACAACGTGCCGCCGAAGGCCACGTTCATTTCCTGAAACCCGCGGCAGAGGCACAGGATGGGCGCGCCGCGCTCCACCGCCGCGCGCATGAGCGGAAGCGTAAGCCGGTCGCGGTTTACGTCCAGCAGCGTGTCGGTCCTGGCTTCGGGGCCGCCGTAATGCATGGGGGCGACATTGGACGGCGATCCCGTGAACAGAATGCCGTCCACCGCCTCGAGAATGTCGCTAGGCGAAAGCGGCTCGGCCAGCACCGGAACGAGCAGGGGCAGCGCCCCCGCGGCTTCCTTCACCGCCACGATGTATTTCTGCCCGGCCGCGTGAAAGGGATGCTGGCCGATCATCCTGTGGTCGCAGGGAATGCCGACGATTGGTGGGCGCGCTTTCATAGGTCAGTTTTGCGAGCGGCGCTGCGCGGTTGGCGCGACGAACAAAGCGGGCGCCAGCGCCACATCCGTCTGCATGCTGTTGAGCACCACGGTCGTCTTGTATCCGCTGCTGTCGAGAACCTCCCATTGGCGCAGCTCCAGGCCGGGGTCGGAAAAGGTAATGGTAATGTCGCCGCGTGTTCCCCCGCTTGCCGCGCTCGCGCTCACCATAAGGTAGCCCGGCTGGCGCTTCACGCCGTTGATATGGGTGTAGGTGCTGAGGTCCACTCTTTCGGCGAGGAGCAGCGCCAGAGGCGAGCCGATCAGCGGGTAGCGGTCGAGCGTCTTCAGCTTCTTGTTTTCCACCGAAAGCGTGCTTCCGTCCGCCACGATCAGGTGGGGCGCCGGCGGCCGGTATTCGAAGCGCATCTTGCCCGGCTTGCTCAAATAGAACGTGCCCTCCCACACCGATCCGTCCGGGTTCACCTGCATGAAGTCGCCCTTCAGCGTGCGGATCGCGTTGACATAGTCCGATACGCGCTTCAGGTCCGCTTTCTGGGCGGCAGTAAGGTTGCGCCAGGCTTGCTGCGCCGCGCCGCCAGGCGCGGCCAGGCCGAGCGCCAGCGCGGCGCAAAAAACTACTCGCGCGATTGCGTGCATGAGGGACGTCCTAAGCGGGCATTATGGCCGAATGGTGGATATGATAGACCGCGTTTGGCGTTCCAGAAACCGCTTTTATGGCCTCACCCGCTCATACGCCTTTCCGCAGCGTCGCCGTCATCGGCGCGGGCGCCTGGGGCACGGCGTTAGCGATCGTTGCGGCATCGGCCGGGCGCGAAGTCATGCTCTGGGCGCGCGAGCCCGAAGTTGTCGAAAGCATTCGCAGCGCGCATGAAAATCGCCGCTTTCTCGCGAGCGTGACGCTGCCCGCATCGCTCGCGGTTACTGCCGATCTGGCCAAGTGCCGCGCCTGCGAGGTTTTTCTTGTCGCGGCGCCCGCGCAGCATTTGCGCAGCGTGCTGTCCGCCCTTGCCGCCGCCGTCGCGAAAGACGCAGCGGTCGTGATCTGCTCGAAGGGCATCGAGGAAAAGTCTGGGCTTCTCTTGCACGAAGTCCTCGCCCAGTCGCTGCCCGCTGCCAACGCCGCCATTCTGTCCGGCCCCTCCTTTGCCCGCGACGTGGCCTTGGGAAAGCCGACCGCAGTTACCATCGCATCCGCAGGCGATGTGGCCGGGCGGCTCCAGGCCTCGCTGGGTTCGACAACCTTTCGTCCCTACGTGAGCGACGATGTCGCCGGAGTGGCGCTGGGCGGTGCGGCAAAGAACGTTTACGCGATCGGCTGCGGAATGGTGGATGGCGCGGGGCTGGGCGAGAACGCGCGCGCGGCGCTTCTCGCGCGCTCCTTCGCCGAGCTGATGCGGCTGGGCCGGGTGCTGGGCGCGCGCGCGGAAACACTTATGGGTCTCTCGGGTCTGGGCGATCTCGTTCTCACCGCCACCAGCCCCACTTCGCGCAACTTCGCCTTGGGCGTCGCCTTGGGCAAGGGCGCATCGGCGAAGGACGCAATGGGCGAGGGCAAACCGCTGGCCGAAGGCGCCGCTACGGCGCCCGCCCTGGTCGCGCGCGGGCGGCGCGAAGGCGTCGAACTGCCCATCGCGGAAGCCGTTGCCGGCGTATTGGCGGGAGAGATGGACGTTGGCAGCGCCGCCGAACGGCTGCTCGCGCGCCCCTGGCGCTCGGAATAAATCGCGGGCCGCGCATGAACTACTGGCTGTTCAAAACCGAGCCGGAAACCTTCTCCTGGGCGATGCAGAAGCAGAAGGGCACAAAGGGCGAGCCCTGGTCGGGCGTGCGCAATCACCAGTCCAACAACAATATGAAGGCGATGAAAAAGGGCGATCTCGGCTTTTTCTATCACACGGGCGAGGAGAAGCGGATCGTCGGCATCGTCGAGGTCATCGGCGAATACCGCCCCGATCCGACCGACAAGGAACACCGCTTCGGCCTGGTGGTCGTGAAGGCGGTGGAAGAATTGCCGAAGCCCGTGACGCTTGCCCAATGCAAGGCCGAAGCGAAGCTGAAGGACATGTTTTTGGTGAAGTTCACGCGCGGCTCGGTTCAGTCAGTAAGGGAATCCGAATGGCGCCTGATCCGCAAAATGGGCGGGCTAAGGGCCTGAGCCGGTGAAGGAATTCCCGGTTTGTCTGATAAGCCTGATAACGCGTCCGGTTGACCCATGTTGGTTTGCACCGTTGGCGTCACCTCAGTGTGGGAAAGCCGACCTACAGTACTTCTTGGAACTGTTAGAATTAAAACATCGCAACCGCAACGAGCGTCGGCCGCAGATAATAATGGCGCGCTAGGGGACCGGCGAACTCCCGCTCTAACTGAAACCAGAGGCTGTAATGCCTGACTATCGCTGCTACCTGATGAACGGAGGCCACATTATCGCCGCCGAGAACATAATCGCTGCGGACGACAAGGACGCCATCGAACTGTGCCGGGCCGTATTCAAGGCCAGGAAAGGTCACTGCAGCGGCTTCGAAGTATGGGACCGCGGCCGCCGCGTGCACCATCAAGAGGGTGGCGAATGAGCATGCCGAGTCCGGCGCCCTGCGCGATAGGCAAGATTATTGCGCGGTGACGGCCTGGACGATAGCCCGGATCATTGCGGGCGGCTCGGAATGTCTACGCAAGTCCAAACGCCGCTGACGCATCTCCTCGTTTGCCCGGGCTCGCATGCCAATGCATCGGGATCGCCGGCGCAGGTTTGCCGTTCCTCTGTTCCCGTTCCTGGCGCAACCGATTTCTTTTTCGCGGAATCCGCCTCTTCGTTCTGCGCCGTGACGTTGCCGCCTGTGCTCTGGTGCAGGTTCACTTCGTTCTTGGCGAACGCGCTTGCCGGCGCACAAGCGAGCAGCATGGCCAATACGAATGCCATTCCCAAGGTGCGGTTCATGGCGTTGGCTCCCGATGTTGCGGCTGGATGTTAGCGCAATTGCGTGCGCGCGACGAGCGGCCGTGCGACAGCCTTGCGCCGGCGTCAGCGCATTGTGGGAATCACGAATTCCGGGTGCTCGCGCACGCCGCCCTTGGGCCAGCGCGCCGTTACCGTTTTCACGCGGGTGAAGAAGCGCACGCCCTCGGTGCCGTGCTGGTTGATGTCGCCGAATGCCGAGCGCTTCCAGCCGCCAAAGGTGTGATAGGCGACGGGAACGGGAATGGGCACGTTGATGCCCACCATGCCCACCTGCACGCGGGAAGCGAATTCGCGCGCGGCATCGCCGTCGCGGGTGAAGATGGCGACGCCGTTGCCGTATTGGTGCTTGCTGGGCAGCGCAACCGCCTCGTCGAAATCTTGTGCACGCGCCACCTGCAACACGGGGCCGAAAATTTCCTCCTGATAGGTTTTCATCTCAGGTCTAACGCGGTCGAACAGCGAGCCGCCCAGGAAAAATCCGTTCTCATAGCCCTGCAGCTTGAAGCCGCGGCCATCCACCACAAGCTCGGCCCCTTCCTTCACGCCCATCTCGATGTAATTGAGCACCTTTTTCTTATGCTCGGCGGTCACCAGCGGGCCGTAATGCGCGTCGGGATCGGTGGAGGGCGCTACTTTCAGGGTTTCTACCCGCGGCTTCAGCCGCTGCACCAGCGCATCGGCCAGCTTGTCCGTCACCGGGACGGCCACCGCAATCGCCATGCAGCGTTCGCCGGCCGAGCCGTAGCCGGCGCCCATCAATTCGTTCGTCACCTGGTCGAGATCGGCGTCGGGCATGATGACGGCGTGGTTTTTCGCCCCGCCCATCGCCTGCACGCGTTTGCCGCGCGCCGTGCCGCGGCTGTAGATGTATTCTGCTACCGCCGATGATCCTACAAAGCTTATCGCCTTGATGTCGGGATCTTCCAGAATCGCATCGACGGCTTCCTTGTCGCCATTCACGACACTAAGCACGCCCGGCGGTCCGCCAGCCTCGAGGAATAGTTCTGCCAGCCGCAGCGGCACGCTCGGGTCTTTTTCGCTCGGCTTGTTGATGAAGCAATTGCCGCAGGCGATCGCTACGCCGAACATCCACATCGGGATCATGGCGGGAAAATTGAAGGGCGTGATGCCGGCCACCACGCCAAGCGGCTGGCGCATGGAGTAAACGTCGATGCCGGGGCCTGCGCCTTCAGTATATTCGCCCTTCTGCAGATGCGGGATGCCGCAGGAAAATTCGATGACTTCGAGTCCGCGCTGAATGTCACCTTTCGAATCGGCCAGCACCTTGCCGTGCTCGGAAGAGAGGAGCTTTGCCAGCTCGTCCAAGTTTTTTTCGACGAGGCTCTTGAAATTGAACATCACACGCGCGCGGCGCTGAGGATTGGTGGCGGCCCAGCCGGGGAATGCCGCAAGCGCAGCTTCGACCGCCTTGCGCACCTCGGCGCGATTGGCAAAAGCGACTTTTGCCTGCACTTCCCCGATGGTGGGGTTGAATACGTCGCCGAAACGCCCCGACGTGCCCTTGACCTGCTTGCCGCCAATGAAATGGCCGAGTTCCTTCACGAGACACCTCCAGGCTCAAAGCCCTTTGTCCCGCTTTAGACCCTGCCACGCGCCTTCCGCAAGTATGCCCTTGCTCAGGCTTCGCGGCGGCCGATTTCGTGCAGTTCTTGGGTAAGCTGGATGCGGTCGAGTTTGGCCAATGGCAACTCCACGAGAGCGCGGATGCGATTGGAGAGCAGGCGGAACGCCTCGCGTAAGGCGCGATCCTGCGATTGTTCGTCGCTTGGCGCACGGCCGGGATCAAGCACGCTCCAATGCGCGCTCATGGGCTGGCCGGGCCAGTTGGGGCACGCTTCTTTCGCCGCATCGTCGCAGACGGTGAAAACGAAATCCATCTTCGGCGCGCCCGGCGTGGCGAACTCGTCCCAGCTCTTGGATCGCAGTCCTTCAGCGGAAAGGCCTGCCTCTTTTAGGTGCGCGAGCGTGCGTTTGCTCACGACGCCTTTGGGAAAACTGCCCGCCGAATAGGCGTGAAAGCGGCCCCTGCCCTCATGATTGAGGATGGCCTCGGCCATGATCGAGCGCGCGGAATTTCCGCTGCAAAGGAAGAGCACGTTGTAAGGACGTGCCTCGTTCATGCGCAGCAGCCCGCGCCATCGCTGGCAGCTCGTTTCCCGCGGGCGCCGCCGCAGGCGCCGCCTTCGGACGCGTGTTTGCCTTCGTCGCCGATTATGATCGTCTCTTCGGCGCCCTGGCCCGCCTCGCTCAGCGCGCCTGTTGTGTGAAACGTTTCCCAGCGTACGCCCTGAGGATCCTCTGCCCAGGTCTTGTTGCCCGTGGCGTAACAGCAGTGGGCGCCGCGCTCAACCAAAACGGGCCCCGCCGCATGCCGCGCGCGTGCGGAAACGGCCGCAAGTTCTTCGTCGCTGTCCACCTGGATGCCCAGGTGGCTGATGCCCGCCTCGCCGCCGCCAACGGAGATGGCGAAATTGACGCGCGGGTCTTCCAGCATCCATTTGGCGTAACCGGGCTCTTGCCTCGTCGGCGGCGTGCCGAACAGGATCGAATAGAAGCGGATCGATTGCTCCAGATCACGAACATGCAGGTGAACGTGCAGACGGCTCATGGCCGGGCTCCTTGCTTTGGGGTTTGCAGATTTCCGGGCGGCCGGCGCAGCAATCCTCCGTCAGGAAGGAGAGCAGCGCGCGAACGCCAGCGTAGTCGGCCGCATAGATGATGTTGCGGCCCTCGCGGCGTTGGCTGACAAGCCCCGCCTGTTCCAATTCCTTGAGATGGAACGACAGCGTGGGCGCAGGAACCTTGAGCGCTGCGCCAATCGCGCCCGCACTTGCACCGTTTGGCCCCAGCACGACCAGATGCCGGAGCACAGAAAGCCGCGTTTCCTGCGCCAGGGCGGCCAAAGCGGCGAGGGCTTGCTTTAATTTCATATTTATAAAAATATCGAAGTGTTGGAGAAGTGTCAATAGCCGTTTCGCGCGTTTACGAATCGTTTTCCGAATCGGGCACAATTGGTATCCGCGAATCCCCGCGTTTTTCTGGAGATCCCGTGAACGGCGTTGGCACCCTGTTGTTTCGGACGTTTTCCTTTGCGGAACCGGGGGGTGTTTGGCGGCTGGCCGCCTTGCTGTTTTTCGTTGCCGCTATTGCAGGCGCGGGCCTCGCGCTTTCCGAGCCCTTCGTCGCGCGTTGGGCTGGCGTGGTGCTGCTTGCGGCCATCGGGGCGTCGGCGGCTCTCACATTGATTGCCGTATGGCCCAGGAAGTCGCACGTGCGCGGCGAAGCACAACGCGCGGCTGAAGCGGCGGCCGTTTCCAACATCGCCTGGGCGATCACGGGCCGCGACGGCGCCGTCGTGGACTGCAACACGGCTTACCGGTTCCTGGCGGGCGCGGGCGCAGGCGAGCCGCCGTCGCCGCCGGAGCTTGCCTTTGCCGGCGCGGGCGCGGCGGCAGCGCTCTACCGTCTTGCGCGCGCGGCCACCGAAGCGCGCGCACGCGAGGAGAATTTCGAGACCGAAACGGGCCAGCGCCTCAGCGCCGCGATCCGCCCTTTGCGTTCGGGCGAAACCGCGTGGTGGTTCACGCCGCGTCTTCCGGAAGCTGCACCCGCGCCATCCGCAGCAACGGAAGGCTATGCGCCATCGGCGCTCATCCGGTTTTCCGATTTCTTCCGCCACGCGCCGGTGGGCGTGGCGATTGCAAACACGGACGGCGCGATTGCCGAATGGAACAACGCGTTTGCGCATTTCTTCGGCGTGCTGCCGCGGGGAGGCGATCTGCGCTTTGGCGAACTTCTCGGCGAAAGCGATCGCGCCGCCGCGCTGGGCCTGGTGTCCCGTGCGGCCGCCGGCGAAGCCACCCATGCGCCTGTGGAAATCCGCGGGTCGGCCGGCAGCGGCCGCTGCGCGCATCTGTTTGCCAGCCCCTTTGCCGCTGCGCCCGGCGGAAGCCCGCGCGCCATCCTCTATCTGGTGGACACAAGCGCCCAGAAGGCGCTCGAGATCCAGTTCGCCCAGTCGCAGAAGATGCAGGCGGTGGGCCAGCTTGCGGGCGGCGTCGCGCACGACTTCAACAATCTCCTCACCGTCATTATCGGCAATTGCGAGCTTCTGCTCATGCGCCATCAGGCGGGCGACCCTTCCTTTGCCGAGCTCAACGAGGTGCATCAGAACGCCGTGCGCGCGGCGGGACTCGTGCGCCAGTTGCTCGCCTTTTCGCGCAAGCAGACGCTGCAGCCGAAAGTGCTCATGCTTTCGGCGACGCTATCCGAACTGGCCATGCTTCTCCGCCGCCTGCTGGGCGAGCGCATCACGCTTTCTCTCGAACATGCGCCCGATCTCTGGACTGTGCGCGCCGATGAATCGCAGATCTGCAATGCGATCATCAATCTCGCGGTAAATGCGCGCGACGCCATGCCCGGGGAGGGCGGCGCGGTTTCCATCCGCACTTCGAATGTGGCCGTAAAATCCGCCCAGTCCCTGGGCGCGGGCACGATGCCGCCGGGCGATTATGTGCTCATCGAGGTGGCGGACACCGGACGGGGCATCCCGCGGGAAATCGTCGACAAGATTTTCGAGCCTTTCTTCACAACCAAGGAAGTGGGGCAGGGAACGGGGCTGGGGCTTGCCACGGTGTACGGAATCGTGAAGCAGACGGGCGGCTTCATCGCGGTGACGAGCGAATCCGGAAAGGGCTCGGCCTTCTGCATCTATCTGCCGCGTTACCGTGCGGCCGAAAGCGAGATGGCGGTGCCCGCCGAATCTGCGCCTGCACGGCCGCGCGATGTCACCGGCCACGACACGATTCTTCTGGTCGAGGATGAGGTCGCCGTGCGCAGCTTTGCCGCGCGTGCGCTTCGCATGCGCGGCTACAATGTGCTGGAAGCGGGTGGCGGCGAGGCGGGGCTGGAGCTTGCGCGCAGCCATCCCGGTCAGATCGATCTTCTCGTCACCGATGTTGTGATGCCCGGAATGGATGGGCTGACGCTTGCCCGCGCCGTGCGCCGCCTGCGCCCGGAGACGCGCATCCTTTTCATGTCGGGCTACGCCGACGAAGCCTTCCGGCGCAACGCCGAGCGGGCAGAGGAGCTGCAGTTCCTGGCCAAGCCCTTCGGCATCAAGCAGCTCGCCTCCAAGGTGAAGGACGTGCTTTCCGGCGCGGCAGCGCCGGCGTCCGCCCCGCCTCACAATGTGTCAGGCAGTGCTTGACTTTGTCAGGCGGCACCTTACACAGAAGCAATGGCAAGGAGACCCGCACTTAAGGGCCTGCGGCCGGTGCATCCTGGCGAAATTCTGCGCCAAGATGTTTTTCCTGCTCTTGGCAAGCCCAAGACGGAGATCGCACGTATGCTCCGCATATCGCGGCAAACCTTGTATGACGTACTCAACGAGAAGCAGCCGATCACTGCCAACCTTGCTCTTCGCATCAGCAAGCTGGTTGGCGGCGGCGCGCAGCTTTGGCTGCGCTTGCAATCTGACCACGACCTTGAAGTTGCCGAACGTACGCTGCGCAAAGAGTTGAAGCGCATCCCTACGCTAAAAGCCGCCGAATGACGAAATCCGCATGACGGAATTCGCCGCCGGCCCGCGCGCGCAGCGCGGACATCTGCTGCGCATCCTCGGCGTGACCTTCGGTGTCGCCGTGGGCGTGGGCGGCATGATCGGCGCCGGCATCCTTCGCACCCCCGCCATCATAGCGGGCGACGTGCCTTTAGCCTGGCTGATGCTGGGCCTCTGGGTGATGGGCGGCGTGCATGCGGCGCTGGGCGCCAATGTGCTGGCCGAGCTTGCCACCGCGCTTCCCAAGGCCGGCGGCGAATACGTCTATGCCCGTCGCGCCTTCGGCAATGCGGTCGGGCTCATCGTCGGCTGGACCACGTGGCTCAGGCAGGTGGCGGGCGTCGCCGCGCTGTCGGTGGCCTTCGCCGAATTCCTGGCGCTGCTTTGGCCCGCGGCCGCTACCCACGCGAGCGCAGCGGCCGTCGGCATGCAGGTCGTGATTTACCTGCTCAACTTTACCGGCCTGCGCGAAGGCCGCGCCTTTCAGATCGGCACCAGCCTGATGAAGGCGCTCATGCTGCTGGCCTTCGCCGTGGCGGCCATAGCGGTCGCCTCGCCTGCGGCGGCGACGCATGCGGCGCTGCCCGAGGTCATCGGCTGGGCCGCCGTCATCGGGTCTTATCAGCTCATCCGCGGCGCCTATAGCGGCTGGGACATGCCGGCCTATTTCTCTGAAGAAAACGTCCGCCCCTCCCACAGCATTCCGCGTGCGCTGGGCTTGGGTGTTCTTGCCACGGCGTTTCTCTACGTGGCGGTCAACGCCGCGCTCGTTTACGCGCTGGGGATCGATGGTGTTGCCGCCACGACCTTGCCCTTCACCACCGTGCTCGACCGTTTCGGCGGGCCCGTTCCTTCCATCCTCTTTGCCGTGGGCGCCATGGTCAGCGTCGTCAGCTGCTGCAATGCGGGCATCATGACCGCCCCGCGCATCCTCTTCGCGCTGGCGCGCGACGGCCTGCTTCCCCGCCAGTTCGAGCACGTCAACCGCGGCGGCACGCCCGACATGGCGCTCTGGATCATGGCCGTGGGTTCGATCGCGCTCGCGCTGACCGGCTCGTTCGAATTCGTCTTCGGCCTCATCGGCATCCTCAACACGCTGGGCTCGCTGATCGTCGAGGCCGGCTTCTTCGTGCTGAGGGGCCGCGAGCCCGAACTCGCTCGCCCCTTCCGCGCGCTAGGTTATCCCTGGCTGCCGGGAATCGTTCTTGCGGTTGACGTGGCGCTGCTCGCGCTCTTCGGGTGGGCCGACACCATAGGCATCCTCTTTGCACTCGCCATGGCGGCCCTGTGTGTGCCATTGGCCTGGCTCGCCAGGCGCGGACGTGTGCGCTGAATTTGCCTCTTAGCCGCGCCGCGAGGCCTCGTACAAATGGCGCAGGCTGCCGATCTCGGCCACGTTTTTCATCAGCTCGCTGTTGGCCCAGGCGATTGTCAGTCGCAAAGGCTTGGGTTCGCTCCACGGATAGGCAAGCGGCTTTTCCAGCTCGTCAGCGGTAAGTTTGGCGAGAACTTCTTCCCATTCGGCTGCAAGGCCTTCGAGCCGGCGCACGACTGAGCTCGCGCTGCCGGGCCAGGCGATCTCGTAATGCGCCGCCGGCTTTTCGCCCCGCATGGCGGCGAGCAGCCCCGACCACCACCAGATCATTTGCCAGGTGACCCAGCCGATGGTGACCGGCGGCGCGGGATCGGGCTCCACCTCGGCCCAGTCGTGCACCCACTTGCCGTCCGCCGCGCGCCGCACCGTCCAGCTGCCGGGCGCAGGCTCCCACAGGCACATCTCGTCGGTGAGCGTCGGCAAATGGATTTGCGCGAGCTTCCATGCCAGCTCGAACTGCCAGCGCAGGGTGTCGGCCGCGGTTGTCATGAGCGAAGATTAGGGCAAATGAGCCACTGTGGCGTCAATCCTAGTGCTGCTCGCCGATGTTGCGCTTCTGATCATTTTTGGCGCCAACGACACGAAGGGCATCATCTTCGCTGCCATCCTGGCCGCGCTCCGCGTGCCGATGGGCTGGTGGGCAAGACGACTAAGCCCCTAGGTACAGCCAACTTTACGGGAGCCAGCAAGCGCCTCTGCAAGCCTTTTTATTGCTGCGTGGGCAGCGTCGATATCCTGTATGAGTTTCGCAATATCTTCTTGTGAGTAGAGAAGTATTTCTTGATCAATCGGTCCACGCGGCCGCGCGCGCCAGTGACGATGTGCGTATCTGCGCGCCCAAGTCTTGAACGCGGCACGCCAATCAAAATTCCGCCGTTCAACTTGTACGAAGAACCCTTGATGGTTCTGAATGATACCGAAAACATTATGTGCCAGGTCATCGCGGATAACGCTTAGTCGCCGGACTCTTCCAAAGAAGGCCTCGAAATCCGATGATTTTTCGGCAGCTCCTCTATGCAGATTGGCCCATTCAGACCATCGTTTGTAAAAGCCTCGCTCTATGTGACCAACTGGAAATGGAAACTTGTGACCAAGATCGCGAGCGCGCCATGTCTGGCGTATGATGGTTTGTTCAAAGTAGCCCCAAGCGATGATGGCGCGGCCAATCATCTCGTAGGCGAGGACTTCGGAATCGGCCATAAGGGTCCGCGTCGAAACGCGAATTATTTGCGCCGGTTATATGGACTCTGATTTGTCGGCGCGAGGCTGATGTTCTCTAAACTCGCTCGCGTGTAGACAGAGGCTGGCGTGCGACCGAGCTTCAAACCGATCACACGCGTTGGCGTATTTTGTTGGGCAAGTTGGTGGAGCTGTCTTACTTCGGAAGACGTCCATGGTTTACCCGTATTTCTGGTCGACTTAGACACGAGGTTCTCTCCTAGGAATGATGCGACGATCAAGTGCCGTGGGGCATAGGACAACGGTGGGCGGGCGATTATATACTTGACAAACACGGGGCCTGTCTATAGCTTATAGGTCAAGGAGTTAGACCTATGAGCATTTTGGACAAGCCCTATTTCCGCGACGAAAAGGCGGCCTACGCCAAGCTGGAAGCCGTCCTGTGGCCCCAAGGCCCGGAGTGCCAGCACTGCGGCACCGTGGACGACGCTCACAAGATCGAGGCCAACCCGAAGGCCAAGGTCAGGCATGGCCTCTACCGCTGCAATTCGTGCGGCAAACAGTTCACGGTGACCGTGGGGACGGTTTTCGAGTCTAGCCACATTCCCCTGCACAAGTGGATGCAGGCGGCCTACCTGCTCAATTCCAGCAAGAAGGGCATCAGCGCCAAGCAGATCGAGCGCACGTTGCAGGTCACCTACAAGACAGCGTGGTTCATGATGCATCGCTTGCGCGAGGCCATGGCGCCGTCCGGCAAGCAAAGCCCGATGGGCGGCGAGGGCCGCGTGATCGAGGCGGACGAAACCTACATGGGCAAGCGGAAGGGCCGCCCAAGCGGCAAGTCCACGTTCGTGAGCGGCTTCGGCTGGGTCTCGCCGCCACGCATCAAGACAGAACGCAAGATCGTGGCGCTGGTGGAGCGCGGCGGTCCCGTGCGCTCGTTCGTCGTGGACAAAGTGAACAAGAAAACCATCCGCAAGGTCTTGTTTGACCATGCCGACAAGCAGTCCACGCTAATGACGGATGAGCACGTCGTCTATCCGGCCACTGGCGCGCACTTTAGGCAGCACTACACGGTGCGCCATAGCGCCGAGGAATATGTGCGGGGCGTTGTTTCGACCAACACGGTCGAAGGCTATTTCTCGGTTTTCAAGCGCGGCATGAAGGGTATCTATCAGCATTGCAGCGAACGTCATCTGCATCGCTATCTCGCAGAGTTCGATTTCCGGTATAGCAACCGTGAAGTCCTCGGCGTTAATGACGTTGTTCGCACACAACGCGCTTTGGCCGGTGCAAAGGGCAAGCGGCTCACCTATCGCGCCGCTGATTAGGTCAAAGGGCAAAAAAATTGAGTCTGGGCCGTGAGTTAGGTGTGCATCTTGCACACCTACTTCGCGTCACCTAGATTCTATGTGGCAGTCATGCGCCGGAACCACCTAGAGCACCCGAAAGGCTGCGGGCGTCCTAAAAAACGCAATCATAGGCCGGGGGACTGCCACTCATTCTCCAAATAGCGCCACAAATCTTCTTTGATCTGCTGATAGTCGCAGGTGGTGCCGCTCCGGAACTATTTTCACGCCGTAACTAAAATAGTTTCCGTTTCTATTGTAGATTCTCGGTTTCAGAATTTCTGCGTAACGGCTCTCACAGTTGCCAAGGTGATCTGGATCAACGCCAGCTGCCATGGCCGACGCGATGCCATCAGCAAGCTGCAAGCCTGCAATTGTCGTATGATCTTTTGCATCAATGCCGTCAATATCAATTGCTGGCCAATATATGCTGGTTTCCTGATTATCGCGGAGACGTATCAGGTAGTTGCGAAAAATGTCATAAGACATGCTTCCCCGCCGTGAGAAGGTAATTTTCACTCGGTCATCGCCTTGGCCAGCCCTAACGTAATCTCGACAAATCCATGAGATGCGTTCAACTAGATACCGTGTCAAATAGAAATAATACTGTCGGCTATTGGCAAACGTGTCCGGCGGAATGCTCTCTTTGTTCGACAGCACGCTTATCGCCCTAAATGGTTTTGTGGAAAGATATTGGGCGGTAGCGAGCCGCTGAGTATGCGTTAGATCAGTAAAATGTAACGTCTTCGTTCGCTTTTCCGCTTTTTGAAGAATTTCATTACGCCATGTAATAGCTTTACTATCGTGGGCCGCTCTCATTACGAACGCCGACACGATAAGCCATCTAGACGAACCGCCGCGTCGGCCGTCGCGCCCGCGATAAAGACCCGTCAATCCGTCATCGCCGGATTCGTCGATGTATGCTAAGAAGCTGTGTGGCATGGAGACTTCAAATGCAGGCGCGAGTTAAGAAGGCGAGGAAAGATAATACGTTCAAAGCTACGGCACGCCGACTCGAATGCGACGAATCCGAAGCTGCGTTCGACACGGCGTTAGGGCAAATCGCGCGAAACCCACCTAAAAAATCGAAAAGGCCGACTGCCAGAAAACGAGCTAGGCGCGTCCTTTAGACCGCTTATTTTGCGGTTTCTTCTTAACCGCCTCTGCGGCCCTTTTCTTCTTAACCGCTTCGTCAGCTGTCTGCGTGCGCTTGGCCAGAGCGGTTGAGAAGTATTGAGAGACTTGGTCGAACGGATTTGAGATTGCCTTCATGCGGTCGATGGATAGGCAATGAATAAACCCGACGATAAAAAGTGACCTGCCACTGAACTTTCATCCACTGGCAATTAGAGCCTCGGCGGTTGATACGCCTTTCGGCGTTGGTTGAGCAAGCGGCCGGAGCGCGGAGCCATCAGGGGGCGCAGCGCGCAGGCCGGTTGCGATGAGATTGGCGGCGAATGTCGCCGGTGTCTGGTAAGCGAGTGAGGAATGCGGCCTCGTCATGTTGTAGTCGGCAATCCATGCGGAGATGGTCTTGCGGGCGTCATCGAGCCCGAAGAATAGGCTCTCATTCAACAGCTCATCACGCATGCGGCCGTTGAACGACTCGATGTAGCCGTTTTGTGTGGGTTTCCCCGGAGCAATGTAATGCCATTCGACGCCGGTTTCGGCGGTCCACGACAAGATGGCGTTCGACGTGAATTCTGTGCCGTGATCGGAGACGATCATCTTGGGTTTACCCCGCTTCTCGACAATCGCCGTCAGTTCACGTGCCACACGGACGCCGGAGATCGATGTGTCTGGCACCGCTCCCAGGCATTCCCGCGTCACGTCATCGACAATGTTGAGGATGCGGAAGCGCTGGCCGCAGGCGAACTGATCGTGCACGAAGTCCAGCGACCAGCGGGCATTAGCCACAGCTTCGACGAGAATCGGCGTGCGTGTGCCCACGGCCTTGCGGCGACTTCTTCGCTTGCGCACGGCCAATCCCTCCTCGCGATAGAGCCGGTAGATGCGGTTGATGCCCGAGGGCTCACCCTCCCGGCGCAGCAGAATGAATAGCCGCCGGTAGCCAAACCGGCGGCGCTGGTTGGCAAGTTCACGTAATCGGGTGCGCAGTTCGGTGTCAGGCGGGCGCACGCTGCAATAGCGGATCGTCTTGCGGTCAGCGGCAATGACGCAGCAGGCCCGGCGCTCGCTCATCTCGAACACTGTCTTGAGACAGGCGACAGCCTCGCGCTTGACGGCGGGCCTTACCATTTTTTTGACAGAAGTTCCTTCAAGGCCGCCTGGTCAAGCATCGCTTCCGCCAACAGCTTCTTCAGCTTGCGGTTCTCTTCCTCTAGCGCCCTTAAGCGTTTGGCTTCCGACACCTCCATGCCCCCGTACTTGGCCTTCCAGTTGTACAGCGTCGCTTCCGACAGGCCGTGCTTGCGGCACACATCCGCTGCTTTCGCCCCCGCTTCGTGTTCCCGCAAAACCACGATGATCTGTTCTTCCGTGAACCTGCTGCGCTTCATCGGTCCGTCCTTCCTTAAGGCCGGACTCTAATCTCACCTGGAGGAAAATCTCAGTGGCAGGTCA
>JBQTHM010000045.1:0-52641 GCA_052389895.1 Alphaproteobacteria bacterium | reverse complement strand
ATCACATCACCATCCTTTTCCTCCCCCGTTCACGGGGGAGGTCGATCCGGCGCGCGAAGCGAGGCGGATCGGGTGGGGGGAAATTCCCCCCACCCGGCTCGCCGCTGCGCGTCTCGCCGGCCTCCCCCGCTTGCGGGGGAGGAAAACAAGAATCGCGCTCTCATATCCGAGCGCTACCCTCAAGCGTAATAGCGTCCAAAGCGGTTGGCGAGGAAGTCGGAAAGTTTCGCCTCTTCCTGGCGCACGAATCCGCGGCTGGACAGCTTGCCCTGCACCAGAAGATCGCACATGGCGCAGATGCCCGCCGCCGTCGTGATCTGGATCGCGCTCATCAGGCGGCCGCCCACCTGCTGGCTGTAGATTTTCTTGGCGTAGGATTCCTGCGTCAGCAGCCCGTCGCGCCAGCCGGACACGGTGACGAAGATCAGCACCACGTCCTGGTAGGTGATGGGGATTGCCGCCTCCAGCACGTCCTTCATCACGTCGCGGCGCACGCCGAGGCGCAGGTCGCGCACCAGCAGCTTGATGATATCGCGGTGGCCGGGATAACGCACCGTCTTGTAGTTTAGATTCTCCACCTTGCCTTCCAGCGTCTCGCACAGCGTTCCAAGCCCGCCCGAAGTGTTGAAGGCTTCGTAGTCGATGCCGTCGAGCGCGAAATGCTCGATTTCCTCCAGCGCCGGAACTTCTACTTGGCGGCCGTCGCGAATGGCCTCGCAGGGGTTGCAGTACTCGTTTATGAGGCCGTCGGTGGACCAGGTGAGATTGTATTTCAGCGCGTTGTGCGGATAGACGGGGAGCGCGCCCACGCGCATGCGCACGTCGCGCAGCTTTTCGAACTTGCCGGCCAGGTCGGCGGCGACGATGGAAATGAAACCAGGCGCCAGCCCACATTGCGGAACGAAGGCGGTGTCGGCCCCTTTGGCAAGCGCCTTGATCATGCGCATGCTTTGCACGTCCTCGGTGAGATCGAGGTAATGCGCGCCGGCCTTCTTGGCCGCGCCGGCGATGATAGGGTTGAGCGTGAAGGGAGTCGCCGAAAGTACAATCTCGTGGTCGGCGATCGCCTTGGCGAAACTGTCGGCGTCTTTGAGCTCGAGCTGCTGCGTGCGCACGTTCTTGGAAGGCATGCGCGACAGGCTGGCCGCGTCGCGGTCAACCACCGTGAGCTGGTAATCGCCCGTGGCCCCGAGCAGTTCGGCGATGGCAATGCCGATCTTGCCGCCGCCTGCGAGTAGGACGTTTTTCATGGCGCACCTCCCAGAAAACGTAGGGTTTTTCTTAGGCCCGCGCGGGGCCGCAGGGGAGGCGGCGAAGCGCCGGAAGTTGCATTGGCGCCCGGCGAATCGCAGGATGTACCGGCACATCGCCGGGTGCCCGCCATGCGCGACAAGGACAGCCAGCTCCTAGCCCTGCTCAAGGCCAATGCGCGCGAGCCGACAGCCTCGCTCGCACGAAAAATGAATGTGGCGCGCTCGACCGTGCAGGAGCGCATCCAGCGGCTGGAGCGAGAAGGCGTTATCAAGGGCTACACCGTGCGCCTTTCGGAGGAGGCCGACACCAAGCGGCTGCGCGCCATCGTGATGATGTCGGCCGATCCGCGCCAGGGCGACCGCGTGGCCGCCGAACTCAAGCGCATCCCGGAAGTGCGCTCGCTCTCGGCCGTTTCGGGCGCGCATGACATGGTAGCCGTCGTGGAAGCCGACACGCCTGCCCGCATGGACGCGATCCTCGACCGTATCGGGCGGGCCACTGGCGTGGCGCGTACGGTGTCTTCGATCATTCTTTCGGAGAAGTTCTCGCGTTAGCGCGCAAAACAGTTATGCCGCGCGGCGGAATTTGTGGCGCTCCATCTTGCGCTCGAGATGAGCGGCCAAGCGGGGAGCGGCAAATTCCGCCCCCACCATGAAGCGCATGAGAGGACCGAAGCTTTCCATCGCGTTCAGGCCCAGCGCGTAAAGCCCGGGCGCGCGTGTTTCGAAAACATCGGACAATTCTGGCGAGCCGCCGCCGGGGGCAGCGGTCCCGGCCAAATCCGGCGCAAGGAACGGCAGCTTGCGCAAATCCGGCCAGAAGCCCGTCGCCGCGATGACGTGATCGAAGGAAAGCGTTTCGTGCGCGCCGCCAGGACCGGCAAGCGCCAGAACCGCCAGCCCTTTTTTCATTTCCGCGCCGCAAATCGCGCGCGAAAGCGACATTGGAATGTTCCCTTCCACCTTGTCCCGCATGAACCAGCCGCCCGCCGGATGCATGTGGCTGGCGATGGCGCGCTCCTTGAGGTGGCGCGGCAGGCGATAGAAGAGAAGCGGCGCTGCCGCGCAGAAATACGATTTCCAGCCGCGCCCGATGCCCGACGCGGGCCTCTGGAGCCGGCTGGGAAATTTCTCGGCATCCGCGCCGGGAACATCATTGAATCTGACCGCGGCCGCGCGCGCCACGATGCGGGGCGAGGCACCGGACTCGGCCAGCGCATGCGCGACGTCGACCGCAGAAGCGCCTGCACCGATCACGGCCACGTTTTTTCCGCGAAATCCGTAAAATTCCCGGTGATCGAAACTGTGCGAAACAAGCTCACGCGGAAGCGCGGCAAGAACGGGCGGCGTGTAGGCATACCAACTTATGCCCACGGCCAGCACGACGTGGCGCGCGGCCAGCGTCTCGCCATTTTCCAGCGCAAGGGTAAAGCCGCCGCCTGCCCTTTCGATGCGAGCGACGTTTGTTTCTTCCAGATCGGGCACGAAACGGGCGCGGAAATTCTCCGCGTAAGCGAGGAAGATGGACAGCGGAACGGGCAGGCCCTGATCGCGATAGGGAAGCGCGTGCTTCGCGCAATAGGCGGCGAGCGTGGAATTGGGCGCGGGCGCAGACAGGTTCGTGGCGAAGCCGTCGGACTTGAGCATCATGCCTTCGGGCATGTGCCGCCACCAGGTGTCGAGCGGCCTGCCGAAAATTCGAAAACCCACGCCGCGCTCCCGCAAATGGGCGGCAAGCGAAAGGCCATAGGGCCCCGCACCCACGACGGCCACCTCGCACCTGTTCACCATTCGCACATCTCCGCAGTCTCACCCGGGCACACCTGTCCCGGAACGCCACAGACATCCGGGGATGGCGGGCGGTTTTCCGCTCTTCGTTCCAATCCCGTGCCAGGACCGGGTTTTGCTTCGGCAAGGGCGGGCATTCGGGGCGCGCCGATGGACGGAAAGGTTCTTCTCTTCACCACCGTGAAGTGGCAGTCGGTGGCCCGCTATGCGGCGGGCTTTGCGCGGGCGGGTCTGAACGTGGAGGCGGTCGCGCCGAGGGGCGCGCCCGTGAGGCAGAGCCGCTATGTGACGCGCAGCCATTTGTACCGGGCGCTATCGCCGCTTTCGTCCCTCAAAAAAGCAATCGCAAGGTCGAAGCCCGATCTGCTCCTGGCCTGCGACGAACGCGCCGTTTTGCTGCTCTTGGAACTCCATGGAGAAGCCGACGCAAAAATTTCGGCGCCGATCGTTCGCTCGCTCGGTAATCCTTGCGGCCTTGCCGCGCTGATGTCGCGCGCAGGCTCGCTCGCCGCCATGCGCGATGCCGGCGTGCGCGTGCCCGATACCTTTCCGGTCGCAGACGAAGACGAACTCGACCGGCTGCTTAAGGAAACCGGCTTTCCCGCGGTGCTCAAATCCGACGGAAGCTGGGGCGGCGACGGCGTCATCATCGTGCACAGCCGCGAAGAGGCGGCGCACGCCTACCGCCGTCTTGCACATGCCCCGTCGCGTGTTCGCAGCCTCGCCCGCGCGATCAAACGCAGGGATCTGCATTTTCTTGCGGAAGCCATTGCGCCCGCGCCCCGCGAAGTTTCGCTGCAGCAATTCGTGGAGGGAACACCGGCCGCCAGCGCCTTTGCCGCTTGGCAGGGAAAGGTCGCAGGCGTTTTCGGCTACGACGTGCTGGTGGCCGAAGGCGATATCGGGCCGCCCAATGTCATCCGCCGCGTGGATTGCCCGGAGATGGCCGATGCCGCGCGCCTTGCCGCTGCGCGCTTCGGGCTCTCCGGTCTTTTCGGCATGGACTTCATTCGCGACGCGGATGGAAAGCCCTTCCTGATCGAAATAAATCCGCGCGGCACGCAGGGCGGCACGCTTCCCCTGGGGCCGGGCTGCGATCTTCCCGCCGCATTAACCGAATGCGCGTTCGGCGGCGCGCGCCCGCACCGGCCGGCCATCGCCAACGAGATCGTGGTCACGTTCCCGCGGCTGTGGCTCAGCGACCCCCAAAGTTCGTGGCTCAAAATCGGCCATCACGACGTGCCGTGGGACGACCCCGCGGTACTCAACGCTGCGCTTGCCGAAACCACTCCGCACGCAAAAAAAGCGGTGCGCCATGTCCATGCCTGACCTGTCTTACGCCTTCAAATATCCCGGCCGGATCGCGCGCGCGATCACCCGCGACCCCGCCGATCTTTGGGACACGTTTCGCGACCGCGTGGCGCAACGGCGTGAAAACAGGCGGCCGCCCTTTGTCGCCGGGGCGGACAAAGACTGGGAAGCGAAGCTTTGCGTGTTCGCAGGCGCGGACTCGTTTTCCGGCGCCATCGCGGAGTTTGACGCGCTCTGGCCCGAAGTGCTGGCGATGGCCGAGGCATGCGGGCTGAAAGTGGGACCGGAAAGTTTTGCCGGCTTCAACGACGGCGACCGCGGGCTCGCGCGCGCGCTCTACTGCCTCGTGCGCTGTGGGCGCATGGAGAAAATTGTGGAAACCGGCGTCGCTCACGGCTTCACCACGCGGTTCATTCTTGAGGCGATCACCCGGAACGGGCGCGGGCATTTGTGGAGCATTGACCGCCCACCACTTGATCCCGCGATGAGAGAGCGCGTAGGCGTCGTGGCTCGGCCCTGTGCGGGCGAAGACTGGACGCTGATCCGCAATTCAAGCCGGCGCGCGCTTCCCGGATTGCTGCGCAATATCGGGCCAATCGATCTTTTCGTCCACGACAGCCTGCACACCGAGCGCAACGTTTTGTTCGAACTTGGCCAGGCTTGGCCTGCGCTCCGGCCCGGCGGTTTTGTCGTGATCGACGACATCGACTCGAATTGGGGCTTCGAAGCATTCACGAAAACGCGGAAGGATTTCCGGGTGCTTGTCTGCGAGGCCGAGCCGGTGCGCCCCGACGAGCGCCGCTTCAATAAAAAGGGCCTGTTCGCGATCCTGACGAAAGACGGCGCGGCCTAGCTCCACACGCGCTGCTCGCGCACGGCGAAGCCTGCTTCCTCCAGCTTCTTGCGGATGTCGCCCGCGTGCTCCACGTCGCGCGCCTCTATCACCATGCCGAGCTCGGCCGAACGCGCCGACAGATTGTTGAACAGGCGGTTGTGAGACACGTCGAGGATGTTGCCGCCCGCCTCGCTGATCAGCGTCGCCACGCGCGCAAGCAGGCCCGGGCGGTCCTCGATAGCGATGGAAAGCGAAAGGATGCGGCCTTCGCGCCCCAGCTCGCGCAGGATGACGTTGGACAAGAGCCGCATGTCGATATTGCCGCCCGAAATCACGACACCGACTTTCCTCCCGTGAAATTTCCTCCGGTTTGCCAGCACTGCGGCAAAGGCCGCTGCGCCCGCCCCTTCTGCAACCGTTTTTTCGACCTCCAAAAGCGTCACGATGGAGCGTTCGATCTCGGGTTCGCTCACGAGCAGAATGTCTTCCACCAGCGCGGCCACGATGGCCCGTGTCATCTGCCCGGGCTCCTTCACCGCGATGCCTTCGGCGATGCTCTGGCCGCCGCAAGTGACTTGCTCGCCTTTCACCGCGCCGTACATGGCGGGGTAGAATTTCGTCTGCACGCCGAAGATGGCAATGGCGGGCTTGAGCGCCTTCGCTGCAATCGAAATGCCCGAAATGAGCCCGCCGCCGCCGATGGGAACCACCAGTGTGTCGAGTTCCTGCGCCTGGGCGAGGAATTCGAGCGCGAGCGTCCCCTGGCCCGCTATGATCCTGGGATCCTCGAAGGGGTGCACCATTACCAGGTTGCGTTCTTTTTCGATTTTGTGCGCGTAGTGGATTGCCTCGGAAAAATTGGCGCCGGCAAGCTCCACGGTCGCCCCGAAGTCGCGCGTGTGCTTCACCTTGTTGAAGGGCGTGCCCAGCGGCATGACGATGGTGGCGGGAATTTTCAGGCGCCCGGCGTGATAGGCGACGCCCTGCGCGTGATTGCCCGCCGACATGGCAACAATGCCGCGCTCGCGCTCGGCTTCCGGGAGCGAGGAGAGCTTGTTGAGCGCGCCGCGCTCCTTGAACGAGGCGGTGAAGTGCAGGTTTTCGAATTTCAGGAAAATCTCGCAACCCGCAATTTCGGAAAGCGTGCGCGAACGGTGCGCCGGCGTGGGCGCCACTGCGCTCGCGATCACCGAGGCCGCCGCCTTGATGTCCTGCAGTGAGACCGGAAGACCGGCGGCCGCCGCGCGGTTCATGCGTCTGCCTCGTACGGGCTGGTAGCAGCGGAGGGATTCGAACCCCCGACCAAGGGATTATGATTCCCCTGCTCTACCACTGAGCTACGCTGCCAAAAACGCAGCCAAGGCGGGCGATGTAAGGTCTCGTTTCAAGCCGTGTCAACGCACAGACCCACTGAAAGCATCCCGCCAGAGGCCTCCTCTCCCCTTGAGGGAGAGGAGGTGAAATCTTGCGCTTGAGCAGAGCGCCAGCGAGGCTCAAGCGTTAGATTTCGCTGGTGAGGGGTGATTTCAAGTCCGCCGAACCCCTCGCCCGGAAAATCACCGGGTTCGCGTCGCTCCGCGAACCCGGTGATTTTCCGCCCTCTCCGTCAAGGGGCGAGGGAGGATCTAAGCAAAGATGTCCTGTCCTAGGAATTCTTACGCTGCGGCGCGAGGCTGTTCGGCGCGCGCGATCCATCCGCCGCCGAGCACGCGCGTGCCGTTTTCTTCATAGAAGACGCAGGCCTGGCCGGGCGCCACCGCCTCTTCTGCCACGACCAGCTCCACCACAGCGGCGTTGTTCGCAAGCGGCGTCACGCGCGCCGGCACTGGCGGACGCGTGGAGCGCACCTTCACCGCGCAGGAAACGGGTGCGCCGGACGGCGCAAGCCAATTCACCTCGCGCAGCGCGATGGACTGCGTGTGCAGCGCCTCGCGCGGGCCAACCACGACGCGCGCGTTCGCCGCGTCCAACTTGAGCACGAAAAGGGGTTCCCGCGTGCCCGGCAGCCCAAGCCCCTTGCGCTGGCCGACGGTGAAATGGATCACGCCCTCATGGCGGCCAAGCACCCGGTCCTGCTGATCCACGATGTCGCCCGGCCGAGCGGCACCCGGCTTCAGCTTCTCCACCACCGCATCGTAGCGGCCCTGCGGCACGAAGCAGATGTCCTGGCTGTCGGGTTTGCCGGCTACGGCGAGACCAAGTTCGGCGGCTATCGCGCGCACTTCGCCCTTGCGCATGTTCCCGAGCGGAAACCGCACAAAATCGAGCTGCTCGCGGGTCGTGGCGAAGAGGAAATAGCTCTGGTCGCGCGCCTCGTCGGCGGCCAGGTGGAGCTCTGGGCCGCCCGCGCCCGCAACACGCTTCACATAGTGGCCCGTGGCCAGCGCGTCGGCGCCCAGCTCCTTGGCAAGCGCGAGCAGATCGCCGAACTTCACCCGCTCGTTGCAGCGCACGCAGGGAATTGGCGTTTCCCCGCGGGCGTAACTTTCCGCGAAATCGTCCATGACGCTTCTGCGAAAGCGTTCCTCGTAATTCAGCACGTAATGGGGAATTGCGAGCTTTTCCGCCACGCGGCGGGCGTCGTGAATGTCCTGCCCGGCGCAGCAGGCGCCCTTTTTCCTGATCGCTGCGGCGTGATCGTAAAGCTGCAGTGTGACCCCCACGACATCGGACCCGGCGCGTTTCAACAATGCTGCGACCACGCAGGAATCCACGCCGCCCGACATCGCCGCGACCACGCGGGTCGCGGCGGGCGGCTTCTCCAACCCCAGGCTGTTCATCTTGACATCCATCCGGGCAATATAGGGGCGGGCGCAGCCGGCGCAAACCGGATGCAAAGCGGCAAGTAGGCCACGACAACACGCCAAAAATCGGACATCATTGCTCCGCATCCTGACTGTCGAGTTGGCGGAGCGGGCATGTGATCGCCATTCGGCGGATGCCGAACGTAAAGGGTGTCGCGCTGCGTTAGGGATTGGCGCGTGAATAAGAGCCGCAAAGGCCACGCCGCTTTACCAACAAACATAAAATAAAGCCTACGGTTTACGTGTTTGTTTACCGCAAGGCTTTGCCATTTTTTAAGCCGCGGCAGCTAGGCTCGCGGCGGTAATGGTGTGGAGTCCGGTTATGGCGGAAGAGACGCGCGAAATGCGCCGGCCGAAAGTGAGCTACGTCATCGGTCCCGATGGCAGTCCGCTCACCCTTGCGGATTTGCCGCCGCCCAACACCAAGCGCTGGGTCATCCGCCGCAAGGCGGAAGTGGTCGCCGCCGTGCGTGGCGGACTGCTCAGCCTCGAGGAAGCCTGCCGCCGTTACACCCTTACGGTGGAAGAGTTTCTCGCCTGGCAGCGCGCCATCGACCGCTTCGGCATGCCCGGGCTTCGCGCGACCCGCGTGCAGCAATACCGCAACTGACACCTTCCGTTTTCGATTTGCGCTGACCCGCCAAGCCCTTGGCCAGGCGTGTGAGGCGTTACATCTGCCTGTATAATCACGGTTGGGGGGAGCGCATGCCGGACGAACCGGCAGACGCGTGGTGGAGGTAAGTCATGACTTTTGCCGAGTTTTGGGACGCAGTTTCGCAGGTCTTCAGCGCGACGGACGTGATCCGCCTGAGCCTGCTTGTGATCATTCTGCTTTTGACGGGCTTTCTGATGCCTTCTTACGGCTCGATTCTGAATGCAACCGCGCTTGCGCTTTTGGCCTTTGCCGGCGCGCTCTACATACGCGGGCTGGTCGATGGAGGGCAGGATGCGGTCGCGCTCGCCCGCGACAATTGGAACAGCTTCCTCGCGCTCGACGGCAAGACGCTGTTCGTCTATGCGCTCAGCTTCGCGGTGGTAATCAGCGCCGTCTTTTTTCTGCGCAACACGATGAGCCGCGGATAGCCTGACGTCCGATATGCGGGCATCACCCTCCCCATTGAGGGACGGTCCTGCTCGAGTAATCCCCTGCATTTGAAGGCTGATGGCCACCGCCGCGATGGACTGGGGCGCGGCGAAGCCGTAGTTTTCCGCGCATGGAGTGGATCATTGCCGCACTCGCGGCCATCGTCATTTTCTGGGGGCTTCTCACCTATAACGGGCTGGTGCGCCGGCGAAACCTAGTCGCAGAGGCCTGGGCGGGCATCGAGACGCAGCTGAAACGGCGCGCCGACCTTATTCCCAACCTCATCGAAACGGTGAAGGGATATGCCGCGCACGAAAAGAGCACGCTCGATCAGCTGACCAAGCTGCGCGCGCAGGCGCAAAGCGAAGCGGGACAGGCGGGGCTTGCCGCGCGCGCCGAAACCGAGCGGCAGATTACCGCCGCCATCGGCAAGCTCATGGCGGTGGCGGAGGCCTATCCGGATCTGAAGGCCAGCGCGAATTTCCAGCAACTGCAAACGCAGCTTGGCGAAGTGGAGGACCAGATTCAGCTTTCGCGGCGCTACTACAATGCCTCGGTCCGCGACTTCAACGTGATGTGCGAGCAGGTGCCCTCGAATCTGATCGCCCAATGGTTCGGCTTCAGGCAGGCCGAATACTTCGAGATCGAAAACGCGGCCGACCGCGCCGTTCCGAGGGTTGCTTTTTCTTGACGGCGATTGCCAAGAACCGGGCCGGTCTTCTGCTGGCGTTTGCGCTGGTGCTGGCCGCGCTGTGGGCGCGCCCCGCAGCGGCGCTTGAAGAAATTCTCGATTTCCGCAGCGATATCGCGGTTGCGCGCGACGGCAGTTTGACAGTGCGCGAGACAATCACCGTGCGTTCGGAGCGCGACCAGATCCGCCGCGGCATTTTTCGCGACTACCCGACAACCTATCGCGATCGTACCGGCAATCGCGTGCGCGTGCGCTTCGACGTCAGGGGCGTCACGCGCAACGGCCATAGCGAGCCTTACGAAATCGAAAATCTCAGCAACGGAAAACGCGTGCGCATCGGCAGTGCCGACGTGTTCCTCGACGAAGGCGAACACACCTACGTCATCCTCTACGAGACGAACCGCCAGATCGGATTCTTCGACAGTTACGATGAGCTTTACTGGAACGTGACCGGCACGGGATGGGAATTCCCCATCCGCCATGCCGAAGCGCGCATCCATCTTCCTCGCGCGACCGCCATCGGCCAATACGACTTCTATACCGGCCCCGAAGGCGCCAGGGCCAAGAACGCCACGGCGCGCGTGGAGGGCGGCGGCTCGATCTTTTTCGAAACCACATTGCCGCTGGCGCAATACGAAGGGCTGACCGTCGCTGTGGCATTCGAAAAAGGCGTGGTCACGCCGCCCACGGCGGCGGAAAAAACAGAAAGCTTTCTGCGCGACAATGCGGCGAGCGGCGCGGCGCTGGCCGGGCTTCTCTTTCTCACGCTCTATTACATGGCGGCATGGTGGAAATTCGGGCGCGATCCCGCGCGCGGGCCCATAGTGCCCCTTTTCGAGCCGCCCAAGAACTTCTCGCCTGCGGCGGTACGCGACGTCCACCGCATGGGCTACGACCGCAAGGCGTTTTCATCCTCGCTCGTGAACATGGCGGTGAAAGGGTTCATGAAAATCGAGGAAGATGACGGCGAGTATGTGTTGCGACGCACAGGCAAGAGCGAAATGCAGGCGGGCCTGGACAAGGGCGAGCAGGCGATTGCACGCGGGTTGTTCGGCAGCGGCGACACGGTCGCGCTCAAGAATTCAAACCACGTGAGAATTTCCGGCGCGATAACCGGACTTCGGCGCGCGCTCAAGAACGAATACGAGAAAGCCTATTTCATCACCAATCGCGGCTGGTTCATCGCCGGGCTTGCCATTCTTGCCTTGAGCGCAGCGGCGGCCGCTCTGCTGTCCGAACAGCCGGAGGCGACGACATTCATGCTCTTCTGGATCAGCGGCTGGTCGGTTGGCACCGCCTTTCTCGTCCACCGCGCTCATCAGCTATGGACCGCTTTTTTCCGGGGGCCGGGGTCACGCATCGTGAATTTCGGCGGCGCGCTCGTGGCAAGCCTGTTTGCGCTTCCCTTTGTCGTCGGCCTGTTTGCGGTTCTGGGGATCCTGGGCAGTTCGCTTCCCCTCGTCGTCACGTTCGCTCTCATCGTTCAGGGCGTGCTGGCCTATGTCTTCTATCATCTGTTGAAAGCGCCCACGCTTGCCGGCGCCAAAATCCGCGATCAGATCGACGGCTTTCGCATGTTTCTGGTCGCGGCCGAGCAGGAGCGGCTGGAGAAACTGCATCCCCCGGAAATCACTCCGGAAGTTTTCGAAAAATATCTGCCCTATGCCATCGCGCTCGACGCCGAGAACGAGTGGAGCCGCAAGTTCGAGGCCGCCACGGCAAAGGCCGGCATCGAGGCGGACAAAGCGTACCGACCGGCCTGGTATTCCGGGCCGTCCTTCAGCCGTGCCGGAACAGGCGGATTTGCCTTGGCCATCGGCGCTTCCGTGGCGACAGCGGCGGCGGCCGCCTCGGCGGCGCCCGGCCGTTCCTCGGGCTCAGGCGGGGGCGGCTCGTCCGGCGGCGGTGGAGGCGGAGGCGGCGGCGGCGGATGGTGAGGCTAGCGATCGGAGTGCCGGCTGCGCCCGGCGTTGTCCACCGCGATGCTTCCCGGCCCGATTCCCAGCAGCAGCAGCAGCCCGCCCGCGATCGCCACATTGCGGATGAAAATCTGAAAATCCGCCTGGCGCGCCTCGGCATCCGCGAGCGTCCAGTAGTCGTGCAGCAGAACGGTGCTCGTGATCGTGAATGCGAAGAGCAGTGCGGCGCCCGCTTTCGTGCGCAGCCCCAATACCAGCGAAAGACCGCCCAGCACCATAGCGGACAGCGCGACGAACAACACGATTTCCGGAACAGGGATGTTTTTCCCGTTCAGCAGCGCGACGGTGCCGCTCCAGTCGCTCGCGCGCATATAGGCGTCGGAAAGAAAGAACCACGCGAGCGCGAGGCGCCCCAGCAAGGGCGAAATGCGTTCGGCCAGCGACATGGACGATTCGGCTCCCCGACCAATGTTTGGGCGGCGGACCAGAAGACGTCAACTGCACCAGGCCCCCTCGGTCGGCTCCGCCGACAGCTCCCGCCTACGCCAAGGCTCCGGCGGGCGAGAATGCGCATACTCGGCCGCCGTAGCTTTAGCGAAGGCGGCCCCCAGAGGGGGGGCATGAATAGAACTCATCCTCCCCCGCTGGGGGAGGGGCCACCAAAGATGGCGGAGGGGGCTTCCGTGATGGGCTAGATCTGCCGGAGCGCGTGCTTGCGCAGATGGCGCACGATGGAGAGTTCGGGCGATATTATACTTGACACATGCAACGGAGTGGCTTAGCTTAGCGGCATAAGGAGTTAGCCGCCATGCCTAAAGCCCTTCCCAAACGCTTCACCGACGAAGCCGCTGCCCGCGCCCACCTAGAAGCGCTCCAGTGGCCGGATGGGCCTGTCTGCCCTCATTGTGGCGTCCTGAACCGCGCCAGCAGCATCAAGGGCGGCCGCACTGGCCTGTGGTTCTGCAATGCTTGCCGTATGCAGTTCTCGGTCACGGTGGGCACCGTCTTTGAACGCTCCAAGGTGCCCCTGCACACATGGCTTTATGCGAACCACCTGCTTTGCTCGTCCAAAAAGGGAATTTCCTCCCAACAGCTTGCGAGGATGCTTGGCGTGACCGTCAAGACGGCATGGTTCATGTCTCACCGTATCCGCGCGGCGATGGACCCGCTCCCCGGCTCCGAGCCGCCTCTTGGCGGTGACGGCTTCGTGGTTGAGGCCGACGAGACCGAACTCTCGCCTTCCCGCAAGACACGCCCTCGCGCCCGCAAGGACAATCTCAAATTCGTGTCGCTCGTGGAACGCGGTGGACGTGTGCGTTCGCGCAAGATCACCGGCGCGAAAGGCCCGATCAGCCTAGACATTCACGATGCGCTCTATCGCAATGTTGACCCCGCCAGCAAATTGCACACGGACGGCGCGAAGCACTACCGCTACAGCCGCTTTCATCCGACGCATGAAGCTGTTGATCACAACAAGCAGTTTGCGCGTCCGGGCAAGGATGGCGAGACCGTCCATACCAACACGGCGGAAGGCTATTTCTCGATTTTCAAACGCGGCCTAGTCGGAACCTACCAGCACATGTCGGAACAGCATCTACACCGCTATCTTGCCGAGTTTGATTTCCGCATGAACCATCGCGTTAAGCTTGGCTACACGGACGACATGCGCGCCGACAGGGCGCTGGAAGGCATCGCCGGGAAGCGGCTCACCTATCGACGGACTGACAAAGCCGTTCACGCTTAAACAGCAAGCAGCGGCGTTCATTCGCTGGCGCAAAGCGAAGGGCGGCGCGGTTGCTAGGAAGAAGCGCCGCCCCTGGATGCCCTGGTTTTCCGCTTCGCGCGACTCGGCCGACTCGCCTTAGCCTTATGTGCCTTCAGCGGCGCGTGAGGCTTGGGCGGCGTTTTCAGCATCCGCCGTAGGTTATCATCCTCGCGTGTAGATGCTGACTTGGGTGCAGTTGTCATGACTCAAACTATACCCGGCTATCGTCTAAAGGTCGAACGGGCCAAAGCCCACGTCAGGCAATTGGCCGAAGAGATCGAGGCGTTCCATGCCCAAAAGCCTTACACCATTGTTGTTGAGAATGATACGAGCGCCGGACAGCGCGTGTGGAAAGTCAAGGGCGTCAAGTGCCCTCCTCAAGAGTGGAGTGCTGTTATCGGAGATATAATCCACAATCTCCGATCTGCTCTCGACCTCCTCATGTGCGCCGTTGTTCGCCATGACGATCCTGGGGGTCAAAGTATCAAGCATGTTCATTTTGTCGTTCGGGAGACCAAAGAGGAATTTGAAGCCGCGCTTCCCGAATATATAAAGGGCGCTTCGGCCAAATCTATCGGCCTCATCAACGACCTGAAACCATATAAAAGTGGGAACGGCGCGCTCTGGCGACTGCATCAACTCAACATCTTGGACAAACACCAAGCCATCGTGCCTGTATTGGGCAACTGCGCTGCTGTGGATGTTGGGGCCGTTCTTCACGCCAGCATAAAACATCACTTCGCTGGGAAAGACGTTCCCATCCCAGCTCGCCAAAGCATTTTCATCCCCGATAAAACCCCTCTGAAAGAGGGCGCGGAACTGTTTCGTATGCCCCTCAACCAGCCACTTCCAGCAGATGAGGACGTGAAGTTTGCCCTCGGCATAGCGTTTGGCGAGGGCCAGATTATTGACGGTGAGCCTGTTGTCCCAGCGCTGTCGCAACTGGCCGATTATATCGGCGGCGTCTGCGATGCCTTCGAGGCTACGATTCTGAACGCCTGATTCCGCGCCCACGGCGTGTTCCTAGGACCTGGGAGCCTCCCTACGAAGCTGGCGATGATTATTACCGGGAGGCTCCCGGTCCTGACATCTGCAAGCGGCTGTTGGCCCTTTAGTGAGGCGCGGCCCCTGCATGTGTCAAGTATAATATCGCCAGAGTTCGTCCAGGCGCGACTGGCTGGCGCCGGCCTCGGCGGCGGCGATGCGGCGCGCGCGTTCGTCTTCGGCGGCTTCGAATGCCTTCAGGTCTTGAAAGGCGGACGCAAGATCGGTTTCGGCGGCGCTGCGTTCGCGCTCGACGTCCTTCATGGTGGCGCGAATGTTTTCGCGCCGGGAGTCGATCGAACGGAGGAAGCTGGGAAACGCGAGCCGGACAATATCGGAGTCGCTCGCGCGGTGCTTTTCGCGCGCAACCGTTTCGTCGAGATCGGCGAGCTTGCGTTCGAGATCCGCTTTCATCTCATCGAGCGTGCCGAGCCGGCGTTTGAGCTCGTCCACGCGAAACCGCTTCAGGCGCAGCAGCGTGTCCCGGCGTTTCATTTCGCGTCACCTTCCGCGGCCGCGCGGATGCGGCCCATGCCCGGCGCTGCACAGACCGTGCCGCGCCCGTACGCGGCGAAGAGCGTGCCGGCGGGCGCGCAATCGGATGCCTTGCGCCCCGTTACGCCGACTGCGAGTGCTCCGGCCGATGTTTCCACGTCAAGACCCAAAATCGCGGGTCCGGCCGGGGGATTCCGGCCTTTCCCTTTTGACATTCTGGCTGGGGAGGCTTTAAGTCGCGGTAAACTTAACCGAGGCGAATCAAAGAGATGCCCCTCTGGCTCGCGTGCCTCGTGGTGCGGTTTCGGGACGGGACCGTGCTCAAAAGAACCACCCCACCTCTTGTTAACCAATTGCATTTAGGGTTCCCGCCTTCGACTTGCGGCATTCGCCACGCGCGAGTGCCTGCGCGTGAGGGGGCCAGTTAAATGCGAGTTCTGCTGATTGAAGACGACAGCGCGATGGCGCGCAGCATCGAGCTGATGCTCAGGTCCGAGGGCTTTAACGTCTATACAACCGACCTCGGCGAAGAAGGCATCGATCTGGGCAAGCTGTACGACTACGACATCATCGTTCTCGATCTTCAGCTTCCCGACATGAGCGGTTTCGAAGTTCTTAAAACCCTGCGTCTCGCCAAGGTGCAGACGCCGGTGCTCATCCTGTCCGGCAACGCGATCGTGGAGGCGAAGGTCAAGGCGCTCGGCTTCGGGGCCGACGACTACATGACCAAACCCTTCCACAAGGACGAGCTGGTCGCCCGCATCCAGGCGGTCGTGCGCCGCTCCAAGGGGCATTCGCAATCGGTCATCACCACAGGCAAACTCACCGTCAACCTCGACGCCAAGACAGTCGAGGTGGACGGAAGCCGTGTGCACTTGACCGGCAAGGAATACCAGATGCTGGAGCTGCTCAGCCTTCGCAAAGGCACGACGCTCACCAAGGAAATGTTCCTGAACCACCTTTACGGCGGCATGGACGAGCCGGAACTCAAGATCATCGACGTCTTCATCTGCAAGCTGCGCAAGAAGCTTGCCGCCGCCACCAGCGGCGAACACTACATCGAGACGGTCTGGGGTCGCGGCTATGTGCTGCGCGATCCGGACGAGAAACTGGAAGCGGGCGCGGCCTGACTTCCAATCGGGGGGCGAGGCAAAGGGCGCCTTCGGGCGCCCTTTCTTTTTGGCTGTCTAGCTCGCCAAGGCCGTGAGCCGCTGGGCGGCTCTGCCTGCCTTCACGAAAACGCCGCGCGCGCCTTCGCAAGGAACGAAGTCGCTGCCGAAGCCGAGCACGGTTTCGGCGGCGCCCATGACCAGATATCCGTCGGGCGCAAGCGCGGAACCAAGCCGGGCCAGCACGCCCATACGCGCCGCATGGTCGAAATAGATAAGCACGTTGCGGCAGAATATGACGTCGAAGCGGCCCATGTCCTCGAACGGATCGAGCAGGTTGCGGGTTTGGAAGCCGACGCGGGCGCGCACCTGCCATTTCAGCCGCCAGAGGCCGTCTTCGCGCCGGAAATGCCGCATCAGGCGCGCGGCCGAAAGCCCGCGCCGCACTTCAAGAGGGCGGTAAAGCCCGCGTTCGGCGTAGCGCACGACATCTTCGCTGATTTCGGTGGCGATCAGTTCGATATCCCAGTCGCGCAGCTGATGTTTGCGTTCTTCCAGGATCATGGCGAGCGAATAGGGCTCCTGCCCTTGCGATGCGCCCGCCGACCACAGGCGGATGCGGCGCGAGGAAGCCCTGCGCCTCAGAAGCGCAGGTAGCATCATGTCCTGAAAACGTTCGAAAGGCCGGCGGTCGCGGAAGAACCAGGTTTCGTTGGTGGTCATCGCCGCCACAGCTTCGCGTTCGAGCCGCGCATGGCCCCCTCTCAGCGCCGCCACAAGTTGCGCTTCGCTGCGAAACCCGTAGCGCTCCGCGACGGGATGCAGTCGTTGGCGCGTCAAATCCGATTTTGCGGCACCGAGCACAACGCCCGAATGCCTCTTCATCAGTCCCGCAAGGAATTCGAAATCGGCCGGAGTCATGACAGGGCGGCTAGCGCAGCAGGCCCGCTTCCGCGAAAGTCGCCTCCAGCGTCCGGCGGTCGAACGGCTTGAGCAAATACTCGTCCACGCCGGCGGCTGCGGCGTCGGTCACCAATGCGACATCGTTTTCACATCCGCACATGACGACGACGGGTTTTTCGCCTCCATTTTCGCGCCTGAGCGCGCGGAGGAATTCCACGCTGGACATTCCCGGCATGCAGGAATCGAGCAGGATCGCCTCGGGCATGTTTTGGCGGCACGCTTCCAGTGCGGAGGCGCCGTCTTCGGCTTCCTCGATCTGGAATCGGAACTCTTCAAGGATTTTGCGCGCGACCTTGCGGATGACGCGGCTGTCGTCAACGACCAGGCATTTCATCAGGCGCTCAGGCTCCCCCGTTGAGCCTTAATTGTGCGCCTCCGGCGGTAAACACCCGCTAAACCATGCGCCATTAACCGGCGCTGATACGGATTTCCTGTTCGCCCGCGCTCAGCGCGAGGTCTGCGTTAAGCGTTTTGGAAAGACAATAGGTGAGGTAGGGCTGAATGGAACGGCCGTCCACCATGCTCGCCGGCTCGCCCAGCAACGCCTTTTCGGCTTCGGCGGAAAGGCGCGCGACAGGCCCGCCGGCGATGATGCGGAAAGAGGGCGCATTAGAGTCATCGGAGGTTTCTACTGTCACGCGGCCGCCGCGCGGCAGGCAATCGGCGGCGATCAGGGCCGCGTTCATCAGCAGCTTGGCCCAGTCTTTCGGCCAATTGACTTGCGAGACCCGCCAGACAAGTTCGACTTTACCGCCCCTGAGCAGGCCGGAAACCACACGAGCGACCTCGGTCAAATCCAGCTCCGCGCCCGCCGATCCCGCCGCGCCAAAGGCAATACGCGCAAATTGCAGGCGGGCTGCGGCCTGTTCGGCGCTGGCGGCGACCAGGCGCAACGCGTCTGCACGCATCGCGGTATCGGTTTCTTCCTCCAGCACCTCGAGACCGTTGACCACTGCGCCGACGGGGCTCACAAGATCGTGGCAAACCCGCGAGACGAGCAGTGCGGCGAAATCGAGATCATTCATGGCAATGACCCTTCCAAAACACGCGCGCAAATAGTTTCCGGATGCTGACCTTGCAGCTTCCCTCTTAAGGATTGCTTAAAGATGCGTCATCACCAAGCCTTTGTAAGCGGGCCGCGCCCGTGAGCCGGAATTCCGGCCCAATCCGGCAGGCGCAGCCATCGGAGCTTGCGGCGCAACTGGCCCAAATCGCACACGAAGCGGGAAAACTGATTCTCGATCATTATGAGGCGGGCGTCGAAGCGCGACGCAAAGTGGATCGCTCGCCCGTGACCGCCGCCGACGAAGAGGCCGAGGCGCTGATCGTGAAACGCCTTTCCGAGATCGCGCCCGGCGTGCCCGTGATTGCCGAAGAAGCAGTGTCGGCCGGCCACAAGCCGGAACCGGGACGGAAATTCTTCTTGGTGGATCCGCTCGACGGCACCAAGGAATTTCTCGCGCGCAATGGCGAGTTCACGGTGAACATCGGCCTGATCGAAGACAATATTCCCATCGCGGGCGTCGTGCATGCGCCGGCATTGCGCCGCCTGTTCGTGGGCGCGCAGGATTGCGGCGCCTTCGAAATTCCCGACGTGCCCGAACACGAGCTCGATCTGGAACGCGCCATTCCGATACGCGCGCGCAAGTCGCCGGAGGACGGGCTTGTGGCGGTCGCCAGCCGCACCCACCGCGACCACAAGACGGAAGAGTATCTGGCGCATTACAGGATCAAACGCTTTGTTGCGATCGGCTCCTCGCTGAAATTCTGTCTGGTGGCGGCAGGCGAAGCCGACATCTATCCGCGCCACGGCCGCACCATGGAATGGGACTCGGCGGCGGGCCATGCCGTGCTTGCGGCCGCAGGCGGCACCGTGACGCGCCTCGACGGCACGCCGCTCATTTACGGTAATATCGAAACGGGCTTCGCCAATCCGCACTTCGTGGCGCGCGGGCGCTAGCGGTCATAGCCTTTCTTGTGCGACCAGAAGACCAGCGCCATGAGCCCGGCGCCCAACGCCACGACGAACACGAACCCCACGATCATGATCGCGTAACCGCGCGGGCTGACTTCGCCTGGAACCATCATCCAGCCGCGGAAAGCGAACCAGACGGCGACGCCGAACAGGCCGCCCAGAATTGCAGCAGCAAGCCAGCCGCCCCGCCCTATTCGCCGCTTTCGCGATTCGGAATCCGGCCCTGAGGAAGATGAATGGCTCATACAGTTTGCCTTCGCACCTGCAAGATAACGCGCGAATCACGTTGCAATACCGGCGCCGTGCGTTCAGGCTCTTGCGCTACCCGTGATATCTTCGCGCACACGGAATTTGACCGGGAGAATATCATGCACTTCGCCAGCCGTATCGCCGCGATTGCGGCCGCCACGTTGCTTGCCATAAGCCCGGCCGTTGCACAGGACGAAACGCCTGAATATCCCAGCGAACCGTATGAAGAAGGTGAAATCGTCCGCGGCGTTGCGGACTTCTTCGAGATAACGACGGAAAGCGCCGCCAAGGTGGTGGAGCGCGTCTTCGAGCGCTTCGGCAGGCCCAACGCCTATATTGCGGGGGAGGAAGCCTCCGGCGCGTTCGTTTTCGGTTTGCGCTACGGCAAAGGGCTGCTCTATCGCAAAGGCCAGGCGCCGGTGACGGTGTATTGGCAGGGCCCCTCGATCGGTTTCGACATCGGCGGCAACGCCTCGAAATGCTTCACGCTGGTTTACAATCTGCCGCAGACCGACGCGATCTATCAGCGATTTCCGGGCATCGAGGGCACCTACTATTTCGTGGCGGGCATCGGCGTGAATTACCAGCAGAACGGCGACATCGTTCTGGCACCAATGCGCACGGGACTGGGCCTGCGCGCCGGTGTGAATGCGGGCTATCTTGCCTATTCGCGCAAACGGAACTGGGTTCCGCTTTAGCCGAACAGCAAAGAACCGGTCGCCGCGGCCTGGCTGAAAAAGCTTACGCCGTAGGCGAGCCCTGAAATCACCAGGCCCGCCACCACGAAACCCGTCAGACCCAGCGCGAGTCCAAAGAGGATCGCGAGCCCATCGGCCTCGATCAGGCCAAGGCCGATGACGACGAGCGAAAGCGCCGGCAGGCTGTGACCGAAAGGAATGGGTGCCGCCGCCGCAATCGCCAGCACGATGCAGAACCCGCCGATGAAGCGTTCGGCATAGGATGTGGTAAGCGCCATCAGGCGGGGCTTGAGCAGGCGCTCGAACCAGCGCAGCACCGCCGCCATGCGCGCAGAAGTCCTGCGGAACGACGCTGCATCCACCCGCCGTCGCAACAGCGTCCCGGGAAGCACAATCCGCTTCCTGGCAAGGGCAAGTTCGAGCGCGAATATAAAGGACGGAATGCCGAAGATGATGGTGGCGCCCGGAATGGCGTTCGGGATGACATTGGGGAGCGAAAACAGGGCCAGCAGAAAGCCAAGCCCGCGATCGCCGAAGGCGCCGACGATTTCGCCCACGGTCACATGAGAACTGCCCTGCGCCTGCGCGAATTCCTCGAGCAATTGCGATGTGCGCTTGGCCGGCGGCGCCGGCGCGAGCGCGGCTTCGGCACCCATCATCGCATGGCCGGAACCGGCTCTTCGGTGCCTGCGAGCCTGGGCAGGTAGAGCAGCAGCGCTGCCGCCACATAAATCGAGGAAAATGTGCCCACCACGATGCCGAACAGAATGGCGGCGGTGAAATCGAACAGCGCAGGCCCGCCCAGAAGCAGCAGCGGCAAGATCGAAAGAGACGTCGTTACGCTTGTCATCACGGTCCGCGAAAGAGTCTGGTTCGTGCTGAGGTTGATAAGCTCGCCCAGCGGCATGCGCTTGTAGCGGCGGCGGTTTTCGCGAATACGGTCGAACACCACGACAGTGTCGTTCACCGAATAACCGGCAAGCGTGAGCAGCGCGGCCACCGAGGTCAGATTGAAATCCAGCTGCAGCAGCGAATACATGCCCGCCGTAACGAACACGTCATGGCCGGTCGCCACCAGCGCGCCCACGCCATACTGCCATTCGAAGCGCACGGTGACGTAAAACGTGATCATAAGAACGGCAAGCAGCGTGGCCCATACGCCGCTTTGGAAAAGTTCGCCCGAAACTTTCGGACCGACGACTTCGACGCGGCGGAAGATGTAGCCTTGGCCGAGCAATCCCTGAACCTGCCGCGCAGCCACCTGTTCGGCCACACCCGGTTCCGGCTTGACGCGGATCAGCACGCACGAATTGGCCGGCGTTTCGCACACGCCTCCGCCGAAGAACTGCAGTTCGGCTTCGGGAAACCGCACGCGCACATCGGACCGCATCTTGCCGATGTCGATCGTCTGCGCGGCCTTCACTTCCATCAGCACGCCGCCGGTGAAATCGATGCCGAGATTAAAGCCATAAAGCCAGATCGAAGCGATGGCCGCCAGAAGCAGCAGCCCATCAATGGCAAACGCGTAATAGCGTATGCCGACGAAATTGATCTTGGTGTCGGTTGGGACGATCTTGAGATGGCGCATGAAAGACGTCAGCTCCCGGGCGCCGCACACATAGCGGCTTAAGCGCAGGCTGCCAAGCGGCCTCTCAGAACCACAGCCGCGCCACGACGATGATCAACACGCCGGCCAGTGTGACGCGCAAAACGATTTCTGGCATGCGGACGGACGCCAGGCTGCCCAGAACGATACCGGGAAGCGAACCGACTAGCAGCGATCCGAACAGCATCCAGTCCACCGAGCCGAGCCACCAGTGCCCGGTGCCCGCGACAAGCGTGAGCGGCACGGCATGGGCGATGTCCGAACCCACGATGCGCACTATCGGCAGGTGCGGATAGAGAAGTATCAGCGCGGTCACGCCGAGCGCGCCGGCGCCAACCGAGGAAATGGAAACCAGCACACCCAAGACCGCACCCGTTGCGATCGTAAGCCAGCGGGTCCGCCGGGCGTCTAGCTTGCCGACATGCTCGCCGTAATAGGCGACGATGGACTTGCGCAGGATGAGCACGGTAGCAGTAGCGAGCAGCGCGCCCCCCAGCACCACGGTAATAAGCTTGTTGGCCGCGGCACCGTGAATACCCAACTGCGCGAGCACGAGAAGAGTAAGCGCCGTCATCGGCACGCTGCCCGCAGCAAGGCGTCCCACCACGCGCCAATTGATGGTTCTGGCCCAGCCATGCACCGCCGTGCCGCCGGATTTCGTGGCGGCGGCATAAAGGAGATCGGTGCCGACCGCGGTGGCCGGATGGACGCCGAAAAGCAGGATGAGCAGCGGGGTCATCAGCGCGCCGCCGCCGACTCCCGTCATGCCCACCAGCACGCCCACGACGAAGCCGGAAAGCGAATAGAGCGGATTTACGGATTCGAGGAATTCTATCATCCGGGCGCTCTAATTCGCGGGCAAACGGGACGGCCTAAACGGTGCATGCGCCTGCGCGCGCTGTTTTGCCGATTGCCGTTACCCGCTTCCGCATTTTTGCTTTTCCCGCCGACCCAGAACTTACTGGCGCCCCCAAGGGGAGTCGAACCCCTGTTTCAGCCTTGAGAGGGCCGCGTCCTGGGCCGCTAGACGATGGGGGCCCCGCCACGAAGACCAAGGCATATAGCCTCTGGCGGCGGCCCCATCAAGAAAAAGGGCTGGGTGTGCTTTGCTGGCGCGAGTCCGTCCGTACACGCCCGAATAACGCGTCCTTCACAAGTCTCGCCACAATAGATGCGATGCAAACTTTGCCTCGTTTCGTCAGATCGACATCTGCGAGCGGACCGCTCTCGCCTGAATGTTCTGACACGCGCTCGACGGCGGCGTTGCTTGGGTGCGAACCGCGCCAAAGGCCGTGAAATTCTGTATTAGTTTACCCATGCGGGGATGGCGAATTCACATAACGGGTGCGCCGCGCAGCGGGACGACGCTGATGCTGGCGCTTATGCTCACCTGTTTCGAGATTGACGGGGGCGTAGCGCACGAACGGCGCATCTGGCGCGCGGTGCCCAAAGGCAAGCGCATCGTGTGCACCAAGCGGCCTGGCGACGAGCGGATATCCGGCTGGCTGGTGGCGCTGGATCCGCGCTTGCACGTGATCTGCATGCTGCGCGATCCGCGCGACGCGGTTGTAAGCGTGCACAATGCCTCGCCCAGCATGTATTGGTCCAATCTGCACGCCTGGCGCGAAAGCGCGCGCGCCATCATGCGGGCGCGCGGCAAGCCGCGGCTTCACGTCGTGCGCTACGACGAACTTGCAATAAACCCGGATGCCGTGCAGGCGCGTTTGGCGCTGGAAATGCCCTTTCTCAAGCCGAAGCTGCCGTTTTCGCAATTCCACGAAGCCGCGCAGATGGGCGATACGCAATGGCTGCGCGCGATGCGCAGCATACGCGCCGTATCGGCAGAGAACGTTGGCGCCTGGAAACGGCATCTGCCCCGCCTGAAGGGACAAATTCTGCGCCACGGCGACATTTCCGGCGAGCTGATCACGCTCGGCTTCGAGAATGACAAGGCATGGCTCAAGCTGCTGGAAGATGTCGAACCGGACACGGCGCCCAGCCGCACGCCGGAAGTCGTCACCTTTGAGCGATGGGTAACACGCCTATGGCGTGAGACAACGGGCACGCTGGCATATCTTTTCCGGCGCTACTTGCTTCCGGGATGACATGATCCTTTCGCACCGCCATCGCCTCATTTTCATCAAGACGTCGAAAACGGCGGGAACCAGCATCGAGCTGGCGCTGGAGCCCATCTGCGGGCCGGAGGACGTCTGCGCAGGCCTGCACAAGCACGCGGGCAGAAGGAGCGGGCGCGCGGACGAATATGGCTATCGCGCGCGCAACTACCGCGGGCTTTTCGTGCCTCGATGGAATCCCGACCGCCCCTGGCGGCAGTTCGAGCGCGACCTGTACGACCTGTGGCGCGGCCGCAAATTCTACAACCACATGAGCGCGTTCGAAGTGCGTGCGCGCGCAGGGCGGCAAGTGTTCGACAGCTATTTCAAGTTCTGTTTCGAGCGGAATCCGTGGGACAAGGCCGTGTCGCAATTTTTCTGGGAAAAGGGAAAGCCCGGTGTGCACGGCGATTTCGAGACCTTTGTGCGCTCGCCCAGACTGCGCTCGCGCTTCGACCTTTATGCAATGGGCGGCAAGCCGGTGATGGATTACATCGGGCGCTATGAAACGCTCGAAGAGGATTTCTGCACGGCGCTGACGCGCGCCGGAATTGCGGAGCCACCCGCGCTTCCGCGCGCCAAGGCGGCGTATAGGCCGGAGCCCGCCGATTACCGCAAACACTACTCGCCGCAATCGCGCGACGCGGTTGCGCGCAAATTCGCGCGAGAAATCGAGCTATTCGGTTACAGCTTCTAGGGCGTGCGGCGCACGGGCACGGAGAGCGCGCAGATGTCGAGGATGGGAAGCGGCTTGCGGAAGAAAAATGGGTTGTCGATGTTGCGTTTTGACTCCTTGAATTTCGCGAACTCTTCCGAGTCCGTGCGCATAACCTGATATTTGGGCCGTTCGGCGGCGGGCAGATCGGCTGCCAGGCGCATGCGGATGATCTTGTCCTGCCGGTCCTTGTCCTGGATCACGCCGCTTTCGACGTCGGGATCGCCGCGTTCCAGCTTCTGCACATATTGCATGCCGTCTATCACGCGCCCAACTGCCGTCATGTTACGCTCAAGCCGCGGAGGGCGTGTGCCGATGACGATGTAGAACTCGGTGGTGGCGGTGTCCGGCTCTACGTCGCGCGCGAAGGCGAAGGTGCCCGGGCAGTGCAGCGGCCAGATGCGGTCCTCGCTCGCATCGCGCCCGGCCGGAAATCCGTTTACATGGCCCACTTCCGGCCAGAATAGATCGGCATTGCCGAGCAGCATGAAGGCGAACTTGCTGCCGATGGGCTGCTCGAATTCGCGCTTCAGCGCCGGCCATTTTTTGAGCTGCCCGGGCGAATAGGAACCAGTGGAGGCCGTGCCTTCACCAATCCCGCCTTGCGCGACAAAGCCGTCGATCACGCGATAGAAGGCAAGCCCGTCATAATACCGCGCCCCGATAAGCCGGCGCAGCCGCTCGGTGTGCCTGGGTGCAAATTCGGGGGCGAGCTCGACGGCGATCCGGCCGTATTGCACGTCGATCAAGACGAGATTCTTCGGGTCCACATCGCGCCAGGCATCGGCGGGCGCCGCGTCGGCCGCCAATGCCTGGCCGGAAAAGAGCATGAACACGGCGAAAATCGTGCGCTTCATAAGTGCCCCCACAAAAACGCCATAATAGGCGAAGGATAGTTGTTTGGCGCGTCCGTTGCACGCGCTTGGGGCATCGAGGTTTTCACAATGAAACTGAGTCGCGCATTCGCGACTGCGCTAATCCTGTTCTCTGGCGCCGCACTCGCACAAACCACGGACACCAAACCTTGCGGCACTCCGGAATACCGCCAGTTCGATTTCTGGCTGGGCAAGTGGGACGTTTTCCCAAAGGCGAAGCCCGGCGAGCGGATCGCCAACAGCCTGATCGAAAGCGTCTATGGCGGCTGCGGTATTCGCGAGAGCTGGATGCCGTTCAAAGGCGGCGGCGGCGGCAGCCTCAATACGTTCCGGCCCGACAAGAATCGGTGGCGGCAATTCTGGATCGACTCGCAGGGATCCATGGCCGATTTCATCGGCGGCTGGAACGGCAAAGCGATGGTTCTCGAAGGCGTCTGGCCGCAGTCGGGCAAACCCAATCAGATGACGCACATGACATTCACGCCGCTCTCCGATGGCAGCGTGCGCCAGATGGGCGAGAGCTCGGATGACGGCGGCAAGACCTGGCAGCCGAGTTTCGACCTGATCTACCGGCGTGCAAAGCAATAGCCACGGGCATTACCGCGTCGCCACTATTTCCACGTTTTCGAAGGCGCTCTCGCGGAAGACATAGGCGCGAACGTCGACGTTGCCGGGCACCACGCCAATAACGGCCCAGAGGAAATCGTCCTCGCGCGCCTCGGCAACATCGCGCGCGGAAGGAATTGCGCTTCCATCGGGATGCGAATGAAAGCAGCCGATAACATCGCGCTCGCTGCCGCGCAGCTCGCGCATTAGCCGGATCTGCAGTTGCGGATCGACGAGAAATTCTCTGGCCGAGTTTGCCGCCATATTCGCCGACTCGTAAACGGCTGTCGCCCGCCAGGCGTCGCCATCGCGGCTGCCCTCGATCAACCCGCAGCATTCCTTGGGATAGGCACGTCTTGCCGCCGCCCGGCATTGTTCAAGCAATACCGCGGAAAGCAAAAGTTTCACGGCTTGCGGACAATCCGCACGCGGCCGAGTTCGCGGCCGGAGGTGGCATCGACAATGATCACTTCGTCGCCTTCCGGCGTCTTCAGCTTGAGCGCAAGGCGGCGGTCGTTCAGTTCGGCGCCCATCACCGTGGCATCGCCATCAATGGCGATTTCGGAGACATAGGGCCGCTCGCTCGCGGGCGCCCCGCCCGCCAAGCGGATTATTAAGCCGCCGATGAGCGCGCCCAGGGCAAGCACGATGAGCGCGCCCAGCGCGATGACGACCAGCTTCAGCCGCTTCTGGGTTGCGGTCAGCGCAAAACTGGTATTCTCCGCGCTCATGAAAACCGATGTGCTTTCCCAGGATGTCCGCCGCGCCCACGTCCGCGCCGAAGAAGCAGGAGAGCGGCTCGACCGCTTTCTCGCGGCGGCACTGCCCGAACTGTCGCGTTCGCGCCTTCAGGCGCTGATTGCGCAAGGCGCGGTCGCCTGCGCGGGCGCGACGATAGGAGACGCCAACAGGCGGGTCAAACCGGGCGAAATCTATGAAGTGTTCGTGCCGCCGCCGGCGCCAGCCACGCCGCTGCCGCAGGCCATTCCACTGTCCATCATTTACGAAGACGACGACCTCATCGTGGTGGACAAGCCTGCCGGCCTTGTCGTGCATCCGGCGGCCGGCAATCCCGACGGCACGCTTGTGAACGCGCTGCTCGCCCATTGCGGCGCGAGTCTGCGAGGCGTAGGCGGCGTCGCGCGGCCCGGCATCGTGCATCGCCTCGACAAGGACACGAGCGGGCTTCTGGTAATAGCCAAGAACGAACGTGCCATGCACAGCCTTGCGAAGCAGTTCGCCGCCCACGCCATCGAGCGCAGCTACAACGCGATCGTGTGGAGCGCGCCACGCAAGGGCGAAGGCGTGATCGAGAGCAATCTCGGGCGAAGCCCGTTCGACCGCAAACGCGTCGCGGTGTTGCGCGAGCGCGGCAAGCGCGCGCGCACGCGCTACCGCACGCTGGAAAGATTCGGGCCGAACGAGCGTCCGTTCGCGTCGCTACTGGAGTGCTGGCTGGAAACCGGGCGCACGCACCAAATCCGCGTGCATCTCGCCCATCTGGGCCACCCGCTCATAGGCGATGCCACCTATGGGCGCGCGCGGCACCCGCCCCGCGCCAAAACCGAGGCGGAAGGGCTCGCCTATGAAACGGCGGCCCGTTTCCCCCGCCAGGCGCTGCATGCGGGCGTCCTCGGTTTTCACCATCCGAGCTTGCAGAAGAAAATGCGCTTCGAGGCGCCCTGGCCTGCGGACATTGTCCACCTCGTCGGGGCATTGCGGGGCCTTTCCACCAAATGACAAGGTGTTCAGGCCCATTGAAATTCGCTTCCGGCGCCCCACATTTGCACTTGATTTGGGGATAGGCTTTGTCCAACACGCGTTGAAAGACCATAGGGTGCCCTAGGGGCGCCCTTGTTTTTCTGGACAGGCAAAGGGGTTGCGATGGCGGGTCGAGCGCTGCCGGTTCTGGCGGGAGAAGGGGGTCTTGGGCATTACCTTGCCGAGATCCGCAAATTTCCCCTGCTCGATCCCGGAGAGGAATACATGCTGGCCAAGCGCTGGCGCGAGCATCAGGACCCTGAGGCCGCCCACCGTTTGGTGACGAGCCATCTGCGCCTCGTGGCAAAGATCGCCATGGGCTATCGCGGGTACGGCTTGCCCGTTTCCGAAATCATTTCCGAAGGAAATGTCGGGCTGATGCAGGCGGTGAAGCGCTTCGAGCCCGACAAGGGCTTTCGCTTGGCCACCTACGCTATGTGGTGGATTCGCGCGGCCATCCAGGAATACATCCTGCGTTCGTGGAGCCTGGTGAAAATGGGCACCACGGCGGCGCAAAAGAAACTCTTCTTCAACTTGCGGCGCATCAAGGGACAGATCGAAGCGCTCGAGGAAGGCGACATGCGCCCCGAGCAGGTGACGACGATCGCCAAGAAACTCGGTGTCAGCGAAGAAGAGGTGGTGAACATGAACCGGCGCCTGGCCGGGCCGGATTCTTCGCTGAATGCGCCTGTGGGCGAAGATGGCGATATGGAGTGGCAGGACTGGCTCACCGACGAAGGCCTGGACCAGGAAACCCAGATGGCCGAGTCGGACGAGCTGGAAGAGCGCCGCACGCTCTTGTCGGCGGCGCTGGAAGAGCTGACCGAGCGCGAGCGCGACATTCTTCAGGCGCGCCGCCTGCGCGACACGCCGGCCACGCTGGAAGAGCTTTCCAAGAAATACGACATCAGCCGCGAACGCGTGCGGCAAATCGAGGTGCGCGCGTTCGAAAAATTGCAGAAGGCGATGAAGGAAGCGCTGTCCGCCAAACGCGCCGCAACGCTGGGCGCGGAATAACGATTCAAACTGCAACGAAACGTGTCTTGGCCCGGCTTGACCCGGCCATCCGGGCCGGCGCATGTCCGTGCGCCAAGTGACTCCGAAATCAACTGGGTGGCCCGCTCTCGCGGGCCATGACAGCGGGGACCTGATGAAACTTCGCATGTGGCAGGTGGATGCGTTCGCGCGAAAGCCCTTCGAGGGTAATCCGGCGGCCATCGTGCCGCTGGAGCGCTGGCTGAGCGACGCGCAGATGCAGGCCACTGCCTCCGAAAATAATCTCTCCGAGACAGCATTTTTCGTTGCCAAATCGCCCGGCCATTACGATCTGCGCTGGTTCACGTCCGCTTCGGAGGTCGCGCTTTGCGGGCACGCAACGCTCGCATCCGGCTGGGTTGTACTGAACGAGATTTCGCCGGCTCTCGATAAGGTATGTTTCCAGACAATGAGCGGAACACTTACTGTCGAGCGCGCCGCGGGCGGCGTCTATCGCATGTCGCTGCCCGCGGAAATGCCAAAGCCATTCGCCGCGCCGCCAGGTTTTGCCAGAGGGCTTGGCGAAGCGCTTGGCGTGAGACCACCCGACGAGCTTCACATCGGCCGCTATTTGATGGCGGTGTGGAACGACGCCGATACGATTCGCGCGATCACGCCGGGCGGAGACTTCGTGTCGCTGCTGCGGAGCGTGGACATGCGCGACCTGATCGTCACCGGCAAGGGCGACGGCAAGCCCTACGATTGCGTTTCGCGCTTCTTCGCGCCCGACTGGGGCTTTTTCGAGGATCCCGTGACGGGCTCGGCGCGCTGCGCCCTCGTGCCCTACTGGGCGAAGCGGCTCGGGAAAAAGGAAATCCGCGCTTATCAGGCAAGTGCACGTGGCGGCGAGTTGCAATGCAAGGATGCAGGCGACAGCGTGATTTTGGCCGGTCCCTGCGCCTTGTACCTGAAAGGCGAAATCGAAGTTTGACGCGCTTTCCCGAATCTCCTAGAGACTCCGCGGGCCACGCTCCCCCAACGGAGCGCAACCATTCTGAAAGGAATGGACGATGACCGGCATGCGTCCGGCCGTGCGCCCTGCACGGCCTTTTTTTTCGTCCGGACCCTGCGCGAAACGTCCCGGCTGGACAGTGGAAGCCCTGAAAGGGGCCGCACTTTCGCGCCTGCACCGCTCGGCCGCCGGCAAGACGCGGCTCAAAGATGTGATCGAGCGCACCAAACGCGTACTGCGCCTGCCACCCGATTACCGGGTGGCGGTAGTGCCTGCCTCAGATACGGGCGCCATGGAAATGGCGATGTGGCAGCTCCTCGGCCCCCGCCCCGTTGACGCTTTCGCCTGGGAAAGTTTCGGCGAGGACTGGATCACAGACGTCTTCAAGCAGCTGAAGATAGAAGATAGCCGCATGTTCCGCGCGCCCTATGGCGAGCTGGCGGACCTAACCCAATACAACCCGAAGCACGACGCCGTCTTCGTGTGGAACGGGACGACGTCGGGCGTGCGCGTGCCGGACGGCGACTGGATCCCGGCAAAACGCGAAGGGATCACCATTTGCGATGCGACGTCGGCTGCCTTCGCGATGGCGCTTCCGTGGGACAAGCTCGATGTCACCACCTTCTCCTGGCAGAAGTCGCTGGGAGGCGAAGCCGGGCACGGCATGCTGGTGCTGTCGCCGCGCGCCGTCGAGCGCCTCGAATCCTATCGTGCCCCCTGGCCTTTGCCGAAAATTTTCCGCCTCGCAAAGAACGGCAAATTGATGGAGGGCGTTTTCGAAGGCGAAACGCTGAACACGCCTTCCATGCTCTGCGTTGAAGACTACGCCGACACGCTGAAATGGGCGGAATCCATCGGAGGCCTGCCCGCGCTCTATGCCCGCGTAGAGGCGAATTTCAACGCGCTGGCGCGCTGGGTGCGCGAAAGCGCCTGGCTCGATTTCCTTGCGCGCGACGCGCGTTTCCGTTCACCCACTTCCGTGTGCCTGAAAATCACCGATCCGTGGTTCACCGCCATGGCGGAGGAAAATCGCGCCGAGGCGGTGAAGACGCTGGCGGGCCTTCTGGAAAGGGAAGGAGCCGCCTTCGACGTGGCCGGCCACCGCAACGCGCCCGCCGGCCTTCGCATCTGGTGCGGGCCGACCGTCGAGCGCGAAGACATCGAGGCGCTCACGCCCTGGTTCGACTGGGCCTTTGGCGAAATCAGGAGTGCGTGAGATGGCGTTCGATCCGGAAAACGAACTGGAACGCGCGCTCGAGGAGGCTTTCGCCAATCCGGACGCACGCGGCACGTTTCACCGTCTGCTCCTGGAATCGGAAATCTTCGTGTTGGGGGTCGCCGAAAAGCCGGGCGCTGATGCGCCGGCGGGCTCCACAACGCAGCTTCGCCTGCCGCAGATCGAATTCAGGAACCGCGCCTATCACCCGATCTTCACTTCCGAGCGGCGCATGCAGCCGTTCGCAAAGGAGCACCCGCAGTTTTTTTCCATGCTCGGCCGCGAGCTCTTCGAATGCACGCGCGGCGCCAGCTTCCTGCTCAATTCCGGATCGGAAGGCGCCAAGGAATTGCCCGCCGAGGAAATCGCCTGGGCGCTCAACCCGGGACTTGCCGGGGCGTCGCAGCCCGAAGGCCGCATCGTGATCTCGCAGCCCGCCGAGTTTCCCTCGGCGCTTGCCGCCGGGCTCTGCGCGCTCTTCGCCGCGCGCCCGCAAGTCGAGGCCGCTTATCTGGGCGAAATGCGCATAACCGGCCGGGACGACCCGCCTCACGCAATCGTGGGCGTGAAGATGCAGGGGCTATGGGACCCCTTGGCACAGGAAATCCAGCGCCTGGTGGCCACGCTTCCCCAGGGCACGCGCGTCGCCGCCATGCAGATCGGCAACGACGAAGTGCGCAACGTTCTCGGCGACATGCTGACGCGCTTCGAGCCCTTCTACACTCGCAAGACGGCTCTTCATTGATGGGTGCGGCGCCACGCGTGCTGATTGCCGACCCGCTCTCGCCTGCGGCGCTCGCCATTTTCCGGGAACGCGGCATCGATGCCGACACCAGGACGGGCCTGCCCAAGGACCAGCTGCTTGCCGTTGTCGGCGATTACGACGGGCTGGCCGTGCGTTCGGGCACGAAGGTCAGTGCCGATGTCATAAGCGCGGCCAAGAGACTGAAAATCGTCGGGCGGGCGGGGATCGGCGTGGACAACATCGATTTGCCGGCGGCGACGGCCGCGGGTGTCATCGTGATGAACACGCCCTACGGCAACTCGATCACCACAGCCGAGCACGCCATTTCGCTGATGATGTCCTTGGCGCGCGATATACCCGCGGCCAACACCTCTACCCATGCAGGCAAATGGGAGAAGAACCGCTTCTTGGGCGTGGAGCTGTACGGCAAGACGCTCGGCCTGATCGGCTGCGGCAATATCGGCTCGATCGTGGCCGACCGCGCCAAGGGCCTCAAGATGAGGGTGATTGCCTACGATCCCTATCTCGGCCCCGATCGCGCCACCGAACTGGGTGTGGAGAAGGTCGAGCTGAACGATCTACTTGCGCGCGCCGATTTCATCTCGCTGCACACGCCGCTCACCAACGAAACGCGCAACATTCTTTCGGCGGACGCAATTGCGCGCATGAAAAAGGGCGCGCGGCTCGTCAATTGTGCGCGCGGCGGATTGGTGGACGAGATTGCGGTCAAAGCCGCGCTCGATTGCGGCCGGCTGGCGGGCGCGGCGTTTGACGTGTTCGAAGAAGAGCCCGCCAAGTCGAACGTCTTGTTCGGACATCCCAAGGTGGTGGCGACGCCGCATCTGGGCGCGGCCACCGTGGAAGCGCAGGAAAACGTGGCGATCCAGGTGGCCGAACAGATTTCGGATTATCTCCTCACCGGGGCGGTCACGAACGCGCTCAACATGCCTGCCATTTCTGCGGAAGAGGCGAGCCGCATGCGCCCCTGGATCGCTCTGGCGGAAAAGCTGGGGCTGTTCGTGGGCCAACTTGCCGATACCAGCATCGCGGAAGCCGAAATACTCTACGAAGGCTCGGCCGCCGATCTCAAGACGCGCGCTCTTACTCAGGCCGTGCTGGCGGGCGTGCTCAGGCCGGCGCTCGCGGAAGTGAACATGGTCAATGCGCCGGTGGTGGCGCGCGAGCGCGGCATCAGGGTGAGCGAAACGCGCAGGCCGCGGCAGGGCATCTACGAAGGGTACATAAAGGCGGTCATCACGCTGGAAGGGGGCTCCACGCGGCGCGCGGCGGGCACGGTGTTCTCGGACGGCCGGCCGCGGCTCATCCAGGTGCGGGAAATCAACCTCGACGCCGAATTCGCGCCGCACATGCTCTATGTGATCAACGAGGACAAGCCGGGCTTCATCGGCGCGCTGGGCACGCTCCTGGGTAATGCGCGCGTGAACATCGCTTCTTTTGCGCTGGGCCGCAGCGCGCCCGGCGCCGACGCCATCGCGATGGTGGAAGTGGACGAAGTTGTGGACGAAACCGTGGTCGCCGCCATCCGCGCGCTTCCCCTCGTGCGCTACGCCAGGGCGCTGGCGTTCTGATCGCATGCCCCCCTTCCGTCCGGCTTCACTTCGCTTCGCGCCAGGAGGGGGGTAATGTCTGCAAGCATCCCGCCTGAATCGAAACAATGACCAACGTCGCGGTGATCGGCGCCCAATGGGGCGACGAAGGCAAGGGAAAGATTGTCGACTGGCTGTCAGCGCGCGCCGACGTGGTGGTGCGCTTCCAGGGTGGCCACAATGCCGGCCACACGCTGGTCATAGACGGCGTCACCTACAAGCTCAGTCTGCTGCCTTCCGGCGTCGTGCGCAAAGGCAAGCTGTCCATCGTCGGCAATGGCGTGGTGGTGGACCCGTGGGCATTTCTCGAGGAAATTGAGCGGTTGAAGGCGCAAGGTGTCGCGATCACGCCGGACAATCTTGTGCTGGCCGAGAATGCGGCGCTCATTTTGCCGGTGCATCGCGAACTCGATCACGCACGCGAAACTGCGGGCAGCCTGCTTCGAATCGGCACCACCAAGCGCGGAATTGGCCCGGCGTACGAAGACAAGGTCGGCCGGCGCGCCATCCGCGTCGTGGACCTGCGGGATTTTCGCACGCTCACTGACAAGGTGAAGCGGCTGCTCGTACATCACAACGCGCTCAGGCGCGGCGTCGGCGCCAAAGAGATCGATACGGCGCGGCTGCTCGACCAGCTCAGGGAAATTGCGCCAAAGGTGCTGCCCTATGCGGGCTCATCCTGGCAGCGGCTGGACGAGGCGCGGCGCGCGGGCAAACGCGTTCTGTTCGAAGGCGCGCAGGCCGTGCTGCTCGACATCGACCATGGCACGTATCCTTACGTCACCTCCTCCAACACCGTGGCGGGACAGGCGGCGACCGGCTCGGGCTGCGGGCCGCGCGACATCGGCTATGTGCTCGGCATCGTGAAGTCCTACACGACGCGTGTAGGCGAAGGCCCCTTCCCCACCGAGCTCAAGGACGAAACAGGCGAACGGTTGGGGGAGCGTGGGAACGAATTCGGCACGGTGACGGGGCGCAAGCGCCGTTGCGGCTGGTTTGACGCTGCGCTCGTACGCCAGACGGTTATCACCGGTGGCATCAACGGAATAGCGCTGACAAAGCTCGACGTGCTGGACAACATGAAGGAAATCAAGCTCTGCGTGGGTTACCGGCTGGACAGCCGCACACTCGATCACCTTCCCGCCGACGTGCACGAGCAAATGCGCGTCGAGCCCGTTTACGAGACACTGGAGGGCTGGAGCCAATCCACCCGCGGCGCGCGCAGCTGGAAGAAGCTGCCCGCCAACGCCATCAAATATGTGCGCCGTATCGAGGAACTGATCGGCGCCAATGTGACGCTTCTTTCCACCAGCCCCGAGCGCGAAGACACAATCCTTGTGCGCGATCCCTTCGTGGCGCGGTGAGTGGCACACCCCCTCCTGGCCCTGCGGGCCATCCTCCCCCACAAGGGGGGAGGAAAAGGAAAGCCTGCGTCTACTTTTCCTTCCCCCCTTGTGGGGGAAGGTGTCCACCGAAGCTGCAAAGCAGCGTAGGTGGACGGAAGGGGGGACGGTTTGCGCGGGCCGCTGATCCTCTTCATTCCTCGTACGGCGGAATGGCGTGCATGTGGTTCATGGGGCCGTGGCCATGGCCGAAGCCTGGCGCCGTGCGTAGCGCCGCCTGCACGAAGGCACGCGCGCGCGCAATCGCGTCCTCCAGCAAGAACCCCTGAGCGAGCCCGGCAGCGATTGCCGATGCCAGCGTGCAGCCCGTTCCGTGCGTGGACGTGGTCTGGATGCGCGCGGAACGGAACAGATGCGCACCCTCCTTCGTCACCAGCGCGTCCGTTATCGTGTCGCCCTTGAGGTGCCCGCCCTTGACCAATGCCGCCTTTGCGCCGCGCGCGAGAAGCGACTTTCCCGCCTGAACCAGATCCTCGACTGTTTCGACTTTCGCGCCCGTTAGCGCGGCGGCTTCCGACGCATTAGGCGTGATAACCGTTGCCAGAGGAACAAGCAGCCGTATCACCGCAGCAACCGCATCATCGGCTAGCAGCTTGCCGCCGCCCTTGGCGATCATCACGGGATCGACGACGATGGGAAGCCCTTTCCGCCGCAGCACGCCGACCACCGCCTCGACGATGGCGGCGCCGCCCAGCATGCCCGTCTTGATAGCGTCGGCGCCGATGTCGTCCAGCACGCGCATAATCTGGTCGCGCACGATGCTTTCGGGCACGGCGTGGACGCCGTGGACCCCTGTCGTGTCCTGTACGGTGATGGCGGTGACGGCCGTCATGGCATAGCCGCCAAGCGCGGTCACCGTCTTGATGTCGGCCTGGATGCCCGCGCCGCCACCCGAATCCGATCCCGCAATGATGAGGATGCGGGCGGGCTTTTCCGTCAAAGCGCGGCGTCCCGGATGAGGGCGGCGACGTCTCGCACCACTTCGCGCACCAGCATTTCGTCGTCGCCTTCGCCCATGATGCGGATGACGGGCTCGGTGCCCGATTTGCGCACGAGCAGGCGGCCGCCTTTGAGCCGAGCTTCATGCACCGCGATCTGCGACGCTACTTTCTTGTCGTCCGGCGGCGAACCATTCTTGAACCGCACGTTTTCCAGCACCTGCGGAACCGGCTCGAAAAGGTGGGCGGCCTCGCTGGCCGGAATCCTTTCCTCCACCAGCACCGCCAGAACTTGCAGCGCCGCAATCAGCCCGTCGCCGGTGGTGGAAAAATCGGAAAGCACGATATGGCCTGATTGTTCGCCACCCACATTGAACCCGCCCTTGCGCATTTCCTCGATGACGTAGCGGTCGCCCACGGCAGCGCGCACAAGGCGCAGGTTGAGCCCCGCGAGATAGCGCTCCAACCCCATATTGGACATCAAGGTACCAACGACACCGCCGCCCAGGAGCGCGTTTTTGCGCGACCAGGAGCGCGCAATGAGCGCCAGAATTTGGTCGCCGTCGATGATGCGGCCCTGCTCGTCGGCCATCACCACGCGGTCGGCGTCGCCGTCAAGGGCGATGCCGAAATCGGCGCGCAACTCGCGCACCTTGTGCTGCATCGCTTGGGGCGAGGTCGAGCCGCAATCGCGGTTGATATTGAAACCGTCGGGATCGACGCCGATTGGAATGACCTCGGCGCCGAGCTCCCACAGCACCAGCGGCGCCACCTTGTAGGCAGCGCCATTGGCGCAATCGATCACGATCCGCTTGCCCTCCAACCTGCGTTCGCGCGGAAATGTGCGTTTGGCAAATTCCACGTACCGCGCCTGGCTGTCGTCCACGCGTTTGGCGCGCCCGATGCGCTCGGGTGGCGCCAGCCCTTCGTGCAGCCCGTTGTGCATGAGAGCTTCGATTTCGCGCTCGCGCCCGTCGGAAAGTTTTCTGCCATCAGGTCCAAACAGTTTTATTCCGTTGTCGTGATACGGATTGTGCGACGCCGAGATCATGACGCCCATGTCGGCGCGCAAACTCGGCGTCAGCATCGCCACGGCGGGCGTGGGTAGCGGCCCAAACAGAAATACGTCCATGCCCACGGACGTGAAGCCCGCAGTCAGCGCGTTTTCGATCATGTAGCCGGAAAGCCTGGTGTCCTTGCCGATCACCACGCGGTGGCGGTGATCGCCGCGCGTGAAAATGCGCCCGGCCGCCATCCCGACCTTGAGAGCGATTTCAGGCGTCATGGGAACCGCGTTGGCCAATCCCCTGATGCCGTCGGTGCCAAAGTAATTACGGGTCATAAGGCCTCGTTCCCCCAGGCCGGGGCGGGATCATAGCAAATGCCGCGCAATAACACAGGAAGACAACGCGCTCAGCCGCGCAAAGCTTCGGCGACGGTTAAGGCGTCGCGCAGCGGCGCAGGTTCGTGGGTGCGGATGAAATCGGCTCCCTGCGCGGCCGCGAACAGCTCGGCCGCCAAAGTGGCCGGGCCGCTCGCGGAGGCATCGCGCCCTGTCAATTTCCGTAAGAAAGATTTACGCGAGACCGACACCAGCAGCGGGAGCCCGAACGCTTCTTTCAGCTCGGGCAGACGGCGCAGCACGGTCAGCGAGACCTCTACGCCTGCGCCCAGAAACAGGCCCATACCGGGATCGATGATCAGGCGCTCGCGGGCGATGCCCGCCTTGGTCAGCGCCGCGATACGCGTTTGAAAAAACTCCGAGATGCGATCCATGATGGTAGACGCATCGCCGGGCGCGCGCGCGGCGGGCCCCCGCCCCTGCACCGAATGCATGACGACGAGCCTGCACTTTGCCCGCGCGAGCTCGGGATAGATTTCCTCTTCGGGGAATCCCTGTATGTCGTTCAGATAGTCGACGCCCTGGCCGGCTGCCCAAATCTGTGTTTCGGGTGCAAACGTGTCGATCGAAATTCTACTGCCATCCTTCTTCAGCGCGGCTACCACTGGGCCCAGGCGCGCGATCTCGACCTCGTACGGCACTTGTTTCGAATCGGGATTGCTAGAAACGGCGCCGAGATCGAGCACATCGGCGCCTTCCCCGGAAAGCTTGCGCGCATGCGCAATCGCGGCGTCGGGCGCCAGATAAAGGCCGCCATCGGAGAACGAATCGTCCGTGATATTCACAATTCCGAACAAGGTCGGAATGCGAAATTCGGAACTCTGAAATCGGAAGTCCATCGGCAAATTTCCGATTTCTGATTTCTGATTTCTGGCTTCCGAACTACGTCCCCGGCTGCGGTTCGGGGGCGATGATCCCGGGCTCGGCGCCGCGCGGGCGTCCGGCGCTGGGCACAGTCGCGGGCGCGGGCCGCGGTTCGGCCGGCGGCTCCTCATAGGGCGTGCGCACCGGGCGGATGCCTTTCAGCAGCGCCACGATCTCGTCACCGGTCAGCGTTTCGTATTCCAGCAACCCCGCGGCCAGCGTATGCAGATCGTTCACCTTTTCGGAGAGAATCTTCTTCGCGCGCCGATAGCATTCGTCGATGATGCGGCGCACCTCCGCGTCGATCTTTTGCGCCGTGGCTTCGGATACGTTCTGCTGGCGCGAAATGCTGTGCCCCAGAAACACTTCTTCCTGGTTCTCGCCATAGGCGATGGGGCCGAGTTCATCCGACATGCCGAAACGCGTGACCATCGCGCGCGCCATACGGGTGGCCATATCGATGTCGGATTGCGCGCCCGTCGTCACCTTGTCGTGGCCGAAGATGATCTCTTCCGCGATGCGCCCGCCGAAAGCGACGCACAGATCGGCGTTGAGCTTCTCGCGCGTCATGGACAACTGGTCGCGTTCGGGAAGCCGCATCACCATGCCGAGCGCGCGGCCGCGCGGGATGATAGTCGCCTTGTGAATGGGATCGGAGCCCTTGACGTTCAGCGCCACTATGGCGTGCCCGCCTTCGTGATAGGCCGTGAGTTTCTTTTCTTCATCCGTCATCACCATGGAGCGGCGTTCGGCGCCCATCATCACCTTGTCCTTGGATTCCTCGAACTCGCTCATGCCGACAACGCGCCGCCCGCGCCGCGCGGCGAGCAGCGCGGCTTCGTTGACGAGGTTGGCAAGATCGGCGCCGGAAAAGCCCGGCGTGCCGCGCGCGATCACGCGCGGGTCCACATCGGGCGCGATGGGGACTTTGCGCATGTGCACTTTGAGGATCTTTTCGCGGCCGGAGAGGTCGGGATTGGGCACCACGATCTGACGGTCGAAGCGGCCGGGGCGCAGCAGCGCGGGATCGAGCACGTCCGGGCGGTTTGTGGCCGAGATCAGGATTACGCCCTCATTCGTTTCGAAACCGTCCATCTCGACCAGCAATTGATTAAGCGTTTGCTCGCGCTCGTCATTGCCGCCACCCAGCCCTGCGCCGCGATGGCGGCCAACCGCATCGATTTCGTCGATGAAGACGATGCACGGCGCGTTCTTCTTCGCCTGGTCGAACATGTCACGCACGCGGCTTGCGCCGACGCCGACGAACATCTCGACGAAATCCGAACCGGAAATAGTGAAAAAGGGCACGTTTGCCTCACCGGCAATGGCGCGTGCAAGCAGCGTCTTGCCCGTGCCGGGCGGGCCGACGAGAAGAACGCCTTTGGGAATGCGGCCGCCCAGGCGCTGGAACTTCTGCGGATCGCGCAGAAAGTCCACGATCTCCTTCAGGTCTTCCTTCGCCTCGTCCACGCCGGCAACATCCTCGAAGGTCACGCGGCCCTGACGCTCGGTGAGCAGCTTGGCGCGGCTTTTGCCGAAGCCCATGGCCTTGCCGCCGCCCGCCTGCATTTGCCGGAGAAAGAATATCCACACGGCAATGAGCAGCAGCATGGGAAACCAGTTGATGAAGACATTGAGCAATGTCGGCGAGTTTTCCTCGCCGGGCTGCACAGTCACGCTGACACGGTGCTCGTGCAGCCGCTCGGCCAAGCTTGTGTCGCCCTTGAGCGCAACGGTGGTAAAGCGCTGACCGTTTTTGAACTCGCCGGAAATCTGCTCGCCCTGCATGACGACGGACTTCACGTTGTCGCCCACGACATGCTGGTAGAAATCGCTGTAGGGAATGGCGCTGGCGCTGGCGCGCTGGCCGGTGCCCTGGAACAGGTTGAACAGCAGCACAAGCAGAAGCGCGATCACCACCCAAAGCGTGAGATTGCGGAAATTCGTCACCGGCAGTCCTTTCTATGCGGGCCAGCCGCCCGATTAGAGATAGGTATTCTCATAGCATCGCGCCAGTCATAAACACGTTAAGAAATCGCCGAAATGGCGGCAATCCGGCAAATTCTGGGCGGCTAATCGCCGCTTGCCTGCGACGAGGTCACGCCAAGGAACTCCGCGGCGAGCGGAAAGTTTCCCCTGTCAGGCGGATTGGCGTGCGGAATCGTCACAATCTCTGCACCACGAAAAACGGCAGGCAACGACGCGCGCGCAGGCGCGGGCACATGCGCCAGAACCTCGGCCAAATCGGGCCGTTCGCCAAGCGCGCGCACACGCAGCGCGCCCGCCTTGGTCTCGCCGCCGAACCGGAGGCGAAAGCGATTATCCCAAACGGCGTCACGTCCGGGGCGCAACAGCACGTCAGGCGCGCGCAGCGCCGGACGCGCGTCGCGCGTGACAAGCAGCGTGCGCGTGCCGAACGTCTGAAACGCCCTTGGTGCTGCGGAAACCCGGCACCCGTGCAGCGTGCGCCCGGATGACTTTGCACTCACGACAACGGCGTCGAACAGGCGATCGAGTTTTTCGAACCGCGGACGGTACGCCTCGCCGGATACCGCCATAAAGACCGCCGCAACCGCGCGCAGCCCGATCTCGCGCGGCGCCCGCGCCAGCGCCGCCCCGTCCAGAAGCGCGTAGCCCGCCTGATCGAATTGCGCGGCTTTCGACAAAAGCGCGTTCGCCGCCGCTTCCAGCGCTTCGCGCGCGCGCCCCAAGTGACGAGCCGCGCCCGCAACGCGCGAAGACGTCAGCCCTGCCGACCGGAACGCCGGCATCACGGCACGAAGGCGCGCACGCGCAAATCGCGGATCCATGTTCATGGGATCTTCCAGCCAGGGCTGACTGCGTTCGGCGAGGAATTCGCGCAATTCGCTGCGGGCCATGCCGAGCAGCGGGCGCAACACCTCGATGTCAAATCCCGCGAGCGGATAGCGCGAGCAGGCTTGCATGGCGGCAAGCCCGTCCACGCCGCTTCCCCTGGCCAGCCGCAGCAGAAATGTCTCCGCCTGATCGTCTTCTGTGTGGGCAAGAAATACGGTTTTCGCGCCCTGTGCGCGGCACCATTCGCCGATCAGGCGCAAGCGTGCATTGCGCGCCGCCGCTTCGACGTCCGCATGCGGCTTTTTTCCGCGCCAGGAAAGGACGTGCGCCTCAAAACCGGCCCGTCTGGCCCAGCGCGCCGTGCGCTCCGCCTCGCGAGACGATTGCGCACGCAGGCCGTGATCGACAATGAGAACCGCAGGCAGCTCTGCGCCGCGCTCGCGCGCCCATTCGCCATAGAGGTGCATGAGGGCAAGCGAATCGCCGCCGCCGGAAACGGCGAGCGACGCGGGGCCTTTCCCAGTCCAGCCGAGCGCACGCAATGCCGCGGCAAAGCGCTGCGCAACCGTGCTAGGCGCAGGCCGCCTTCTTTGCGTCGGCTTTTGCGCGCGCGGTAAGCGCCTTGCCGGCCGAGGGATATTTCGCGGGGAACGCCGCAAGGGTGGAACAACCTTCCTTCTTCTGGCCGAGCGCAATCAACGACTGTCCGAGCTTCAGCATCGCGTCGGGCGCGTGCGGCGCCTTGGGATATTTCTTCAGCAGCTCGGCGAAGCTGCGCGCGGCTTCCGTGTAATCCTTTTTGGCAGAATACGAGATATCGCCCGCCCAATACAAAGCCTCGGGCGCGAGCTGATGGTTGGGGTGCTGGTCGGCTATGGCGCGAAAGGCGCTGCGCGCCTGGTCGTATGAGCCGCGCGCAAGCTGATCCATGGCGGCGTCGAATTTGCCGCTGGCCGCGCCCCCCGTTCCGGTTGCCGCAATCGGACCCGTTGCGGCTTGCTTGCCGGGTGGCGTCAGCACAACGCGATCACCGCCTGCCGGCGCGGCGGCGTTGGCGCCCGGCCGCATGGCGCCAAGATTGCCGGGGCCAGGCGCAAGTTGTGTGCCTTCGTCGGCGGGTGCGCCTTCCGGCGCTCCGCCCTGGCCGGTGGCGTAGTTCAATTCGTTCTGCAGGCGATCCACCTTCACCGAAAGCTCGTTGAGCCGGTACGACAGTTCTTCCACCTGGCCGGTAAGCCGGCGCAGGCTTGCTTCGATGTCGTTCACGCGTTGCGAGGCGGCAACGCCGCTCGGCTGCGGCGGGCCTTCGCCGCTGCGCGGCAGTCCCTGGCTGCCACGATAGACTTCCTGTTGCAGATCGCGCAGATCGCGCTCGATGCGCTGCATGCGCGTGGCCAAATCTTCATCGCCGTATTGTGCGGCTACGGGCAAACCCCACAGCACGCCCGAAACCAGGATTGCGCCCGCGATGGCGGCGCCGAGCCGTCTTGTCATGGTCCTATCCTGCATTGCATTTCCGGAAGCTTCGCATTTGCGCCGCCAAAGTTGGTCAAATTGGGGCTTTGAGCTCCTCATATGAGAAGGGCGCCACTCTGGGCGCCCTCCTTAACCTGGCAATTTGGTACGCGTTACGCCGAAACGCCGCCCGAAATCACCGATACGCCGCGGCGATTCTGCTGCCAGCAGCCTTCGTTGGACTCCACGCAGGTGGGCCGCTCCTTGCCGTACGAGATTGTTTCCAGCCGGCTAGGCGAAACACCGAGGCTGATCAGATATTCCTTTGTCGTGCTCGCCCTGCGTGCGCCAAGCGCGAGGTTGTATTCACGCGTGCCGCGCTCGTCGCAATGGCCTTCGATGGTGAGCGTGACGGAAGGATACCTGGCAAGCCACGCAGCCTGCTTTTGCAGCGTCGCTGCCGCATCGGGGCGAATATCCGAGCGGTCATAGTCGAAGAAGACGCGATCGCCGACATTGACCTCAAAATCCCGCTTGCTGCCCGGAACGATTGTGGTTTCGGACGAGACGGCCGGTCCCGGCGGAGGCTTGTCCGTGCTGCATGCGCCCAATAGAAGCAAAGCTGAGACGGCGGCCAAACTTGCACACGTCGAAAATCTGGACATGGAATGTGACTCCGTCGGACGCGCTTGCCCCGGTGCGCAGGCGTGCGCAGGTTACATTCTTCCCCCACTCGATTGCCTTGCGTCGCACCGGGTGGGAAACGCGCAAGGCAGAAAAAGGTTACGGGAGGAACATCACTGGATCAAGGGCGACCAAGCGGGATCGGACGCGTCCCCAGGCGTTAACACGCGCCTTTCGTTGCGCCCGGTAACGTCAACCGACCAGATGCTTGATCCGCCGCCATAACCGCCCGAACCGGTGGGCGTGGTGCGCGTGAACATGATCACGCGGCCATTGGGCGCCCAGGTGGGGCCTTCGTCCTGCCAGCCGCTGGAAAGCACGCGCTCGCCCGATCCGTCTGGGCGCATGACCGCGATCCGGAATGCGCCCGAGCTGATCTTGGTAAATGCGATCAGGTCGCCGCGCGGGCTCCAGACCGGCGTGCCGGCGCGCCCGGCGCCGAAGCTGATGCGGCGCGGGTTCGAGCCGTCGGCGTTCATCAAATATACCTGCTGCGAACCGCCGCGATTGGATTCAAAGGTGATCTGCCGGCCGTCCGGCGAATAGCTGGGCGCCGTGTCGATGCCGGGATCATTGGTCAGGCGCTGCACGGTCCGCGAACGCAAATCCATCGAATAGATGTCCGAATTGCCGCCGGATTCGAGCGCCATGATCACTTTGCTTCCGTCCGGGGAAAAGCGCGGGCTAAAGGTCATGTTGGGGAAATTTCCCAGCATTTCCTGCCGCCCCGTTTCGAGATCGAACAGATACACGCGCGGGCGCCCGCCGATATAGGACATGTAGCAGATCATCTGCGCCGTCGGATTGAAACGCGGCGTCAGCACGAGATAGTCGCCCTTGGTGAGAAACACCGGATTGGCGCCGTCCTGATCCTGCACGGCCAGGCGCTTGCGGCGGCTGATTTTCGGTCCCGACTCCGCGATGAACACGACGCGCGTATCGAAATAACCCTTTTCACCGGTAATGCGCTCGTAAATCGCGTCGGAAATCAGATGGGCGATTCGTCGCCAGTTTTCTGGCGTCGTCGAATACTGAAGCCCGATCATCTGATTTTCGGCGAAAATGTCCCACAGGCGGAAATCGACTTTCAGCCGTCCGTCGCTTTGTAGCGTTGCCTGACCGGTGACGAGGCCCTGCGCCTGGATCGCGCGCCAATCGCCGAAACGCGGCGGCACGTTGATGTCGGAGATTCTCTCGATATAGGAGGCGGGATCGAGCGGACGGAACAGGCCGGAGCGTTCGAGATCGTTGCGCACGACGCTTGCGATGTTTCGCCCGGTGGCCGAATTGCCTAGGAAGTCCGGGATGGCGATCGGCAGCGGCTGCACAACGCCCTGGGTCACATCGACCCGCAGCGCGGCGGGGGCCGGCAGCGCCGCCACGACCAGAAAAAGCGCGCCAAGCACCGCGAACGCAAGCGATCTCTTCATTGTCCTACTCCTGTCCCATCATCTGACGCGGATCGAAATGGAAGGGATTGATCTCGCGCCAATGCTCATAACGGTCGGCGGGCAGTCTGTATGGCGCACATTTGTAGATGGCACGCCGCGCCGCCTCGGCGGCCGCCCGCGTATAGGGGTTGCTCGCAGCCGCAGCGGCAGAACTTGCATCCAATTGTGGCGGCCGTGCGACAGAACCATCGGGGTTCAGCACGAGAAGGAAGTCGACCACCATCTCGTCGCCGCTGGGCGCGCCCAAAGGCGGGCTCCAACAGGGCGCGATCTGGTTTCTGAGTGCGTCCTGAAGATCCATTGTCATCGCATTGCGCTCGCCGATGCCGCGCTGCGTGCGCTCTGCAAGCCGCGCATTGGCCGGAGGCGCGGTCTTAGGCGCGCGCTTGTCGAGCAGCGCCAAAATGGAATCCACGTCGAACTTCTGTTTCTCGGGCTTGGGTTTCATGCGCGGCTGCGGGGCGGGCGGCGTTTTCGCGGGCGCGGGTTCCGGCGCCTCGGGCGTGAATTGCGGCGGTTCCAGCTCCGCCAATTCTTCGGGCGGGATGGCCGCCTGCTGAATTTCTTCCGGGGCGATGAGTTCCGGCTCGTCCTCGGGCGCAGGCTGCTGCTCGCGCACCGTGGGCGCGATGTTTGTCTCCTCGCCAACGGTTATCAGTTCGACCGGCACGACGGACGGCGTTTCGGCGGGCTCGTTCAGCACGGTCGGCCAGACGATCATGGTCGCCCCGATCACTGCAACATGAAGCGTGGCCGAACCGATCACGCCGCGACGCATGACACCATCACTGCTGTTTCGTTTTTTCCGTTTCGGTCACCAGACCGATACGTCTGAACCCCGCCGCGTTGATGATCCCCATCACCTGCATGACGCGCCCGTATTCGACAGACGCATCGGCGCGCACAAAGATGCGCTGTTCGTATCCGTTCTCGGCGATAGCCGTCAGCTTGGGCGCGAGCTCCTCGTCGCTGACCGGCGTGTTCTGCAAATACACCTGCTGGTCTTTCAGAATCGTGACCGCAAGCGGTTCCGTGTCCTGGTTCAGCGCGCGCGCGCGCGTCTTCGGCAGGTCCACGGGAACGCCCACCGTCAGCAACGGCGCCGTCACCATGAAGACTATGAGCAGCACCAGCATCACGTCCACGAAAGGCGTCACGTTGATTTCCGAAAGCGGCCGCACGCGACCGCGCCGCGTGCGCCCATAGATGCCGCGAAGTGGCCGCACCGCCATCAATGCGCCCTTTCATCCAGCTGTCGCGAGAGAAAAGCGGAAAACTCGTCGGCGAATCCTTCGAGCCTGCTGGTGTAGCGGCCCATTTCGTTGACGAACTTGTTGTAGGCGACAACGGCCGGTACGGCTGCGAGAAGACCAAGTGCCGTGGCAAAGAGCGCTTCCGCGATGCCCGGCGCCACCACGGCGAGCGTGGTGTCGTGCTGCGCGGCAATGGCGCGGAAGGAATTCATGATTCCCCAGACGGTGCCGAACAATCCGACGAAGGGCGCCGTCGAGCCGACGGTGGCGAGAAACCCCAGGCCGCGCTCCGCCTTGTCCAACTCCCGCTGAAGGGAAACATGCATGGCCTTGGCGACGCGGTCCTTGATGCCGGCAAAGGCAGTTTCGCGCACATTGCCGTGCTCGAACGCGCGCTTCCATTCGCGCAAGCCGGCCACGAACATGGTTGCCATCGGGTGGTCGGCGCGGCCGGAATAATGGGAATAGAGATCGTCGAGTGCGCGCCCCGACCAGAACGTGCTTTCGAATTTGTCGGCCTTCCGGTTCAGCGTGCCATAGGCGAACCACTTGTCGATAATGATGACCCACGACCAGAAGGATGCCGCCAGCAACAGAATAAGGACGCCCTTTACGATGATGTCGGCATTCATAAACGTAGCAATAGGTGAGAACACCTCGCCGGCCTCGGATTGCGGCCCGACGAGCTCCGTCTCAACTGCGCCGGTTGGCGCCGCACGCGGTGCATCGAGCGGCTGGGATTCCGCGCCGGGCGGCGACGGCGCCGCCGTAGGCGGTCTACCGCGGGTCGGCTGCTCGCGCTGAATCTGCCCGTATGCCGGAGACGCGTCGATCGCAGCGGGAACGACGAGAACAAACGCCGTTAACGCGACGGCGGCGAAACGCATAAGCTTCATGACAAATCCCCGGGCGACTCCGCTACGCAACGTGGGCATCGTCGGGCGGATTTCCGCACCAAGCCCCTCAAACATGGCTGAATTTTGACCTCTGGTGTGATTGGCGGCGGAGCCTAAAGAGAGCGCGCGCCGCGTCAAGGCGAAAGGGCGAGTTGACTGCGCAATTCCGCCTTGGCTTCCGCGAAGTCCCTCCGAAATTCGGGGTTCTGCATCATCGCGTAAACCAGAATGGCCGCGGCGATGCGCCCAGCTTCGATATCGCTGAGGAAGTGAACGCCGGCCACGATGCGATTGGCGCCGAATTCCCATCCGCGCGCAAAAAGTTCGGCGCGTTTTTCCGGAATCATGTCGGAGAGAATAATGGCGCAGATTGCACCGAAGGCGCCGTTCCCGCTGGGATAGGAATAGCTGTACGTGCGCCCGTCAGTATTGAGTGCTTCCTTTCGCGCGCGCGCAGTCGGCTCAACGTCATCGTTCACGACGAATGGGCGCGGGCGCTTCCAGTGATCCTTCATTTGCCTAAGAGGCGGCGAGGCCGCGCGGCGCACACGGTCCATGAGAGCCGCGAGCAGGGGCAGTTTCTGCCTGGTGAAGTTGGGCCCCAGCACATCCGCGAAACGGAAAACGGATGGTTCGGCATCGGCATCGGCGCGCATTTCGGCCGCGCGCGTGCGCGCGCGAGTTGCCGACAGGGCATACCGCATGTCTTCCATTGCCTGTCGCGTTCCTGGCGAGGGTGGCGGGGGCGTTAGAGAAAGAAGATTCACGTGGCCGGGCGCGAGATAGCCGGTCGGCGCCGGAGCCGAATCCTTTGCGAGAGCCGGCAGTGCAAGAAAGGCGGCAAATACGAAAAACGGAAGCGCGGACGGTCTGCGCATGACCCAACCTCCCTTTCAGGCGAACGGCACTATAGGAGAAAGACGCCAGACACTCGTCAGGCCTTGACGAATTTTTCCAGCTTGCGCCGCACGGCATCGGGAATGCGGCGCGGCTTGCCGTCCAGCGTGATGACGCAGGCTTCGACCTCGGCTTTTACCAATTGCTCGGCGCCGCGCCACACGCCCTGATGCACGGAAAGCCTAGCGCCGCTGAGATCATATGGCGCAGTGCGCACCTGCAAGTCTTCGTCCACGCGGGCGGGTTTCAGGTATTCGATTTCCATGCGGCGGACCACCCATACCAGCGGCTCTTCCGTTTTCAGCATGCCCTGATGGCGTACGCCGGCTGCGCGCAGGAATTCGGAGCGCCCGCGCTCGAGGAAATGCAAGTATTTGGCGTGATAGACGACGCCGGAAAAATCTGTGTCCTCGTAATAAACGCGGATGGGAAGAACGTGCATGCGGCCGTCGAACCGGCCGGACGCCACACGCTCAGCTTTCGTCATCGAACAGCGGCGGTTGATCGGGCGTGCGCGGCGGCGCGGGCAGGCCAACATGAAGGTAAGCCTGCGCCGTCAGCATGCGTCCGCGCGGCGTGCGCTGTATGAAGCTTTGCTGGATCAGAAACGGCTCGACGATTTCCTCGATGGCATCGCGTGGCTCGCCCAGCGCCGCGGCAAGCGTCTCCACGCCCACCGGGCCGCCCCCGAAGCCTTCGGCGATAAGTTTCAGATAGCGGCGGTCGAAGGCGTCGAGCCCGCGCTTGTCCACCTCGAGGCGCCCCAGTGCCTCGTCCGCGACTTTTGCCGTCACTTCGGCCCCGGAGGCAAAATCGCGCACCCGTTTGAGCAGGCGTCCCGCGATGCGCGGCGTTCCGCGCGAGCGTTGGGCGATTTCTTTCGCGCCTTCCGGGGTAAGCGCCAGGCCAAACACTTTCGCTCCGCGCACGACGATCTGCACCAGTTCGTCCGCCTCGTAGAAATTGAGCCGCAGCGGAATACCGAAACGCTCGCGCAAAGGCGTGGTGAGAAGGCCGGAGCGCGTCGTGGCGCCGATCAGCGTGAACGGCGCAAGCTGGATTTTCACCGAACGCGCCGACGGCCCTTCGCCGATGATGAGGTCGAGTTCGAAATCCTCCAGCGCGGGATAAAGAATTTCCTCCACCACGGGGTTGAGGCGGTGGATTTCGTCAATGAACAGCACATCGCGCGGCTCCAGGTTCGTGAGAATGGCCGCAAGGTCGCCCGCCCGCGCCAGCACCGGCCCCGAAGTCGCGCGAAAGGCGACCCCGAGCTCGCGCGCCACGATCTGCGCAAGCGTTGTTTTCCCCAATCCCGGCGGCCCCGACAGCAGAACATGATCGAGCGGCTCGCCGCGCTCGCGCGCGGCATTGATGAAGACCTGGAGATTCCCGCAGACCTGCGTCTGGCCGACGAATTCGGCCAGCCGCTTGGGGCGCAGGCTCGTTTCCAGCTCGTCGCCAGGCCTGCGCTCCGGCGCCACCAGCCGGTTGGGGTCGTGTTTGGGTTTTGGTGCCGCCATCGACCGTCCTATCGCGCGAGGTGGCGCAAGGATTCTTTAATGAGAGAATCGAGCGGCGCATCGCCGAGGTTTTGCCCCGCGCGAACGACCGCCTCGGCGGCCGTACTCTGCGTGTAGCCGAGTTTCACCAGTGCCGCGATCGCATCGCTCTCCGGCGTGCGCGACGTCAGCACGTGCACATTGGCGCCCACGCTCCCGCCCTGGGACTTGAGAAGAATGGACGGTGCCTTATCCTTGAGTTCGCTTACGATGCGCTGGGCGAGCTTGGCGCCGACGCCCGGGGCGCGCCCCACGGCCGCCTTGTCGCCCAGAACGGCCGCGCGCTCCAGTTCGCGCACGGAAAGCGCGCTCAACACCGAAAGCGCCACGCGCGCGCCCACGCCCTGCACCGTCTGCAGCAGGCGGAACCAGTCGCGCTCTTCGACGGAGGAGAACCCATAAAGCCTGATTGCATCGTTGCCGACCTTGGTTTCGATCGAAAGCGACGCGTTCGCGCCTGCCGCCAGTCTGGAAAGCGTGGAGGTCGGGCAATGCACCAGATAGCCCACGCCCGCCACGTCGAGGATGACATGGTCGGCGCTAATGCTATCGACGCGGCCGGCTAGCTTGCCGATCATGTCGCCACCATCGCGGCCGATATGCGCGCATTGGTGCGCGAAAGATGCGCGTGCGCAATGGCGACGGCAAGCGCATCCGCGCTGTCGGCGGCGGCGATTCGCACAGAGGGAAGCAGGTACCGCACCATCGCCTGGATCTGTTCCTTGCTCGCGTGGCCCACGCCCACCACCGATTTCTTCACATGATTGGGCGTGTACTCGGCGACCTCAAGTCCCGCCTGCGCTGCGGCCAGCAGCGCCACTGCGCGCGCATGGCCAAGCTTGAGCGCGGCCGCCGGGTCCTTGTGCACGAAGGCCTGCTCGACGGCGACGGCAACCGGCCTGTGCAGCCTGATGACCCGGGAAAGCGCGGAATGCAGCGCGGCGAGGCGCAGCCCGAGCGAATCCCGCGCCGCCGTTTCGATGGCGCCGTTTGCCACGTGCGCGAGCTTGAGGCCGGCGGAGTCGATGATGCCCCAGCCGGTGCAGCCCAGGCCCGGATCGCAACCCAAGATGCGGTAAGACGCCATGCCCGCCCAAAACGAATCAGGTACGCTGGATTCAGCTTGCCCCAAACGGCGGGGACCGCAACAGGCCGCTCAAATCTGGAGCTCGATCACCACAGATTCCGCCGAGCGGCGCGTGGGCCCATGCGAGACGGCTTCGATATTGTTGCCGTCCGGATCCAGCAGGAAAGCCGCATAGTAGCCCGGGTGATAGTTGCGCTCGCCCGGCGCGCCATTGTTGCGTCCGCCTGCGGCAACGCCTGCGGCATGAAAGCGGTCCACCGCCTCCCTGTCCTTGGCCTGGAAGGCGAAGTGCATGCGCCCGGTGCGCGGGCCTTCGTCGGTGACCCAAAGTTCGTCCGCCGAGAAGGCGCGCGCGCCGTGGTCGTGCATCGGAATGCCGAGTGCGCCGAGCACGGCAGAATAAAACCGCCGCGAGGCGGCAAGGTCCGCTACCGTCACGTGAAAATGATCGAGAAGTCTTCCGCAATGGAATTTCATGGTCCTAGGCCGCCGAGAGTTTTTCCATGAGAGCGTCGCTCATTTCGTAGTTTGCGTAAACGTTTTGCACGTCGTCGTGGTCGTCGAGGACGTCCAGCAGCTTGAACAGCTGCGCTCCTTTTTCCTCGCTCACCGCAACGCTGTTCAGCGGCCGCCACACGATGCCTGCCGATTCCGGCGCGCCCAGTTTGGCTTCCAGCGCGTCGCGCACGCCGGCGAAATCGTCCTGCCTGCAGAGGAATTCGTGGGACTCTTTCGTCGAAACCACCTCGTCTGCGCCCGCTTCGATGGCCGCTTCGAGCATCGCGTCCGCGCTCCCCGCCTTCGCGGGATAAACGACCGAACCCATGCGCTGGAACATGAAGGACACCGAACCTGCCTCCCCCAGCGCTCCCCCATATTTGGAAAAGGCCGCCCGCATGTCGGCGGCCGTGCGGTTGCGGTTGTCGCTAAGCGCCTCGACGATGATGGCCACACCGCCAGGACCGTAGCCCTCGTAGCGCACCTCGTCGTAGTTCTCCGCCTCGCCGCCCTGGCTCTTGCGGATAGCGCGCTCGATGGCGTCCTTCGACATGCTTTGCGCCTTGGCCGCGGCGATGGCCGCACGCAGGCGCGGATTGTGCGTGGGATCGGGCATGCCCAGCTTGGCTGCGACCGTGATTTCGCGCGCAAGCTTGGAGAACAGCTTGGACTTCTGCGCGTCCTGCCGGTTCTTCCGGAACATGATGTTCTTGAATTGCGAATGGCCTGCCATGGTGCGACCCTGTCCTGCCGCTTGTGAATTAGCCGCGCAGGCGAACGCGATTCAAGGGCTCATATTTCCGGGATTGCGGGTTGCAGCCTTCCCCCCACGCGCACGGGTTCGACGCGCCGTGCCAGCCCGGTTTTGGCGTCCGTCTCCACATATACGCCGCAGAGCGTGGCGGGGCCGAGCGCGGGCGTCATGCGCCCGGAGGACATTTTCCGCGTGAATCGCTGCAAGGGCTCTTCCTTATCCATGCCGATCACGGAGTTGAAGTCGGAACACGAGCCCGCGTCGGTCTGGTACGCCGTACCGTTCGGCAGGATCTGCGCGTCCGCCGTAGGCACGTGGCTGTGGGTTCCCACCACAAGACTGGCACGGCCATCGCAGAAATGGCCCATCGCCATTTTCTCCGAAGTGGCTTCGGCATGCATGTCCACTACGATGGCATCGGCTCCTTCGCGCAAGGGGCACGCCGAAAGCTCCGCCTCAACGGCGGCGAAGGGATCGTCCAGCGGATCCATGAAGAGGCGCCCCATCGCGTTCACCACCAGAATGCGCCCGCCGTCCTTCGCCTGATACACGCAGGCGCCGCGCCCCGGCGTGCCCGGCGGATAGTTGCGCGGGCGCAGGATGCGGTCGTCGTCGCCGATGAACGAAAGAATCTCCTTCTGGTCCAGCCAGTGGTTGCCGCTGGTCAGGCAATCGACACCGCAGGCAAATAGATCGCTCGCCAGCGCGCGCGTGAGACCGAATCCGCCGGCCGCGTTTTCCGCGTTGGCGATGACGAAATCGAGCTTGAGATTTTCGCGCAGGCGCGGCACCTCCGCCGCCACCACATCGCGGCCCGCGCGCCCCACAATGTCGCCGACAAATAGTATACGCATTCAGGAAAATGCCCTTACACCCTTCTCGGTTACGATCCAATCCAGTCTTTGGTCGTGGCCGTGGTTGGGCAGCGCGGCGACTTCCTGCCCAGCAAAGGCGACGCCAACGGCAACTATTTTTGCACCGGCACGCATGCGCGCGAGTGTGCGGTCGTAATAACCGCCGCCGTAACCGAGGCGGTGACCCCCGGCGTCGAAGGCAAGCAGGGGAACAAGGACAAGGCCGGGGCGGGTTGCGCGCCATTCGGGCGCAGCTTCGAAAAGTCCGTATGCGCCCCGCACGGGTTCGGCGTCCTTCTCCCAAAGGCGAAAGTCCAGCGGCTCGCCTTTTCCCGCCACACGCGGAAGCGCGATGGCGTGGCTGCGGTTGCGCAAGTCCCGAATGAGTTCCGCCGGATCGAGTTCGTCATGCGCGGCGATGTAACCCGCTACTGTCCAATCCTTTTGCAACGGAATGTTCGCGAGAAAATTTTCCGCAACGCGTTGCGCAGAATCAGGCGCGGCCGCTTTCAGCGCCGCGCGCCGCGCCCGCCCCGCGCGCCGCCAAACAACTTTCCCGTTTACATCGGTCAAGAAAGAAGTGGGCGGGACCGCGGCCGCCGATGGAGGTT
>JBQTHM010000044.1:0-3883 GCA_052389895.1 Alphaproteobacteria bacterium | reverse complement strand
GCGCGCTTGGCCACGATCTTCAGATCGATGACCGACACGTTCGGGGTGGGCACGCGAATGGCAACGCCGTCGAGCTTCCCCTTCAGCTCCGGAAGCACGAGGCCGACGGCGCGCGCGGCACCCGTGGAGGTCGGAATTATGGAAAGCGCGGCTGCGCGCGCCCGGTAAAGGTCCTTGTGGAACTGGTCAAGCACCGGCTGGTCGTTGGTGTAGCTGTGGATGGTGGTCATGAAGCCTTTTTCGATGCCGATGGTGTCGTTGAGCACCTTGGCAACCGGCGCCAGCGAGTTCGTCGTGCAAGACGCGTTGGAGACGACGACATGGTCCTTGGAAAGCTTCGCGTGGTTGACGCCATAGCACACGGTCATCTCCACGCCTTCCGCCGGCGCCGAGATCAGCACGCGCTTTGCGCCCGCCGTCAGATGCGCGGACGCCTTTTCTTTCGAGGTGAAAAGACCGGTGCATTCGAGCGCGATGTCGACGCCCAGCTCCTTGTGCGGCAGCTCGGCCGGGTTCCTGATTGCGGTCACTCGGATATTCTGTCCGTCGACGGCCAGGTGGTCCCCTTTGACTTTCACTTCGCGCGGGAAGCGCCCGTGCACGGAATCGTAGCGGAGCAGATGCGCGTTCGTCTCGGGCGGGCCCAAATCGTTCAGGCTCACCACCGAAATGTCCTTGCGTCCCGATTCGATGATCGCACGCAGGATCAGACGCCCAATCCGGCCAAAGCCGTTGATCGCGACACGCACAGCCATGATGTCCCTCGCTATTTCGCCATTTGAATACGCGCAAGCGCGGCTTCGGCTGCGGCTTCGGGCGTTATGCCGAAGTGCCTGTAAAGGTCCTTGAAGGGGGCACTGGCGCCGAAGCCGTGCATGCCGATGAAGCCGCCGTTTGGGCCGGTGTAACGCTCCCAGCCCAGGGGGCCGGCCGCCTCGATCGCAATCCTAATGGTGGCGCGGCCCAGGACCGCGTCACGATATGTTTCCGCTTGTTCGTCGAAGAGTTCCCAGCAGGGCAGCGAAACGACGCGCGCGGCCACACCTTTTTCTTTCAGTAGCCCGCGCGCTTTCAGCGCGACGTCCACTTCGGAGCCCGTGGCGATGAAGGTAACCTGCGCATTGGCGTCTTCTGCGAGCAAATATCCGCCTTTGGCCGAAAGGTTTTCGCGTGTGTGATCGGCGCGCACCGTGGGCACGCCCTGACGCGTGAGCGCGAGTACGGAGGGGCGGGTCTTCTGGGCAAGCGCGATTTCCCAGCACTCGGCGGTTTCCACCGCGTCGGCGGGGCGCAGCACCAGCAGATTGGGGATCGCGCGCAGGCTTGCCAGATGCTCGATCGGCTGGTGCGTGGGCCCGTCCTCGCCCAGCCCGACGGAGTCGTGCGTCATCACGTAGATGACGCGCTTGCCCATCAATGCCGCAAGCCGGATCGAGGGCCGGCAATAATCGGAAAAGATAAGGAACGTTCCCGAATAGGGGATGATGCCGCCGTGCAGCGCCATGCCGCTCAAGGCGGCCGCCATGGCGTGCTCGCGCACGCCGTAATGAACAAAGCGTCCCGCGTAATTGCCGGGCGCGATTTCGCCCATGCCCTTGGTGAGGGTGAGGTTGGAGCCCGTCAGGTCGGCCGAGCCGCCCACAGTGTTCGGAACATGCGCATTGATCACTTCCAGCGCCAGTTCCGACGCCTTGCGCGTGGCAATCGACGGCTTCTCGGCGCTGATCCTGGCCTTCAGCTTTTCCAATGCCTGCGCCAGCGCCGCGGGAACGTCGCCGGAGATTGCCGCGCCGAATTCGGCACGTTTCGGCGATTGCGCATGGCGGCCCTCCCACGCCTTGCGCTGCGGCGCGCCGCGCGCGCCTGCCGCGCGCCAGGCGGCTAGGATGTCGCCCGGAACCTCGAATGGGGCATGCGGCCAGTTGAGCGCGAGCCGCGCGCCCGCCACTTCTTCGGCGCCCAGCGCTTCGCCATGCGCCTTGGCCGTGCCCGCGCGCTTGGGTGCGCCGAACCCGATTACGGTGCGGCAGGCAACCAGCACCGGCTTGTCGCTCGTCTGCGCTTTCTCCAGCGCCTTGGCGACGGCGGCGGCGTCCAGCCCGTCGATGCGGCTCGTTGCCCAGCCGTAGGCGGCAAAACGCTCCAGCACATTCGTGGATTCGGCGAGCGAGGTGGGGCCATCGATAGAGACGTGATTGTCGTCAAAGAGGACGATCAGCCGGTTCAGTTTGAGATGGCCGGCAAGCGCGGCCGCCTCGTGGCTCACGCCCTCCATCAGGTCGCCGTCGCTGGCAATCACATAGGTCCGGTGATTGACCAGCTCATCGCCGAAACGCGCGTTCAATATTCTTTCGGCCAGCGCCATCCCGACCGCATTGCCGAAGCCCTGGCCGAGCGGCCCCGTAGTCGTCTCGATCCCCGGCAGGTGGCCGTATTCCGTGTGCCCGGCGCAGGGGCTTCCCAGCTGGCGGAAGCGCTTGATGTCATCGAGCGTGATGACGGGATAACCCAACAGATAAAGCAGCGAATACAACAGCATCGAGCCGTGACCCGCCGAGAGCACGAAACGGTCGCGATCGGGCCAGCTGGGCTCGGCCGCATCGAATGTCAGGAATCGCGTGAAAAGAACGGTCGCCGCGTCGGCCATGCCCATCGGCATGCCGGGGTGGCCCGATTTGGCGGCCTCCACCGCGTCCATGGAAAGGGCGCGGATGGCGTTCGCAAGCTTACGGATTTCGGCAGGCTGGATGCTCATTCCGTGGCCATCGTGCGGCGCCTGCGCGGCCAAAGCGGAAACGCTATCCATAGCCGCTCTTTCCTTTGCGGTTGCGGTTGGCCTTAGCCAGCGCACAATCGCCCGTCAAGGCCGCTTGCCGCGGGCCGCGCCCGCAATTGCCCTTTGCGCACTCAGCGCCTAAGGTTTCAGTAGGTTTCACGCACAGGAATCCATGGCAAAACTCGATTCTGCACTGGAGCGGTTCGGCGCCGCGCTGGAGAATCTCAAGGCGCGCATCGCCGCGCGGTTCAATGCGGAGTATGCGAAAACCGAGTCGGATCCCGAGCGTGAACGCCTGCTTGAACGCGTTGCGGCGTTGGAAGAGGAAACCCGCGATCTCGCGGGGCTAAGCGAAGAAGTGGAAGCCCGGCTCGACGGCGCCATCGCGGAAATCCGTTCCGTGCTCGATCGTACCGGGTAGAAAGGAATCGTCATGCCGCTGGTGAATGTGCTCGTCAACAACCGCGCCTATACGGTCGCCTGCGATGAAGGCGAAGAGGAACATCTGCGCGAACTGGCACGATTCGTGGACGGGCGCGTGCGCCAGCTGGTGGAGACGGTGGGCCAGGCGGGTGACGCGCGTCTGCTTCTGATGGCAAGTCTTCTTGTCGCGGATGAACTTTCCGAAGCCAAGGATCTGGTTTCGGAGCGCGACAGGGAAATCGCCGGTCTCAGGCATTCGCAACACGACGCGGAAGCCGCCCGCAAAACGGAAGATCAGCTTGCGGAAGTGCTGGAGAAGGCGGCGCGCGAAATCGAGGATATTGCGGCGGGGCTGGCGCGCGCCTAACGTGGCTTCCGGGCGGGTACTGCGCCGCGCGTCAGGATTGCGATGCCCAGGGGCCTTAATGGTACTCACTGGGAGCTGTCCCTGACCGGGATCGTGGTCCCGGACATATGGCGCCCACCTGCTGTTGCAGGCCCGTGAGGATCCAAACTCCAACGGCGGCCGCGGTCCCGCCCACTTCATTCATGAACGATGGAAACGGGAAAGAAGTTTTGCGGCGCGCGGCGCGGGCGCGGCGGGGGGCGCGGCCAGCGGCCGCGCCGGATTCTGCGCAACGCGGTGCGGTAAATTTTGGCGCGGGCAGTCCGGTGGGACATGCT
>JBQTHM010000043.1:0-40329 GCA_052389895.1 Alphaproteobacteria bacterium | reverse complement strand
ACCACGGTCCCGGCCAGTGGCGCTCGCACGGCGCTGCGCCGCGCGTCGCCAAGCAGGTCGGCGTAGAGCGTAACGCCCAGGCGCTTGAGCGTTTTTTCATAGGCATCGAGAGGGTGACGGGAGAGATAAAACCCGATGGCCGTGAACTCCTCACCCAGCTTTTCATGCACCGCCCAGTCGTCCGAGGCTGCCAACGGCAAAGACGTCAGAACCGGTTCCGCGCCAAACAGGCTGGCTTGGCCCAAATCACGGTCGCGCGATTGCCGCGTGGCGTGGCCAAGAACAATATCGGCGGACTCCACGAGCTGGCGCCGGTTCGGGTTGAGGGCGTCGAATGCGCCCGCACGCGCGAGGCTTTCGAACGCGCGCTTATTCACGAGCCTGGGGTCGATACGGCGCGCGAAATCGGCGACGGAAGTGAAGGGGCCCCCCTCTTCCCGCACGGCCACGACGTGCTCCATGGCCTGCCTGCCCACATTCTTCACGGCCGCCAGTGCGTAATGGATTACGCCGCCACCTTCGTTGGTTTCGCATGAGAAGTCCGCTTGTGAGCGGTTGATGTCGGGTGCGTTCACCGCAATGCCGAGGCGCGCGGCTTCCTGACGAAAGATATTCAGCCGATCGGTATTGCCGATATCGAGCGTCATCGAGGCGGCCAGGAATTCCACTGGGTAATTCGCTTTCAGATAAGCCGTCTGGTAGGCCACCTGCGCGTAAGCGGCGGCGTGCCCCTTATTGAAACCGTAACCGGCGAACTTTGCCGCCTGTTCGAATATCTGCTCCGCCAAATGGGTAGGAACTCCTTTCGACACGGCGCCTTTGATAAAACGCTCGCGGTGCCTTGCCATTTCGGCAGGAATTTTCTTGCCCATGGCACGGCGAAGCAGATCGGCCTCACCCATCGAATACCCGGCCAGCTCGCGCGCGATACGCATGACGTCTTCCTGATACGTCATGACACCAAAGGTTTCGCGCAGGATCGGCTCCAGCAGCGGATGCAGATAGTCGGGCGCCTCGCGGCCATGCTTGCAGGCGATGTATTTCGGAATCGATTCCATCGGTCCGGGCCGGAAGAGCGCGACTAACGCCGTAAGGTCGTTGATGTGGTCGGGTTTCATCTTGCGCAAGAGATCGCGCATGCCCTGCCCTTCAATCTGAAAAACGCCGACAGAATCCCCCCGCGACAGCATCTCGAACGTGGCGCGGTCGTCGAAATCGAGGTTCTGCGTGTCCACCTCGATGCCTCGTTGTTTCAGCAATTCTTCGGCCTTGGCGATGACTGTCAGCGTCTTGAGGCCCAGAAAGTCGAATTTCACCAGGCCAGCTTTTTCCGCGTCCTCGTAATCGAACTGCGTTACGGGCATTTCCGACCGCGGGTCACGATAAAGCGGCACGATTTCAGAGAGCGGCCTGTCGGCGATGACGACGCCCGCCGGGTGGGTCGAAGCATGACGGTAAAAGCCTTCGATCTTCTCCACGATTGCGAAAAGATCACCACCGCGCGGCTCCTGCTCGGCCATCAGTTGCAAACGCGGCTCCGCAGTCACAGCATCGCGCAGGTGGACGGTCCTTCCGGGCGGATTTGGAATCATCTTGGCGATGCGGTCGATGAGCCCAAGGGGAAGCTGCATCACCCGCCCCACGTCGCGCACGGCGGCACGCGGTTGCAGCGAACCCAAGGCGATGATGTGCCCCACACGGTCATGCCCATATTTCTCTTGCACGTAGCGCACGACTTCATCGCGGCGCTCCTGGCAGAAATCGATGTCGAAATCAGGCATCGAGACGCGCTCGGGATTGAGAAAACGCTCGAACACCAGGCCGAAGCGAATGGGATCGAGGTTGGTGATGTCGAGCGCCCAGGCGACGAGCGATGTGGCGCCCGAGCCGCGCACGCCCACGGGAATGCCATGCTCACGCGTCCAGCGCATGAAATCCCAGACGATGAGGAAATACCCCGCGAAGCCCGTATGGATGATGATGTTGAGTTCATATTGCAGGCGGTCGGCATAGGTTTGCTCGTCGGCATGTAAACCGTGCCTGGCGAGGCGGGCCTTCAGGCCAGCCTCGGCCTGCGCCCGCAGCTCGTCTTCGGGCACCCTGCCCGACTCCGGAATGAACTTGGGAAGGATCGGCGCGCGTTTCTTGGGCCGGAATGCGCAACGGCGTGCAATTTCCAACGTGTTCTCAATCGCCTCAGGCAAATCTGCAAACAGAGCCGCCATTTCGTCGGCGCCCTTGAAACGGTGTTCGGGCGTCAGGCGCCTGCGGTCTTCCACAGACAGGTAAGTGCCGTCCGCGATGCAGAGCAGCGTGTCATGCGCGCCAAACATGTCGGCGGGGCCGAAATGCACGTCATTGGTGGCGACGAGCGCGAGATCCTTTTCGTAGGCAAGCTCGACAAGGACGCCCTCCACGGCCGCTTCGTTCGGCGATCCGTGCCGCTGAAGTTCAACATAGAGTCGGTCGCCGAACGCTTCATTCAGGCGATCCAGCACGGCCGCGGCCGCGTCAGTTTGCCCATTGGCGATCAGCCGGTTGACCGGCCCTGCGGGCCCGCCGGTAAGCGCAATGAGGCCGTCCGACAGCTCCGCCAGCTTGGCAACGGAGACGTGCGGCGCCTCACCCGGGTCAACGTCGAGATACGCGCTGGAAATGAGCTTGGATAAATTGATGTAGCCCACCTCGTCTTTCACTAGCAGCGCAATCGACGGATATTCACTGCGGACGTGCTGGTTTTTCGCGGTAATGTCGGACCCGCCTGGATTGACCGACAAAGTGACACCGGTGATGGGCTGGATGCCTATTCCCGCCAGCGTGTCCGCAAGCTCATATGCGCCGAACAGGTTGTTGGTGTCGGTGATCGCGACGGCCGGCATGTGCAGCTCGCGGCAAAGCTGCGCCAGTTCCCTGGGCCGCACCGCGCCCTCCAGCAGCGAATAGATACTGCGCACGCGCAAATGCACAAACCCGGCCCGGCCCACGCTCATTCGACCAATCCAAGGAAGCCTAATTCGATTCCCGCGCCAGTATCCGGCCTGTAAAGCCCCACCGCACGCGGCGAGCGAGGCGTTCCACAGGCGGCGGGCAATACCTTTCAGGACAGCAGGAGCGCCCCGAACGCGCTTAAAACGACCATGGACCCCAAAAATGCCAAGAGGCCGGCCGCTGCCAGCGTTTCCTCCAAAATCCAGCCCATTTCTGTGTCCGTTCCGTTTTCGTTCTAAAAGACTAGGCTCAGAACAAAACGAGTTCAACTGCTCTGGGTATCGCCCTTGACTTAATCGACCAGTTAATTAACAAATATATAAATTCATGCAGCTCGACCGCACATTTGCCGCTCTCGCCAATCCGACACGGCGCGCAATCCTGATGCGCCTGGCAGAGGGAGAGACCACTGTCGGAGAGCTGTCGCGGCCCTTCCGGATTTCGGCGCCTGCAATCTCACGCCACCTGCGTGTGCTCGAAACCGCCAAGCTTGTCACTCGCGAGCGTGCAGGCAAGCATCGCCGCTGCCGGTTGCACCCCCAAGCGCTCAAATCCGCGGCCGAATGGCTCGAATTCTACCGCCACTTCTGGGCCGGAACGCTGGAAAAGCTCGACACGCACCTGAAAGGAGACCCCGCATGACCGAAACAATCTCGCTCGAACTATCGCGCACCTACGATGCCGCACCTGAGCGCGTGTTCGACGCATGGCTCGGTAAGTCATGGGGCGAGTTTGTCGGACCGCCCGGCGTGCATGGCGAGTTGACGCTGATCGAGCCCCGCGTGGGCGGGCGCTATCGCATCGTCATGCACACGCCGGACGGCAAGAACCCCACGGTGGGCGGTGTTTTCCGCGAAATTGATCGTCCGCGACGACTCGTCATGACGTGGAAATGGGAACACGAAGAGCAGGATACGTTGGTTACTTTGACTTTCCGGGCTGCGGGCAAAGGCACAGAGCTCACGCTGCGCCACGACGGGTTCGCCAACGCCGAACGCCGCGACAGCCACAGGCACGGCTGGACCGGGACGCTCGACAAACTGGCGCTGCGTCTTGCCGCCTGACGCGGATTAGGCCTGCCTCTGGATTCGCCCGCCGTCGATGAGGCGGCCATCGTGGAGCAGCAACGTGCGGTCGAGCTTGGTGGCGAGCTCGATGTTGTGGGTCGCCACGAGCGCGGAAAGATTGGCCGCGCGCGCCATGTCGAGCAGCACCTGGAACACCTGCCCTGCCGTCTTGGGGTCGAGATTGCCGGTGGGCTCGTCCGCCAGCACCACGCGCGGGTGATTGGCCAGCGCGCGCGCAATGGCCACGCGCTGCTGCTCGCCGCCGGAAAGTTTCGACGGCCGGTGCTCCAGACGCTGCGCCAGGCCCACCATCGACAGCAGGCGTTCCGCCTCCTTGGCGGCGTCGTGCCAGGAGCGGCCCGCGATCATCTGCGGCAGCGCCACGTTCTCCAGCGCGGTGAATTCGGGCAGCAGATGATGGAACTGATAGACGAAGCCTAATGTGTCGCGCCGCAGGCGCGTGCGATCTTTCTCGCGTAACCGGGTGGCGGCGACGCCCGCGATGTAAACCTCTCCCGCTGAGGGCGCCTCCAGCAGACCCGCAATGTGCAGCAGCGAAGATTTGCCCGCGCCGGAGGGGCCGACAAGCGCGACGATCTCACCCGGCCGTACGGCAAGAGAGACATCCCGGAATACGAGAAGATCGTTGGTGCCCTGCCTGTAGACGCGCGTGACGCTCTGGAGCCGCAGGATGGCTTCCTGTGGCGCCATGGCCGGATGCGTGGCCTGGGGAAAGGCCTCACTCATAGCGGAGCGCCTCAACGGGATCGAGCCGCGCCGCGCGCCAGGAGGGATAAAGCGTCGCCAGGAAGGAAAGCGCGAGCGACATCAGCACGACCGCGATCACCTCGCCCGTTTCGATTTCGGCCGGCATCTTGGAAAGGAAATAGATTTCCGGGCTGAACAATTCCGTGCCTGTCAGCGCGGAGAGGCCCTGGCGGATCGCCTCGATGTTCTCGCAGAAGACGACGCCGATGAAGAGCCCGGCCAGCGTGCCGAACAGCCCGATGCTGGCGCCTGCGATGAAAAATACCCGCATGACCGCGCCGGGCGTAGCGCCCATTGTCCGCAAGATGGCTATGTCGTGGTTCTTGTCCTTCACTAGCATGATCAAACCGGAAATGATGTTGAGCGCGGCCACCAGAATGATCAGCATCAGGATAAGGAACATGACGTTGCGTTCCACCTGAAGCGCGCCGAACAGGCTGGAATTCATCTGCTGCCAGTCGATGACGCGTGCAAAGTCGCCGGCTGCCCGCTGCACAGGCCCGCGCCATTGCTGCACGGCGTCGGCATTGGCGACCATCACCTCGATTCCGCCTGCGGTTTCGCCCATGTTGAAGAAAAGCTGCGCTTCGGCGAACGGCAGGAAGATGAAAGTTTGGTCGTACTCACTCATGCCAATGCGGAATGTTCCCGCTACCAGATAGCTTTTAAGCCGCGGCGTCGTTCCGAATGGCGTGAAGTCCCCGCGCGGGGCGATCAGCGTGACGCTCTGGCCCGGACTCACGCCCAGCTTGTCGGCAAGGCGCCCACCCAGAATGACCGACGGCTCGGCGCGGAATACCTGCATTGCACCGGACGATAGTGTGGAAGAAACTGCGGTCAGGTTCTGCAAATCGGCGGGACGCAGTCCCCGCACAAGCGCGCCGAAGGCCGCCTGGCTGGCCGAGACCATCACCTGACCTTCGATAATGGGCGTAGCGCTGACGACGCCCGGGACGGCGCGAATGCGCGCGGCGGTTTCGTCGAAGTTTGGCATGCCGCCAGTCGTACTCTGCACGACCATATGGCCGTTTAGACCCAGAATACGGCCCAGCAGTTCGTTGCGGAACCCGTTCATCACCGACATCACGATGATGAGCGTAGCGACGCCAAGCGCGATGCCGATCAGCGAAAAGGTCGAAATGACCGCGATGAAGCTTTCGTGCCTGCGTGCGCGCAGATAACGCAGCGCGACTTTCCATTCGAACGGCGCGAAGGGGCGCGTCGCGGCACTCATGTCTTTGCAAAGCGCCCGAGGACCGCCCCAGTGCTCATCTCCTCGCGTGCGCCGCTCGCGCGCGTTTTGACTTCAACCATTCCCTTCTCGAGCCTGCGCGGGCCAACGACAATCTGGTAGGGGATACCAATGAGATCGTGGCAGGCGAACTTCGCGCCTGGCCGTTCGTCCGTATCGTCGTAAAGAACCTCTGCGCCGGACCTTGTTAGTTTCGCGTACAAGTCGCCACAGACGGACTCGGTCTTCGCATCGCCCGTTTTGAGATTGATCAGCGAAACGCCGAACGGCGCCACGGGCTCGGGCCAGATGATGCCGGCCCCGTCGTGGCTAGCCTCGATGATCGCCCCTGCCAGCCGCGACACGCCGATGCCGTAGGAGCCGCCCTCCACTGCCACGTCCTTGCCGTCTGGTCCGGTCACAACGGCCTTCATCGGCAGCGAGTATTTGCTGCCAAAGTAAAATATCTGCCCGACCTCGATGCCGCGCGCGCTCACGCGCTTGTCCGGCGGCACTTCCTTCTCGAACCGCGCTTGCTCGTGCACGTCGGACGTCGCCGCGTAAAACGCGCTCCGTTCGCGCACGATGGGCGACAGATCGCCGTCAAAATCGACATTTTCGCCGGGCACGGGGATATCCGTCAGATCCTTGTGGCAGAACACTTCGGACTCGCCCGTTTCCGCCAGCACGATGAATTCGTGGCTGAGCTCGCCGCCTATTGGTCCCGTTTCCGCGCGCACCGGGATGGTTTTCAGCCCCATGCGTGAAAACGTGCGCAAGTACGCTACATACATCTTGTTGTACGATTTCTTGCCTGCCTCGAAATTGAGATCGAAGGAATACGCGTCCTTCATCAGAAACTCACGTCCGCGCATGACGCCGAAACGCGGGCGCACCTCATCGCGGAACTTCCATTGAATGTGATATAAATTAAGCGGCAGCGCCTTATACGAACGCACATACGCCCGGAAGATTTCCGTCACCATGTCCTCGTTGGTGGGACCGTATACCAGCTCGCGCTCGTGACGGTCCTTGACGCGCAACATTTCCGGCCCATAGGCGTCGTAGCGGCCGGTTTCCCGCCATAAGTCCGCAGGCTGCAGCGTGGGCATGAGGATTTCGATGGCGCCGGCGCGGTTCATTTCCTCGCGCACGATCTGCTCGATTTTCTTCAGTACGCGGAAGCCCAGCGGCAACCAGGCGTAGATTCCCGCGGCCTCCTGGCGAATGAGGCCCGCACGCAACATCAGGCGGTGCGAAACAATCTGCGCCTCGGACGGCGTCTCCTTAAGGAGCGGCAGGAAGTACCTGGAAAGTCGCATTGATTCTCGGGCTCGCAGCGGCCCTTCTTACGGAAGGCCAAGCCCGAAAGCAAAAGGGTTGCGGCTAGCGGCCAAGCGGCGCCATGGGCTGGAACGCCACGCGATCGCCTACGGAATTGATCAGTTCCTTGATGTTCACGGGCGGAGCCGTATCCACGCCACTACGGGGCGCGGCGCGCTCGAGCGCGGCAACATCGAATCCCATTTGGACGCCATAGGTCCGCTCGATTTGATTGCGCAGGCGCTGTTCGGCTTCATACCAGCGGCGCTTGGATGCACTGTCGGCGCAGGTGCGCAGTTCGTCTCCCGTCGCTCCCCAGCGTAGTTCGATACAATGGTAGGGATCGAACGACATGGCGAACAGCCGACTCATCATGTCTTCAAAATTCAGCGTCACTGTCCGTTGCTGTGTATTGACGTAGGTCACGGTGCAAGTGGGCGCGAATTCCGTGTAGGCCTGCTCGAGGTCCTTCTTCAGATCCATTCCGTCATAGACGATCCGTGGATCGCGCGCGATCCAAAGCTCGATCATCTGCTTTAGGTCTTTGTAAAAATGCGCAGACGCGGACTTGATGCGCGCGTCGCGTGAAGGCGTAGAATAGATTTCCCACTCCACGTTCCCGGTTTCGTAGATGTTATCGGGCAGGCGAGAGGGATGCGGCTTCTTGTGGATGTTCTCCACGATGGCTTGGGTTACATAGAGAGCGCGGTCGTTCAGATCGTTGCAGAGCGTGCGCAGCGTGGCCTTGAGTTCGTAAACGGGGTTATAGGTGGCCTTGCCTCCGGAAACCGCCACTCGGACATATTCGAACGGCCCCAGCTGGACGCCCTCGTACGCATAGCGCGCTTTCTTCTCGTCGTTCTTCGGATTGGGCTCGGTACCGAAATACTGCTCGAGCGAATAATCCGCGATCTGATCGTTATTGGCGTGCACGGTGCGCCCGCCGATAAGCGCCCCGCCGGGGCCGCGCCGCGCGCCTGCCAGTTTGAATGGCCGCCAGTTCTTGAAACCACCGCCAAGGCGCGCGGGCGGCTTGCCGAACTGCGCGCCATAGACGCTGCGCGTAATGGAAAAATCGGGATGCGCATCCATGTAGTAGATGCGCCCGTCCTCATCCACCTTGTAGACGATCGCGACGTGCCCGTTGACGTCATAGATTACGGTGCCGGCGCGGATCGTGCCCGGCTGCAGCCTGGGCGAATAGAAATCCGAATGGACGCCCTCTTTTTGGGTGGCGTCCGTGCGGAAGGTGCCCGAAAAGACAGTGGCCATCACCTGCTTGACGGTAGATGGTCCATTGATGCCGCCCCCGCGGTCGATAATGTCGTGGCGCGAGGTGGCGCGGTTCTTGCCGCCGAAGCGCTGATCGCCCTGCCCGCTGATGCCGTTTACGAAGGTGAAAGGCAGCTGGTTCTTCCACGCATAGTAGGCGCGCAGAAAGTAGGGCCACTTGGCACAGTCGGCGTCGATGTCGAAGCCGCGCGGGTCCGTGCCGTGATAGGGATTGGATTTCCCGCGCACACAACTTTGCGTCGTGTTGCAGTCGGATTCGCCTATAGCGCGGACGAACTCGGAAAAGCCCTTCTCGTCCGCTTCGCTCCAGTGGTCCTTGGTTATGCGCCAAGTGGTGCCGGCATGGGCCTGTGCGGCCAAAACCGCGAAAACGGCCGCCAAAGCGAGGAAACGCATAGTAATACCCTCCGCCCGTCCATCAGGCTCCGGCCTGTAAACGCACATGTCAAGAAAAAGATTGCCTGCGGAAATGCTTAGCCGCGAAGGTAAAAATGTATATAGGCCAGGTCCACAATCAGCCAAACGATGGCTGCCACAATCGAATTCACGATCGCTTTTTTCAGCAGCTGCGGCTTCGACGGCGCACCGGCCTCGGAGCCCGGCACGACCTCGCCCGATTCATGCTGACTGCGTACGCCGAAGGGGAGCACCGCGAAAAGCGTAATCCACCAGATGATAAAATACGCCGCCAGGCCGAGCGTCCAACCCATCACGCCTGTTCCAGTTCGATAAGCGTTCCCACGAAATCCCTAGGGCGAAGAAAAATCACGGGCTTTCCGTGCGCGCCGATTCTCGGCTCGCCGGATCCAAGCACCGTGGCGCCCCGCTCGCGCATACGCTTGGCCGCCGCATGAATATCCTCCACTTCGTAGCAAAGGTGGTGGATTCCCCCAGCCGGGTTACGTTCCAGGAATTTCGCAATCGGTGAGTCATCGCCTAACGGCTCGAGCAATTCGATTTTCGTATTCGGCAATTCCACGAACACCGTCGTCACGCCGTGTTCCGGCAGTGGGACGGGCGCGGAGACTTTTGCGCCCAACGTGTCGCTATAGATTCTCGCTGCGGCTTTGACGTCTCTCGTCGCAATCGCAACGTGGTTCAAACGTCCGATCATTCGTGCTCTCCAATTTCGCCGTATTGTGTCACGGCCGGAACCAACCGGCCAAGACTCAGACTTCTACCGTCTCGACGCGCACGACGGGCTTCTTGCCCCAGACCTCTTGTGCCGCGCGACGGGCGGCGCGCCTGACTTCTTCTCTGAGTGCCTCGATGCCGCGGTTGCGCCCCCGCAATGCGCGGTTCACTGCCACGCTGACGGCGTCCTGCACTTGTTCCGGAATGCCGACGATATGGAGCGCCGGTTCGGCGGCGATCCGTCCCCGATGATCGAGTACGATAGTGATTCCAACAAACCCCGCAAAACCGAGCGAACGCCGCGCATCGGCAAAGCCATCGCCTTCGGACACGAGAATTTGGCCGTCCAGATGAAGTCTGCCCGAAGGCGCTTCATCTAGGATGGCGGGTGCACCAGGCGCAAGCCGCACCATGTTGCCGTTCGGCGCAATGATCGTTTCGGCGACCCCGAGTAAGCGTGCAAAGCGCGCGTGCTCGCTCATGTGGCGCAGTTCGCCGTGAACGGGCACCGCAATGCGCGGCCGGACCCAGGCGTACATCTGGGCAAGGTCCTCCTTCGCAGGGTGGCCGGAAACGTGCACAAAGTGGTCCTGTTCGGTGAGCACCTCAACTCCGCGCGCGGCCAGCCGATTGTGGAGCGCGAAAATGGGGAGCTCGTTTCCGGGAATGATACGGGAGGAAAAAATCACCGCGTCGCCCGGCCCGAGCGCGACAATCGGGTGTTCTCCCGCGGCAATCCGCGAAAGCGCCCCGCGCGGCTCACCCTGGCTGCCAGCAACCAGGTAAAGCACCTGTTCCGGCGGCAGGCGTGTGGATTCCTCTTCCTCTAAGGTTGATGGAAAGCGCTTCAGATAACCCGTGTCTCGCGCGGCGGCGACCATGTTCCGCATAGAGCGGCCAACGAGCACGATTTCCCGCCCATGCACTCTGCCGGATTGCGCGATGGCCTCCAGCCGCGCCAAGTTCGATGCGAACGCCGTTACCGCTACGCGACCCTTCAGCGTGCCGATCAGATTGTGCAGCGACTTGCGCACGTCAGCTTCGGATCCGGTTTCGCCGGCTACGAGCGCGTTGGTGGAGTCGCATACGAGTGCAAGTACGCCCTCGTCGCCCAGCCGCCTCAGTTCGGCTTCGTTTGTCGTTTCGCCGATCAGGGGATCGGGATCCAGCTTCCAGTCGCCCGTGTGAACCACGGTCCCCAAGGGCGTGCGGACAATCACAACGTTCGGTTCGGGTATCGAATGCGTGATCGTGACGAGAGAAATGTCGAACGGCCCAAGCGTAATCGAACCGCCGAGCGGAACAATGCCCAGTTTTACTTGCGATTCGATCGCGCGTTCCTCAAGCTTGGCTTGCAGCACGCGCGCCGTGAACGGCGTCGCATAAACCGGGCACTTCAAGTGCGGCCACAAATAGGGGATCGCGCCGAGATGGTCCTCGTGCGCGTGCGTAAGAACGATACCGAGCAAATCTGCGCGGTTCTCGATTAGGAAACGAATGTCGGGCAAAATTATTTCGACGCCAGGGGTGTCGGCCTCGCGCCCGAAAAAAATCCCGCAATCCACCACAATCCATTTGCGCGCATCGGACGGGCCAAATCCGTAGCAATTGAGGTTCATTCCGATTTCGCCTGCGCCGCCCAGCGGCAGGAAAACGAGTTCGGCATCCTTACCGGAAGAAATCGTCATGAATTGCGCGCGTGAACCAGCATAAGGCCGCGGATCGTGAGGTCCGGATCGACCTGATCGATGCTGGCGATCTGCTTCTGGAACAGATTGGCAAGCCCGCCTGTTGCGATCACCGACATGGATTGGCCGTACTCCTTCTTGATGCGCTCCACTAGGCCTTCGATCATCGAAACATAGCCCCAGTAGATACCGGACTGCATCGCCGGCACCGTGTCCTTGCCGATTACGTGTTCGGTGCGCGCAACGGCCACACGCGGGAGCATGGCCGCCGCCTGGTGTAACGCTTCGGCCGAAAGGTTTACGCCGGGCGCAATTACGCCGCCCTCGTAGTCACCTGCTTCGCTTACGACGTCGAAGGTTGTCGCCGTCCCAAAATCCACGACTATAAGTGCGCCCTTGTATCTCTCGTGCGCGGCCACCGCGTTGATGAGCCTGTCGGAGCCGACGGCATCGGGCCTGTCCACCTTTACACTCAGCCCGAGCCGGACGTTCGAGTCGCCGACTACAAGCGGATCGCAATTCAGGTATTTGCGGCACATGGTGCGAAGATCGAACAGTGCGGCAGGCACGACCGTTGCGATGATCGCTTGGTTCAAATCCTTGAAGGACAGTTTTTGAAGCGTGAGAAGTTCCGCCAGCCAGACCGCATGCTCGTCCGCCGTGCGCGCGGGCTTTGTCGTCGCGCGCCATTGCGCGCGCACGTTGCCCTTTTCGCAGACGGCGAACACGATATTGGAGTTACCGGCGTCAATAGCGAGCAGCATGCGCTAATCCCGGAAAAACACTTCGCCCGCGCTGATGCGCGACAGGCCGTTGGCCCCGCGCAGGAGCAGCGCACCGTCGTCGGCCAGCCCCTCGAATCTGCCATCTAATTCGCGGGTGGCGAGCCGCGCTCTGATGCGCCCGCCCAGCCCCTCGGCACGCGCAAGCCAAGCGTCCCGCACCGGCGCAAAACCTGTGCTCATCCAGGTCTCATACCATTTCGTCCAATTGGCGGCGAGGCGCCCGAGCGCATCCTCCGGTTCCGGCGCATCAACGTGCGCGGACAGCGCCGTCGCTGGAAACTCCGCGTCGCTTGGAAAATGCACGAGATTGATCCCGGTGCCGGCAACGAGCCAGTCCACGGGGCCCGATTGCGCGCGGCGCTGCGATTCCAGCAGCACGCCTGCAATCTTGCGCCCGTCGAGCAACACGTCGTTCGGCCACTTCAACGTCGTGCGCGCATCGGGGACGTATGCGGCGACCGTTTCTCCAGCAGCCAGCGCGGCAGCGAAACTCAGTTGCGCACACTCATCGGGCGGACGGGCGGGACGCAAAAGCACCGAAGCAAACAAATTACCGGGCCGCGAAATCCAGACACGCCCGCGGCGGCCGCGGCCTGCGGTCTGCTCGTGTGCTGCAATCCAGAGGGGCCCCTGCTCGCCCGACTCGGCAAGGCGCTTGGCTTCCTCATTCGTGGAATCGATGCGTTCGTGCCAGCGTACTTCGGTCTTCACGGCACCAATGCACCGGCTGCGGACGCGGCGAGCGCCACCATCGGCGCGGCCGCAGCAACAAAGAATATGTTAAACAGTGTGGACCCGGTTACCACCGCGGCAAGCGTGGGGCCCATGCTTCGCTCAAAGGCGGGCGCGGGTGCGTCGAAGTACATGATCTTGACGATGCGCAGGTAGTAATACGCCGCGATTACGCTTGCGACGACACCGATTACAGCGAGCGCATACATGCCGGCATCGACGGCGGCGAGAAACACATAGAACTTCGCAAAGAAACCGGCCAGCGGCGGAATGCCGGCAAGGCTGACCAGAAGAATGGCAAGCGCGAAGGCAAATCCCGGGCGCGTGTCTGCAAGGCCCGCAAGTTCGTAAATGTCCTCCACCATGGTCTGGCCGCGCCGCATGGCGAGAATACACGCGAAAACGCCGAGTGTCGTGACAATATAGATGGCGAGATAGATCAGCACCCCTTGCACGCCGGCCTGCGTGCCGACGGCAAGCCCGATCAGGGTGTAGCCCATGTGGCCGATCGAGCTGTAGGCCATCAGGCGTTTGAAATTGTTCTGCCCGATTGCCGCGATCGCACCCAGAACCATCGACAATATGGAAATAAATACGATTATCTGTTGCCATTGCTGGAGTGCGTCCGGGAACGGCACGAGCAGCGCACGGAGGAAAAGCGCCATCGCTGCAACCTTCGGCGCCGATGTGAAGAAAGCGGTGATCGGCGTGGGCGAGCCTTCGTAGACGTCCGGCGTCCACATGTGGAACGGCACGGCCGACACCTTGAAGGCGAGCCCGGCCGCCAGGAACACGAGGCCGAAGATCAATCCGATGGAGACGCCGCCCTCTTTCACAACGGCGGCCACCGCGTCGAACGAAATGCTGCCGCTGAAGCCGTAAATCAGCGAAATGCCGTACAGCAGCATGCCGGAGGAAAGCGCCCCGAGAACGAAATATTTCAAGCCCGCTTCGGTTGAGCGCACGCTATCGCGGTGAAACGCGGCGAGAACATATAAGGCGAGGCTTTGCAGTTCTGTTCCCAGATAGAGCGCAATGAAGTCGCCGGAGGAAACCATGATCATCATGCCAAGAACGGCGAAAACAATGAGGATGGGAAACTCGAAGCGCGCGATCTTCTCTCGCACAACGAAACCTTGGGACATGAGAATGACAACCGCGGCCCCGCCAAGTACGAGCAGCTTGGCGAAACGGGTGAAATCGTCGGACTCGAATGCCCCGCGGAACGCGCTCTCGGTCGCGCCGGCGCCAATCAGCACGTAGTAACCCGCTGCGATCAGAAGCGCGACGGAAAGCCAGGAAAGCGTACGTTGCGAACGATCGCCGTCGGCGACACCGATCATCAGCAGTGCCATGCCGCCGAGCGCCATGAGAATTTCAGGCCAAATGACGATCAGATCCGGAAGCAATGCGCTCATTTTGGCGCCTCCAGACCCGTCTTGTGAATTTCCACAAGGTGCGAAACGGATGCGCTCGTCACCTTAAACACGGGATTGGGCGCCACACCCATTGCAATTGTCGTCGCCACGAGCGGAACCATGAACAGGAACTCACGCGGGCTCAGGTCTGCAATCGTCAGAAGACTGGGCTTTTCCAGAACACCAAAAATGACGCGGCGGTACAGCCATAGCGCATAGGCAGCCGAAAGAATCGCACCGGTAGCGCCTATGATTGCGAGCCACGTATTAATTTGGAATGCCGCGAGCAGCGGCAAGAGCTCCCCGATAAACCCGCTCGTGCCCGGTAGCCCGACATTGGCAAGTGTGAAAACCATGAAACACGCGGCGTAGACCGGCATGCGGTTCACCAACCCGCCATAGTCCGCGATCATGCGCGTGTGCATGCGGTCATAGACCACGCCAACGCTAAGGAACAGCGCGCCGGAAATTATGCCATGGCTCAGCATCTGGAATATAGCGCCTTCCATGCCGAGATGCGTGAACGTGAAGATGCCCAGCGTGACGTAGCCCATATGGGCTACGGAGGAATAGGCAATCAGCTTTTTCATGTCTTCCTGCGCGAGCGCGACGAAGGAGGTGTAGACGATCGCGATCAGCGATAGCGTGAAGATCAGCGGCGCGAACATTTCGCTCGCGTCGGGAAACATGGGCACGGAGAAGCGCAGAAATCCGTAACCGCCCATCTTCAGCAGAATACCGGCAAGAATGACCGACCCCGCCGTTGGCGCCTCGACATGGGCGTCCGGCAGCCAGGTATGAACCGGCCACATCGGCAGCTTCACCGCGAAAGACGCAAAGAACGCGAGCCAAAGCCAAGTCTGCATCGACGCCGGAAAATTGGAGTGGTTGTAAAGGGTTGCGATGTCGGTCGTTCCGGAGTGCAGATACATGGCCATGATGGCGACCAGCATCAGAACCGAACCCAGCAACGTGTAGAGCACGAACTTGAACGTCGCGTAGATGCGCTGCGGGCCGCCCCACACGCCGATGATCAGGAACATCGGAATGAGCCCACCCTCAAAAAAAAGATAGAACAGAACCAGGTCGAGCGACGAGAACACGCCCATCATCAGCGTTTCGAGCACGAGGAACGCGATCATGTAATCGCGCAGGCGCATCTTGATTTCCCAGCTGCTCAGAATGGAGACGAGCATGAGGACGGCCGTGAGCACCATGAACAGCATCGATATGCCGTCTACGCCCATCTTGTAGGTGATGCCGCCGCCCAGCCACGCGTATTCTTCGACAAACTGGAAATCAGCGGTGCTGCCGTCGAATTGCGCCCACATGTAGAGCGTTAGCGCGAAGACCGCAGTCGTTGTGAGAAGGGCGATCCAGCGAATGCCGTTTCGCGCGCCGTCGTTGCCCCCACCCGGCACCAGAATTGCCAGGACACCGGCGAGCGGTAGAAACGTTATCGTCGAGAGAAGCGGAAAACCTGTCACGGCGTGCTACCCGCAACCAGAAACCAGGTGACGAGCGCGGCCACGCCCACGAGCATTGCAAAGGCGTAATGGTACACATATCCCGATTGCAGCGTTACGGCGCCGCGTGTGGCGTCGGCGATGCGCGCAGCGACGCCATCGGGACCCAGCCCGTCAATAAGTTTCCCGTCGCCGTCCTTCCACAGCATGCGGCCGAGCGCCAGCGCGGGACGGACGAACAGGGCATCGTACAATTCGTCGAAATACCATTTGTTGTAGAGGAACAGATAGAGCAGCCCCCGCCTCTCGGCCATCATAGGTGGCAGCTCGGGATGCATGATGTAGTAGTAATACGCGATCGCCAAGCCGATCAGCGCAGCGATGGTGGGCGCAAAGGCTACCCATTCGGGCGCATGATGCGCGTCGGCCAGTGCGGTGTGTTCCGGAAGAACGGTCAGCGAGTTTCGCCAGAACTGATTTTGCATCTCGCCCACGAACATGTCCTGGAACGCCACGCCGGCGAAAAGCGCGCCCACCGCGAGTACCATTAGGGGCGCAATGATGACGACGGGAGATTCGCGGATGTGACCGAGCGCGTGCGGATCGCCCTTAAACCTGCCGTGGAATGTCATGAACATAAGGCGCCATGAGTAGAATGACGTCATGACTGCCGAGAACACGCCGAGCGCAAAAGCGTAATTGCCCATGCCCGTGCGCGCGGCATAGGCGGATTCGACGATGATGTCCTTGGAATAGAAACCCGCCGCGCCGATGTCGAATACGGGAAAGCCGAGCCCCGTCAGCGACACCGTGCCGATCAGCATCATGAGCCAGGTGAGCGGCATCTGCTTCGCAAGCCCGCCCATCTTTCGCATGTCTTGTTCGTGGTGCAGCGCGATGATCACCGAGCCCGCGCCGAGAAACAGCAACGCCTTGAAGAAGGCGTGCGTGAACAGGTGGAACATGCCCGCGCCGTAGGCGGACACCCCGGCGGCAAAGAACATGTAGCCGAGCTGGGAGCACGTCGAATACGCAATGACGCGTTTGATATCGTTCTGGAAAAGACCGATCGAAGCGGTGACAAAAGCCGTAGACGCGCCGATAAACGTGACGAAGTCGAGCGCCGCGGGCGCGTATTCGAACATCGGCGAGGTACGGCAAACAAGAAACACACCGGCCGTTACCATGGTGGCGGCGTGTATCAGCGCAGAAACCGGCGTAGGGCCTTCCATCGCATCGGGAAGCCAGGTGTGCAGAAAAAGCTGGGCCGACTTGCCCATCGCGCCCAGGAACAGAAGCAGGCACAACGTCGTAAGAATGTCGAATTGATACCCGGCGAAGGTAAAGGACTTGCCGGCCATGGCAGGCGCCGCGCTAAAGACGGCATCGAGGTCCAACGTGCCGAAGACGTAGAAGATTCCGAAGATACCCAGCGCAAAGCCGAAATCGCCTACGCGGTTGACGACGAAGGCCTTTATCGCCGCGGCGTTGGCCGAGGGCCGTTTGTACCAGAACCCGATCAGCAGATAGGACGCAAGACCCACGCCTTCCCAGCCAAAATACATTTGCAGGAAGTTGTTCGACGTTACGAGCGTGAGCATGGCAAAGGTGAACAGCGACAAATACGAAAAGAAGCGCGGGCGCCCCTCGTCGTCGCGCATGTAGCCGATGGAGTAGAGATGGACGAGCGCGGACACGCCCGTGACCACCACCAGCATCACGGCGCTGAGCGTATCCACTTGAACTGCCCAATCGATCTTGAAATCACCGGAGGTGATCCAGTTGACGAGAACAACGGTCTCCGTGTGGCCCTGCAGCGCCACGCGGAAAAATGCAAAACAGGAAAGCGCCGCCGATATGAAAAGCAGAACGGTAGTCACCAGCTCGCTGGCACGCGCGCCTATGTAACGCCCGAACAACCCTGCGATGGCCGAACCCAGCAGCGGGAGAAGAACGATCGTGGCGTAGACCATGTCAGCCCTTCATCAGGTTGATATCTTCCACCGCGATGGTGCCGCGGTTGCGGAAATAAACGACGAGAATGGCGAGCCCGATGGCGGCTTCGGCGGCGGCCACGGTGAGCACGAATAGCGCAAACACCTGGCCTACCAAATCGGCGAGGAAGGCGGAAAACGCAACGAGGTTTATGTTGACCGCAAGCAGAATGAGTTCGATCGCCATGAGAATGACGATCACGTTCTTGCGGTTGATGAAGATGCCGAAGACGCCGATGGTGAAGAGAATTGCGCCAACGGTAAGATAGTGCCCGAGGCCGATGGTCATGAGTCCACCCCCTGCCCCGGCTTGACGTCCACCAGCGAGACCGCTGCGGCAGGATCGCGCGCCACCTGGCGAGAAATGGATTGGCGCTTTACACCCACGCGTTGGCGCAGCGTGAGCACGATGGCGCCGATCATCGCGACCAACAGTATCAAACCCGCGGTTTGAAAGTAGAAGATGTAGTCGGTGTACAGGATGTTGCCGAGCGCCGTCGTGTTCGAAATGCCTTCCGGCGTGGGCGCGGCCACGGCCAGGCGCTCCCGTCCCCCAAGCAGCCAGCCGCCGACGACGATTGCGAGCTCCGCCAGAAACGCAAGCGCCACAAACGCACCCAGAGGAAGGTAGTGAAGGAAGCCTTGGCGCAGCTCGGCAAAATCGATATCGAGCATCATCACCACGAACAAGAACAGCACCGCCACCGCGCCGACATAGACCACGACCAAAATCATCGCGAGAAACTCGGCGCCCAACAGTACGAAGAGCGCCGCGGCATTGAAGAAGGCAAGGATCAGGAACAGCACCGAATGCACGGGATTTCGCGCCGCGATCACGAGGAACGCGGCCAAGATCAGCACCGCCGAGAAAAGATAGAAGGCAATGGCTTGCAACATGAAGGTGGAATGCCTTGAAAAGGTATGAGGTGATTAGCGGTAGGGGGCGTCCAATTCCAGATTCTTGGCGATTTCACGTTCCCAGCGGTCGCCGTTGGCAAGCAGCTTGGCCTTGTCGTAGTAGAGCTCCTCGCGGGATTCGGTCGCGAACTCGAAATTGGGGCCTTCTACGATCGCATCCACCGGGCAGGACTCCTGGCACAGCCCGCAATAGATGCACTTGACCATGTCGATGTCGTAGCGCGTGGTGCGGCGGCTTCCGTCGGCGCGTGGCTCGGCTTCAATCGTGATGGCCAGGGCGGGGCAGATGGCCTCGCACAGCTTGCAGGCAATGCAGCGTTCTTCGCCATTGGGATAGCGGCGCAAGGCATGTTCTCCGCGGAAGCGGGGGCTCAGCGCGCCCTTCTCGAAGGGGTAATTGATCGTCTTTTTCGGCGTGAAAAAGTAGCGCATGCCGAGGATAAGCCCCTCGACGAACTCCCAGAAGAAAACAGTGCGCAGCGAGCGGACGAGTGCGGCCATGATCAGGTCCCTAGCTTGTCCATATAGAGAAGATAACCCGCCGTCAGCGCAACCCACGCGAGCGAGATGGGCAGAAACACTTTCCAGCCCAGCCGCATCAGCTGGTCATAGCGGTAGCGCGGCACGATCGCTTTCGCCATCGCGAACAGGAAGAAAAAGAACCAGATTTTGACCAGAAACCAGATGACGCCGGGAACGGCATTGAGCGGCCACACATCGGCGGGCGGCAGCCAGCCTCCGAAGAAAAGAATGGAAGCCAGCGCGCAGATCAGCACGATGTTGAGGTATTCGCTGATCTGGAACAGCAGAAACGGCGTTGACGAATATTCGACGTGAAACCCGGCCACGAGTTCGGATTCCGCTTCGGGCAGATCGAAGGGCGGGCGGTTCGTTTCGGCGAGGCCAGAAACAAAAAACAGCACGAACATGGGAAAAAGAATCGTAAAGGCAAACCATCCGTCCTGCTGCGCGCGAACGATCTCCGACAGGTTCAGCGACCCGGCATAGAGCAGGACCGTTATCAGAATGAACCCGATAGAGACTTCGTACGACACCATCTGCCCCGCCGAGCGCAGCGATCCCAGAAATGCGTATTTCGAATTCGACGCCCAACCGCCCATGATGATGCCGTAGACGCCGAGCGATGAGATGGCGAAAAGATAAAGTATGCCGACGTTGATGTCGGCCACGACCCACCCGTCGTCCAGCGGCACGACCGCCCACGCAGCCATCGCGAGCGTGAATGAGACCAATGGCGCCAATAAGAACACGCCTTTGTTCGCGCCCGAGGGAATAATCACTTCCTTGAAGGCAAACTTGAAAAAGTCCGCGAAACTTTGCAGCAGGCCGAACGCGCCCACCACGTTAGGCCCGCGGCGTATTTGCACCGCAGCCCAAATTTTGCGGTCGGCCAGAAGAATGTACGCGAGCATCAGCAGCAGGCTCACCATCAGGATCGCGATGGTGAGCACCTGGCTGAAGAACCACGCCCATTCATAGGGAAGCCCAAGGCTTTGGAAGGCATCGATGAAGATCATCTTATGCGCCTCCAGCCCCCTCAGTCGGCTTCGCCGACGGCTCCCGCCTACGCCACGGCACCGGCGGGCGAGAATTCGCATACTCCGCCGCCGTAGCTTTAGCGAAGGCGGCCCCCGAAGGGGGAGCATGAACAGAACTCATTCTCCCCCGCTGGGAGAGGTGCCGAGCGCATGCGAGGCGGAGGGGCCCCATCGCCCTACTCCGCCGCCATTTGGGCGCCGCCGGCATAGATGCGGCTGCACTCGGCCATGGTCAGGCTTGCGCGCGCAATTGGGTTGGTGAGATAGAAATCGCGAATGGGCGACACAAGCGGCTGTGACGCATCCACCGGCCCCGCGGCGCCAATCGCGTTCCAGATCGCGGGATCCGCGCCCGGCTGTACCGTCGGCTCATCGCGCGTTGTGAAATGCGGCGCGTCCTTCACGATCGCGGCGCGGACTTCGCTTATCGAATCGTACGGAAGCTTGTGGCCGGCCGCCTCCGATAGCGCGCGAATAATCGCCCAATCTTCTTTGGCCGAGCCCGGCGGGAATGTGGCCCGGTTGGCGAGCTGCACGCGGCCCTCGGTGTTCACGTAGAAACCGGACTTCTCCGTGTAGGCCGCACCGGGGAGAATGACATCGGCTCTGTGCGCGCCGGCGTCGCCATGCGTGCCCTGATAGATCACGAACGCCTTGCCCAGTTTCGCGGTGTCGAACTCGTCCGCTCCGAGCAGATACAGGACCTCGATGTTTCCCTTCGCTGCGCCGTCAAGAATACCGGCCATGTCGCGCCCGCCCGCGGCAGGCAGGAAACCAAGATCGAGCGCGCCTGCGCGCGCAGCCGCAGTGTGCAACACGTTGAATCCGTTCCAGCCGCCTTCGGCGGCGGTGCCCTTGGGGCCGATCATTCCTGTTGACGCCGCGATCTTGGCCGCCAGTTTCAATATCGCCGCGCCGTCGCGGCGCGCCAGCGCGCCCTGACCCACGATCAGCATAGGCCGCTTCGCGCCCTTCAGCACCTTGACGAATTCGTGCGTGCCCTTGGCAATCGCTTCCAGCACGGAGGGCGATGCGCCCAATTGCCCAACGGGGTAGGTAAGGTCGTACGGCACGCCCACGTTTGCGATCTTCACATTACTGTTCAGCCACGTCTTGCGGATGCGCGCGTTCAGCACCGGCGCCTCGAGCCGTGGGTTGGTGCCGATTAGAAGCAGCGCATCCGCCGCCTCGATGCCCGCGATTGTGGTGTTGAACAGATAACCTTCGCGCGGGCCCCCGCCGATCCTGGCGCCATCCTGCCGGCATTCGAGGCTTTTCACGCCAAAGCGCTGCATCAAATCCTTCAGCGCCTTGATCTCCTCGGCCGCGCAGAGATCGCCGGCGATCGCCGCAATCTTTTCCGGCACAGTTTTCTTCAGCCTGGTTGCAATCAGCGAGAACGCCTCCGGCCACTCCGCCGGGCGCAACTTGCCCTTCTCTCTTATGTATGGCGTGTCCAGCCGCTGGCGCTTGAGGCCGTCGCAGGCAAACCGTGTCTTGTCGGAAATCCATTCCTCGTTGATGCCTTCATGCGTGCGCGGCAGCACGCGCATCACCTCCCGCCCGCGGCTGTCCACGCGGATGTTGGAGCCCACCGCGTCCATGACATCGATGGACTCCGTCTTGCGCAATTCCCAGGGGCGCGCGACGAAGGCATAAGGTTTCGAAGTGAGCGCGCCCACCGGGCAAAGGTCGATCACATTACCCGACAATTCCGAGCCCAGCGCCTTGTCGAGATAGGTAACGACTTCCATGTCCTCGCCGCGGCCGGTGGCGCCAAGGTCTGACACGCCCGCCACTTCGGTGGCGAAGCGGATGCAGCGCGTGCACTGGATGCAGCGGGTCATGATAGTTTTGACCAGCGGCCCCATATATTTGTCTTCCACCGCGCGCTTGTTTTCCCAGAAGCGGTTGTAGGCCGCGCGGCCATAGAAGAGCGCCTGGTCCTGCAGATCGCACTCGCCGCCCTGATCGCAAATGGGGCAATCGAGCGGATGGTTGATCAGCAGGAATTCCATCACGCCTTCGCGCGCGCGCCGCGCAACTGGTGAATTTGTGTTGATGCGGGGCGGTGTGCCGTCCTTGTTGGGCGGCAGATCTTTCACCTGAAGCGCGCAGCTTACCTGCGGCTTGGGCGAACCCACCCACTCCACGATGCACATGCGGCAATTGCCCGCCACCGACAACCGCTCGTGGTAACAAAAGCGCGGAATTTCGGCGCCCGCCTGCTCGCACGCCTGCAGCAGCGTGAGCCCCGCATCGAACTCCATCTCCTTGCCGTCGATGATCAACTTAGGCATGGCGAGCCACCTGCCCCCTCAGTCCGCTTCGCTGACAGCTCCCGCCTACGCCAAGGCTTCGGCGGGCGAGAGTGCGCACCCTCGGCCGCCGTAGCTTCAGCGAAGGCGGCCCCCAGAGGGGGAGCATGAGACTTGAATTCATCCTCCCCCTCTGGGGGAGGTGTTGAGCGCATGCGAGGCGGAGGGGGCCCATCGTCACCTACTCCGCCGCCTGCATGACGACGGGCTGCCCCGATTTGTGGGCGGCAATGCGCCGTTCCAGTTCGGGGCGGAAATGACGGATGAGGCCCTGAATGGGCCATGCCGCCGCATCGCCCAGCGCGCAAATGGTGTGGCCCTCCACTTCCTCGCTGACGTCCCACAACAGATCGATTTCGCCGGGCTCGGCGTTGCCTTCGACGAGGCGGTACATCACGCGCATCATCCAGCCCGTGCCTTCGCGGCAGGGCGTGCACTGGCCGCAGCTCTCATGCTTGTAGAACTGCGCCAGCCGCGCGATCGCGCGCACGATGTCGGTGGATTTGTCCATCACAATCAGGGCCGCGGTGCCAAGCCCGGTTTGAACGTCTTTCAGTGAATCGAAATCCATCAGCACGGTGTCGCAAACTTCTTTCGGGATCAGCGGCACCGATGCGCCGCCCGGAATGACGGCCAGCAGATTGTCCCAGCCGCCGCGCACGCCGCCCGCGTGGCGTTCGATGAGCTCCTTCATGGGAATGCCCATCTCTTCTTCCACGTTGCAAGGCTGGTTCACGTGGCCGGAGATGCAGAAGACCTTGGTGCCGGTGTTGTTCGGGCGGCCGAGGCCGGCGAACCAGCCGGCGCCGCGTTTGAGAATGGCAGGTACGACGGCGATGGATTCGACGTTGTTCACCGTGGACGGGCAACCATAGACGCCGACATTAGCCGGAAACGGCGGCTTCAACCGCGGCAGGCCCTTCTTGCCCTCGAGGCTTTCCAACAGCGCCGTTTCCTCGCCGCAGATGTAGGCGCCCGCGCCGTGGTGCACGATGATGTCGAAATCCCAGCCGTGCACATTGTTCTTGCCGATCAGCTTGGCTGCGAAAGCTTCGCGCACGGCCGCATCGAGCACCTCGCGCTCGCGCATGAACTCGCCGCGGATGTAGATGAAGCAGGTGTGCGCCCGCATGGCGAAGGAGGCGATCAGGCATCCCTCGATCAGGTGATGCGGATCGTGGCGCATGATGTCGCGGTCCTTGCACGTGCCGGGCTCGGACTCGTCCGCATTGACTACGAGATAATGCGGCCGCTCCTTTACTTCCTTGGGCATGAACGACCATTTGAGTCCGGTGGGAAATCCCGCGCCGCCACGCCCGCGCAGGCCCGACTTCTTCACCTGGTCGGTGATCCAATCGTGGCCCTTTTCCAGAATGGCCTTGGTGCCGTCCCAGCAGCCGCGTTTGCGCGCGTCCTTCAGCCCCCAGCCGTGGAAACCATAGAGGTCGGTGAAGATGCGGTCCTTATCGGAGAGCATGACACCCCCCTCCTGGCCCTTTGGGCCACCCTCCCCCACAAGGGGGGAGGAGAAAAACTTCCTTCCCCCCATGTGGGGGAAGGTGTCCTCCGAAGCTGCGAAGCAGCGAAGGGGGACGGAAGGGGGGCGCGATCGCTGTCACGACTGCACCTCTTTCAATGTCGTCAGCCCGCCCGCGGGTTCGGAGGAACGCCGCCCGCTTTGCGGGCCTGGCTTTGGCTTTTCGCCGCGGCGAAGCGCTTGGAGAATCTTGTCCGTTTTGGGCCCGTCGAGGTCTTCGTAGAAATCCTTGCCGATCTGCATCATGGGCGCGTTCACGCAGGCGCCCAGGCATTCGGCCTCCATCCAGGTGAATTTGCCGTCCGGCGAAATCGCACCGGGTTCGCGCGAAATGTGTTTCTGGCACGCAGCCACGATCGCATCCGAGCCCGCGAGCCAGCACGGCGTCGTGGTGCACACCCAAACCACGTGCTTTCCCACCGGCTGCAGGTGAAACATGGTGTAGAACGTCGCCACTTCCAGCACGCGGATGAACGGCATGGAGAGCATGTTGGCCACATACTCGATCATTGGCCGCGTGACCCAGCCTTCCTGCTCCTGCCCGCGCCACAGCAGCGCGATCACCGCGCTCCACTGCCGCCCGGGCGGGTATTTTTTGATCTCCGCTTCCGCCCACGCTTGATTTTCTTTCGTGAAGGCGAAGCTCGCGGGCTGCTTCTCGGCAAGACGGCGCAGGCTCACCGGTCGATCTCCCCGAAGACGATGTCGAGGGAGCCGAGAACGGCGGAGACGTCGGCCACCATGTGGCCGCGCATCATCCAGTCCATTGCCTGCAGATGGGGATAGCTGGGCGCGCGGATCTTGCACTTGTAGGGCTTGTTGCCGCCGTCAGAGACGAGATAGACCCCAAACTCGCCCTTGGGCGCCTCGACCGCTGCGTACACTTCGCCCGCCGGCACATGATAGCCCTCGGTGTACAGCTTGAAGTGGTGGATGAGCGCTTCCATCGAGCGCTTCATTTCTTCGCGGCGCGGCACCACTACCTTGCCGTCTTCGGCCGATACGGGGCCATCCGGCATCCTCTCGATACATTGTTTCATGATCTTGGTGGACTGGCACATTTCCTCCATCCGCATCAGATAGCGGTCGTAATTGTCGCCGTTCTTGCCCACGGGAATCTGGAAATCGAGGTCGTTGTAGCACTCATAGGGCTGCGCGCGGCGCAGATCCCACGCGAAACCGGTTGAACGCAGCATGACGCCGGTGAAGCCCCAGGCCAGCGCCTGTTCCTTTGTCACGACGCCGATATCCACATTGCGCTGCTTGAAGATGCGGTTCTCGGTCAGCAGCTCGTCGATATCGTCCACCACCTTGGGAAAGGTCTCGCAGAACTTGTAGATGTCTTCGGCGAGACCCTTGGGCATGTCGAGCCGCACGCCGCCCGCGCGGAAATAATTCGCGTGCATGCGTGCACCCGAAACGCGCTCATAGAAAATCATCAACTTTTCGCGCTCTTCGAAGCCCCACAGCGGCGGCGTCAGCGCGCCTACATCCAAAGCTTGAGTCGTGATCTGCAGCAGGTGGTTGAGCAGGCGGCCGATTTCCGAAAAAAGCACGCGAATGTACTGCCCGCGCGGCGGTATCGTCATAGCCAGCAGCTTTTCTTGCGCCAGGCAAAACGCGTGCTCCTGGTTCATCGGTGCGACGTAATCCAGGCGGTCGAAATAGCCGTTAGCCTGAAGATAGGTCTTGTATTCGATCAGCTTTTCCGTCCCGCGGTGCAGCAGCCCGATATGCGGATCCACGCGCCTCACCACTTCGCCGTCCAGTTCGAGCACGAGGCGCAACACGCCGTGCGCCGCCGGATGCTGCGGCCCGAAGTTGATGTTGAAGTTGCGTTCGGTTTGCTCAGGCATGTTGAACACCATGCCTGAGCAGCGAATCGCGAATGGCGAGTAGCAAATGGGGTGAAGTAAGCTTCAGCATCAACGTCTCGCTCTTCTCAATTGCGGCGCGCGAATTAGAGACCGCAGCATCTTGCCCAACGCCTGGCAACGCTCCAACAGTTGGACAAACTCGGGTTTGGTGCCCAAACCGACGCGCTCCGCGAGCAAGAGATGCGTTTCTAATTCTTTTAGTGAGCCTTGCGAAATTCGGAGAAATTGAATGAACGCTTGCGTATTTTCGCGCCCCTGACCTTCGGCGACATTGGCCGCAATTGAACTCGCCGAGCGGCGAATTTGAGTCGTCAATCCAAATGTTTCGTCTTTGGGAAATGACCGCGTGAGCTGATAGCAAGATTCGGCGAGCGACATGGCATCCTGCCACACGCGCAAATCCCGATAGGACGTGATCTTTTTCTCGTTCAACCATCATTTCCCTATTCGCCACTCGCTACTCGCTACTCGCCTATTTCCCATTCGCTACTCGCCCATTCGCCATTCGCTACTCGCTCACTTCTTCGTCGCTTTCTCGTCGCCGGGAAGAACGTATTTCGCCCCTTCCCACGGGCTGAGAAAATCGAACTCGCGCATTTCCTGCACAAGCTGAACGGGCTCATAGACGACGCGCTTCTGCTCGTCGTCGTAACGCAGCTCGACAAAGCCTGTGAGCGGAAAATCTTTACGCAGCGGGTGCCCCGAAAACCCGTAGTCGGTGAGAATGCGGCGCATGTCGGGATGATCGGAAAACAGAATCCCGTACATGTCGTAAGCCTCGCGCTCGAACCAATTGGCAGCCGGCCAGATGCTGGCGCACGATGGCACCGCCGATTCCTCGTCGGTTTGCACTTTCACGCGGATGCGCTGGTTCAAATGGATGGAAAGCAGGTGATAGACGACGTCGAAGCGCTTCGCGCGATTCGGATAATCGACGCCCGTGATGTCGACGAGCAGCGAAAACCGGCAAGCCTCGTTGTCGCGCAGATAGCCAAGCGTGCGGAGGAGATTGGCTGTGTCAGTCGAGACCGTCAGCTCCCCGTGAGCGACCTCGAATCGTGTCGGCGAACGCAAGGCGGCGGCGATGTGTTCTCCGAGCTGTTGCAGAGTCTTGGCCATCGCATCACCGTTCGATCGTTCCGGTGCGGCGGATTTTGCGCTGGAGCAGCATGATCCCGTACACCAGCGCCTCGGCCGATGGCGGGCAGCCGGGGACGTAGATGTCCACCGGCACGATGCGGTCGCAGCCGCGCACCACCGAATAGGAATAGTGGTAATAGCCGCCGCCGTTCGCGCAGGAACCCATCGAAATCACGTAGCGCGGCTCGGGCATCTGGTCGTAAACTTTGCGCAAGGCGGGCGCCATCTTGTTGCACAGCGTGCCTGCCACGATCATGACGTCGGATTGGCGTGGGCTCGCGCGCGGCGCGAAACCGAAGCGCTCCAAATCGTAGCGCGGCATAGCTGCCTGCATCATCTCGATCGCACAGCAGGCAAGCCCGAACATCATCCACATCAGCGAGCCGGTGCGGGCCCAGGTGATGAGTTCGTCTGCGCGCGCGGTGAGATAGCCCTTGTTCTGGAGGCTCTGCTGCAGCAGAGGAAAATAGGGATCGTTAGGCGTGATCAACCCTGCGCCTTCCGCGCCCGCGCGTCCCGCTTGGCCGTACATCACTGCCATTCGAGCGCTCCCTTCCGCCATTCGTAGATGAAGCCGATGGTGAGGACGGCCAAAAACACCATCATGGACCAGAAGCCGAATTCGCTGATTTCCTGCAGCGAAACAGCCCACGGGAACAGGAACGCCACTTCCAGGTCGAAGATGATGAAGAGGATCGCGACGAGGTAATAGCGCACGTCGAATTTCATGCGCGCGTCGTCAAACGCGTTGAATCCGCATTCATAGGCGGAGAGCTTCTCGGGATCCGGCTTGGACGGGGCAATGAGAAACGGAACAAGCAGCAGCGCCACGCCTATGGCGCCGGCAATCCCGATAAAAATCAGGATGGGCAAGTATTCAAGCAGCAGCGCTTTCATGGGGCGAACCCGTTTTCGAGGAACGCGCTTGCCCGTCCAAGCGCGCCGGAAAGTGCACGAAAATCAGGCGATTTTCGCGCGCGCAGTATAGTGTCCATGCCCCCTGTTGCAACGCGCGTTTGAGCGCAATCTCACAGACATAATAGGTGGTTAGGGCCGCGCCGGATGGAGGCTTTTTTGCTTTGTTTGCGGCGCGCGTGACACAAGCTTGCACGCGTCACGTAGCGCGTCATTCAGAGCTATATGAGCCGATTACCGCCCGCCGTGGTGCCGCGCGCTACGGTATCGCAGCCTTCACCGCTGCGCAGCGAAGACTGGCGGGAGCGACGGGGCTCGAACCCGCGACCTCCGGCGTGACAGGCCGGCGCTCTAACCAACTGAGCTACGCCCCCGCAATGGGCGCTGGCCCTTGCGAAGAGGGGCCGGTCTAAGCGCGCGTCCTTATAGTGTCAAGCGAGGGAAAACAGGGCGGTGACGCATTTTGAATTATCTCCGCCAACCGCTATTTGGGCAGTGTCTCAGTTCGAAATTCGGAAAGGCCGTGAGCCCTTCTCCTTGTACTTATTTCGGCCTCGCCCGGCTAATGGCGAAGCCACTAGCGAGACCGATAGCTACTCCGAGCGCGAGCCAAACGCCCATATCGTTCATGGCTGCCCCTATGGCGGCGCCGATTCCGGCGCCAAGCGCGAGGCCGATTCCGATGTATTTGTTCATGCTACGAACCCCTGCAATTTATGGTCGCAGCATATCCCCTTTTCTGGCGCTCTGCTCCTCCCACCAGCCCGGACCAGCGCGTAGCGTCTTGTGAATGCGGCAGAAATTGCGTGCTGTAGTGTCGTGCGCCTATAAATCTAATAACCGCCGTCTTGTCCTGCGGTCTTGGCTAGCAGGCTGCTTGCGTTCTTCCAGTACGGGACCGCGCGGCGGCTTTAATTCCGTGCCCGACAATTCCCCGTCGTTGTCGCGGTCAAGCTGATCGAACAGCGAGCGCGGGGCGCCGGCGAATTCCGCATAGTCGATCAGCGTATCCTGGTTCCAGTCGAGCAATGGCGAGTATTGCGTGCCGTGCGCTGCATACCGGCGGGCGTTCTCCGCGCGCGCCTCATCGGCGTTCAGGGTGCCGTTGCGGTCGAGATCGGCGGCAGCAAAGTCCTTCTTCAGCTGCGCCTCCATTTCGGCGCGCGTAACGGTTCCGTCCTTGTTTGCATCGTATGATTGCATCTGTTTGATGCCGGCCGCGATGCCGCTCGGATCGCCGCGCAACGCGCGTGCCCCTGGGTGCCTGTCTTCCCAGTTCGTCGGTCCGCACGCAGCGAGCGCGAGTGCGATCGCCGTAATCGCAAGAAGGGATTTCATGGGTGCCCCGCTCAACAAATTTGTCCCTCCGCCGCTGCCGAGCAGCGAAGCGCGGCTCGCCGACTCGCAGCAGCGCGACCCTTTTGCGGCCCGCCCCGCGCTCGCGCGCTTCGGCAAAGGCTGGTTTGCCAAGCCGTAGCTGCGCACACCAGCCCGGCTTCGCCCTTTGGGCTGCGCCGGGCCCGGCTTCGCCTCAGCGGCTTCGCTTGGCTGCGCCATGCGAAGCCCAAGGCGAAGCGTGGTGGGCGGTGACGGGTTCGAACCGCCGGCCCCTTCGGTGTAAACGAAGTGCTCTTCCGCTGAGCTAACCGCCCGGGAAAACAGGATAACGCATGGCGCGCGGGCGTGCGCGCGGGGAAATCCGTCTCAGGCGTTCAGCAAATCCTTGAGCGGCTTGCCGGCCCTGAAGCGCGGGGCCTTGGAGGGTTTGATGTCGATGATGGCGCCGGTTTGCGGATTGCGCCCCTTACCCCCGGCGCGGTGGGACACAGCAAACACGCCGAAACCGGTAATGCGGATCTCGTCGCCCCGTTTCAGCGCATCTGTAATGGCATCGAACACGCCGTCGACGGCCTTCTGCGCGTCGGTCTTGGAAAGTCCCGTCCGCTCGGCCAAATGGTGAATCAGATCGTTTTTGTTCACGGGCGTTCTCCTGATAGGGGCCGAATCCCCCGGTATTCCGCGGAGTCTAAGGCTGCGCCCAAACGGGCGTAAAGGCGAGAACCACGAAAAATCCACGATTCCCGGCAATCAGGCCGCGGGTTCGTTCCTGTTCCGTTTCACCTGAATCGATGTGCAGACGGTCTCAAGCCTCCGCCCGCCGGGAAGCGTTGCATTCTGGAATCCGGCGCCCGCAAGGCGGGCCGCGTCGAGCCTAATGGGTAATGACCGCGTCTTCCCCGGGCTCTTCGGCCGGCGGAACGGCCATCGGCTCTTCCGATTCCTCCCAGGTGATCGGCGTCGGCTGGCGAACCAGGGCAATCTTGATCGCCTCGTCCATATTGGCCACGGGCTTGATTTCCAGACCCTGTTTCACGTTGTCGGGAATTTCGGCAAGGTCCTTCTCGTTCTCTGCCGGGATGATCACGGTCTTGAGGCCTGCGCGCAGCGCCGCAAGCAGCTTCTCTTTCAATCCGCCTATGGGAAGCACGCGGCCGCGCAGAGTGATTTCGCCTGTCACGGCCACGTCGCGGCGGATCGGAATCCCTGTCAGCACCGAGATGATGGACGTCGCCATCGCCACGCCCGCGGAAGGCCCGTCCTTCGGTGTGGCCCCTTCCGGGACGTGCACATGGATGTCCGTTTTGTCGAAGAGTGGCGGTTTCACACCGTAGGCAGTTGCGCGGCTGCGCACATACGAACGGGCTGCGTCCACCGACTCCTTCATGACGTCGCCCAGTTTGCCGGTCGCCTGCATGCGCCCTTTGCCGGGCAGCATGACGGATTCGATGGTGAGCGTCTCGCCGCCCACTTCGGTCCAAGCGAGGCCGGTAACGACGCCAACCGAGTCCTCAGCCTCAATCTCGCCGTAGCGGAATTTCCGCACGCCCGAATAGTCGCCGAGATTGTTCGGCGTCAGCTCCAGAACGGAGATCTTGCCGGAGACGATTTCCTTCACTGCTTTGCGCGAGAGATTGGCAATTTCGCGCTCAAGATTGCGCACGCCCGCTTCTCGCGTGTAGTAGCGGATGAGGTCGCGCAATGCTTCCTCGGTGATTTTCCACTCCTCGTCCTTGAGCCCGTGCGCCTTCAGCTGCTTCGGGATCAGGTGCCGCTTGGCGATCTCCACCTTCTCGTCCTCGGTGGAGCCGGGGATGCGGATGATCTCCATGCGGTCCATGAGCGGCTGCGGCATGCGCAGCGTATTGCCCGTGGTGATGAACATCACGTCGGAGAGATCGAAATCGACCTCCAGGTAATGATCGTTGAAGGCATGGTTCTGCTCGGGGTCGAGCACTTCCAGAAGCGCGGCAGACGGATCGCCGCGCCAGTCGGCGCCGAGCTTGTCCACCTCGTCCAGCAGGAAGAGCGGGTTCGCCGTTTTCGCCTTTTTCATGGATTGGATGATCTTGCCCGGCATGGACCCGATATAGGTGCGGCGGTGACCGCGGATTTCGGCTTCGTCGCGAACGCCGCCGAGGCTCATGCGCACGAACTCGCGGCCCGTTGCTCGCGCGATCGACTTGCCGAGCGACGTCTTGCCGACTCCAGGTGCGCCCACCAGGCACAGAATTGGCCCTTTCATTTTCCCCGCGCGCTGCTGCACGGCCAGGTATTCCAGAATGCGTTCCTTCACCTTCTCGAGGCCGTAATGGTCTTCGTTCAGCACGGTCTCGGCGTTGGCGATGTCGCGCTTGATCTTCGACTTCTTGCCCCACGGTAGCGACAGCAGCCAATCGAGATAGTTGCGCACGACCGTGGCTTCCGCCGACATGGGCGACATCTGGCGAAGCTTTTTGAGTTCGCCCTGCGCCTTTTCGCGCGCTTCCTTGGACAGCTTCGTCTTCTTGATGCGCTCTTCCAGCTCGTTCAGCTCGTCGCGGCCCTCTTCGCCTTCGCCAAGCTCCTTCTGGATCGCCTTGAGCTGCTCGTTGAGGTAGTACTCGCGCTGCGTCTTCTCCATCTGGCGCTTGACGCGGCTGCGGATCTTGCGTTCGACCTGAAGCACGCTGACTTCGCCCTCGATGAGCGCGAGCACACGCTCAAGGCGCTCGGTTGGGTTGCGCATTTCCAGCAATTGCTGGCGATCGGCGATTTTTACCGTGAGATGCGACGCAACCGTATCGGCCAGCTTCGCCGCGTCGTCGATCTGCGAGACGGAAGCCAGGGTCTCTGCGGGGATCTTCTTGTTCAGCCGGATATACTGCTCGAAATTAGTCTTTACACTGCGCGTAAGCGCTTCGACTTCGCTCTGGTCGCCGGACTCGTCCTCGACCCTCTCGATCACGGCCTGGAAAAAGTCCGTGCGCGGTGCAAATGCTTTGACCTGCGCGCGCGTCTTGCCTTCCACGAGCACGCGGACCGTCTGATCGGGAAGCTTCAGGAGTTGCAGGACTGTCGCCAGGGTGCCGATGCGATAGAGCCCGTCGGCCGACGGATCATCTTCGGCCGCGTTCTTCTGGGTAAGCAGGAGAATTTGCTTTTCGTCGTTCATCACCTCCTCAAGAGCGCGAACGGACTTCTCGCGTCCTACGAAGAGCGGAACGATCATGTGCGGGAAGACGACGATGTCGCGCAGCGGGAGCACCGGCGCCATGACGCCGCCGGATTCCGGCACCTGCCCGCCCTCGGGGCCGCCAGCGATTTTCCCGCCTACATCCTTGTCGGTCATGCCTTAACTCCTGCCGGGGCGACCCTAGCACAACGCCTGTTTACACTTCGTACCGAGCCGCCGGCGCACCGGGCTAGCGCGATCCGCGCCAAATCACATGCATAACGTGGGGCCCCACCTTGGCGGTTTCAAGGCTCGGGTAGGGAAAAGAGCCGGCTGTTGTGCCTAGGACGCGCTCGATTCGCGTGCTTGTGCCTTGTCGCTGTAGGTGTACAGCGGCCGCGCACGCCCTTCGACAACGTCGGGCGTGATCACAACTTCCTGAACGCCGTTCAGCGACGGAAGCTCGAACATGGTTTCAAGCAAAATGCCTTCCAGGATTGAGCGCAACCCGCGTGCGCCCGTCTTGCGTGCGATCGCCTTGCGTGCAATCGCGTTCAACGCGTCGTCATGGAAGCGGAGCTTGACGCCTTCCATCTCGAACATGCGCTGATACTGCTTTGCCAGCGCATTCTTGGGCCGGGTGAGGATCTCGATCAGCGCCGCGTTGTCGAGGTCCTCAAGCGTAGCGATAATCGGTAGCCGCCCGATGAACTCGGGAATAAGCCCAAACTTGAGCAGGTCCTCCGGTTCTACGTCGCGCAGAATTTCTCCCGTATTGCGATCGTCCGGCGCGCGCACATTGGCGCCGAAGCCCATGGACATGCCCTGCGTACGCGACGAGATAATCTTTTCCAGACCCGCGAACGCGCCGCCGCAAATGAAAAGAATGTTGGTCGTGTCCACCTGAAGGAATTCCTGCTGCGGATGCTTGCGGCCGCCCTGGGGAGGTACGCTCGCGATCGTGCCCTCCATGATTTTCAGCAGCGCCTGCTGCACGCCTTCGCCTGACACGTCGCGCGTAATCGACGGGTTGTCGGATTTGCGGCTGATCTTGTCCACCTCGTCGATATAGACGATGCCGCGCTGGGCGCGCTCGACATTGTAGTCGGCGTTCTGCAGCAGTTTGAGGATGATGTTCTCCACGTCCTCGCCGACGTAACCGGCTTCGGTCAGCGTGGTGGCATCGGCCATGGTGAAGGGCACGTCCAGGATGCGCGCCAGCGTCTGTGCAAGCAGCGTTTTTCCGCACCCCGTCGGCCCGACGAGGAGGATGTTGGACTTGGCGAGCTCCACCTCGCCGGATTTGCCCGCGTTATTGATGCGTTTGTAGTGGTTGTGGACGGCAACCGACATGACCTTTTTGGCGTGCTGCTGGCCCACCACGTAATCGTCCAGAACCTTGTAAATCTCCGACGGCGAAGGGACGCCTTCGCGCGATTTCATGAAGGAGGTCTTGTTCTCCTCCCGGATGATCTCCATGCAGAGTTCGACGCATTCGTCGCAGATGAAGACGGTCGGGCCCGCAATAAGCTTGCGCACCTCGTGCTGGCTCTTGCCGCAGAACGAGCAATAAAGGGTGTTCTTCGAATCGCCGCCGCCCGTCTTGCTCATGGGCACTCCTGGTACTTCTTGGGGACCCTAGGTCCCGTCCTCAAACACACGAGGAACGGCTTTGCAGAAACCGCGCCAGAACAACCCCTTGGCGTACCGGCCACCCTCGAATCGATATTCGACACGATAGAGTTACCGGGATCAAGAATTGTTTAAGGCGTGATTCCTCAATGGGTTCCATGCCGAATCGCGCTGCGATTAGGCTTTAAGCCTGATCCGCTCGGGGCCCTCGTCCAGCCCGGGACGGCTGGAATAAACCTCGTCAACAAGGCCGAAAGACTTCGCCTCTTCTGCCGTCATAAAGGTGTCCCGGTCCAGCGCCTTTTCGATGGTTTCCACTTTCTGGCCAGTATGTTTGGCGTAAATCTCGTTCAAGCGGCGCTTCAATTTCACGATTTCCTGCGCATGTCGTGCGATGTCCGACGCCTGGCCCTGATAGGAAGCCGAGGGCTGGTGCACCAGAATGCGGGCATTCGGCAGGCTGTACCGCTGGCCCTTGGCGCCAGCGCACAGCAGAAGCGATGCCGCCGACGCCGCCTGTCCGACACAGAGCGTCTGCACCCCCGGGCGGATGTATTGCATGGTGTCATAGATCGCTAGGCCCGACGTCACCCAGCCGCCGGGGGAATTGATATACATCGCGATTTCTTTTTTGGGATTTTCCGCTTCGAGAAAGAGCAGTTGCGCCGTGATTAGACTTGCCACGGTGTCCTCAATAGGGCCCGTGACGAAAATGATCCGCTCCTTTAACAGCCGTGAATAGATGTCAAAAGCGCGTTCGCCGCGGGCGGTCTGTTCGACCACCATGGGAACGAGGGTATTCATATAAACATCACGCGGGTTGCTCATCTGGGTCTTTCCGATTCAGTTGGCAGAACGTGGGTATTGCGCGCGCCCGTGTCAATCGCCCTTCTTTTTCTTTGCCTTAGGCTTTTCCTCTCCTTTGGCCTTCTTTGCGGGCTTCTTGTCGTCCGCCGCCGCCAATTTGGCAGCCGCATCGTCGGGTTCCATGAAAAGCGTTTCGCGGTCCACTTTACGGTCTCTCACCTTGGCCAGTTCGGCCACGAAATCGATAACCTTGTCTTCGAAGAGAGGCGCGCGGATTTCCTCCATCGCCTGCGGCGTTTCGCGATAGTAGCGCACGACCCTCTCTTCCTGGCCGGGGAAGCGGCGGGCGCGCGTAACCACGGCGCGCTCCAGTTCCTCTTCGGTAACGCCCAAGCCATTCTGCTGGCCGATTTTCGAAAGCACGAGGCCGAGACGCACGCGCCGCTCTGCAATCGCATGATATTCGGCCTTCAGCTCATCCTCGCTCTTGCCTTCGTCCTCCGGCGTCTTCCCTTCGCGTTTGAGCTCGGCTTCCACCTGCTTCCATATCCCTTCGAACTCCACTTTCACCATGACCGGCGGCAATTCGAAGGCGAGGGCCTCGTCGAGCGCATCCAGCATGCGGCGCTTCATGTGCGTCCGGCTGGCCGACGCAAAACGATTCCTCACCGAGTCCCGCACGCGCTCCTTCAGCTCGCCCATGCTTTCGACGCCGAAGCGCTTGGCGAACTCGTTGTCCATGGCGAGCGGCAGCGGCGCCTGGATCGCCTTTATCGTCACATTGAAGTCTGCGTTCTTGCCGGCGATGTCGGGCCCGCCGTAATCGTCCGGAAAAGTGACGCTGAGCTTTTTCGTCTCGCCCGCTCTCGCGCCGGTAAGCTGGTCCTCGAATTCTTTCAGAAAAGTTTCGCTGCCGATGACAAGATCGAAATTCTCGGCGCTGCCGCCCTCGAAAATCTCGCCGTCAATCCTTCCGATGAAATCGATGGTCAAGCGATCGCCCGTCTCGGCGGTCCCCTCCGTTCTTGGCGAATAAACCCGTTCGGAATCCGCCAGGCGTTGTAGCGCGTCATCCACGTCGGCGTCCGTGACGTCGGCGATGAGCCGTTCGATTTCGAGCGCGCTCAAATCGGTCAGCTCGAATTCCGGCATCAGGTCCACCTTCATGGTGAACTCGAGATCGGCCTTGCCCGCGAGAACGGTTTCGATCTCGTTGGCGAAATCGATGCGCGGCCGCACCGCGGGAAGCAGCTCGTGATCGCGGATGGCCTTTTCGCTGGATTCGTCGATTGCCGCCTGGACAATTTCGCCCATCAGCGATTTTCCGAACGTCCGTTTCAGGTGCGAAACGGGAGCCTTGCCCGGGCGGAACCCCTTCAAGTGGATCTTGGGCTGCATCTCTGCAAGGCGGCCGGTGAGCTTTTCGTCCAAATGCTTTGCATCCACCACGATGCGGAATTCGCGGTGCAATCCCTCGGTCAGAACTTCTGTGATCTGCATCAAGCGTCCTAATTCAATACGGCGGCCCGCCTTCGCATGCGCTCCGGCGCCACAGCCTTTGCCCTTTCTCTACCGGCCCGCCGAGCCGAAGCCCGCTTTTGCGGGGCGCAGGCTGGTGCGGGCGGAGGGAGTTGAACCCCCATGACTTTCGTCACTGGAACCTAAATCCAGCGCGTCTACCAGTTCCGCCACGCCCGCGGGCAGGCTTTCCCTCCACGTTACAGGCTTACGGGAAGCGGCCCCTATAACACGGCGTTTCCGAGGCAAGCTAGGGCCGCCCGGCGGGGTTGATAAAGGGCCTCACGCAGGCTTGAAATTCGGTCGCAGCGCCAAGCTGCCCTCGCCTGCTATAACCGCGGTTCATCCCTAAGCAGCATCCCTAGGAGACAACATGCGTCCGTTCCGAGCTCTTGCAATCGCTACCGCCTTGGCCGCCACGGTTTGCGCACCCGCCATTGCGGCGCAGACCAGCCCGTTCGCCGCGCCCAGCACGCTCCCCCTCGAGGCTCCGCCTTTCGACAAAATTGACGACAGCCATTACGCACCCGGCTTCGAAGAGGCCATGAAGCAGGAGCTCGCCGAAATCGACGCCATCGCCAACGCGAAGGACGCGCCTACCTTCGAGAACACGATCGTCACCATGGAAAAAACCGGGCAGATGCTCACGCGCGTCAACGCCGCATTTCAAGCGGTCGTGCAAGCCAATACCAACACGGCGCTCGACAAGATTCAGTCCGACGTCGCACCGAAACTCGCTGCCCATCGTGACGCTATTTTCCTTAACGAAAAACTCTTCAAGCGTGTGAAACAACTGTACGACCGGCGGGATTCGCTCAACCTCGATCCCGAGCCGCTTCATCTTCTTAAGGTCTATTACGACGAGTTCGTGCATGCCGGCGCGAACCTGTCGAAATCGGACAAGGCGAAGCTGCGCGAGATCAACAAGAAGATCGCCACGCTGGAAACGGACTTCCAGCAGAAACTGGTCGCCGCCGCCAAGGCGGGCGCGCTGGTGGTCGACGACAAGGCGGCGCTTGCCGGGCTGCCGGAGACCGAGATCGCCGCCGCGGCGCAAGCGGCGAAAGACCGCGGACTCGAAGGCAAATATGTGATCCCGTTGCAGAACACGACCCAGCAGCCGAGCCTGTCTTCGCTCAGCAACCGCGAGACACGCCAAAAACTCTTCGAAAATTCTTGGCGGCGCGCCGAGCGCGGCGACGACAACGACACGCGCGCCATCATCCTCGAGCTTGCCAAGCTGCGCGTGCAGAAGGCGAAGCTGATGGATTATCCCGACTACGCGTCATACGTGCTGTACGATCAGATGGCGAAGACGCCGGCCGCGGTAAAGACCTTTCTCGACCAGCTCACCGCACCGACCGCCGCAAAAATCGCCGACGAGGCAAAAGCCATTCAGGCTATGATCGAAAAAACCGGCGGGAATTTCGAGCTAAAGCCTTGGGATTGGAATTTCTATTCTGAAAAAGTCCGCAAGGCGGAATACGACCTCGATCAGAACGAACTGAAGCCCTATTTCGAACTGGACAACGTGCTCGTGAAGGGCGTGTTCCACTCGGCCAACTTGCTCTACGGCATCACGTTCAAGGAACGCAAAGACATCCCCGTCTATCACCCCGAAGTCCGCGTGTGGGACGTGTTCGACAAGGACGGCTCGCAACTGGCCATCTACTATTTCGATCCCTTCAAGCGCGACAACAAACAGGGCGGCGCGTGGATGTCCAACTTCGTGGAGCAGTCCAAACTGCTCGGCACCAAGCCCGTCGTCTACAACGTGATGAACATCGCCAAGCCGGCGCCGGGCGAGCCCGCGTTGCTCACCTATGACAACGTGAACACGCTGTTCCACGAATTCGGCCACACGCTGCACGGCCTGTTCGCGAACACGAAATATCCTTCGCTCTCGGGCACCAACACAGCGCGCGACTGGGTGGAATTCCCCTCCCAAGCCAACGAATACTGGGCAACATGGCCGAGCGTGCTGAAGAACTTCGCGATCCACTACAAGACGGGAAAGCCGATCCCGCAGGCGCTAGTGAACAAGATCAAGAAATCGGAGACGTTCAACCAGGGATACGAGCTTGGCGAGCTGCTGGCCGCCTCGCAGCTTGACCTGCAATGGCACCTGCTCGCGGGCGAAACGCCGAAAAACGTGGAGGCCTTCGAAGAGCAGGCGCTAAAGGTCACGAACACCAACTTCCCTGGTGTACCCACGCGCTACCGCACGACCTATTTCCTGCATATCTGGTCAAGCGGCTACGCGGCCGCCTATTACGCGTATCAGTGGACCTTCATGCTGGCGGCGGACACCGACGCCTGGTTCAAGCAACATGGCGGGCCGACGCGTGCGAACGGGCAGCGTTACCGCGATCTCATCCTCTCGCGCGGCCAGACCGAAGAATACGGAAAGATGTTCCGGAAATTCTACGGCAAGGATCCCGACATCGGCCCAATGCTCGAACAGCGCGGCCTGACGCCCGTGACGCAGTAGTCGGCGGCGCCGTTCACGTCCGCGCCTTCAACGCACGCAGAACGCCCGGCAGCGCCTCGGGCAAATCTTCCGCGATCAGGCCGGGGCCGAACGCGTTAGCCGCTTCGCCGTGCAACCACACGGAGGCGCAGGCCGCTTCGAACGCCGCCATGCCCTGGGCGAGCAGTCCGGCAACAAAGCCCGTCAGCACGTCGCCCGCGCCGGCAGTTGCGAGCGTGGGCGGCGCATTGGCATTTATGGCCGCCTTGCCGTCGGGTGCGGCCACCACCGTATCCGCCCCTTTGAGCAGCACGACGCATTTGGCGTCCGCTGCCGCATGACGTGCGGCCTCGAGGCGCGAACCAACGCGTTTCAAGAGGCCGGGAAACATGCGCTCGAATTCGCCTTCGTGCGGCGTGATCACGACGCGGTCGTGCGTCTTGGCAAACAACTCGTTGGGGTGACGCGCGAACGAGGTAATGGCGTCGGCGTCGAGCACGCAGGATGCGCCGCTGGAAAGGCAGGTCTCTACCAGTTCCTTGGTGGCCTCGCCGACGCCGCAGCCAGGGCCGATGGCGACCGCATTGAAGCGCTTGTCAGAAAGCAGCTCGGCCAAGCCGCCAGCGCCGGAAAACGGCTTGACCATGATGGCGGTGAGGTGCGCTGCGTTTGTCTGAACGGCATCGAGCGGGCTGGCCACGCTCACAAGGCCAGCGCCGATGCGCAGTGCGCCGCGCGCGGCAAGCCGTGCGGCACCGGTGGCATGCGCGGGCCCGCTCACCACGACGCAATGGCCGCGGTCGTATTTGTGGCCCTCGGGCCTGGGCCAGGGGAAACCGCTGGCCCACAGCTCGGGACCGTTTTGGAACGTCTGTGGACGGATGGTTTGCAAAACCGCCTCCGGCGTGCCGATGTCCGCCACCAGAATCTCCCCGCATAATACCCGACCGGGAAGAAGCAGGTGCCCCGGCTTCTTGCGGAAAAAGGTGACCGTCAGCGCCGCGCGCGCACAGACGCCATCAAGCGGCCGGCCGAGATCGCCATGCAATCCGCTTGGCACGTCGACGGCTATGATTGGCCTGCCGCTCGCATTCGCCGCCTTCACGGCTTCCGCCGCTGCGCCATCCAAGGGCCGCGAAAGCCCCGCGCCGAACAATGCGTCGACAACCACGCTTTCCTCTTTCCTCCCCCGCTTGCGGGGGAGGTCGGCGAGACGCGGTTCGCGGCGAGCCGGGTGGGGGGAAATGGCCCCCCCCCCA
>JBQTHM010000042.1:0-17659 GCA_052389895.1 Alphaproteobacteria bacterium | reverse complement strand
GCCACGCTGCTGCGCCTTCTCCCCGCTCTCTCCATCCGCAGCGAAGTTCTGGCCTGAACGCACCCTCGGTTTTGCGGAGTTTCTTCGATCAAGAACCCACCCTCCCCTTGAGGGAGGGTCGAAATCGTTTCGAGCGAAGTGAGAAACGATTTCGGGGAGGGGTGTTCGGCGGATTGACCCCTCCCCGAAATTTGTTCGCGCTTATGCGCTCACAAATTCCGACCCTCCCTCAAGGGGAGGGTCGGAGTCTGACATTTTCAATCAATTGAACGCCTGAATGCCCGTCTGCGCGCGGCCCAGAATCAGCGCGTGGATGTCGTGCGTGCCTTCGTAGGTGTTTACGGCTTCGAGATTCAGCACGTGGCGGATGACGTGGTACTCGTCGGCCACGCCGTTGGCGCCGTGCATGTCGCGCGCGGCCCTCGCGATCTCCAGCGCCTTGCCGCAATTGTTGCGCTTCATGAGCGAAATCGCTTCCGGCGCGGCCAGCCCTTCGTCCATCAGCCGTCCCAAGCGCAACACCCCTTGCAGGCCCAGGGTGATTTCCGTCTGCATATCCGCCAGCTTTTTCTGGATGAGCTGGTTGGCGGCGAGCGGGCGGCCGAACTGACTGCGGTCAAGGACATATTGGCGCGCCGCATGCCAGCAGAACTCGGCTGCGCCGATCACGCCCCAGGCGATGCCGTAGCGCGCCTTGTTGAGGCAGCCGAACGGCCCCGCCAGTCCCTTCACATTGGGCAGCAGCGCGGCTTCGGGAACGAGGCAATCCTCCAGCACAATCTCGCCGGTGGGCGAAGCGCGCAGTGAAAACTTGCCCTCGATCTTGGGGGTGGAAAACCCCTTGGCGCCACGCTCGATCACAAAGCCGCGGATGGCGCCGTTGTCGTCCGCCAGCTTCGCCCACACCACGGCTACATCGGCAATCGGGCTGTTGGTGATCCATGACTTGGCGCCGGAAAGCCGGAAGCCGCCCGGCGCTTTTGTTGCGCGCGTTGTCATCGAACCGGGATCGGAGCCGTGATCGGGCTCGGTGAGGCCGAAACAGCCGATCAGCTCGCCGCTGGCCAGTTTGGGCAGATATTTTTTGCGCTGCTCTTCCGTGCCATAGGCGCAGATGGGGTGCATGACGAGCGAGCTCTGCACGCTCATCGCCGAACGATAGGCGGAATCGATGCGCTCCACTTCACGCGCCACTAACCCGTAGCAGACATGGTTGAGGCCGGCGCAGCCGTAGGTTTCGGGCAGCGTCGAGCCCAGGAAACCCACCTCTCCCATCTCGCGCATGACGGCGCGATCGAAGGTTTCGTTGCGGAAACCCTCGCGCACTCGGGGCATCAGCTTTTCCTGGCAGAAGCGCCGCGCGTTGTCGCGCACGATGCGCTCGTCCTCGGAAAGCTCGCCATCGAGCAGCAACGGATCGGCCCAGTCGAATACGGCCGTTTCTTTATGGGGAAGGTTCATGCGCGTGTCTCTGCAAAGTAGGCAATCTTACCCGTGTTTGGACTGGAATGCCCCCTCCGCGCGCTTCGCGCACACCTCCCCCAAAGGGGGAGGATGAAGAGCGGCATGCTCCCCCACTGGGGGAGCTGTCCTCCGTAGTTCCGACGGAGCGGAGGAGGACTGAGGGGGCTCGTCATCGAAGAAATTCCACCGCCGCCTGCTTGAAGACGGGGTCGCCCACGGTGCGCTGGTGGTCGCGCCCGGCCACGATTTCGAGGCGCGCATTGGCGAAGACGCGCGCCAGGCGTTCGGGCGGCCCCGCCATCTCGTCGTTCTCGCCGCAGACGATCAGAACCGGGGTCGTGATCGCCTTCAGCTCCTCCATGGTGAAGGTAATGCGCGGCCGCTGGATGCACGCGGCCATCGCCTCGAGGTCGTCGCCCGCGCGCTCGGCGAAGCGGCGGAATTCTTGCGCCATGGGGTCAGTGATTTCGGCGGGATCCTTCGCTAGCATGGCATCGGCGATCTTCTTCGCCCGCTTGTCCCAGAAGCCGAAATAGGTGCCGCCGACGCCCCCCAGCACCGCGCGGGCCACGCGCGCGGGATGATCGTGCATCAAACGGATGAGCAGATAGGCGCCCATCGAATAACCCACCATGTCGCAGGAGGAAATCTTGAGTGCATTGAGCACGGCCAGCGCGTCGCCGGCCATCAGGCCCTCGTCGTAGAATTGGATGTCGTGCGGCTTGTCGCTCTCGCCATGGCCCCGGTTGTCCATCGCGATCACGCGCCTTCCCGCGCGCGTCAGCCATTCGTACCAGCCAGGCTTGCGCCAATTGATTTCGCGGTTCGAGGCGAAGCCGTGCACGAGCAGTACGGGCGCACCCTCGCCCAGGGTCTCATAGGCGATGCACACGCCCCCGTTGGAAACGAACTCGCTCATGCGCGGAAGACCAGGAATTTGGAGCCGAAGAAGTTGAACAGGAGCCCCGCCAGCGATCCGAAGGCAAGTGCCGCGAACGGATTGGCGAAAGGCGCCGCGGCAAAGGTCACCAGCGCGGCATAGGTTCCGTAATTGATCATCCCGCCCGCGCCGTTGACGGCCACGAAGCGCGCCCATTCGCTCGTGCGTTCCTGCGACGCCGCCTGCGCGAAGGTGAAACGCCGGTTCATCGCCCAGGTAAACGTGGCCGCGCAGAGAAAGGAAATCAGCCGCGCGAGATACTTGTCGAGGCCGATCAGATGCAGGCCCAGCGCCAGCACGGCCGCATCCACAAGAAATCCAGCCGCGCCGACAGCGGCGAAACGCAGGAATTGATAGGTCATGATTGTAACTTTCATGCTCCCCCTCTGGGGGAGCTGTCCGCGATCCGGCTTCGCTGCCACGCAGCTTCGGCGGACGGGCCTCGTAACCCGCCGAAGCTTTGGCGATGGCGGGAGCGGACTGAGGGGGCGGCGCATTTGGAAGCCCCCTCCGTCGCCCTGCGGGCGACACCTCCTCCAAGGGGGGAGGATGAACTGTGGCTAGTCACGGCAGCTTCAGTCCCTGCGGCCCGGGGATGGCGAGATAGGCCAGCCGCTTCAATTCCCACCGCCCGCGGCTGACGGTGTCGAGGATCAGGCCGCTGGCCAGCGCAAGGAATGCGAGCAGCATCAGCCCGGTGGCGAGCACGGCGGTGGGAATGCGCGGTACCAGGCCGGTGCGCATGAATTCCACCACCACAGGTATGCCGAGCGCCGCCGAAACTCCCGCCAGCAACACGAAGATCACGGAAAAGAAAAGCAAGGGCCGTTCCTCGCGCAGAAGACCTAACATCGTCATCAGGATGCGAAAACCGTCGCGCACCGTGTTCAGCTTGCTCACCGTGCCCGCTGCCCGTTCGCTGTATTCGCTTTCGATTTCCGCCCGCGGCATCAGCAGGCGTATCGCGTGCACCGTGAATTCGGTTTCCGCGCCGAAGCCTTCGGCGGTGAAGGGGAAGGACTTCACAAAGCGCCGCGAGAAAACGCGGTAGCCGCTGAAAAGATCGCCCGCCTCGGCCGCGAAGATAAATGAGGCAAGGGCGCGAAACAGGCGGTTGCCGAGAACGTGCCCGCGCCGGTATGCGGCCCTGGCCGAATGCACGCGCCGGGCCACCACCATGTCGAGCCCCTCGCTCACCAGCTTGCCTGCCAGCCTGGGCGACGCCGCCGCCTCATAGGTGTCGTCCCCGTCCACCAGCACATACACGTCGGCCTCGATGTCCGCGAACATGCGGCGCACGACGTTGCCTTTGCCCTTGCGCGGCTCGCTGCGCACGATGGCGCCGGCTTCGCGCGCGTGCGGCACGGTCGCATCCGTAGAGGCGTTGTCATAGACGTAGATTACGGCTGCCGGCAGCGCGCGGCGGAAATCGCCCACCACTTTGGCAATGGCCGGTTCCTCGTTGTAGCAGGGGATCAGAACGGCGATGCGCGCTGGCTCAGTCATGCCTCACAAGCGGGCAGAAGAGATAGGGCCCGCCCAGATTCGTCACGGCATTTCCACATTCCCCAGGCGCAAGCGCAAGGCCGTAGGCGGACACGGCGGCGCCCGCGCGCTCCATTTCCTGCGGCGCGGCCAGAAGGAAGAACCGGCCCCTGTGCGCGCGAACGCGCGCCTGCATGGCGTTGGTCAGGCCCGAGCCGTCATCCGGCCCGGCGAGATAGCCGTCGATTCGCAGCACCGGCACCTCGGGCGGCAGCGATGGCACGATGAACCCGAAGGGCTCGTAACCTGCAAGCAGCAGCATGCTCCTTTCGGGATGCGGGAAGGAAATCCCCTTCACCTGAACGTGAGGGTCGTCGGCGGCCGCGCGCGGGCCAAATCCGTAGTGCGCAAATACGGCCGTGGCGGCCAGCACCATTGCGGCGGCGGCGAGCCGCGCCTTGAGCGAAACGGGGACGAGCCCGATCGCCGCCACGATGACGAGCGGCGCCAGCATTTCGAGCGGCACGATGTAGCGGTAGATAGCGAATACGGCGATCCAGGCCACATAGCTCGCGGCCGCGAAGGCGAAGAGAATGCGCGCCGCGTGCGGGCGGATGATGGCGTCGGCCGCACGTGTTCCCGCCGCCCACAAAACCGCAGCCGCCGGCAAGGCGATGTACGCCGCAAGCACCCGCAGGTTCTGGAAGGGCGTGTCGTCGGCGATTGCATAGTTGAAGCTGAAGCGGAAGGGATAGACGAGGGCGTCCCACAGGCCGGCGGGGAGAAAACGCGTATCGCGGTATGAGGCGTCGAGCGCCAGCGGCGAGGCGAACAGCTCGTTGAAATAGGGAAAGACCGGATTGCCCGTTTCGCGCCACAGCGTCGCGGCCCAGAAGCCGCCGAAGAGCGCGGCGCCGACGAACCCGCCAAGCGCGCCCGCGCCGAGGCGAAGGGCGCGCTCCTTCATGGAACCGGGCATGACAAGCAGCACCGCCGCGAATCCGGCCGCGTAGATCGCGTCCACCAGCTTCAGTCCGGCCGCGCTCCCCACAAGCAGGCCCGCTATCGCGACAACGCCAAGGCTCACGCGTTCCTGCATGACCAGAAGGGCGAGCGCGAAGAATACCGGCACCGAAAGCACGGCGTCGTAGCTCGTTGTTCCCGTGAGCGAAACGGCCGTGCTGCCGGTGACGCAAAGCAACGCAAGAATTGCGCCGCCCATGCGCGTGTCGCGCGCCAGACCTGCGCGCGCGATCAGATAAAGAGGAACGATGTTCAGGCCTTGCGCCGCGCCCAGGAAAAACAGTGCGGCCGCCGGGTGAATCTGCGCTAGCGCATAAAAGGGCACGTCAAGCAGCGGGTTGTAATACGTCGCATGATGGGCGACGCCCAAGTCGAACCCCATGCGCCCATTGAGGAACGCAAAGGCGTTGTACCAGTGGTAGTTGCGGAAATCCCAGCCGGTCTCCTTGCCAAGCGTGGCGGCGATTGCGCCCCAGGCCAGTACGACAGCCGCGAAGAAAAGCCATTCGCGCGCGCCGATGCGCCAGGGCGCGGCGCTCTCTTTTTTGTACGCGGTCATACGGCGTCCGCGCGCCAGGATGGCGGAGGGCGCCGAGGGCGTTCGCGCGCGCCGGTTCGCCCTGGCGGAAGCACGGTCTCGGCGGCCTAGGTTCCCGGCGGCTTGCCGAAGGGATTGTCGTAGGGATTTGCCGGCGCCGTCGACGAGCACGAGGCATACCCCGCGCGCCAGCCGGCGCGGTAATCGTTGCTCGCCTTGTGGAGTTTCGCGTCGCGCGTGTCCCCGCCGATGTCGCCGGAGGCGCGCGCGCTCCCCGAGGCGCAGCCGTCGGTGTAGCCCGCGGCATAGGCGGGCGAATTACCGCTGCCTTCCGCCTTGTGCCGCGATGCGCAGGCCGAAACCGCGACGCTCAATGCGATGATCAGAAGGGGCAAGATGATGCGTGGCATGGCCGTCTTCCCGGACTGAGGCGGCGACGGTAGGGCGAACGCCAAACGCAGAAAACCCACAAGATTCACAACAAGGGTAGCGTTGACTTGTCCACGCTACTCATGGTTGTATCAATTCAAAAGACCCGGAGTCCTCTTGTCTTTCTGCGGGTCCGCCGTTTCCGTAATGTGAAAGTTATCCTCTCACTAGCGGTGAATAGGATCATATTGCGAACGCGCCTGGCCCAAGCGTTCGGGGCGTGTGGTGCTGGCGCTAGACCGCCTCGCCCGCCATTACGGCACCAGGGCAAAAGGCCAGGCGCGCGCCCCCATGCGCGCCTGGCACGCCCCACTGGAAGAAGAGGCCTGACGGCCATCCGGGAGGGGTGCGGATGAACCGTCAGGCGCGGCACGCGGGAACCATTGTTCTTGCTGCGCGCCGCTAGTGCTCCCGCAGGCTCTTCTGCCGTTCGATCTCCGCTGCGATGCGGGAAAGGCCGTACAGCGCCGCGGTTTGAAACGTGTCCACCATGGCAAGGCCCGCATCGCAGGCCGCCTGGTAATCCTTGCAATCGGGCAGGTACTGGTCCGCGCTTTCCGCGCGCGCGAGCGCGCCGGGCGCCCCCAGCCCCACATTGGGCTCGCGCGGCATCAACAGCGCCACCACCGTCAGCCAGAAAATCGCCCGTAGCACAAACATGATTTTCCTCTTGCCCCACTCATAAGGGGCCCGCATTGCGCTGGGCTCAATGCGATAGCTAAAACTGTCCGTATCGGGGCTTGGGCGCGAAATCGCTTGCGAAAGGGCTAGCGCGGTGTTCCCGGACTGTCCCGCTGTTGGCGGAAAATTTCCGATAAACTGCGCGATGGGCGAAAGGCGCCGTATTCGATGCTTAACGGGAATTCACGATGATGCCGGCGCGCCTCAAAAGTGCGGTCTATGTGCATGCCCTGATGCGCCGCGCCGAGACCGAGGGGGCGCACGCATTCCTCGTGCGCCGCGGGGCGGAGGAGGCGGGCGCCGTGTTCCTCAAGGTGAACCGGCTGGACGGAACCTGCATGGTGCTCGCGCGTGCGCGCGAAGGCCGCGAAGGCCGCCTGGTGTGGACGCGGCCACTGGGCGAGCGCACGGATGAAGCCGGGGCGGGCGAATATTTCGCCAGACAGATCCGCTTCGACCCCGATATCTGGATCGTTGAAATCGAAGACCGCCAGGGCCGCCCCTTCGTCGACGAGCCGGTGATTTGATTCTGCTTCCTGAGCGGAGGACTAGGAATACGCGCTACCGCCGTATCGGCGTGCGGTCGAGGGCGAAGAGGAAGAAAGCGAGGCTGAGTGCCAGCTCGCCCGTTTCGTCAAAGATATTGTCCACGCCGTAAAGGTGCCAGATGGCGCGCGATGCAACGCGCAGGCCGAGCGAGAGAAGCACGAGCAGGATCACATCGAGCCTGGCAACGGGAACGGCGAAACGCGCAACGGCGCGGTTCACGGCGCCGGATATGCGTTGCAGCAGCGGAAGCAGCACCACGCCCACGAAAATCAGCACGTAACCCGTGTTCTTGATGCTTTCGTGGATGCCCGAAATGTTGTGCAGGTTGAATTCCTGCTGGACGTTGACCGCTTCCAGCCCGGGCGGCGTGGCGAAGGAAAAAATCCTCTGGCCCCAGGAAATTTCCTCGCCCGCCATGAAAATCATGGCGAGCGCAAGCAGGAGATGCCACGCCCAACCCGTGCGGCGCGAAAGCGTCGCCAGAATATAGGCCCCGCCCGCAAGCCAGAAAGCGACGGTCAGATTCTCGACAAAACGGTCTTCCGAAATGAACCGCACATGGGCGCGGAAATCGAAGAGGATGAGCGTGATGTCGAACAGCACCACAGCCAGCGCCGCGGCCATGCCCATGACGGCTGCCCGCCCGCGCGGGAATTCGCGCCACAGCGCGCGCGGGCGCAAAGCCGTCCGCGGAAAAAATCCGTTTCCGGTTTGCGAAATCCCGATTTGGGACATGGCCTCCGCCTTTCGCCTGTTCACGCCCGCATCCGCGCGCGCCAGCGCGCCCACGAAGCGGGGCCTTCCAGCGTTGCTGCAACGGGCGGGCCAATGCCCAGAGCTTTTGAAACCGTGTGTCTTCGCCGTAAAACCCAATTGTCATCCCCGGCGAGCGCGAGCGTACGCTCGCGCGAGGGAAGGGGACCCAGGTGGAGCTGAAGGGCGAGAACGTGAAGGATTACCTGTATTTCGTCTACATACTCGCCAGCCGGCGCAACGGCACGCTTTACACCGGAGTGACGAACGACGTGTTGCATCGCACATGGCAACACAAGAACGATCTAATCGAGGGCTTCACCAAGAAATATGGCGTGCACACTCTGGTCTGGTATGAAATGCACAATGACGTCAACGCTGCTGTTGCCCGCGAGAAACAGATCAAGGGCTGGAATCGTGTGTGGAAAATAAAGCTCATCGAAAAACACAATTCTGGTTGGAACGATCTTTACGAGAAACTCCTCAGCGATGTTGTATCGCCCGATCGACCTGGATCCCCTTCCCTCGCATCGCGCGCCTGAGCCGCGCGATCCTCGCCGGGGATGACAATTGCGTTCTTGCGTCTATTCCTGCTATTCGCTGCCAATGAGCCACACACCCGCCAGCGAAGCTGCGCCCAATGTTTTTGCCGCCCAGGCGGCAAGGCGCCGCACCTTCGCCATCATCTCGCATCCCGATGCGGGCAAGACGACGCTGACCGAGCACCTGCTGCTCCTGGGCGGCGCCATCCACCTGGCGGGGCAGGTGAAGGCCCGCGGTCAGGCGCGCCGCGCGCGCTCCGACTGGATGAAGATCGAGCAGGAGCGCGGCATCTCGGTCACCAGCGCGGTAATGACGTTCGAATATGCGGGCGCCGTGTTCAATCTTCTGGACACGCCGGGCCACGAGGATTTCTCGGAGGATACCTACCGCACGCTCACCGCGGCCGACTCCGCCGTGATGGTGCTCGACGCCGCCAAGGGCATCGAGAGCCAGACGCGCAAGCTGTTCGAAGTGTGCCGCCTGCGCGACATTCCCATCGTCACCTTCATCAACAAGATGGACCGCGAGGCGCGCGATCCCTTCGAGCTGGTGGACGAAATCGCCGACCAGTTGCAGCTCGAATGCGCGGCCATGAACTGGCCTGCCGGCTCCGGGCTCAACTTCAAGGGCGTGCACGATTTCGCGCGCGACGATTTTCTGCCTTTCGCGGCGCACGGCCGGCACGTGGCGGAAGGCACCTTGCCCGCCGATTTACAGGCGAAGCTGAAGGAAGACGTGGCGCTGGTGCGCCATGCCTTGCCGGCCTTCGATCTCAAGACCTACCGTGAAGGCCACATGACGCCGGTGTTCTTCGGTGCGGCGCTGAAAAATTTCGGCGTGCGCGAGCTCTTGAAGGCGCTCGCCCGCATAGCGCCCAGCCCGCGCGCCGCGTCGGCGTCGCCCCGCGCGGTTTCGCCCGATGAAGAAGCCGTCACCGGCTTCGTCTTCAAGGTGCAGGCCAACATGGATCCCAACCACCGCGACCGCGTGGCCTTTCTGCGGCTGTGCTCGGGCCGCTTCCGCCGCGGTATGAAGCTGAGGCAGTCCGGCACGGGCAAAACCATCGGCGTGCACAGCCCCATCCTGTTTTTTGCGCGCGAGCGTGAGACTGTGGACGAAGCCTGGCCGGGCGACATCATCGGCATTCCCAGTCACGGCGTCCTGCGTGTGGGCGACACGCTTACCGAGGGCGAGGAGCTCACATTCACCGGCATTCCCAATTTCGCACCGGAAATCCTGCGCCGCGTGCGCGTGGCCGACCCCTTGAAGCAGAAGCATCTGGCGCGCGCGCTGGAAAGCCTGGCGGAGGAGGGCGTGACACAGGTGTTCAGGCCGGTGATCGGCGTCAGCTGGATCGTGGGGGTTGTGGGCCCGCTTCAGCTCGACGTGCTGCAAAGCCGGTTGAGAAACGAATATAGCCTCGACGTCGTGCTGGAAGCGTCGCCCTTCGAAACCGCGCGCTGGCTGTCAGCGCCCGACACCGAGCTTGAAAAATTCCACGACGCCAACAAGGGCCATCTGGCGTGCGACCGCGACGGCGCGCCGGTGTTTCTTGCCAAGAACAATTGGGAGCTCGGCTACGTGGGCGACAAATTTCCCCGCGTGAAATTCCTCAAGACGCGCGAACGCCACCCGCTGGTGGAGTCGGCGTAATTCCAGACATGTCATGGCCCGCGCCTCGCGCGGCTTCGCCGCGCGTTTGACCATGGGCGTGCAACGCACGCCGGGCCACCCAGTTGGGTTCGCCGCGATAGTGCGCTTCATAACCTGGGCCACCCGCATCCCGCCTTCGCCAAAAGGCTTCGGCGGGTCTAAAGTGCAAGTCCGCCGAAGCTGCGAAGCAGCGTAGGCGGATCGCGGGTGATGACAGTTTGGGATTTACGCTGCTTCGTGGGTAATGTGCGGGGGCGGCGGTAGGTAGTCATAGAGGCGAAGCAATGCTTCGGTCTGCCCGGGCGCGCGGGCGGGATCGGACAGAACGACGATCGCCGAGTAGGCTTCCCGCGGCAGTCCCATGTCCCTGCACGCCTGAGCAATGCGCCCGTCCGCGCCGCCATTCAGCAGCGCCGCCGCGTCAACCTTGGTTATGCCGGCCAGTGCCGCGAAAACCTCGGTGAACATCTCGCGCTCGCCCGCGCGCAGCAGCGCCAGCAGGCGCTCCTCGCATGCGGCGCTATCCAGCGGCATTTCCATCTTAAGCTCGAGCGTGGCGGCGATACGGTTTATGACTTCGCTCAGGCGCCTGCGCTCGGCCGCGCCGGTGCGCTCGTCCAGCAATTGCGCCACAAGCCTGAGCAGAAGCGCACGCCGCTCGGATGCACCCAGCGCGTTCGCCTGCTCCACCGCCAGTTCAAGATCGCTGCACATGTGACCCGCCCCGGTGCACATCATGTCCGGTCCTGGTTAAGAAGCGGTGACGGGCTACTCGCCGCCGATCACCACCCAGTCGTCGGGGTAAAAGCCGTTGAACTGGGTGCGCACAGCGGCCGAATAGGCGCCGGCATTCTCGAACAATATGTAATCGTTCTCCTGTATGGTCTTGGGCAGCAGCAGCGGCTTGGGCAAAACGTCCAGCGTGTCACAGGTTGGGCCAAATGCTTTGAACGGCTGCGTCGCGCCGCCGCGCTCGCGCACGCGCCCGTCGGGGCCCGTCATCAGCACGCGGTGGGCGTATTCCGCCGTCCAGCCGGGCAGCGTGAGTTCGTCGAAACTGCCGTAGATGCCGTCGTTCAGATACAGCTTGTCGTCTTTTCGCAAAATCACCCGCGTCACCAGCGACAGCCCTTGCGCGCACAAGGCGCGCCCCGGCTCGCACAGCAGCTCGCCGTCTTTTTCCAGCGGGAAGGTGGAGATGGCTTCCTTGATGGTGTCGAAATACCAGTGCGACGGCGGCACCTCGTTTCCGGGATAGGGATTGGGAAACCCGCCGCCGATGTCGAGCGCCATGATCTTCACGCCCGAGGCCACCGCCGCGCGGCGCACCATCTCAACGGCTTGCGCATAGCTGAAGGGGCTCAGGCATTGCGAGCCCACGTGGAAGGTGAGCGCGCATTGCGCGCCCGAGGCCTTCACGCGTTTCAGCAGCCGTGCCGCGTCCTCGGGCGTGGTTCCGAACTTGCTGGATAATTCCAGCACGGCGCCGCCCAGCGGCGTCGCCACGCGCACGAATATGCGCAGGTCCGGCATGCCTTCGGTCTCCGACAGCAATTTGTCCAGCTCCGCATCGCTGTCGATGACGAAATCGCGCACGCCAAATTCGCGTGCGGCTTCGCGCGCCGTGCCCGGAATGCGCACGGGGGCCATGAAATGGCATACGGATTGCGCATAGCGCGTACGGATTTGCCGAATCTCGCCGATAGAGGCCGTGTCGAAATGGCGGATGCCGGCCTGCCAGATCTGGTCCAGCACCTGCGGCGCCGGGTTTGCCTTCACCGCGTACATTGTCGTGCCCGGAAAGCGGCCGAGGAATTCCCCCGCCATGGCGCGAAAGCGCGCGGGGTACAGGCAATAGACGGGGAACACCGGCTGCTCCGCCTGGAGGAAGGCGGTAACCGAGGGAAAATGCGGCAAGCTGTTCGGTCTCTTGGCGCTACGCGCCTGCGGCCGGTCGTTCATCGGAATCGTCCCCAATCGCGGCCTATTTGGCGCGCGGGGAGGCGGGGGTCAAGCCGCGCGGCTGGCGCCATCGCTCGGCGCCGTTATTCGACGCTGGGGCACCGGCAAAATGGCCGGCCCTGATCCAGATCAATGGCTCCTTCTCCGGCGGCGCTATTATTTACATTGAACGCGTACATTGCGGAAAGGTTATCCGATGAAAGCTCTCGCGAAGATTGTTCTTCTTTCGGCGGCGCTTGCTCTGCCCGCTGCCGTATATGCCGGTCCCGCCGAACCCGCACAGAGCGGCATGAAGTGCCCGATGATGGAAGATATGGGCGCGATGCACAAGGAAATGGGCGCCATGATGGGAGAAATGGACGGCATGATGACGCAGAGGATGAGCCGCTCCATGAAGACGCGCGTGCAGAACATGCGCGATCAAATGAAAGGCATGATGGCGCGCATGGAGAAAATGCAGGGTGGAATGATGGGCGGAGGCGCGATGGGCCATGGCATGATGGGCGGCGGCAAAATGGGCGGCGGCATGATGCGCGGCCAGACGCCGCAGGAGGAAAAGACGAACGAGTCCGCGCCTTCCTCCGCGCCTGCGTCTGACGACCACAACGCGCATCACCCTGATCAATAGATGGCAAGGATGAGCGCCATGACCGCATCACGCCCGCTGGCCTATCTGCCGGTGATGTTTGCCACTTGCATGCTGTTCCAGGTCATCTATGTGGCGTGCGTTCTGTTGTGGCTCGTCGCGCCGGAGCTGGAAGGGCACCAGTTGCTTGTCTACCTTCTGCCGCAGTTCAAATTCCTCGACGTGCTCAACTTCGTCTACGGCCTGCTGCTTGCGGCGGTGTATGGCTGGCTTGCCGCCGCCTTGTTTGTGTTTTTCCACAATCTGTGGCCGAGGATCGAAGTCGCGGTGTTTCGCCGCAAGAACTCCCGCCCGGTTGCCATGAAATCGTGATCCGGCGCCTCTTGCGCCAAAAAAACGTCTGAACAGGCGTCCCGCTGCGGCCCCGACTGGAATCCCGGCGCTAAGGCGCGCACTATCGCCGGCGGGAAAGCGGGGAGCAGGCGATCTCCATGATGTCGCGTCTCTTCGCCTTCCTGGTTGTGATCGGCGCGCTGGCGCTGGTCGAAACGGCCGCGTTGTGGGTCGGCGACGTGCCCGTCTTGCGCGACTGGCAGTGGGGAAGAATACAGGCCGCCGGGCGCATCATCATTGCCCTCATCGGGCTTCTGCTCGTCACCGGAAGCTTCCGTGCCGCCTATCGCGAAGCGGGCATTTCGCGCAATCCGCTGCCCGCAATTGTCTTCGCGCTGCTCGCAACCGCTCCCCTCTGGGCTACGCTGGCCGCAACAGTGCCGCTGAACGACAGGCTGGACGGCAACAGGATCGTTCTTTTCGACGTCCTCTTTCCGTTCAGCGAGGAGTTTTTCTACCGCGGCTTCGCCTTCGGGCTGCTTTTCCGCCGCGCGCGGCTTGGCTTCTGGCTCTGCGCGCTCATACCCGCCGCCGCTATTGCCGCGGGGCAACTTTATCAGGCGGCTTCACTCGAAAGCGCGGGGATGCCCGTCGCACTAACTGCGCTGGGCGGAATCCTGTTTTGCTGGCTGTTCATGAAGTGGAATTTCAATCTTTGGGTGCCCGTTGCCATGAGCGTGGCGATGAACATGTGGTGGGACGTGTTCGCCGTCGGCGAGGGCGATTTTGCCGGTTGGATGCCGGCGCTGCTTCGGCTTGCCAGCTGGGCCGCGGCAATCGCACTGACGCTGATCGCCGCGCGCACGGGCCTGCTGCGCGCGCGTGTGAAATAGCAGCTTGATTTTCTTATTGGGGATAGCCGGGCGGCGGCTCGTCGGGATAGGCGTCCGGCGCATACGGGGGTTCGACGGGCGCATCCATCGGCGGGCCCAATTCCTGCGGTGGCCCGACGGGGGCGTCCATCGTATCGGCCGGCGCGTGCTCCCGCACCGGCGGGCGTTCATAGTCGCGCGGACTGTAATAACTGCCGCCCAGCGCGGGATGCTCGCGCATCCGCTCGCGGCGCCGTTCGCGCGGCGGCGGCGGGCGCTCGTCCTCGTCGCGTCCCCAGCCGAACAGCCAGTCGAAAAAGCCGCGCCGCTCGCTGCGCGCCTCCTCTTCGTGCTCCGCCAGCGCGTCCTCGTCATAGGGCGTCTGCACGAACGCCATCTCGGGCAGCGTTTCGGGCACCTCGCGCGGCAGCGGCCCCGGCGGATATTTCTTCACCGCCGCTTTCATGAACCGCTGCCAGATCTGCGCGGGAATGCCGCCGCCGGTCACGCCCTTCATCGGCGTGAAATCGTCGTTGCCGACCCATACGGCCGCCACCAGCGCGGTGGAATAGCCCACGAACCACGCATCGCGGTAATCCTGCGTCGTGCCTGTCTTGCCCGCGAGCTCGTAGCCGGAAACCGCCGCCCCGCGCCCGGTGCCCGATTCGATCACCTCGTACAGCATCGCGTTCATGGCGTTGGCCTGTTCCTCGCCCATCACGCGTTCGGGCGCGGCCTTGAGACGCTTGTAGAGCACCCGACCCTTGGCGTCGCGCACTTCGAGGACAAGATACGGCCGCACCTGCAGTCCCACGGAAGCAAAGCTTCCAAAGGCCGCGGCAAGTTCGAGCGGATAGACGTCCGAGCTTCCGAGCGCGAGCGTGGCATCGGGCTGAAGCGTTGTAGTGATACCAAGCCGGCGCGCCACCGCAATCACCGATTCCACGCCCACTTCCTGTTCTATGCCGACGGCGACGCGGTTCACCGAATGGGCGAGCGCCTCGGTAAGCGTGAGCGTGCCCCATTCCTTGTGGCCGTAATTTTCTGGCGACCAGTTGCCGATGGTGATGGGCCGGTCTTCGCGCGTCATGCCCGGGGTGAGCCCTGCTTCCAGCGCGGCGAGATACACGAAGGGCTTGAAGGCCGATCCCGGTTGCCTGTGCGCCTGCGTGATGCGGTTGTAGGTGCTTTCCGCGTAATCGCGCCCGCCGATAAGGGCTTTCACCGCTCCCTCCGGCGTCATGGCGACAAACGCGGCCTGGGTTGCATTCGCCTTGACGCCACGCTTGTCGAGTACGTTTTCGATCGCCTTGCGCGCGGCGCTCTGCATGGCCGTATCCAGCGTGACGACGACGGTCAGATCGCCCACGGCGCCCCCTGCCAGCCTGCGCGATTCCTCGGCCGCTGTGTCGAGGAAAAAGTTTCGCGCATTATCCTCGGTCAGATCGGTGATCTCTGCGGGACGCAGGCGCGCCTCGGCGATTTGGGCGTCCGTCGCGGCGCCCATCTCGAACATGGCGTCGAGCACCTTGTCCGCGCGCTTTTGTGCGGCCGCCAGATCGCGCCTCGGCGAGAAGGCCGTTGGCGCGCGGGTGAGTGCGGCCAGCATGGCGGCTTCCGCAACCGTCAGCTTGCGTGCGGACTTGCCGAAATAGACATGCGCGGCCCCGTCCACGCCGTATGCGCCGGAGCCGAGATAGATGCGGTTCAGGTAAAGCTCGAGGATTTGCCGCTTGCTCAGGCTTTTCTCCAGCGCCATCGCGTAACGCATTTCGGCGATCTTGCGCGAAAGTGTGCGCTCCGGGCTGAGGAAGAGGATTTTCGCAAGCTGCTGCGTGATGGTGGAGCCGCCCTGCGCCACCTGGCCTTCGAGCAGGTTCACCAGCGCCGCGCGCAAGATGCCGCTCGGGTCCACGCCCTCGTGCTCGTAGAAATGGCGGTCCTCCATGGCGAGGAACGCGGCCGGCACATAGGGCGGCAGCTGGTCGAGCGAAAGCCGCTCGCCGACGATTGCGCCGCGCCGGCCCACAACCTTTCCTTGTTCGTCTAGGAAGTTGAATGCCTGCGGGCGGTTGAGCGCATAGAGGTCCGCACCCAGCGGCAGCTGCGGCGTGTAGCTCGTCACCGAAAGATATACCGCAAAAATTCCCGCTATCCCCGCGCCCGCCGCCGCGCCGCCGGAAATCAGCAGCCAGCGCAGCGGGCGCGGGGACAACTTCAGGTGGGAAAAGATTTTCCTCAGCCGTTCCATGGGGTTCGCGCCCAGCGGGGCGTGGACAATTCCGGTCCATTGGGGCCGTTTGATGGCCGCACCCTGGTTATCACGGGGCGTGGGCGCCCGACAGCACAATGCGCGCCCGCAAGTGGCGCTCTTTCATCACATTCGCTTGCTTATTCGCCCGTCAATTTGCGCACCGCGGCGCACGGCAGGCGCACGCCGGTCTCATGCTGCATCTCTGCCGGGCGCGGGAGCAGGTGCAAAACGAACGCCCGCAAAAACGATTCCGCGGAAATCGGCCCAAAAAAAATTTTGCAGGGGGGTCTTGCAGCGCCGCGCTGCTCACACCAAATCCACTAAATCCAGCGAAGTGCGCCCAGGACGAAGGGCGGGGCCGGGAAACCGGCTCCGCCCTCGGTTTTTGTGCGCCCATGGATTTGGAGAAATGAGCGCAAAAAAAAATTTTTTCCGGATTTCAAGTCCCCCCCGAGCGACGACGGCGATCTCAACGTCGATGCCGTCGTCGCCTGGGCACGGGGCGTTGCGCAGTCCCAGATGGACACGATCAAAGCCATCAACACTTTCGAAAAGCGGGAAAAGCCCATGAGCCGCGAAGAGGCCAATGCGCGTGCGCGCGATGCCCGCACGCTGAACGAGCTCGTGCGCACGCTCGAGCGGCTGGAAGCCCTCGAAGCCATGCGCAAGGCGCACGGGCGCAAGAAAAAGTGGAAGCATGAGTCGGAACTCAAGACAGCGCTGGTCCGCCGTCTGGATAAACTCCTTGAGTGCGGAAGAGCGGACGCGGCTTCTCGACTCGCTGACGGAAGACGAGGCCGCGGTTCTTGAGCACGACTGGCAGTTCTGGGCGCGCGATGAGCAGCTTCCGCCCCAGGGCGACTGGCGCATCTGGCTGTTCATGGGCGGCCGCGGCTCGGGCAAAACGCGTGCGGGCGCCGAATGGGTGCTGGAAGGCGTGCGTTCGGGCCGCCTGCGGCGCGTGGCCCTTGTCGGCGCCACCTATGCCGACGCGCGCGCCGTGATGGTGGAAGGGGACTCGGGATTGCTGCCGCTGTCGCAGGGCGCGGCCGAGTTCGAGCCTTCGAAGCGCGAGCTGCACTGGCCGGGCGGCTGCATGGCGCAGCTTTTCACCGCCGAAGAGCCCGACGGCCTGCGCGGGCCGCAGTTCGACGCCGCCTGGTGCGACGAATTCGCCAAATGGCGAGAACCGGCAAAGGCTTTCGACATGCTGATGATGGGATTGCGCCTGGGCGAAAACCCGCGCTGCGTGGTGACCACCACTCCGCGCGCGGTGCCGGCCTTCCTCGATCTGGTGACGCGCCCGGGCGTGGCGGTGACGCGCGCCACCACCTACGACAATGCGGCCAACCTTGCGCCCGCGTTTCTCGCCCACATGCGCGCGCAATATGCGGGTACGCGTCTGGGCCGGCAGGAACTGGACGCCGAGATATTGGAAGACAACGAAAACGCATTGTGGAAGCGCGACTGGATCGAGCGTGCCCGCGTGTGCGCCGCTCCGGCGCTGGAAGATTTGGCGCGAATTATTGTGGCCGTGGATCCGCCGGCGGGTGCCGGCCCCGACGCCGACGAATGCGGCATCGTGGTTGTGGGC
>JBQTHM010000041.1:0-3923 GCA_052389895.1 Alphaproteobacteria bacterium | reverse complement strand
ACGGGACGGGTCGCTTGAGCTACTTGGGGGCTCCGCGCCCCGTCCCGTTGCACCACCGAGCCAAGTTGGCTCAAATGACGTTCGGGCTCTACTTGCAACTGGATGAAAGAAGGGGCTCAGGTCAGTTCGCCTCCCCAAAAATGGCCTATATAAAGCAAAAAAATTTTACTCCTCAGACCAGGCAAAATCAAAAAAGTGGTCGTTTGGGGGCGTTCCCTAATCAGGGTTTCGGGATATCAACGGAAACACCAATCGAATAATTCCAGTTCTCAAACTGGCAGCTCACTTGTAGTACACCTCCACCCGCTTGCCCTCCCCGCGGCCGAAGATGGAGGAGAGCTGATAGACCGCGACGTCGAGCGGGAACGGCGTCGTGCCGCCGAAATCGGTGGTTTGCTGTGCGGCGGTGTATGTCGCCGAAGGCGATGTGATGGACAGTGTGCGCACGATGCTTGTGCCGGCGCCGTCGTAGATGTCGAGCTCGTACGATTCAGAGTCTTCGCCCAGCGGCACTTCGGTTTGATCCCATGAATCGCCGCCCTGCCGCGTGCGGCGGATCCAGGACAAAGTAATGTCATTCGAACCGGACGCCTGCGCGCCGGCCACGTGGCACGGGCTGTAGGGGCGGTAGCCGATGCCCTGAAACTGCTTCAACGCGCCCTGATAGGCGGGGTCGGAAATGGGCTTGTCCTGCGGGCCCCAGAGATAATTGAAGGGGAGCGCGTACTGCGCCTGGGGTATAGAGGTTTGCAGGACGGCGGCGTCGAGGACAATGACGCGCGCGCCCGCGGCGACCGCGTCGCGCATGGCGCCTTCGGTGCCTAGCTGCCCGCGCAACAGCCGAGTGAGCTTCCACTGGTTGGCGCCGATCAGCTCGGCATCGGCGAACTGCATGATTTCCCATTCGCCGTCGGCATTCTCGATGGCGAGCGCATTGGCGCCGCCCAGCACGCTGATGTCGTCAGCCGATGACAGCGTGCCCGAGATGAGCTGCAAATAAAGCGAATTGCCTTCGTCCCAGCGTGACGTCGCGCCCGAATAGAAATCGTAAAGCGTTGTGCCAATGCGCGCGAGGCTCGTGAGCGTGGTGTCGAGCACGTAATTGGACGTGGTGGGGCTGCGCCAGAGCAGCACCGCGCCCGGCCAGGGCGAAGCATAGGTCGCGACATGCGGCGCCCAGGGGTCTTCCCCATCCGTGAGCAGCGGAAGATCGGTGAACACAAGCAGCGCGCGCCCCGTCTGCACCGGAACAAGAATCGGGCGCAATGTGCGCTCCGCGCCCCAGAACACGTCGTAGAGCGAGACGTCGGTGAGCGCGCCAGAAATTTCCCGCGCACCCGCATCGTTGATAGCGGCGAGGCGAATGCGGCGCTCGCGCCCGCCCGCAGTCAGCGTAACTTCGTCGGCGGGGTCGAGCGCGAGGAACGAGGGGGCCAGCGCGAAGGCCGCGCGCTCGCGCGCAAGCCAGGCTTCCTGGATGAGCTGCTCGCCGATCATGCGCGCGCCCCCTCCGGCGCTGCGCGCCACCTCCCCCAGTGGGGGAGGACGAATTCGGGACGCATGCTCCCCCTCTGGGGGAGCTGTCCGTCGCAGCGTTTGCGCGACGGTGGACGGTGGGGGCTTTCGCCTCACAGTTTCATTTGGAATGCGCGTGCCAGTTCGCGGCGCCAGGCGGGAGCGCGAACATGCGCGAACCCGATGGCCCGAAGAAGCCGAGCTGCGACATGTGGAATCACCATGAAAACGTCTTCTTTGCCCCAGACCAGACCTGAGGTCGAACGCGGAAATTCGTGCGAACGGAAGTTGGTATCGAACAATGGATCTCATCCTCTCCTGTAACCAGGGGAGGATGAGAAAGTTTCAGAAATCGGGTACAGCCATCTTTCGGCGGGAAGATTTCACGCGCCTGCTGGCTTATTAATCCCCTGCCGACTTACTAAAGCGATATTCTCCTTTAATACCGGTACCCGCCGTACCCGCCGTATCCGCCGTATCCGCGATTCCCGCGATACCCTCCGTAACCGTACCGCGTGCGATACTGGTTGTAGGTCATGCAGTAGTTGGAGCTCGGGTGCGCACGGTGATAGGACCGGTGCGCCCCACGAAGAGCGTCATGGTAGTCGCCGTGTTCGTGGTAACCGTAATAGCCGAGTTCATCGCCTTCTTGGTGTGCTTCATTTAGCCGCGAATGGAACCGTGAATGCTGCCGGCAGGTGCGCAAATAGCGTTGGTATCGATCATAAATCCTGCCGCCATAGTAGTCGCCATACCCGCCGCGGCCGTAATAGCCGCCATTGTACCGGTCGCCATAAGCGCCGCCGTAATTGCCGCTGCCGTAGCTGCCATAGTAGTCACCACCCGCAACGGCAGCGCTTGCGCCCAACGTCAACGACAGGGCGCAGAGTGCGGGTATGATCAGTTTGTTCATCTTCGTTTCCTCTCTGGGGTGCGTGTGCAATTCGAGCCCCGATAGAACCGTTAATGCCCCTCGCCTGAACCGGCGCTGAACAAAAGCACGCGTAAACATGAACGAGGGGCGACGAAGATGGACAGCGCCGGGCGGCGCGGGTCGGACTCTCTTGTCCACCACCCAGTCCCAATGCCGCATCAGCAGCGCCAGAAAATAGAGCCGCCATTTTGGAATTATTCTCGAATTAGAGCGGAACTCTTTTGCTGGAAACACCAGCCCCAACCTGGTGCGAAGATGAACAAAGCGCCTTAGATGAACAAACGCCGCTCATTCTCCTGCCCCGCGTGCAAGCATATCATTGCAGGCAATTACATAGCCCATGGTGGGCGGCTTAACTTCCCAGGGAGGACAAAAATGCGTGCAACGTTTGCACGTTTTGCAGTGTGTTCCGTGATAGTCGTAACCGCCTTTGCGTTTTCTCCAACAAATGCCGGTCAACAGCCTGCGCCGGCCATGACAGAAGCTGCGGGCCAGAAGAGCCCGGCTCCCGATTTTCAACAGATGACGCGCGAGCTTCAGATGTTGTCGTCGGAAGTCCGCGGCGTGATGAGGAAGCTCGAAAGGGATCCGGCCCTTCGCGAGAAAATCGAGGCAGCCGCGAAATCCGGGGACTTTCGCGCCGGCGAAGCCGAACTGCGCAAGCTGGTCGGCTCGCAGTACGAGGTCCATGTCATGCGTCCGGACAGTCCTGCGGCCAAAGTAAAAGTGACGATTTGCATCAATCCGAAGAAGAAGGAAATCAACATTGTGATCGAGTGGTAGCGGCGTGGTCTGGTAATCTCGAAGGAACGGCGCGCCACGGGCGCGCCGTTTTTTCTTTTGGCCAATGCACGCAGCGCTGGACGCGCGGCTCAACTGGATGGCCCGGTCAAGCCGGGCCATGACAACTCTTTTCTTGCATCCGGAACGCGTAAGCGAGTTTGCAGCGCCAGGCGGGACTAAACGGCTCCTCGCTGACGCGCTTGTTCATGCGCGTGTGGATGAGGGTGAGCGAGCCCTTTTGCTGCTTCATAGGTCCCCCCACCCGATCCGGCTTCGCGCCTCGCACCGCTTCGCCGGATCGACCCCGCAACACGTGCGGGGCAAGCTCTCCCCCGCAAGCGGGGGAGGAAAATTCTTTCTCGGCGACAATCGCGCAGTGCTTGGCCGGCGCGTGGGGGGCCATGCGGAAGAGCGCGATGTCGCCGGCGCGGATTTCGCGCGGATCGATTTCGGCGAGATAGCGCGCGAGCACAGCGTAGAGCGTCTCTCCGCCGCTTGCCTCGGACCAGTCCGGCGAATAGGGCTGCATCGCTTCGGGCTCGGGGCCTACACACTCGCGCCAAAGCCCTCGCAACAGCCCCAGGCAATCGCAGCCCACGCCCTTGACGCTCGCCTGGTGCACATAGGGCGTGCCGATCCACGCGCGCGCCGCGGCGACGATGCGCGCGCCCTCTGCCTGGCCCCCTCCCCG
>JBQTHM010000040.1:0-16179 GCA_052389895.1 Alphaproteobacteria bacterium | reverse complement strand
GCGCCTTGCCCTGCTCGGCCAGTATCTTGGTGATCGCCGCCGTCAGCGTCGTCTTGCCATGGTCCACATGCCCGATCGTCCCGATGTTGCAGTGCGGCTTCGTCCGCTCAAATTTTGCCTTGGCCATTGTCGTCTCCTTGTCAGGCGTATTTCGCCTTCACTTCGTCCGCGATTGCCTGCGGCACCTGCTCATAATGATCGAATTGCATCGTGTATTGCGCGCGTCCCTGTGTTTTTGAGCGCAGCGTGTTGATGTAACCAAACATATTGGCAAGCGGTACCATAGCGGTGATCACCTGCGCGTTGCCGCGGGTGTCCGTACCCTGCACGTGTCCACGGCGCGAATTAAGGTCGCCGATGACTTCGCCGACGTATACTTCCGGCGTCACCACTTCGACTTTCATGATCGGTTCCATAAGTTTTACGCTGCCACGGGTTGAGAGTTCGCGGAACGCAGCGCGCGACGCGATTTCGAACGTCAGCGCGTTCGAGTCGACCTCGTGGTATGCGCCATCCACGAGCGTGGCCTTGAAGTCGATTACGGGAAAGCCAGCCAGCAAACCGGACTCCTTCTGCGCCTTCAGTCCCTTCTCCACGGCGGGGATGTACTCCTTCGGCACCGAGCCGCCGACGACGTCGTTCTCGAATACGAAGCCCGATCCTGGCGGGAGAGGCTCGAACTGAAGTTTCACGCGCGCAAACTGGCCGGCGCCGCCCGTCTGTTTCTTGTGCGTGTAGTCTATCGCAACGGGGCGCGTGAGCGTTTCGCGGTATGCAACCTGCGGCGCGCCCACATTTGCTTCGACTTTGTGGGTGCGTTTAAGGATGTCTACTTTTATTTCGAGATGAAGTTCGCCCATACCCTTAAGAATGGTCTGACCCGACTCGGGATCAGTAGCTACGCGGAACGACGGATCTTCCTGTGCCAGCCGTTGCAGCGCGACGCCCATCTTCTCCTGGTCGGCTTTCGATTTTGGCTCGATGGCAATCTCGATGACCGGATCGGGGAATTCCATTCTTTCCAGCACGATAGGGTTGCCGGGATCGCATAGCGTTTCGCCCGTGGTCGTGTATTTCAGGCCGGCAAAAGCCACGATGTCGCCGGCATAGGCTTCCTTTATGTCTTCGCGATTGTTCGCGTGCATGAGAAGCATGCGGCCAACGCGTTCCTTTTGGTCCTTGACCGAATTCAGTACAGCCGTTCCGGACTGCACAGTGCCAGAATAAATGCGAACAAACGTGATTGAACCCACGAAGGGGTCGTCCATCACCTTGAACGCAAGGCCCGCGAACGGCGCCTTGTCGTCCGCTGGTCGCGTGAGCCTTTCTTCCTTGTGCGGGACTGTTACCACCACAGGGGGAATATCGAGCGGGGACGGCAGGTAATCCACCACAGCATCCAGCAGCGGCTGGACACCCTTGTTCTTGAACGCGGCGCCGCACAACACCGGAACGAAGTGGAAGCCGCACGTGCCCTTGCGGATGCAGCGCTTCAGCTCTTCAACGGTTGGCGCCTTGCCCTCGAGATAGGCTTCCAGCAGTTTTTCATCCTGCTCGACCGCCATTTCGACCAGCTTCGTGTGATACCCGTCAGCCTTCGCCCTCAGTTCGGCGGGAATGTCCATTACGTGGAATTCGGCGCCGAGGTTTTCCTCTTTCCAAATAAGCGCTTTCATGGCCACTAGGTCTACGACACCGCGGAACGCGGACTCCACGCCGGCAGGCAGTTGGGTTACGAGCGGTCTGCTACCCAGGCGTTCCACCATCATTTGCACGCAGCGGAAAAAGTCCGCGCCGGTGCGATCCATTTTGTTCACGAAACAGACACGAGGTACGCGGTACTTGTCGGCCTGACGCCACACGGTTTCGGACTGCGGTTCAACGCCCGCGACGGCGTCAAACACGGCAACGGCGCCGTCCAGCACGCGCATGGAACGCTCCACCTCGATGGTGAAATCCACGTGGCCGGGCGTGTCGATGATATTGACTCGATGATCGCGCCAGAAACAGGTCGTCGCCGCGGAAGTAATCGTGATGCCGCGCTCTTGCTCCTGCTCCATGAAGTCCATGGTTGCGGCACCGTGATGCACTTCGCCAATCTTATGGCTGCGTCCGGTGTAATAGAGAATGCGCTCGGTCGTCGTCGTCTTGCCAGCGTCGATATGCGCGGCGATGCCGATGTTGCGATAGCGCTCTATGGGAGTTTGGCGGGGCATGGGAAGAACCGGTTACCAGCGATAATGCGAGAAGGCGCGATTGGCTTCGGCCATCTTGTGGGTGTCTTCCCGTTTCTTGACGGCCGTGCCGCGATTGGCGGCCGCGTCCATTAGTTCACCCGACAGCCGCCCGATCATGGTCGGCTCGTTGCGCCCCCGCGCCGAGGAAATGATCCAGCGGATGGCAAGAGCCCGGCTTCTGTCGGGGCGCACTTCAACTGGAACCTGGTAGGTCGCGCCACCTACCCGGCGAGAGCGCACTTCCAGCGCGGGGCTTACATTGCGCAATGCTTCATGGAAAACGTTCAGCGGATCCTGCCGAGTTTTGGACTGAATGGTATCGAGCGCGCCATAGACCATGCGCTCGGCAACCGACTTTTTGCCCTCATGCATCAGACAGTTCATGAACTTGGCGATAACGAGGTCGCCGAACTTGGCATCGGGTACAATCTCGCGTTTTTCGGCCCGGCGGCGGCGTGACATCGCGCGCTCCTATTTCGGTCTTTTTGCGCCGTAGAGCGAACGGCGCTGTTTGCGATCTTTCACGCCTTGGGTGTCAAGCACGCCCCGAAGGATGTGATAGCGGACGCCCGGCAGGTCCTTCACGCGCCCGCCACGAATGAGTACGACCGAGTGTTCCTGAAGGTTGTGCCCCTCACCGGGGATGTAGCTCACCACTTCGTAGCCGTTGGTGAGCCGCACTTTCGCGACTTTGCGCAGCGCCGAGTTGGGCTTCTTCGGGGTCGTCGTGTAGACACGCGTGCATACGCCGCGCTTTTGTGGGCAGCTTGCAAGGGCCGGAACCTTGTTCCGCTTTGCTCTGTGACCGCGTGCCTTACGCACCAGTTGATTGACTGTCGGCATCCTTTGCCTTTCCAACGTCACGTCAAAACCGAAAAGGCCATCCCTGTCGGGTGGCCTGAAAACGCGGAGGACCGGGCGCGTTCTGCACCGGGTCGCGCATCACTCGGATCGACCGGCTTCTCGGCAGCGTTTCGACGTGTGTGCGCCGACAATGCCTGCCACGAAGGTGGGGGTATATATCGGCGCGCGTTGCGGCGCGTCAATAGCTGAAAGCCGCAGTTTTGCTTGAAAATCCGCCGACGTGCAGCCATTCGCGACTTACTGGCGGGCTGTTGATGGCATTCCAGTGAAACAAGAGTTCTTCAAATTGGCCGCCCCGAACTCAGGGACATGCTCTCGCGAACAAGAATGCAATTTTCCCTTTGTTGTCAGAGACTTGCCATGCAGGTTCTTCAGCCCATCGCCCTCGCCGCCTTTTTGGGTGGCGTCACGCGGCCCGCCCTTGGATCAAAGACCACTATCAAGAGCGCCGCCAAGCCCGTCGCCGCTGTGACCGACAGGTCCAGTGCAGCCATGGGATGAACCGTTGCGACCGTATTGAACGCCGTGTGATAGATCGCGGCCTCGAGCACCGCGCCGCTCCGTTGAAAAAGCCAGCAGATGATCACGTTGGCGAGAAAAATCTGGACCGAAAAAAGCCCTATTTGCGGAAGCGCCTCGGCGAAACCAGGCAGATACGGGCTCGCGAACAGCTTTGGGAAGTGCCAAATGGTCCACAAGACGCCCAGAATTGACGCCGCCGTAAGAAACGAGCGCCGTTCCATCAGTTTTGGCAGCGCGTAGCCGCGCCAGCCGATTTCCTCGCCCAATGCAAGAACGAACCACGCCCCCGCAAAAATCGCCACGGTCGGGTCGAAATACAGCCTCGGTGGCGCGCTGCCCGTGACCCCCGCCACGACGAAAGGCGCAGCAAGAAACAGAACCGGCAGCGACAGCGCGGTCATGTACGCCCAGATTGGTGCGCGCAGCTTGATTACGCGCGACCACAGCTCTCCAACGCGGCCTTCGACGATCGCAGCAATAACTGCGGCGATGGCCGGTGCGAAGCCTATAAGAACTCCAGCGGCTTGGGGTATGCCGAAATCCGTTACTCGATGGACATCGAGCGCGAGCGGAATGGTAATTGCCCAGGCCAACGCGAATGCCAGGACCCAGTAAAGCCGAAGTGCCATGGTTCCCCCTTGTAAATGGAAAAGGGCCGCCCGGAAGCGCCGGACGGCCCCAGCACGCGACCTATGTGCGATCTACTCGGCCGCCACCGGCCCTTCGAGGGCTGGCGCCTCTTCTTTTCTTTCCGCAAGCAGTGCTTTGTCGCGTTCTGCGGCAATGCGCCGGATGCGCACGATGGCACCGCCAGTGCCGGCTGGGATAAGCCGCCCCACGATGACGTTCTCTTTCAGACCTTCCAGTGTGTCCACCTTGCCCTGGACGGCTGCCTCGGTGAGCACACGGGTGGTTTCCTGGAACGAGGCAGCCGAGAAAACCGAACGCGTTTGCAACGACGCCTTGGTAATGCCGAGCAGAACAGGCCGCGCCTTTGCCGGCTTGCCGCCTGCCTCCTGAGCCTTTTTGTTGGCTTCCTCGAGTTCGAGGAGATCCACCTGTTCGCCAACGAGCAGCGTCGTGTCCCCGCCGTCCTCGATTTCCATTTTCTGCATCATCTGGCGCACGATCACTTCGATGTGCTTGTCATTTATCTTCACGCCCTGGAGGCGATAAACCTCCTGGATCTCGTTGATCAGATAAACGGCGAGCTCCTCCACGCCCTTGATACGCAGAATGTCATGCGGATTGGGATGACCCTCGATAATGAAGTCGCCCTTTTCCACATAGTCGCCTTCGCGCACGCTGACGTGCTTAGACTTGGGCAGCAGATATTCAATCGCATCCAACTTTTCGTTCTTCGGCTTCAGAACGATACGCCGCTTGTTCTTGTAGTCCTTGCCGTATTCGATGTAGCCGTCCACTTCGGCAAGCACGGCGCAGTCCTTCGGCTTGCGGGCCTCGAACAGTTCCGCCACGCGCGGCAAGCCGCCCGTGATATCGCGCGTCTTCGCCGACTCTGTCGGAATTCGTGCCAGCGCGTCGCCGGCTTTCACCTCAGCGCCATCTTCAACCGAAAGAATTGCGTCAATTGAAAGCGGATACCGCGCTTCGCCATTCGGCAAACTCACCACCCGGCCCTTCTTGTCCACGATGGCAATGGCCGGGCGCAGATCCGATCCCTTCGCGCTTGTGCGCCAGTCGATCACGACCTTCTGCGAGACGCCCGTGGTTTCGTCCGCAACCTCCTTCAGCGATACGCCTTCCACGAGGTCATCGTAGCGAACCGTCCCTTCCACTTCCGTGAGGATGGGGAGCGAGTTCGGATTCCATTCAGCCAAACGTTCACCGCGCTTCACCATCTGGCCGTCATCCGCCATCAGACGCGCACCATAGGTAATGCGGTGCGATGCGCGTTCGATGCCCTTCGCATCCACGATCGCGATTTGCATATTGCGGCCCATGGCGACGAGCTTGCCCTGACTGTCGCGCACCACGTTGCGGTTGAGGATTTTTACCTTGCCGTCATGGCTCGCTTCCAGTTTCGACTGACCGGCCACCTGCGCCGCGCCGCCGATGTGGAACGTGCGCATGGTGAGCTGCGTGCCGGGCTCGCCAATGGACTGGGCGGCAATAACGCCTATGGCTTCGCCAATGTTCACCGGGGTACCGCGTGCAAGATCACGCCCGTAACATTTGGCGCACACGCCATCGAGCAGCTCGCAGGTCAGTACGGAACGCACGCGCACCCTCTGCACATGCGCACTCTCGATCTTCTCTGCGATGTCCTCGGTTATCTCTTTGCCGCGGCGAATGATTGCGTCTCCAGTTTCCGGATGCTTGACCTCTTCAACGGCGGTGCGGCCAAGGACTCGCTCCGAAAGCGAAGCCACGACCTGGCTGCCGTCCAGGACCGCCTGAACCGTTATGCCTTTCTTGGTGCCGCAATCTTCCGCCGTGATGATGCAGTCATTCGCGACATCCACCAGGCGACGCGTGAGGTACCCGGAATTGGCTGTCTTGAGCGCGGTATCGGCAAGACCCTTTCGCGCGCCGTGCGTCGAATTAAAGTACTCGAGCACCGTTAGCCCTTCCTTGAAGTTCGACAGAATAGGCGTTTCGATGATCTCGCCCGACGGCTTCGCCATGAGCCCGCGCATGCCGGCCAGTTGCTTCATCTGCTGTTGGCTGCCGCGCGCCCCGGAACTGGCCATCATGTGAATCGAGTTCAATTCCTGCATGCGCCCCGATTTGGTGTCGACTTTAGTTTCCGAAATTTCCTTCATCATTTCGACCGCGACTTGGTCAGTGCACTTATTCCATACGTCGATGACCTGGTTGTACTTCTCGCGGTCGGTGGTGAGGCCCTCCTGGTATTGCTGCTCAAGCTCGCGCACATGGTGGCGTGCTGCGTCAATGAGCTTCGCCTTGGCTGCCGGAACGACCATGTCGTCTTTGCCGAACGAAATCCCAGCCTTGCATGCCTCCTTGAAGCCAAGAGCCATGATCGCGTCGCAGAAAAGTACGGTCTCCTTTTGGCCGCAGTGGCGATAAACCTCATCGATAAGATGTGAGATTTCCTGCTTGCGCAGCTGACGATTAGCCAGATCGAATGGCACATTGGGGTGACGCGGCAGCAATTCCGCAATCATCATGCGGCCCGGCGTGGATTTTACGCGTCGCGTGACGGGTTTGCCGGTCTCGTCAACGGTGCGGTAACGCGCCTCGATTCCTGCATGCAGCGAGACCGCGCCGGCGTTCAGCGCGTGTTCGATTTCCCCCATATCGTGGAACACCATGCCCTCGCCGGGCTCGTTCGCGCGTTCCTGGCTGATGTAATAGAGGCCAAGTATGATGTCCTGCGTCGGAACAATAATCGGCTTCCCGTTCGCGGGGCTCAGAATATTGTTTGTGGACATCATGAGAACGCGCGCTTCCAGCTGCGCTTCCAATGACAACGGGACGTGCACCGCCATCTGATCGCCGTCGAAATCCGCGTTGAACGCAGTACAGACAAGCGGATGCAACTGGATCGCCTTGCCTTCGATCAGCACCGGCTCGAACGCCTGAATGCCAAGACGATGCAACGTCGGCGCGCGGTTCAGCAGAACCGGGTGCTCGCGGATGACTTCTTCGAGAATGTCCCAGACCTCGGGTTTTTCCTTTTCCACCAGCTTCTTGGATTGTTTGACGGTCTGGCTGAATCCCTTCGCCTCGAGCCGTGCATATATGAACGGCTTGAACAGCTCGAGAGCCATTTTCTTGGGCAGGCCGCATTGGTGGAGTTTCAGTTCGGGACCAACGACGATTACGGAGCGGCCCGAATAGTCCACGCGCTTACCCAGCAGATTCTGGCGGAAGCGGCCCTGCTTGCCCTTCAACATGTCGGCCAGCGACTTGAGCGGCCTCTTGTTCGCACCCGTGATGACGCGGCCGCGGCGTCCGTTGTCGAAGAGGGCGTCGACCGCTTCCTGCAACATGCGCTTTTCGTTCCGCACGATGATGTCGGGCGCCTTGAGCTCCATGAGCCGCTTCAGGCGGTTATTCCGGTTGATCACGCGGCGATAGAGGTCATTGAGGTCCGATGTGGCAAAGCGGCCGCCATCGAGAGGAACCAGCGGCCGCAGCTCGGGCGGAATAACGGGTACAACTGTCAGAATCATCCATTCCGGGCGGTTTCCAGATTCAAGGAAAGCCTCGACCAGCTTGAGCCGCTTCACCAGTTTTTTCGGGCGCTCTCCGCCGCCGTTGCCGGTGGACGCAATCTCCGCGCGAAGTGTTTGGCGTATCTTCTCGAGGTCGATCGCTTCCAGCAGGTTGCGGATCGCTTCTGCGCCAATCATGGCGGTGAAGCTGTCCTGGCCGTATTCGTCCTGCGCCTTGTAATAGTCTTCTTCCGTGAGCAGCTGGCGTTCCTTCAGCGGCGTCAGCCCGGGTTCGATAACTATGTACTTTTCGAAATAAAGGACCTGCTCCAAATCCTTCAGCGTCATGTCGAGCATGAGACCAATGCGGGAAGGCAGCGATTTGAGAAACCAGATATGCGCAACGGGGCTGGCAAGTTCGATGTGCCCCATGCGGTCGCGCCGCACCTTCTGCACAGTAACTTCGACGCCGCACTTTTCGCATACAATTCCCTTGTACTTCATGCGCTTGTATTTGCCGCACAAACATTCGTAGTCCTTTACCGGTCCAAAAATGCGCGCGCAAAACAGGCCGTCGCGCTCCGGCTTGAATGTGCGGGAGTTGATCGTTTCCGGCTTTTTGATTTCGCCATGGCTCCAGCGCAGGATTTGATCCGGGCTGGCGATCGATATGCGGATACGATCGAAAGCCGGAATTTCCTTGCCGGGCGAGAAGACATTGATCAGTTCTTGATTCATTACTCCGCCTCTCTCGAAACTTTTTCCTGCCTAGCCACTGAGCAGTTCTACGTTCAGGCTAAGCGAACGCATTTCCTTCACGAGCACGTTGAAGGACTCCGGTATGCCGGCTTCGAAATTGTCGTCGCCGCGCACGATCGCTTCATAGACCTTGGTTCGGCCCGCTACGTCGTCCGACTTGACGGTGAGAATTTCCTGAAGCGTGTATGCGGACCCGTAGGCTTCTAGCGCCCACACCTCCATTTCGCCGAAACGCTGTCCGCCAAACTGCGCCTTGCCACCCAAGGGTTGCTGCGTAACCAGGCTGTAGGGCCCGATCGAGCGGGCGTGGATCTTGTCGTCAACAAGATGATGCAGCTTAAGCATGTAGATGTATCCGACCGTGACGGGGCGCCGGAACGCGTCGCCCGTGCGACCGTCGAACAGCGTGACCTGGCCCGATTCCGACAGTCCCGCCTGTTTCAGCATGTGGACGATGTCTTTTTCTTTCGCGCCATCGAAAACCGGGGTCGCGACCGGAATCCCGTGCCGAAGATTAGCGCCGAGTTCCACCAGTGCGTCGTCGTCCAGTTCTGCCAGGCGTTCGTCGTTGCCATAAATAGCCTTGAAGGTTTTGCGCATACCATCGTGCTTGCTGTCGCGGCGCAGCTTGTCGAGCACTTCGCCGATCTGGCGTCCCAAGCCCGCGCACGCCCAGCCGAGATGTGTTTCCAGGATCTGGCCCACATTCATACGGCTGGGCACGCCCAGCGGATTCAACACGATGTCCACCGGTGTGCCGTTGTCCAGGTAGGGCATGTCTTCCATCGGAACGATCATGCTGATGACGCCCTTATTGCCGTGGCGCCCTGCCATCTTGTCACCCGGCTGAAGCTTGCGCTTAACGGCCACGAACACCTTGACCATCTTCATCACGCCCGGCGCGAGTTCGTCGCCCCGGCGAAGCTTGTCCACTTTGTCGGCAAAGCGACGCTCGAGGCGAGCCTTCGAGTCTTCGTACTGCTTCTTCAGCGCTTCGATTTCGGCCATGGCCTTTTCGTTCTTGAGGCCGATCTGCCACCACTGATTGTGCGTAAGGCTTTCAAGCACGGCGGCCGTGATACGCGTATCGGGAGCCATGCCCTTCGGGCCGCTGACCGCCGCCTTGTGCAACAGCAGCTCTTGCAGCCGCGCGAAAATGTTGCGCTCCAGAATGGCGAGTTCGTCGTCGCGGTCCTTAGCCAGGCGCTCTTCTTCCGCGCGTTCGATGGCGAGCGCGCGTTCGTCCTTCTCGACGCCGTGCCGGTTGAAGACGCGAACCTCTACGACGGTACCGGTCACACCGGGCGGCACGCGCAAACTGGTATCGCGCACGTCGGCGGCCTTTTCGCCGAAAATCGCCCGGAGGAGCTTTTCTTCCGGCGTCATAGGCGTTTCGCCTTTGGGTGTGACCTTTCCAACAAGGATATCGCCGGGGTTCACTTCCGCGCCGATATAGACGATACCCGCCTCATCCAGGTTCTTGAGCGCGTCCTCGCCCACATTCGGAATGTCTCGCGTGATTTCTTCTGGGCCCAACTTGGTGTCGCGCGCCATCGTCTCAAATTCCTCGATATGGATCGAGGTGAAGACGTCGTCGCGTACGATACGCTCGGAGATGAGGATCGAGTCCTCGAAATTATAACCGTTCCACGGCATGAACGCGACAAGCACGTTCTTGCCTAGCGCAAGTTCGCCCAGATGCGTCGACGGTCCGTCGGCAATGATGTCGCCCTTGCGAACGGCATCGCCCACCTTCACCAATGGGCGCTGATTGATGCAGGTGTTTTGATTCGAGCGCTGGAATTTCTTCAACCGATAGATGTCCACGCCGGGCCTCGTAGGATCGGTTTCTTCTGTCGCCCGAATGACCACACGGGTTGAGTCGACCTGATCCACAATGCCCGCACGCCGCGCCGCAATTGCGGCACCCGAGTCGCGAGCGACGACGTCTTCCATACCGGTGCCGACCAGGGGGGCTTCCGCCTGCAACAACGGCACGGCCTGTCGCTGCATATTCGAACCCATAAGAGCGCGGTTAGCATCGTCGTTCTCGAGGAAGGGAATGAGAGCAGCGGCAACAGACACGAGCTGCTTCGGCGAAACGTCGATGAACTGCACCTGCTCCGGCGTTGTCATGATGAAGTTGCTCGCCTTGCGGCAGGAGACGAGCTCATCCGTGATGCGACCGCGCGAGTCGATCGTCGCATTGGCCTGGGCAATTGTGTATTTCGCCTCTTCCATCGCGGATAGATAGACGACCTCGTCCGTCACGCGCTTGTCGACGACGCGGCGATAGGGGCTTTCGATGAAGCCGTACTTGTTTACGCGCGCATACGTCGCGAGGGAGTTGATCAGGCCGATATTCGGGCCTTCCGGCGTCTCAATCGGGCAAATGCGGCCGTAATGCGTCGGATGAACGTCGCGCACTTCGAACCCTGCGCGTTCGCGCGTCAGGCCGCCGGGTCCGAGAGCGGACAGACGCCGCTTGTGCGTCACTTCCGACAACGGATTGGTTTGGTCCATGAACTGCGACAGCTGCGACGAACCAAAGAACTCTCGAATCGCCGCCGCCACTGGCTTGGCATTGATCAGGTCGTGCGGCATCACGGTGTCTATGTCGACCGAGCTCATGCGCTCCTTGATCGCGCGCTCCATGCGAAGCAAACCGATGCGGAACTGGTTTTCCATCAGCTCGCCCACCGAGCGCACACGCCGGTTCCCCAGGTTGTCGATGTCGTCAACTTCGCCGCGGCCGTCGCGCAGGTCTGCAAGCGCCTTAACGATTGCCAGAATGTCTTCCTTCCGCAGCACGCGGGTCGTGTCCGGCGCGTTGAGGCTCATGCGCATGTTCATTTTCACGCGGCCGACGCTCGACAGATCATAGCGTTCCGGATCGAAGAAGAGCTGATTAAACAGCGCGTCAGCCGTTTCCAGCGTGGGCGGCTCGCCCGGCCGCATGACGCGATAAATGTCGATCAGCGCCTGCTCGCGGCTGTGATTCTTGTCTATGGCCATGGTATTGCGCACATAGCCGCCGATATTGATTGCATCCACGTTGATGACGGAGATTTCATTGAAATCGGCATCGATGAGCGTGGCGATGGAATCCTTCGTCAGCTCGTCGCCCGCTTCGACATAGATTTCACCGGTTTCGACGTTGACCATATCCAGAGCGCAATAGCGGCCGACGAGTTCTTCCGCGGGCATGCTGATGTTCTTGACGCCGTCTTCCTGCCATTTGCGCAGCATGCGGGCCGTGATTTTTTGCCCGGGCTCGGCCAGCACGTCACCACCCTTTGCATTCCTCCAAGGATGGTTGGGCTTGGCATTGCGCATCCAGCCCTGCTCAAGGGGCGTAATCCAGCTTCCGTCTTTCGCCTGCTTGAACGCGATCTTGTTGAAAAAATAGTCGAGGATGCCTTCCTGATCGAGGCCGAGCGCATAAAGCAATGTCGTCACCGGAAGTTTCCGGCGCCGGTCGATGCGGACGAAAATAATGTCCTTCGCGTCGAATTCGAAATCGAGCCACGAACCGCGATAGGGAATAACACGCGCAGCAAAGAGAAGCTTGCCGCTGGAATGGGTCTTGCCCTTGTCGTGATCGAAGAAGACCCCCGGCGAGCGGTGCATTTGTGAGACGATCACCCGCTCAGTGCCATTTACGACAAACGTGCCGTTGTCGGTCATCAGCGGCACATCGCCCATATAGACGTCCTGTTCCTTGATGTCCTTGACAGATCTGGCGCCCGTTTCCTGGTCCACATCAAAGACAATGAGGCGAAGCGTCACCTTGAGCGGCGCCGCGTAGGTCATCGAGCGCTGTTGGCATTCTTCGACGTCGTACTTTGGATCTTCAAAATGATAGTCGACATATTCGAGAAGAGAGTTCTCGGAAAAGTCGCGAATCGGAAACACGGAGCGGAACACTGCCTCAAGTCCGACATCGATCCTGCCGCCGTCCGGCTTGTGCACTTGAAGGAATTGGTCATACGATGTCTTCTGAACTTCGATGAGGTTCGGCATTTCCGCGACTTCGGCGATGCGACCGAAAAGTTTGCGGACACGCTTGCGGCCTGTGAACGAGAGCGTCATTTCCCGGGTCCTTTAACCACTCGTTAAAAAGCGAAAAACCCCGTGCCCTCCGGCGGGCTTCACCGCCAGTGGACCCGGGCATGCACCTCAACGCGTCAGCCGTCCAACGGCTCACGCCTCCTTATTTCAGCTCGACCTTCGCGCCAGCGGTTTCGAGCTGTTTCTTGATCTTCTCTGCCTCGTCCTTGCCGATATCGTGCTTGACCTCTTTTGGTGCGCCCTCGACCAAGTCCTTCGCTTCCTTGAGGCCCAAGCCCGTTATCGCACGGACTTCCTTGATGACATTGATCTTGTTGGCGCCGGCATCGGCGAGGATAACGGTGAACTCGGTCTTTTCGGCCACGGGCGCGGCACCAGCCGCGGCTCCCGCGGCGGGCATTGCCATGGCCATCGGGACGGCCGCCGACACACCCCACTTCTCCTCCAGCAGCTTAGAAAGTTCCGCTGCTTCGATGACAGTGAGGCCGGACAGTTCGTCCACCAGCTTCTGAAGATTTGCCATTGATGTCTCCTATATCGGGTTCGATGTTGAGGATTTCCAGTACCTATGCCGCTTCCTTTTTGGCGTACGCCGAAACCACGCGTGCGACTTGGGTTGCAGGCGCCTGAAGCACGGTGGCAAGCTTCGCCGCCGGCGCCTGAAAGAGGCCCACGATTCTTCCGCGCAGCTCGTCAAGCGAAGGCAGCGAGGCCAAGGCCTTGACCCCTTCCACATCGAGCACATTCGTGCCCATCGCGCCGCCCAGAACGACGAGCTTGGCGTTGTCCCTGGCGTAGGCAACCGCAACCTTGGCTGCGGCGACGGGATCCTTCGAAAAGGCGATCCCTGTCGGCCCCGCAAAGAGTGCGGCAATGCCTGCGACCGGCGTTCCGTCCAACGCACGCCTGGCAAGACGGTTCTTCGCCACGCGAAACGAGGCCCCCACTTTGCGCATACGCGAGCGGAGGTCGCTCATTTCGGCGACCGTCATGCCGGTATAGTGGGCGACAACCACGGTACCGGCTTCGCCAAAAAGCCCTTTCAGCTCGTCGACGACTTCCGCTTTCCGAGCTCTTTCCATACCCACTCCTTCTCAACGGAAGCCCGTGGCGACCCGGACTTCCCCCTGTGACACTTCACGAACGCGCGTCCGCCTTTCGCGAACTCGCTTTCGCGTTTCCCGTCCCAGGGTTCAAACCCGAACCCTGTCTGCGCAGGCACTGATTAAGTCCCTCGCGGGACACCTGCGGTCTTGGACAGGCACCGGCGATCGCCCGCCGGAATTCTCCTCCTATGCTTCCGCCTGACCGATGGAACCGAGCGCGACTTTCACGCCGGGACCCATGGTCGAGCTGATGGAAATCTTTTTCAGATAGGTGCCTTTGACGCCGGAGGGGCGCGCCTTCACGACAGAATCGATAAGTGCGCGCGCGTTTTGCACCAGCGCCTTCTCGTCGAAACTCGCCTTGCCTACGCCGACATGCACGATGCCGGCCTTTTCCACTCGGAATTCGACTGCGCCGCCTTTGGCGTCCCGCACTGCCTGCGTGACATCCATAGTAACGGTGCCGACCTTCGGGTTCGGCATCAAACCGCGCGGACCGAGCACTTTACCCAAGCGGCCCACGACCCCCATCATGTCGGGAGTCGCGATGCAGCGGTCGAAGTCGATATCGCCCTTGTTGACCCTCTCAGCCAAATCTTCTGCGCCAACAATGTCCGCGCCCGCCGCGCGCGCCTCGTCGGCCTTCGCACCCTTGGCGAACACGGCCACACGCGCCTTCCGACCCGAACCATTGGGCAGCGAAACAACGCCGCGAACCATCTGGTCCGCGTGTTTGGGGTCCACGCCCAGATTGATCGCAACTTCGACAGTTTCGTCGAACTTGGCGGTCGCCCCGCTCTTGACGAACTTCACCGCTTCTTCCAGCGGATAGGCTCTGGTGCGATCGAGGCCTTCCACAGCCCTGGCAAAACGCTTCGAGGGTCTTTTCATGGCTTCACCTCGATGCCCATCGAGCGCGCCGAACCTTCGATCAGCCGCATGGCCATTTCGACGTCGTTCGCGTTCAAATCCTTCATTTTCGCCTGTGCGATTTCGCGGATCTGCGCTTTGGTAACTGATCCGACAGGTTCGCGCCCGGGTGCTTTCGCGCCGGACTCCAGTTTCGCCGCCTTCTTCAAAAAGTAGGTGGCGGGCGCGGTCTTCATTTCAAAGGCGAAGGACTTGTCCGAAAACACCGTGATGTTCACCGGAATCGGCATGCCCTTTTCCATCTGCTGCGTTTTGGCGTTGAACGCCTTGCAGAATTCCATGATGTTGAGACCGCGCTGACCCAAAGCTGGGCCGATCGGCGGCGACGGATTCGCACTGCCGGCGGGCACCTGCAACTTGATGTATCCAACGACCTTTTTCGCCACCTTGTTGCCGCCTCCTTAGCGGTTTGCGGTGCATGCGGGCCGGCGCGGCCCTCCCGCGGTTAAAGCTTCTCGACCTGCGTAAACTCGAGCTCCACCGGCGTCGCGCGGCCGAAGATGGACACGGCAACTTTCAGGCGCGAGCGGTCATCATCCACTTCCTCGACCACGCCGTTGAACGAGGTGAATGGCCCGTCGGACACGCGCACCTGCTCGCCCACTTCAAAGGTGATGGAAGGCTTCGGCCGTTCGGCGCCTTCCTGTACCTGGTTCAGAATGCGATCCACTTCGGCCTGGCGCAGCGGCATCGGTTTGTTGTTCTGGCCAAGAAACCCCGTCACCTTCGGCACGTTCTTGATCAAATGGTAGGCCTCGTTCGTAAGATCGGCCTTCACCAGCACATATCCCGGCAGAAACTTGCGCTCCGCATTCACCTTGTGCCCGCGCCTCACCTCGACGACCTCTTCTGTTGGCACCAGCACTTCCTGGATCAAATCCGTCAGCCCCTGAACCTTGGCCTGGTGGCGAATTTCCTCCGCGGCCTTCTTTTCGAAGTTCGAGTACGTGTGCACGATGTACCAGCGTGCGTTGGTGTCGGTTGTCGTCTGATCCGTCATCGTTCGCTTACCCGCCCAGGCTCAACAGCAACTTCGCGCCGTAGCCCAAAGCCGTATCCACTACGAAAAAGAAAATCATGGTCAGAAACACCATGATGAACACCATGATCGTGGTCAGCCGCGTTTCCTTCCATGTCGGCCACGTAACCTTCGATGTTTCGCGGCGCACCTCGCGAAAAAACTGAATGGGATTCGTCCGGCGTGCCGGTTCGGCATCCGCTTCGCCCTTCGTTACGTCTCTGGTAACGTCGTCCGCCATTTTCACGTTCTTTTCTGCACCTGTTTCTCAAGCTGGCAGGAGTGGAGGGACTCGAACCCCCGGCCTACGGTTTTGGAGACCGCCGCTCTACCAACTGAGCTACACTCCTAACTCTCTTTCGCTAGCACCTACTCGATACAGTGGCATCGCACCGCCTTCATTTAATGATCTTGGCGACGACGCCGGCGCCGACGGTTCTTCCGCCCTCGCGGATGGCGAAGCGGAGCTTTTCTTCCATGGCGATGGGAACGATGAGCTCCACTTCCATGGTCACATTGTCGCCCGG
>JBQTHM010000039.1:0-77877 GCA_052389895.1 Alphaproteobacteria bacterium | reverse complement strand
CACAGCATGGCGCGGCCATGACCACCCATCATGTCTGTTCTGCCCTCAGCTTTGGCTTTTGGGAACATCTAACTACTAAGCGGTTTGACCGAATAATCTGGAAGCGCGGCATACGTAGTAACTTCCCAAATTCGCCAGCCGAACCAAACGCAAGGGAAAAGCTGCACGATCTAATTGAAAGTGTGCGGAGATGGCGGAATCGGATCGCCCATCATAAGGCAATATTCGACAAAGCGCCGTCCAAAAAATTGCAAGACACACTCCTGCTAATACGCTGGATATGTGATGATACGGCCGATTGGGTCACTGGTGAAAACAGGGTTCAAACTGTGATAAACGCACGCCCGGATGAAACATGTGCTCCGGCGTCACCGTCATAATGCCGATGATGATTGCCGAAATTACTTGGTAGTGCGCCGGGGCGCATGACTGCGGCGGGCCGATTTACGCTTTTTATGCTTTAGCGATTTGTGCGGTTGCGGCTTCATTTGAAAGGAGCGCCGCAGCGCGCCTTCTAACCGCCGCTGTGTTTCGGTATCACTGTATTCGTCTCTCTTATGGCTCATAGAGGGGACCCAATGTCTGATAATAAGCCAACCAGCAAAGAAGTTAGTCAAGGCGTCCCGCCTTACAAGGTTCCCCTTACGGTTGTTGAGGCGGCCCGCGTTGGATTCTTCACCGCCATTTGGGGGCAGATCGATTATTTCACGGGCAAGTGCATTGCTGGACTACTCAAAGTCGAACCTGTCGCAGCCCAAACACTCATGGAGGGAATGACATCCGGCCCACGCATAAACCTGTTTTTGCGCCTCGCAAGAAAAAGATTCGCAAATGAGCCAAAATATCTAGCCATGGCTAAGGAATTTTCCGGCAAGACAAGTGCCCTAATTGAAAAGAGAAATCATCTTATGCATGGCATGTGGGGATACTGGGTAAGCCAAGAGAAGCCCCACAACACGACACCGGCGGTGCATTATGCCAAAAACCCCAAAAACCCACTACTGGTAACTGAGCTAGAGGGAATGATCGAAGCGGCGTTAGAACAGGCTCACAGCAATGTCAAAATATCGCAGCACCTGTTTGGATTTTCTTGGGAGTTCGATCCGCAAAATCCACCAGGGTTCTTTATTTCGGACGGGCCGCGGCCGCCAAACTGGCCAGCAGATCGAGTTTAGCTACGCGGCGAACATCTACCTCACAGATAAAATGCACCCCTATGACTTCAGCCGCAACATCTATCATTGCATCCGTAATCTCAGGTTCAGCACCCTTGCCAAGGTTAGCGCCCTTGGTAGTTGCGCTTTTTTCGTCAGTCAAGTATATAACTCCCCTCTGGGGGAGGTGTCCACCGAAGCGGTAGCGAAGGTGGACGGAGGGAGCCGATACATTTCAAGGGCGAATTGTTCTACAACCGCATTATGGACGTGCTTCAGGTCGATCCGCCTCCCTTCATGACGGAGGACATGCGCATCTTCCAGTCGGAAGTGCGCAAATTCATGGAACGCGAAGTAGCGCCGCACATGGAGCACTTCATCAAGCAGCACCATGTGGACCGCGAGCTGTGGCGCAAGGCGGGGCAGGCAGGCCTCCTCTGCGCGGCGGTGCCCGAGGAATATGGCGGTGCCGGCGGCAACTTTGTGCACGACGCCATCATCTTCGAGGAGATGGCGCGGCTTGGCGTGGACGGCTTCGCGCTCTGGCTGCACAACGGCATCGCCGTGCCTTACGTCCAGCATTACGGCTCGGAAGAGCAGAAGAAGACATGGCTGCCGAAGCTGGCCTCCGGCGAGCTTATTTCGGCCATCGCCATGACCGAGCCGGGCGCCGGCTCCGATCTTCAGGGCGTGAAGACGACCGCCAAGAAAGACGGTAACCACTACGTCATCAACGGCTCGAAGACCTTCATCACCAATGGCGGCAGCGCCAATTTCGTCATCCTCGTGGTGAAAACCGACACCGGCAAGGGGGCCAAGGGCATTTCGCTGGTCGCCTTCGAAACCGACGGCGTGGACGGCTACCGTCCAGGCCGCGTGCTGGACAAGATGGGCATGCAGGCGAACGACACGGCCGAGCTTTTCTTCGACAATGTGCGCGTGCCGACCTCGTGCCTGCTTGGCGCCGAGGAAGGGCAGGGCTTCAAGCAGCTGATGGAGCAATTGCCGCAGGAGCGCCTTGTGATTGCCCTCATGGGCCTGGGCGTGATGGAACGCGCCCTTGAAGTGACGATCGACTACGTCAAACAGCGCAAGGCATTCGGCAAGACCATCATGGATTTCCAGAACACGCAGTTCAAGCTGGCCGAGTGCAAGACCGAAGCCACCATTGCCAAGGTGTTCTGCAACTACTGCACGGGGCTGCTCATGGAAGGGAAGCTCGACGCCTTTACCGCTTCCATGGCGAAGCTGTGGGTGACGGAAGCGCAGGGTCGCGTGGTGGACGAATGCGTGCAGCTCCACGGCGGTTACGGCTACATGAACGAATACCCCATCGCGCGCATGTACACCGACTCCCGCGTCCAGCGCATCTACGCCGGCACCAACGAAATCATGAAGCTGCTGATCGCAAGGAGTTTGTAATGGCGAGTGGCGAGTGGCGAGTAGCGAATAGCGAGTTGAATCCCTATTCGCCATTCGCTACTCGCTATTCGCGGTAAGGAAACAAATGACCGACTGCTACATCTACGACGCGGTGCGCACGCCGAGGGGGCGGGGCAAGAAAGACGGCGCGCTGCACACGGTGACGGCCATCGAGCTGGTCACGCAGACGTTGCAGGCGATCCGCGACAGGAACGAACTGGATACGACCAAACTCGACGACGTGATCCTGGGCTGCGTCGATCCCGTGGGCGAGCAGGGCTCCAACATCGCGCGCGCGGGCCTGATAAACGCAGGCTACGACTTCAGCGTGCCCGGCGTGCAGATCAACCGCTTCTGTGCGAGCGGCCTCGAGGCCTGCAACATGATCGCGGGCCAGATCATGTCGGGGCAGTCGGATCTCGGCATCGGCGGCGGCGTGGAGTCGATGAGCCGCGTGGCGATCGGCGCCTCGGGCGGCGCCTGGCCCACCGATCCGGAAGTGGCGCTCAGCACCTATTTCATGCCGCAGGGGATTTCCGCCGATCTCATCGCCACGCTCGACGGCTATTCCCGCGCCGATGTGGACGCCTATGCGGTGGAGAGCCAGCGCCGCACGGCGAATGCGTGGAAGAACGGCTATTTCAAGAATTCCGTCATCGCGGTGAAGGACAAGCTCGGCCAGACACTGCTCGACCACGACGAACACCCGCGCCCCGACAGCAACATGCAGTCGCTGGGCGCGCTGAAGGCGTCTTTCGCGCAGCTAGGCGAGCTCGGCTTCGATGCGGTGGCGATCCAGCGTTATCCGCAGATGGAAGCCATCAACCACGTGCACACGGCGGGCAATTCGTCGGGCATCGTGGACGGCGCCTCGGCCGTGCTGCTGGGCACCAAGGAGATGGGCGCGGCTCTGGGAAAGAAACCGCGCGCGCGCGTGAAGGCCTTCGCCTCCATCGGCTCCGAGCCCGCGATCATGCTCACCGGCCCCGCCGACGTGAACCGGAAAGTTTTGAAACGCGCGGGCATGACCATCGGCGACATCGAACTCGTGGAAATGAACGAGGCGTTTGCCGCCGTCGTGCTGCACTACCTGCGCGAGATGAATCTCGATCCCGCCAAGGTGAACGTGAACGGCGGCGCCATCGCCATGGGCCATCCGCTGGGCGCCACAGGGGCGATGATCCTGGGCACGCTGCTCGACGAAATGGAGCGGCGCAATCTCACCACCGGCCTCGTCACGCTCTGCATCGGCGCTGGCATGGGCACCGCGACGATAATTGAGAGGGTGTGATGGCGATGCGGGCCCCCTCTGCCTCGCTGCGCTCGGCACCTCCCCCAACGGGGGAGGATAACAACGCAATTCATCCTCCCCCTCTGGGGGAGGTGCGCGCGTCAGCGCGCAGAGGGGGCCCATGAACCTCGCCAATTTCAAATGGGACCAAGACGCCGACGGCATCGTCACGCTGACTTGGGACATGCCGGGCCGCACCATGAACGTGGTCTCGTCCGCGGCCATCACGGAACTTGGACAGGACGTCGAAAAAATTGCGAGTGATGCGTCGGTAAAAGGCGTCATTCTCACCTCGGGCAAGGACAACGCCTTTTGCGCCGGCGCCGATCTGGACGAGATGGCCGCCGTCGCCGGTCACGAGTCGCCCGAAAACGCGCGCGCCATTCTCGCCATGATGAACAAGTGGCACGCGATATTCCGCCGCCTGGAGACCTGCGGCAAACCGGTGGTGGCGACGATCAATGGCCTTGCGCTGGGCGGCGGCTTCGAGGTGACGCTCGCCTGCCATTACCGCCTCGTGGCCGATAATCCGAAAATCCAGCTCGGCCTGCCCGAAGCGCGGCTCGGCCTCTTACCCGGCGGCGGCGGCACGCAGCGGCTGCCCCGCCTGATCGGCGCGCAATCGGCGCTGCTCCTGATGACCGAAGGCAAGCGCGTGAGCCCGCAGGAAGCGCTGGGCCTGCGCCTCGTGCACAAGCTCGCGCCGGCGGCTTCGCTCATTGCCGAAGCCAAAAAATGGCTGAAGGAGTCGCCCAATGCGGTGCAGCCCTGGGACCGCCCCGATTTCCGCATTCCGGGCGGCGGGCCGTATTCCACGGGCGGCAGCCAGGGTTTCACCGTGGGCAACGCCATGCTGCGCAAGCAGACCTACGACAATTATCCCGCGCAAGCCTACATCATGTCCTGCGTGTACGAGGGCCTGCTGCTCGATATCGACAACGCGCTGAAGGTGGAGGCACGCTATTTCACCAGGCTGCTCATGCAGCCTTCCGCGCGCAACATGGTGCGCACGCTCTTCATCTCGATGCAGGAACTCGGCAAGGGCGCGCGCCGGCCCGAGTCGGAAGCGCCGGCCACGGTGAAAACGCTGGGCGTTCTGGGCGCGGGGCTCATGGGATCGGGCATCGCCTATGTTTCGGCGCGGGCCGGAATGGATGTGGTGCTGCTCGACACCACGATGGAGCGCGCCAACGCGGGCAAGGATCACGCGGCCAAGCTGATGGATTACGAGGTCGGCCGCGGGCGCGCGACGCCGGAAAAGAAGGCGGAAGTTCTGGCGCGCATAAAGCCGGTCACCGACTTCGTCGCGCTGAAGGACGCCGATCTTGTCATCGAAGCCGTGTTCGAGGACCGCGCCATCAAGGCGGATGTCACCAAGAAAACCGGCGCGGTCACCAAGCCCGCCTGCATCTTCGGCTCCAACACCTCGACGCTGCCCATCACCGGTTTGGCCGAGGCGAGCGCGCGGCCCGAAAACTTCATCGGCATCCATTTCTTCTCGCCGGTGGAGAAAATGGCGCTGGTGGAGATCATTGTGGGCAAGAAAACATCCCCTCGCGCGCTCGCCACCGCCATCGATTACGTGAGGCAGATCAAGAAGACTCCGATCGTGGTGAACGACGCGCGCGGCTTCTACACCAGCCGCGTGTTCATGACCTATGTGAATGAGGGCCTCGAGATGATCGGCGAGCGAGTCTCACCCGCCCTCATCGAGAATGCGGGCCGCATGTCCGGCATGCCCATGGGGCCGCTGGAGGTGACGGATTCGGTGGGCGTGGAAACCGCGCTGAAAATCATGTCGGCCACGCGCAAGGAAGTGCTGCATCAGGACAAGTCGTTGCCTGCGGAGGAATTCCTGTCGTGGGTGGTGGAAAAAAACGGCCGGCCGGGATCCAAGGCGAAGAAGGGCTTCTACGATTACGACGAGCGGGGCAAGCGCGTGCGCCTGTGGCCTGAGCTGTTCTCATACGGCGGCGGCAAGTGGCAAAAGGATTTCGGCCCGCGCGAGATTCTGCCCTTCACCGACGAGCTCAAGCTACGCTTTCTCACTGTGCAGGCGCTCGAGGCCGCGCGCGCCCTCGAGGAAGGCGTAGTCACCGACCCGCGCGACGCCGACGTAGGCGCGATTTTGGGCTGGGGCTTCGCGCCTTTCACCGGCGGGCCGCTCTCCTACATCGACACAGTGGGCGCCGCCACCTTCGTCTCCCGCTGCGAATCCCTCGCCAAGAAATACGGCCCCCGCTTCAGGCCAAACAAACTGCTGCGCGAAATGGCGGCGAAGGGCGACACCTTCTACGCCCGCTTCGCCCCGGAGAAGAGCGCCGCTTAATTCAATTGTCTTCACCCGCGAATGCGGGTGACCCAGGTTGTGAAGGCCACAATCGCGGGGGCGTCACCTGGCTGGCCCGCATTCGCGGGCCATGACAATCGGGTTTTTCGCCCTCCCTCAAGTGGAGGGTAGATTTTGGTATCGATCATGGCTTCGATCAAAGCGCCCACAAGTAAAAACATCCGGCAGCCAGCAACACGCTGAAGGCACCCGCCACTTGAAATTCCCACGCGCGCTCGGGGCGTACGCGGTTGAGGCTCAGCATGGCGATGTGCGGCGCGATAAAAGAGAGCGTGCCTTTCACAACAAACGCCCAGCCGATCAGCGTGAGTCCGATGCGCGGCCACGACCAAACATTATGAAAGGCTACGAGAAGGGCGCCGAAATTAAAGTGGATAAATGCGTTGACGAATATGCCGACGCGGCCCTTGTTCCGCAGCGAAATGAAAAACTCTACCCAGGCGCGGGGCTGCACGATGTGCGAAATCCCCGTCACCAGAAAGCCGATGGCAGCCAGCAGCTCGGCCGCGCGCGCCAGAGCCAGCGAATCCACATCCATTTTCCGAAGCTAGCCGTGGTCCAACGCCCGCACCAGCCGGGCCGCACTCGCGCCCGTGCTATAAGCGGGCTCATGGCCAAGCTTGCGATTCAATATGTCTGCCAATCTTGCGGCACCTCCTATTCCAAATGGGTGGGGAAGTGTGACGCGTGCGGCGCGTGGAATTCGCTCAGTGAAGAAGCTGGCGGACCGCCGATGGGGTCGTCCGCGCGCAAGCCAGCCAAGGGTCGCCCTTTCGCGCTGGAAGGATTGACGTCGAAGGCCGTCGAGCCCGCGCGGCGCGCAACGGGCATCGCCGAATTCGATCGCGTTACGGGCGGGGGATTGGTGCCGGGCTCGGCGTTGCTCGTGGGCGGCGATCCGGGCGTGGGCAAATCCACACTCATTCTTCAGGCGCTCGCCTCCTACGCCTCCCACGGCGGCAAGGCCGTCTACATCTCGGGCGAAGAAGCGCTGGCGCAGGTGCGACTGCGCGCAGGCCGGCTTGGCGTGGCATCCGCGCCGGCGCAACTCGGCTCCGCCACCTGCGTCGAGGATATTCTGACGACGATCAATGTAGCGCCTACGCCCGGCATGCTCGCCATCGACTCCATCCAGACGATCTGGACGTCGTCGCTGGAAGCGGCGCCGGGTACGATCGCCCAGGTGCGCACGGCCACGCACGACCTCGTGCGCTATGCCAAGGGTTCGGGCGCGGCGCTGCTGCTGGTTGGCCATGTCACCAAGGAAGGGCAGATCGCGGGGCCCAAAGCGGTCGAGCATCTGGTGGACGCCGTGCTTTATTTCGAAGGCGAACGCGGACACCACTTCCGCATTTTGCGCGCGGTGAAAAACCGCTTCGGCGCCACAGACGAAATCGGTGTGTTCGAGATGACGGGGAGGGGCCTGACAGAAGTAGAGAATCCCTCGGCCCTGTTCCTGGGCGACCGCTCGGCGCGCGCGCCGGGCACCGCCATCTTCGCAGGCGTCGAGGGCACGCGGCCCATTCTGGTGGAAATCCAGGCCCTCGTTGCCGCAGCCAGCTATGGAAGCCCGCGCCGCGCCGTAGTGGGCTGGGATGCAGGAAGGCTCTCCATGGTGCTAGCCGTGCTCGATGCGCGCGCGGGCCTCGGGATTTCCGGCCAGGACATTTATCTGAACGTTGCAGGCGGCCTGAAAGTGGGCGAGCCCGCGGCGGATCTGGCGGCGGCGGCGGCGCTGGTGTCTTCCTACACCGGCAAGGCGCTGCCCAATGACTGCGTGGTTTTCGGCGAGGTGAGCCTCTCGGGCGACGTGCGCCCCACGCCGCAAGGCGACGCGCGGCTCAAAGAAGCCGCCAAGCTCGGGTTTAAGACGGCGTTAGTGCCCAAAGGGACAAAAGCGGAAGGCTCGGCGATTGCCTTGAAAGCAATCTCCGATGTGCGCGAGCTGACGACGGTGTTGGGCGGTGCAGATTAGAGGGTTTCCTCCCCCGTTTACGGGGGAGGTCGAAAAATCAAGCGCAGCGAGATTTTTCGGGTGGGGGGAAATTCCAAAAGCCGCAGGAACGGAAGCGCCCTTGTCCCCCCGCCCGATCCTGCTCCGCTGCGCTTCGCAGGATCGACCTCTCCTGCTGGCGGGGGAGGAAAAGTGACGATAGGACGAACAGATGCATAAGGGATCATGTCTTTGCGGCGCAGTAAGTTTCGAGGTGGCAGATGAACTCGAGGGGCCCGACGCCTGTCATTGCGTTCAATGCCGCAAGCAGTCGGGCCACTATTGGGCGTCCACCAACGTTAAACGCGCGGCCCTCACGCTGCATGGCGAAGACAAGGTCACGTGGTTCCGCTCGTCGGAAAAAGTGCGCCGCGGATTCTGTTCCATTTGCGGCTCAGTGCTGTTCTGGGATCCGATCGGGAAAGACGTCATCGGTGTCGGCATGGGCGCCTTTGAGGCGCCAACTGGCACGCGCTTGGCCATACATATCTTCGTTTCGCAGAAGGGCGACTATTACGAAATTGCCGACGGACTGCCGCAAAACGAGCGCTAGCGGTACGCGTCGCGAGAAAGGAAATCTGGTAAAGTCCGAATCATGGACGGGGTTTCGGTAACAGTTCTGGATATCCTCGTCGTCGGCGTGATCCTGTTTTCGGCGCTGTTTGCCATGTGGCGCGGGCTGATTCAGGAAACGCTCTCGATTGTGGCGTGGGTGGCCGCCGCCTACTCGGCGCTGCGCTTCTATCCCTGGCTCCAGCCGTTGGTCGAAGACTATGTCGCCAGCCCGCGCCTCGCCGCGCTCGCTGCGGGCGCCATCATCTTTCTTATCGTTTTGATTCCCATATCGTTTCTCAGCCACCGGTTCGGCGAAAACGTCAAGCAGTCGCATATAGGTCCGGTGGACCGCTCGCTGGGATTCGTGTTCGGCGTGGGGCGCGGTCTGGTGATCGTGGGCCTCGCCTACATCGCCTTCAGCGCACTTGTGCCCACGCGCGATCACCCCGGCTGGCTCACGCACGCGCGTCTGCTTCCGCTGATTCAGAGCACGAGCGACGTTCTGCTGAGCCTGGTGCCGGACCGCAATGGCGACGTGGTGCGCGAACACTGGGCGGCGAAAACAGCCACCGATCCGGCCAAAATCGAGCCCAAGGAAAAGCCGGCAAAGACCTATGGCGCGCGCGAACGCCGCGCGCTAGACAGGCTGATAGAGGCCACAGGGGACGAAGGTTCCCCGCAATGACGACCGTCTACGAAGCCGACAAGCTGCATGACGAATGCGGCGTCTTTGGCGTTTTCGGGCACGCGGATGCGCCCGCGCTGACCGCGCTCGGCCTGCACGCGCTTCAGCACCGCGGCCAGGAATCGGCCGGCATCGTGGCCTTCGACGGCGCCCATTTTACGGCCGAACGCCATTTGGGCCTGGTGGGCGACGTGTTCGGCAAGAGCGGACATACGGCGAAGCTGAAGGGCGAAAACGCCATTGGCCATGTGCGCTATTCGACAACAGGCGGGTCAACCGCGCGCAACATTCAGCCCATGTTCGCCGACGTGGCGAGCGGCGGGCTGGCAATCGCGCACAACGGAAACCTGACCAATGCCCGCGCCTTGCGCGAGGAGCTGGTGCGCGAAGGCGCCATCTTCCAGTCCACCTCCGACACGGAAACCATCATCCATCTGGCCGCGCGCAGCACCTATGGCACCATCACGGAACGTCTGATCGACGCGCTGAAGCAGGTGCAGGGCGCATACTCGCTGGTGGCGCTGACGAGCAAGAAGCTCATCGGCGTGCGCGATCCCTGGGGTGTGCGCCCGCTGGCGCTCGGAAAACTGGACGACGCTTACATTCTTTCGTCGGAAACCTGCGCGCTCGACATTATAGGGGCCCACCTCGTGCGCGACGTGGAGCCAGGCGAGATGGTGGTGATCACCAGGGACGGAATTGAATCGCTGCACCCGTTCGCACCCAAGCCGCGGCGCTTCTGCATTTTCGAATACGTCTACTTCGCGCGGCCCGACTCGATGGTCGAGGGCCAGAACGTGTATGAGGCGCGCAAGCGCATCGGCGAGGAACTCGCCCGCGAGGCGCCCGCCAGCGCCGACATCGTCGTTCCCGTGCCGGATTCCGGTGTGCCCGCGGCGCTTGGCTATGCGGCGGCCTCCGGGCTTCCCTTCGAATTCGGCATCATCCGTAATCACTACGTGGGCCGCACCTTCATCGAGCCTTCCGACCGCATCCGCCATTTGGGCGTGAAGCTCAAGCACAATGCCAACCGCGAGAAACTTAGGGGAAAGCGCGTCGTGCTGGTGGACGACTCCATCGTGCGCGGGACCACATCGAAGAAGATCGTGGAAATGGTGCGCGAGGCGGGCGCCACGGAAGTGCATTTCCGTATCGCCAGCCCGCCCACCACGCACTCCTGTTTCTACGGCGTGGACACGCCCAACCAGCAGGACTTGCTCGCGCACAAGCTGGGGCTGGAAGGCATGCGGCAGTTCATCAATGCCGATACGCTCGCCTTCGTTTCCTTGGACGGCCTCTATCGCGCCGTGGGCGAGGAGGGGCGCAAGGCGCACGCGCCGCAATTCTGCGACGCCTGCTTCTCTGGCGATTATCCCATCGAGCCCACCGACGCGAACGGCGGCGCCCGCGACCGCCAGCTGTCGCTTCTGGCGGAAGTAGCCTGAGGGCCCCTTGCTGTCATGGCCCGCCTAGTGCGGGCCATCCGGCTGGTGCGCCTCTGCTCCTGAAGAATTAGCCTTTCATACCCTGGTTGGCCCGCATTCGCGGGCCATGACATTTGGGGTAAGAGAACCGGCCATGCCTTCATCTTCCCAATCCTTTCAAGACCGCATCGCACTTGTAACCGGGGCGTCGCGCGGGATTGGGCGCGCGGCCGCGCTGGCGCTGGGCAAGGCGGGCGCGCATGTCGTGGCGGTCGCGCGCACCGTGGGCGCCCTCGAAGAGCTCGACGACGAAATCAAGGCGGCGGGTGGTGGCGCCACGCTGGTGCCGCTCGATCTCAAGGACGGACCTGGCATTGACCGCCTGGGCGCCGCAATCTTCGAGCGCTGGGGGAGGCTGGATGCGTTGCTCGGCAATGCCGGCGTGCTGGGACAGGTGACGCCGCTGGCGCACATGCCGCCGCAAATATGGGACGAGCTGCTGGCAGTGAACGTAACGGCCAACTGGCGGCTTATTCGTTCGCTTGATCCGCTGCTGCGCCAATCGGATGCCGGGCGCGTGCTGTTCATGACGTCAGGTGCTGCTCGCGCCAGCAAGCCGTTCTTCGGCGGCTACGCGGTGAGCAAGGCCGCACTGGAATCGATGGCATTGACCTATGCCCGGGAATGCGACGGCACAAAGGTGAGGGTTAATTTGTTCAATCCTGGCCCCACGCGCACGCGCATGCGCGCGCAAGCCTTTCCCGGAGAGGAACCCGAAACCCTGCCGCCGCCCGAGGCGCATGTCCCAACGATTCTGGAATTGCTCTCCCCGGACTGCTCCAAGCACGGCGAACTGATTTCCGCACGGCGTTAGGAGCCCCCCTCAGTCCGCTCCGCGGACAGCTCCCCCAATGGGGGAGCATGAGCACGAATCATCCTCCCCCAGTGGGGGAGGTGGCGCGGAACGCGCCGGAGGGGGCTCCTATTTTTTTCGCTTCCGTGCGTACGGATTTTCTGAAGTTCGGAGCGTGAAACGGATCGGCGTGCCGGGGAGGCCGAACGCATCGCGCAATGCGTTGGCAAGGTAGCGCAGCCACGCTTCCGGCAGCGCCCTTAATTGATTGCCGAAAAGAACATACGTCGGCGGGCGCGCCTTGGGCTGCGTCATGTAGCGGATGCGGATGGCGCGGCCGCGCACCGCGGGTGGCGGATGGCGCGAAACCGCTTCCTGAAGAAAGCGGTTGAGATCGGGCGTGGGCACGCGGCTGTTCCACACGCGGTCGGCCTCGGCCACGGCGGGCATCAGCGCTGCCATGCCTTCGCCCGTCAGAGCCGAAACGGGAACGAGAAAAGCGCCTGCGAGCTGCGGTAGCAGGCGGTCGACGCGCTGGCGCAAATCGGCGGCAGCGCGTTTTTTGTCGACAGCCAAATCCCATTTGTTCACGGCGAACACGACCGCACGCCCTTCTCGTTCGATCAGATCGGCGATGGCGAGGTCCTGTTTCTCGAAAGGCTGCGTCGCGTCGATTACCACGATCACGCAATCGGCAAAGCGCACGGCGTTGAGCGTGGATTCAACTGACAGCTTTTCCAATTTCTCGCCGGTGTGCGCCTTCTTGCGCAGCCCGGCCGTGTCGTGCACGAGAATTTGCCGGCCATTCCATTCCCAGCGTGCGGCCACGGGGTCGCGCGTGATGCCGGCTTCCGGCCCAGTGAGCGCGCGCTCCTCGCCAATCAACCTATTGAACAAGCTCGACTTGCCGACATTCGGGCGCCCCACGATCGCAAGCCGCAGCGGCCGAATGGCTTCGGCGGTTTCGTCCGCGGGTTCGGGTTCGCCCGCGAACGGCTCCAGGGCCTCCACGAGTTCGCCGATGCCGATTCCGTGCTCCGCCGAAACGGCAACTGGTTCGCCAAATCCGAGCCGGAAGCCCTCCGTGTGTCCCGGCAGGGCGTTTTTCTCGCTCTTGTTGGCAACCAGAATCACGGGCTTGTCGCCCTTGTGCAGCGCGCCCGCCACGATTTCGTCGGCAGGCAGTACGCCCTCGCGCGCATCGATCAGGAACAGGCAGATATCGGCATGGGCCAGCGCGCGCTCGGTCTGTTCCACCATGCGCGCCTGAAGGCTGCCCCTGGCGCTGCGCTCATACCCGGCAGTATCGATCAGGTGCAGCGCGAGCCCGCCGACATTGGCGTCCGCAGTCACGCGGTCTCGCGTAACGCCCGGAGCTGCGCCGACTATCGCGAGCTTCTTGCCCGCCAACCGGTTGAACAGTGTGGATTTGCCGACATTGGGCCGGCCCACGATAGCGACGGTGAGCGCCATGGCACGGCTATTTCAGCGCCACGAGCTCGGCGCCGTTGGTGAGCATGTACACCATGCCGTTCGCCACCACGGGCGCGATGAAGGCGCCGTCGGGAATCCCCACCTGACCGAGAATTTTCCCCGTGTAGGGCGAAACGGAAACCGCCAATCCGTTCGACGACAGCAGCAGCAGGCGGTCTGAAACCAACACGGGTCCAGACCAGTATATCGGCCCGCTCTTGTCGTCGGGGTCTTCCCAGCGCGGCAGCTGCGTTACCCAGCGAATGCGGCCTTCCTTGCGCGTAAGGCAGACGAGCTGGCCTTCAATGGACACGACATAGACGTAGTCGCCCGCAACCCACGGTGTCTGTGTGCCAGCGATGGTGTTTGTCCAGGCACGTTCCCCCGTGCGCGTGTCGATGGCCACCATGCGGCCCGAATGGCTTACGGCCAGCACAAGCCCGCGGTCGATCACGGGCCGCCCGGCAATGTCGTTGATGGCGGTTAGCGGCGTCGTTGTGCCTGTACGGGTCAGCGTGTCATTCCACGCGACACGGCCATTCTCCACACGGATGGCGAAAAGCTCGCCCGAGCTGTAAGGCGCAGCGACGATTTCGCCCGCCACCGCGGGGCTCGTGCCCGATAGAATGCCCGCGCTTTCGATGATGCCCTGATGGTCCCACAGCACGCGGCCGTCCGCCTGTGCCAGCGCATGCAGGTGGTTTTCCTGCGTGATGACGAACACGCGTCCGCCATTGGCGACCGGCGCGTCCGTGATGGGGACCGAAAGATTGCTTCTCCAGATTTCCTTGCCCGATTTTGGATCAAGGGCCTTGGCAAATCCGAAGCCCGACGTGACGAAAAGCTTTCCCTCGTCGTAGGCGAGACCGCCTCCGAAGCCCTTGTCCGGCGTAATGCTGGTATCGCGGCCCAGCAGCCCGAACGATGCGTCGCTCAAGAGCGTGCTTTCGCCGCCGCTGGGCGCAACGTTGGTTCGCCATATGACCTGCCCTGTGTTGGCGTCGAAGGCCGTTACGCGTGACGCAGCATCAAGGACGTAGACGCGGCCTTCCGCCACGATCGGAGGCCCTGCCAGATGCGAGTAATCGTCCGAACCTTTGCCGGCCGAAGCGACCCACGCGACATGAAGGGGACCCGCCGCCTCCAGATGATGCATGACGTTGTCGGCATAACCGCCCGGCTGCGGCCAATCGGGGTTCTTATATGGTGGCGGCAAAGTAACCACGCTTTCCGCCAGTTGCGGGTCCGCCTGAAGTTGTTCTTCCAGTGCGATCAGCGGCACGCGTTCGCCCTGGAGCTTCGTCGTGGATCGCCGCTCGGGGAGCAAGTCTTCTACCGTTTGGCACGCGGAAAGAAGAATGGCGGCGGCGCAAATGGCCATGGCAATACGCGTGGCGATCATGGGGCTTCGTCTCTCCGGATCAGGGGCGCGGCGGTGCGACCGAAGTGGCGCTCGGATTTGCCCTTATGAATTCGGCCATCGCACGCGAACGATCGCGGATGCCGTTTGGCGCTTTCGTGTCGGCCGCAAGCTGTTCGTAGGCCCTCAGTGCTTCGTCGCGGCGGCCCAGGCGCAAATCCACGAAGGCGAGGATTTCGTTTGCAGCAAAACGCCACGGGTTGTTGGCGCCGGTGAGCGGGCGCAGCGTTTGGGCGACCGCGTCGCGCGTGTCTGTTTCCGCCTGTGCCCAGGCAAGACGCACGCGGGCAACGCTGGCAAGATTCCGGTCCTCGAGCCGGATCAGATCGCGATAGATCGCAATGCCCTGATCACGCTTGCCCGCGACGGTGGCGAGCGCCGCGCGCTGGAACTGCGCAAGAATCGCGTATCCTCGCGGCCCCTCGTCGGCAAGTTTCTTAAATGCGGCGTCTGCTTCCGCAAAGCGATTCGAACCGGCAAGCTGCGCGGCTGCCTGCAATTGGCGCGAGGCCTCCTCGCGCTGCGAGAGGTCCCAGCGCTGATAGAGCTGGTAACCCGCGACCGCAACGACGGCCAGCGCGGCAACCCCAACGATAAGGTTGCCGTACTTTTTCCAGAGCTTCTGATAGCGCTCGCGGCGTACTTCTTCTTCGACTTCACGGAAAATATCGGCCACGGGAATACCTTGTTGCGGCGCGGGCAGAAGCGCCCTCAAGCCGTTGAACGGGCGCGGTGATTTAGCGCGCCTTGGCGGCCCGCGCAAAGTGAAAAGGCGGTCAGGCCTTTTTCTTCATGGGGTACACGTTTTCCTTGCCAGGGAAGTTGCGTGTGCGCACATCTGCAGCATAGGCCTTCACGGCCGCCTCGATTTCCGCGCCCAGGTGCGCGTATTCGCGCACGAAGCGGGGCGGGCTGGGGTTGAGGCCCAGCATGTCCTCCATCACTAGGATTTGCCCGTCGCAGTCGGGCGAGGCGCCGATGCCGATCGTGGGGATGGGTACTTGCTGCGTGATACGCGCCGCCAAGGGCTCGGCCATACCTTCCAGCACGATGGAGAACGCGCCTGCGTCGGCAACCGCCTTGGCATCGGCTTCGATGGCCGGCCATTCCGCTTCCGTGCGCCCCTGCGTCCGGTAGCCGCCCATGACGTGGAACATCTGCGGAGTCAGCCCGATATGGCCCATCACCGGAATGCCGCGGTTCGTGAGATAGGTGATTGTTTCGGCCATGCGGCGGCCACCTTCCAGCTTTATCCCGCCTGCGCCCGTTTCCTGGATGACGCGCACGCAGTTGCGGAAGGCGACGGCGGGGCTTTCCTCATAACTGCCGAAGGGCATGTCCACCACCACAAGGGCATGCTTGGCCGAGCGCATGACGGCCTTGGCGTGCAGAATCATCATGTCGAGGGTGACGCCCAGCGTGGTTTCCATGCCGTGCATGACGGTGCCGAGGCTGTCGCCTACCAGCATGAGATCGACATGAGGATCAAGCAGCCGCGCCGTGTGCGCGTGATAGCAGGTCAGGCACACGATGGGCTCGCGCCCCTTGCGGGCGCGGATTTCCGGAACGGTGATTCGTTTGGTTTTGGTTTCGCCGGACATGAGGGGCCTCGCACGAAGGGCGCCGGAGATTAGCACCGCGCGAACTATTGTGCACCGCAGAAAAGAACGCCCTTATCGCTTAATAGTTCTGTGAAATCAGGTGGTTCTCTAGACCGGATGTGCTGCCCACAGACGCCGGAAGGGCCAGGCGAGCGCCACTCCGAAATTGGCGGGTGATGCCTCATCCGCAAGACCCGTAGGCGGGTATTCATCGGCTGCAGGCGCGTAGGCCGTGCCGAAGATCAGGTCCCATACCGGAAAGTAGGGCGCGAAGTTCTTGTTCTGATGCTGCGGCATTAGCGAATGATGGATGCGGTGGAATTGCGGGTTGTTGATCAGCTTCCACGAAACAGGAATGCGCCAGCGCACATTGAGGTGGTTCACATAATGCCACACAGTGCTGAGCGCATAGATGAAGAGCACGGCTGCGGGCACTTTGAAGAGAACGGCAAGAAGCGGATAAACGAACAGCGCCTTCAGCGGCATCTCCAGCCAGTAATGGCGCGCGGTGGTGGTGACGTTCACGCCGGGGTCGCTGTGGTGGAAAGAATGCATCGCCCACAGCCAGGGCCAAGCGTGCTGCGCGCGATGGAAGGCATATTCGAGCAGGTCGATCGCGAGCAGGTATACGATGGCCGAATAGACGATGCCCCAGCCGCTGCCGGGAAGCGCGATCCATCCGCCGCCCGCCGCATTGATGATCACCGTCGCGGCAATGCCTATCAGCGGGCCGATGGCAACGCCAAACCAGCCCGTGAAAATCGCGTAGGCAAGATTCAGCAGCGTGTTCGCGCGCGGCTGTTTTGGTTCGATGGGCGTCGCGCCTTCAACCAGGGCGCCCAAACCGAACAGCACGAGCATGATCAGCACCGCCACGCCGCCGCCCAGATCCGGCACGATGTCGGAGAGGTTCATGGGGGAAGGCTATCTCCGCGTCATTAAGCGCACGTAAAGCAATGGCCGCGCGCAGCCCCTCAGTCTACTCTCGCCTTGGCTAAAGCTTCCGCGGGTTGCGTCGCCAGACCGCTGAAAGCTGACTAGCAGCGAAGGCGGATCGCGGACAGCTCCCGCCTACGCCAGGGCTCCGGCGGGCGAGAATGCGCGCACTCGGCCGCTGTAGCTTCAGTGAAGGCGGCCCCCAAGAGTGGGAGCATGATGTGCATGTGTCCTCCCCCATTGGGGGAGGTGGCGCGAAGCGCCGGAGGGGGCTCTACCCCGCCGAACCCGATTTCTGCGGGTTCTCGGGCTGCTCTTCTTTCTTCGGGCCGGCGCCTTCTTCGAACAGGGCTTCGGCGGCCTTGGCGGCCTCGGCGGCGGCTTCTTCTTCCGGCGTGACTTCTGCCAGCACGTCCTCGCCGCGGGCGATGCGCTCGGCCTCGTCTTCCGTACGCGCGACGATCACCGCGACGTGCACGCGCACTTCCGGGTGCAGCACGACGATGACGTCGTTCTTGCCAATCGTCTTGATTGCGTGATCGAGCGGGATTTGGTGCCGGTCTATAGTGAAGCCGCCCTCGGAAATGACAGCGGCGACGTCGCGCGTGGAGACCGATCCGTAAAGCTGGCCGCGCTCGCCCGCCTGGCGCAGCAACACGAACGATTTGCCCTCGAGCCTGGCGCCCACGGTTTCGGCTTCCGTCTTGCGCTCGAGATTGCGGGCTTCCAGTTGCACGCGCTGAGACTCGAAATACGCCAGATTACCCTTGGTCGCGCGCAGCGCCTTTTTCTGCGGCAGGAGGAAGTTGCGCGCGAAGCCGTCCTTCACCTTCACCACGTCGCCAATCTGGCCGAGCTTTTCGACGCGTTCGAGCAAAATCACCTGCATGGCCGCGTCTCCTATTTCACGACATAAGGCAACAGCGCCATGAAGCGGGCCCGCTTGATGGCGCGCGCCAGTTCGCGCTGCTTGTTCGAGCTCACCGCGGTGATGCGGCTGGGCACGATCTTGCCGCGCTCCGAGATATAGCGCTGCAACAGCTTCACGTCTTTGTAGTCGATCTTCGGCGCGTTGGCGCCGGAGAAGGGGCACGTCTTGCGGCGCCGGAAGAAGGGCCTGCGTGGAGAACCCGCGTCGCTCATTCTTCGGCTCCTTCTTTTTCCGCCGCCTCGCCGTTCGCTTCCTTGTCGCGCTCTTTGCCTTCGCGTTCCCGCTTCTTGCTGGAACTTGACTGCTCGAACTGCTCGACGCGCACTGTGATATAGCGCAGCACGTCCTCGTTGATCTTTAGCTGGCGTTCCAGCTCCACGATCGCGTTAGCTGGCGCGTCGAGATTGAGGAGCACATAGTGCCCCTTGCGATTTTTCTTGATGCGGTAGGCAAGGCCGCGCAGACCCCAATATTCCTGCTTCTCCACCTTGCCGCCTTCGCTTTCCACGATGGTCTTCAGGTGGGTGGCAAGCGCGTCCACCTGTTGCGCGCTGATGTCCTGGCGCGCGATCAGCATGTGCTCATAAAGCGGCATAAGTCGCTTGAACCCTTTCTTGGGCGCGGCACGGCGAAGGCGGGAAAGGAAACCAGCCTCCGCGCGCCGGTTCGTTTGGGTGCCGGACCATCCGGCATCACCCAGCCGCCAATCTGTTGGTGGCGGGGCCCCAAGCGACCGCACCCGGTCAAGGGCGCGGGTATAGCGGAATGGTTTGGGAATATCAATCAGCCTTGAAGCAGGCTCATTAGGCGGCTTTGGCCAGCCGCTGCATTTCTCTTTCGAACTCGAACCGAAGCTGCTCGCCTTCCTCAGGGGGCAGCCACTTGGTCATATTCGGAAAGACGGTCTGCCACATGCGGGCGTCGCGCTCCGTCCAAGGCATCGTTTCGGCAGACCGAGCTTTTTCCAACAGGGCGTTCAGACGAAGGCGAATAGTTTCAGGATCGGGCGAGAGCTGCTGCTGCGGGGCGCGCATGCGATCATCGCCTAGGCCAAACAGGCTTCCCTGTGGCGGAGCATGGCCAAAAAGATCAGTCTTGTCCGTCATCCGCCTCAGGCCGTGGAGCGAAATGCAGGGCTTCGCGGCTCAGCGAATCACCCAATGTCGCATCCAGAACGGTATCGGCTTGGGCAAAGAGATCAATCAGTTCGGCAATGCGCCCACAGATGTCTCGGAACTCGCGCACGAATCCGAGGTCGGCGGGCAAGCCCGCGCGCGCCTCCAGCCAGCGGGGGAGGACGCGGTATCCGCTAACGGAAAAATTCCAGACGGCCTGTGGAAGGCCCGTAATTCGCCCGCTGCCATCAGCGCATAGACTAAGTGCCTCGCCATCCGGTTCCATAAATACGACGGGACCGCGCGGCTCCGTCTCGGGGCGCACAAATTCGGGCCGGAGATAAGCTTCTCCTGGTGCGCGCGCGAAGGTTTCGATCGCTCTGATCTTGCGGCCAAGCTTCACGGCATTTGTAAACACGTCAATTTGCGTGGGAAAAACAACGTGTGGAAAAGTATCTTCAAGGTCTTCCGCGAAGCGCCGCGTGTAAGAAGACGCCGACAACAGACACAGGATGGCCGCGAATACGGCTCTAGCAGAAACATTTCGACCGTAAGCAGCCGACAAACCCTGCAGGAGCGCGGGCGGAATGTTCGGGGAGCTGACCTGCGGCCGTCTGTCATAGAGTGGAAAAGCATATCCACCATAAGAGCCCTTGAATCCGTGCCGATCTGGTAGTGACGCATGACACCAGCAGGCCGGTCCGGCACCCGTGCCGTTTGGCATTGCAAACAAAGCGGTATTTCGTATGCCCCATACCTCTTGTAGGTCAGGCCGAGGCCAATCAACGAATCCACGCTGATTGTATAGAGTCCGTCGGTCGAGCGGTCGATAACTGGCGCTCGCTATGCGACGCGCGTCGAATGGCTGACCAAATGCGACGTCAAATTCCATCTTTCTGGTCTCTGAGTACACTTCTTTTGCCTGTGCCCTCGACAGTTGAAGGAACGCTCTGATCTTATGCGTCAGATCCGCGTCATTTAGTCCGTATGAAAGATGATCTCGCGTGGTTTCGATACCCGACGATCTAAACGCGAAGCACTCAGTTATCGGAAGGAACGCCGCATTCGTGAAAGGTTTCGGCCTCAGGTCGTCGAGAAGGCCTCGCTCTACTTGTACTCCATTGGGCATGGCGCCGTCGGAGGAGTGTGCTGACAATCGACCGAGTTTTGCACGCCGTGAAAAAAGACCTTCCGCCCAGGCGTCGGAATAGTAGACGTCAGCTAGCTCGTTTCCGCCCTTGCTGCCATCGGCTATCGCTATGGTGATGGCAGTGCCCACTTGGATGTTAAACACCCCCTGATCGTCCTCGACACCGGCTCGCTCGCCGCGACGGACATCGCCTCGCAAGTCGAAAATCTCGATGCGATCGAAGCGCTCACGCATCATCTTGCGTAATCCAGCGTATGGCCAGCCCGTTAGAAATTTGCGGTTGGAAATGAACGCGACCACACCCCGTCGCGGCGCGTTCTCCGCTTCGAACAGTTTCCAGATCGCCCAGCGCCAGAAAGCTACAGACAGTTCCGGGAAGGTGTTGAGCTGATTGCCTTGCCCCGCGTCCCGCACCGGCTCTTTCAAATCATCCCAGAGTCCGTCCATCCAGTCGCCAACTAATGTGCGGTTTTCGCCTACCTCTAGCCTGCGGTAGGGTGGATTGCCGATGATGGCGAGGATTTGCTGCCGGCTCTTGATCCTGTTCGCTTCGCGGTTCTCTTCGGCGATTCCTTCCGAGACAAAGCCAAGCGGGCCCATTGGCGCAGCAGAATCCGGACGAGCCAGTGTGTCGGTGAGATAAACGCCGAGCCGCGGCAATTGCAGTTCCTCGCTGCCTTCTTCCCTGCGGCGCAAGGCATGATGCAGCCGGTAATGCGCGACCGCGTAAGGGCCGACCAGAAGCTCGAAACCGAACATGCGGCGTGCAAGGCCCTGGAGAGCCAGCGCCGCCATGCCCGCGCCGCCGGCTGCCTCGCGATCCCTCACGCGCTCGGCGACACCGAGAAGAAAGGTGCCGGTGCCGGCGGCCGGATCGAGAATCGTAACGGCAGGATCGCGCAAGCCTTGCGTCCGTAAGTTTTCACGAAGCGCACGATCGAGCGCCCCGACAATGTATTGGACAACTTCGATCGGCGTGTAATAGACGCCAAAGCGCTCGCGCTGTTCCGGATCGAACGTCTTCAGGAAGTCTTCGTAGAAATAAAGAATGGGATCGCGCCTGTCCGGGCGAATGGCAAGGATATCGGGCGTGAAGCAGTTGACCGTATCGGTCATCACATCAAAACCGATGCCGACGTCGCGCACGACTTCGGGCAAGCTAAGCACGCGCAGCGCCGTGCGCATCAGCGGATGCTCTGCCGGCATGTGTTCCCAAGCGTTGGGACCTACGGATTCGGTTGTTGCTTCACGCACGAGCAACAACCCGAATGCCAGCGTTTGTGCGAAAGCGGCAGAGAACAACGCATCAAAATCTCGCGGATTGTAACCGGCCGCTTCGGGATGGGCATAAAGAACGTCCCGGAATTCCTGGCGCACTTGCAGCAGCGCATGGCGGTCATTGCCTTCCACGCGCAGTTCGGCCAGGCGATCTCGCACGATGCCGCGCACGAGACGTGCCGAATGCGCCATTAACGTGGCGAGCTCTTCGGCATCACGCGGCGCCGGCTCGTTTCCCGCAACCACGCACAGGATCTCGATCAGCCGCAAGAACGGTGCCGAATCCTGCGCGGCGATGGCCCTATTGGCGCGCGCATCGTCGCGGTCAGGGCGAAGCCATTGTTCTGGGACTACAAGGGCAGTGTCCTGTTCTTCATCGCGAAAAAACAACCGCAGTTCAGCAAAATTGCAGGTGGCCCAACACGACAATTCTTTGAATCGCTCAAATTGCCGCGCGTCTTGCGCGCGCCATCGCGTCGGATCAGCCGGTTTTGCGGGCGCCTTCAATTCAACAAAAGCGCGGGCAAATGCGCCCTGCCGCACGAGTGCAATATCCGGCCGGCCCACGCCCGGATTTCGATATTCCGGGACGACGATCAGCCGTGGCGCGATAGGCAAGAGCGGGATCAAACCTTCAAGCAATTGGTGGAACGCGGGCGCAAGAGCTGTCTCCGGAACGTCTGCATTGGCTCTGCGAAGTGCCCGAATGCGTCGCGCATACGCCTGCAGAAGTTCTGTGACGGCCATGGGCCTGCTTGTGTGGCCTATTGATTCCGCGGACATATTCGCACAACGAAGGGCAGAAAAATCAAAGGGCGCTGGCAGCTAAGGCCAGCGCCCATGATGTTTTGGCGCCCAGCCTATAAGCAGCGCTTATTGGCTAGGTTGGCCGACCGGCCCGGCGGGCGGGCCCGTCTTTGTGTCCCAGCGCTTCCCATAGTTCCCGTTCGCCGGGGTAGTTGAGAAGCAGCGGACGAAAAAACTATGCGCTCGCGCTTGCGCGCGATCAACATTTGAATCGCGCGCGACAGAAATTGTGATCGTTCGCGCGCGCAATAACGCAAGGCGCGTGTTGTCGCGCGGCGCGCACGCGCGCAAATTTTGAGGGATTCCAAAAAACGCAGGCGGGCGTTCGCGCAAAAGAAAAGCCCCGCCTGAGCGGGGCTTTTCCATAGTCACAACTCCGCAAACGCTCGGAGCTTAGCCGCGATCATGGCGCAGCGTGAGCGCACCGATGCCGGCCGCTACGTTCAGGCCGGTATTGCCCTCGATGCTGATGGGCTGCAGCGTGATGGAATGACGGAAACCGCCAAGCAGCACGTTTGCGCCGACGCCAACGGCGACCGTTGCGCTTGCAGAGGCGCCCACATAGTCGCCGCCAAGCGCGCCCGGCTTCAGAGTGGACGAGGGAGCGAATACCGCCCACACGATCACGCCGCCTTCGGTGTAACCGATGTCTACGCCGTATTTGTTGATGGTCCCGTAGTAACGTTCGTTACCGCCCCTGTCGGGGTCGTAAACGCAACGCAAATCCTTCGAGGACCCGAAGACAAAGCCCCACCCGCTTGCCACATGGCAGGTGAGAACTCCGACTTTTACGGTGGCCTCGGCCGCGGATGCCGGCGAAACGAACGCGAAGGCGCCCAACGCCAGAGCGGCCGTAGCCAATCCAATCTTCTTATGCATTCGGGGGTCTCCTTTTATTTCCGACGACTGTCACAGAGGATACGCCTAAACCGGCACCTCGGAGCCAATATGCCCAGTTGCAGGCCCCGGCGCTACGGTTTTGTATCCATCGTAAACGTGCGAGCTGGCGTTGCGATCCATTAAGGCTGACAGGCCGTTTCACGACGCTGCTGCAAGCCCTTAGCGCATGCGCCTCTGCGTGCTCTAACCAAGCGTGCATGTAACGAGTGGGGCCAAAATGTGGCTTTCGGCATTTCAGCCGATATGCAAAAGGGGGACGGAATGACACGCGCCTTCATATTTCCCGGGCAGGGAAGCCATTGGGTCGGCATGGGCCGCGCACTTGGCGAGGCGTTCGCGCCGGCGCGCCTCGTGTTCGACGAAGTCGACGAGACGCTTTCGCAGAAATTGTCGAAGCTGATGTGGGAGGGGCCGGATGCCGACCTCACGCTCACCGAAAACGCGCAGCCCGCCATCATGGCGAACTCGCTGGCGGTGATCCGCGTGTTGCAGGGAATGGGGCTCGATCTCGCGCGACATGCGCGGCTCCTGGCCGGTCACAGTCTGGGCGAGTATTCGGCATTGTGCGCTGCAGGCGCCTTTACGCTTCCGGAGACGGCGCGCATCCTGAAAATCCGCGGACAGGCGATGCAATCGGCGGTGCCGGTCAACGAGGGCGCCATGGCGGCACTGATCGGAATTGAAATCGACGGCGCGGAAGCCACGGTAAAGGACGCAGCGTCGGAAGGCATCGTAGTTGTCGCCAACGACAACGCGCCTGGGCAGATCGTCATTTCGGGTGAAAAGCGCGCCGTGGAAAAGGCGTGCGAAATTGCCAAGCAACACGGCGCCAAGCGCGTCATTCCGCTGAACGTGAGCGCGCCGTTCCATTCGCCGCTGATGCAGCCTGCCGCCGAGCGCATGCGCGAGGCGCTGGCGCAGCTCACTATCCGCCCGCCCGATGTTCCTATCCTCGCAAATGTGTCAGCGGCGGAAGCAAGCGAGCCCGAAACCATCCGCCGCTTGCTCGTGTTGCAGGTCACGGGGCGCGTGCGCTGGCGCGAATCCGTAGCGGCGTTCCGCTCCTTTGGGATCAGCACCACGGTGGAAGCAGGCGGCAACAAGGTCCTCACCGGCATGGTGAAGCGCATAGATAAGGAATTGGAGGCGATCTCCCTCGACACGCCGGCCGATATCGAATCCTTCGCGAAGCAGTTATAGTCATTCAGCATGTTCGAACTTTCCGGAAAGGTCGCACTGGTCACTGGCGCCTCTGGCGGCATTGGCGGCGCAATAGCAAAGGCGCTGCATGCGCAGGGAGCGACACTGGTTCTTTCCGGAACGCGTGCGGACGCGCTTGAGAAAGTGAAACAGGAATTGAGCACGCACGCGCACGCCATCACCTGCAATTTGGCGGTTACGGCGGATGTGGAAGAGCTATCCAAAAAAGCTGAAGCCGCGGCGGGCGGCGTGGACATTCTGGTGAACAATGCTGGCATTACGCGCGACAATCTTTTCATACGAATGAAGGATGAAGAGTGGGACCAGGTGATCGCGGTCAACCTGACCGCAGCCTTCCGGCTTTCGCGCGCCGTTCTGCGCGGCATGATGAAGAAGCGCTGGGGCCGTATCATCAACATCACGTCTGTCGTGGGCGTGACCGGTAACCCGGGACAGGGGAATTACGCCGCCGCCAAGGCGGGCCTCATCGGCATGACCAAATCATTGGCCGCCGAAGTCGCCAGCCGCAACGTGACGGTGAACTGCATTGCGCCCGGCTTCATCGCAACCGCGATGACCGAGGCGCTGAACGAGGAACAAAAGACGGCCCTGCTTGCGCGCATCCCGGCCGGGCGGCTCGGAGCATCGGCCGACGTTGCGGCGGCCGCGGTCTATCTCGCCAGCGAGGAGGCGGCCTATGTCACCGGCCAGACGCTGCACGTAAACGGCGGCATGGCTATGCTCTAGCCCCTTGTGCCGCAACGGAACCTGATCGTTTTGCGGGGCCCAAGGGAGTGTGTTACCAAGCGCGCTGCTTGCGTTAACGGCCAGGCGGGCCGCAAAGAGCCGCGGGCCGAGGGCACCACTTGGCCCCCAGGGCGTAAACAATCAAGAGGAAAGAAATGAGCGACATCGCTGAGCGCGTGAAGAAGATCGTGGTGGAACATTTGAACGTGGACGCCGAAAAGGTGTCCGAAAACGCGAGCTTCATAGAAGATCTCGGCGCGGACAGCCTCGACACGGTCGAGCTGGTGATGGCGTTCGAGGAAGAGTTCGGCATCGAAATACCCGATGATGCGGCCGAGTCCATTGTCACCGTCGGCGATGCCGTAAAGTTCATCGAAAAGGCCCAGGCCTGAAAACGGGAGCCCGTAAAGGGCTCCGCACAAATTGCCCATGCGTCGCGTTGTCGTAACCGGAATGGGACTCGTCACGCCACTCGCATGCGGCGTGGAAGAGACCTGGTCGCGCCTTCTCGACGGGAAATCCGGCGTCAGACCCATCACCAAATTCAAGGTGGACGACTTGCCAGCGCGCATCGCGGCGGATGTGCCCGTGGGCGACGGAACGGAGGCGTCGTTCAACGCCGATCAATGGGTAGACCCGAAAGAACAGCGGCGCGTAGACGATTTCATCATCTATGCGCTGGCGGCCGCGCAGCAGGCAGTGACGCATTCGGGTTACGAACCCAGGTCCGTCGAGGAACGGGAGCGCACGGGCGTGCTGATCGGCTCCGGCATCGGTGGGCTCCCCGGCATCGAAGAAGCTTCGGTGCTGCTCCATGAAAAGGGCCCGCGAAAAATTTCGCCGTTCTTTATTCCGGGCCGGCTGATCAACCTGGCGTCGGGCTACGCGTCCATCCGATTTGGCTTCAAGGGTCCGAACAGCGCGGTGGTGACGGCATGCTCCACCGGCGCGCATGCGATCGGCGATGCCGCACGGATCATTGCGCTGGACGACGCCGATGTGATGCTGGCGGGCGGCACGGAAGCCGCGATCTCCCGCCTGGGAATGGCGGGCTTCGCCGCCTGCCGCGCACTCTCCACCAATTTCAACGGCGCTCCGGAGAAGGCGTCGCGACCTTACGACAAGGACCGTGACGGCTTCGTAATGGGCGCGGGCGCGGGGATGGTCATTTTGGAGGCGTACGAACATGCCAAGGCGCGCGGCGCCAAGATTTATTCCGAAGTGAGAGGCTACGGCATGTCTGGCGATGCCTATCACATTACCGCGCCGTCCGAAGACGGCGATGGCGGCTACCGCTCCATGAAGGCGGCGCTGAAACACGCGGGACTTGCGGCCGCCGATATCGATTACGTTAACGCGCATGGCACCTCGACGCCGTTGGGCGACGAGATCGAATTGCGGGCCGTGGAGCGCCTGTTCGGCAATGCTGCGGGCAAACTCTCGATGTCGTCGACCAAATCTTCCATCGGGCACCTGCTGGGCGCTGCCGGTGCGGTTGAGGCTATCTTTTCGACGCTGGCCATTCGTGATCAGATTGCGCCGGCCACGCTCAACCTGGACAATCCCTCGGTGGAAACGGAAGTTGATCTTGTGCCGCACAAGCCCAAGAAGCGCAGCATCGAGGCAGCGCTTTCAAATTCGTTCGGCTTTGGCGGCACCAACGCGACGCTGGTCCTGACAGCCGCAGCGTGAGCGAAAAATCCAAGAAGCGGGGGCGCAGGAAGGCCGAGATGCGGTTCTTCTCGAATTTTGTTTTGCTGACGCTGTCGCTGGCAGTGGCCGCGCTTGGCGCGCTTTATTGGGAGAACCGCAATTTCATGGCGCCGGGCCCCGCGCCACAGCAGACCCTCATTCTGATCGAACCCGGAGCAGGACTAAAACAGATTGCGCGCCAGCTTGACGATGCGGGCGTCGTGGAACACGCCGAGGTGTTCCGCTTCGGCGTCGCGCGCCGCAATGAGGCGGGCAACATCAAGGCCGGCGAATATGCGTTCCCCGCCCATGCCAGCATGGCCGACGTGCTGGAGATGCTGGTTCAGGGGCGTTCGGTTCTGCGCCGTCTTACAATCCCCGAAGGTTTGACCAGCGCAATGGCTATGGAACTGCTTAATGCCGCGCAGGCGCTGAGCGGCGGGGTAGCCGCGGTCCCTCCCGAAGGCAGCCTTCTGCCGGAAACATATTTGTTCCAACGCGGCGACGCACGCCAGCGTCTGATCGCACGCATGCGGAAGGCGCAAGCAGATTTGCTCGCCAAGCTCTGGCCCGCACGCAAGCCCGGATTGCCGTTTCAAACCATACAGGAAGCGATAATCCTCGCTTCGATCGTCGAAAAGGAAACTTCTATTCCTGCCGAACGCCCGCGCATCGCCGCGATCTTCGTCAACAGGCTGCGCAAGGGGATCAAGCTGGAGTCGGATCCAACAATTATTTACGGACTGACAAAGGGATATCCGCTCGGGCATGGATTGCGCCAAAGCGAAATTGCCGAACCGAACCCCTACAGCACGTATCAGATAGCCGGTCTGCCGCCGACGCCGATCTGCAATCCTGGCCGGGATGCAATCGCCGCCGTGCTCAATCCGCCGGATAGCCTGGAGCTCTATTTCGTCGCAGACGGCAACGGCGGGCATGCATTTGCGGAGACTTGGGGCGAGCACCTGAAGAACGTCGCGAATTTGCGCAAAATCGAACAAGAGCGTTCGGGAGTCCGCTGATGCCGCTCACGAGCATGACCGGATTCGCGGAAGGCGTGGGGCGGTACGCGAATGTGCGCTGGCGCTGGGAAGCGAAAAGCGTAAACGGCCGCGGGCTCGATTTTCGCCTTCGCGTTCCAGCGGGCTTCGAGGGGCTTGAGCCCGGCGCCCGCACACTTGCCGCCGAACGATTCAAACGTGGCTCCATACAGGCCGTCCTCACGGCGGAAACCGAGGAAGGCGCGCGCGGTTTTCGCGTGGATCCGCAGGCGCTCGCCGATGCCGTTCGCATCGCGAAGCAGGTGGCCGCCGAAACCGGCTTGCCGCCCGCGCGCGTTGACGGGCTGTTGGGGCTCAGAGGCGTCATCATTCAGGAAGAACAATCGCTCGGTGAAGATGCCAGGCTGGCGCGCGACGCCGCGCTGCTCGAAAGCCTATCCCAGGTGCTGGATGCGCTGGCGGACGCGCGCCGCTCGGAAGGGGCCAAGCTTACCCGCACCCTGGCCGCACAACTTGATGAAATGGCGCGCTTCACCGCCGAAGCGCGAAAGCTTGCGGATGCACAGCCAAAATTGTTGCAGGAACGCATGCTGGCACAGCTTTCCGAATTGCTGGCGCCGGGGCGCAACCTTCCCGAAGACCGCATTGCACAGGAGGTAGCGCTGCTCGCCGCGCGCGCCGATACGCGCGAGGAATTGGACCGCTTAGCCGCCCACTGCCAGGAAGCGAGGGCACTTTTGGCCGCGCACGAGCCCGTTGGGCGCAAAATCGATTTCCTGGCGCAGGAGTTCAACCGCGAAGCCAACACATTATGCGCCAAATCGGCGGACATACAGCTTACCCGCGTGGGGCTTGCGCTGAAGGCAGTGATCGACCAGTTTCGCGAGCAGATTCAGAACGTCGAATGACCGCTATAGCGCGCCGCGGCCTTATGCTCGTGCTGTCTTCGCCTTCGGGCGCGGGCAAGACCACGCTTGCGCATGCGCTCCTAGAGCGCGATTCCGGTATCGTGATGTCCGTTTCCGCCACCACGCGTCCGAAACGGTCGACGGAAGTCGAGGGCCGCGACTACTACTTCATCGGCGAGGCGCGCTTCGACGAGATGGTGCACACGAACGAGTTTCTCGAGTACGCTGCCGTCTTTGGCTACCGCTACGGCACCCCGAAACGAGCGGTCGACGAAGCGCTCTCTAAGGGCCGCGACGTGCTGTTCGATATCGATTGGCAGGGGACGCAGCAGCTCGCCCAGCGCGCCAAGGATGATCTGGTGCGGGTGTTCGTACTGCCGCCCAGCCGCGCGGAACTGGAGCGCCGTCTGCGCGAGCGGGCCGAAGATTCCGAAGACATTGTAAAAAGACGCATGGCCAGAGCCAATGACGAGATCAGCCATTGGGCGGAATACGACTACGTCATCGTCAACGACGATCTCGCGCTTGCGGGGCGCGAAATCGATCACATTCTTGCTGCCGAACGCGTAAAGCGGGTTCGACAGACCGGGCTAATCGATCTCGTGAAAAGGCTGATGGTTTAGCGCGACGCGCGGAAGGCGCGGGCGAGCGCGCAATACTGCGAAAGATCCAAGTCTTCCGCCCGCGCCATCGGCGGCACCAGCGCGGCCCTTATGACATCCTCGGCATCGGGCGTGAGCTTCTTCAGACTCTTGCGAATCATCTTCCGCCGTTGCCCGAATGCGGCAGCGGTCACCGCTTCCAGATCATCGAGTTCGGCATCGAAGCGCGGATCGGGCAGGGCGTCGATGCGCACGACGGACGACGTCACCTTGGGTGGCGGCACAAAGGCGCGGGGGTTGATATCGAAGAGGATTCTTGGCTCGGCCCGCCATTGTGTAAGCACGCTCAGCCGTCCGTAGGCGTCGTCGCCCGGCCGCGCGCAGATGCGCTCGCCCACTTCGCGCTGAAACGTAAGCGTGAGCACGGACCACCAAGTGGGCCAGCGGCGTACAGTGAGCCATTTCACGAGCAGGGCCGTTCCGACATTGTATGGAAGATTTGCCGCGACGCGCACGGGAACATTCACGCCGTTTTCCTCCAGCAGCAAAGCCTCGTCCGCCGCCATCGCATCGCCCGAGACGAAATCGAACCGGCCGGGGTAAGCCCTCTGGATTTCGGCGAGAGCCGGAAGCGCGCGCGCATCGCGTTCGATCGCGATAACGCGAGAGGCTCCTTCGGCGAGCAGCGCGCGCGTTAGCCCGCCAGGCCCGGGGCCGACTTCGTAGACCACCTTTTCTTCGTCCGTTTCCGCGCCGTCCAGCGCCGCGCGTGCAATCCGCCGCGTGAGATTGAGGTCGAGCAGGAAATTCTGGCCCAGCGCCCTGCGCGCCGACAGCTTGTATTTTGCGATTACCGCGCCCAGCGGCGGCAGAGGGTCCTGAACCGCCTCGCTCACAAGCCGCGGCGCTCCGCAATTTCCGCCGCCATCTTGACCGCCGCGATCATGCTGCGCGGGTCAGCTTTGCCCTGCCCAGCAAGGCTCAGAGCCGTGCCGTGATCGGGTGAGGTACGTACTATGGGTAACCCCAGCGTCACGTTGACGGCATTCCAGAACGCCAGCGTCTTGATCGGGATAAGCGCCTGGTCGTGGTACATGCACAGTACGGCGTCGTAGCCCTTGCGGGCTTCCTCGTGAAACATCGAATCCGGCGAGAACGGCCCGGCGACGTCCATTCCTTTGGCGTGAAGCGCGGCGACGGCTGGGGCGATGATGTCGCGTTCCTCGCGGCCCAATTCGCCATCTTCGCCCGCGTGCGGATTGAGGCCGGCCACAGCAAGCCGTGGCCGCGCAAGGCTGAAATCGCGCCTCAGTGCGTCCACCGTAACTTCCGCCGTTGTTATGATCGCCTCATGAGTGATGTGGCGGAGCACCTCGCTCAGCGGAACATGAATTGTCAAAGGCACAACGCGCAGGAGTTCGCTCGCCAGCATCATAACAGGGCGCTTGGTTCCCGTGAGCGACGCCAGAAACTCCGTGTGGCCGGGAAAGGCAAACCCGGCTTCGGCGAGGACAGATTTGTGAATAGGCGCAGTGACCAGCGCGGCGGATTCGCCTGTCTGGATGTTTTTCACGCAGCATTCGATGGCGCCTGACACAGCTGCTGCGTTGTCCTTTGACGGCTTGCCGGGCTCGGCGCGAACCGCATGGCCGGTGTCCACAATAGCTTCCGCCAAATCTTTCGCATTGCCGCCAATACCGCGAGCCACCGACAGAAAAATGCCGGGCGCACCGACAAGCCGGATCGGCCGTCCGCCGAAGCGGCCCTGAAGCGCTAGCCAGGCTTTAACCGCTACTTCCGGCCCTATACCGGAAGGTTCCCCCATGCTGATGTCGATGAATGCGCGCGGCCGTGTCACTTGTATTCGACGACGGCGTCCCGCCTGAGATCGCGCAAATACCTGCGCGCCATGATGGACATTCTTTCCTGAAACAGGCGGGTTTCGATTTCATCCCGCGACGGTATTTGAAACGCTACAATCTTTTCAACTTTGGGCTCGCAGCGAGCGATGATCTCTACGCCCGCCGACGAGAGGAACGGCTCTGCAACTTCCCCCGGCAGCGTGTTCTCGAGCGCTCTGCGAAGATCGGGGCTCATCTGGGTGGGCCGCATCGTGCCCAGGTTCATGAAGGACGAGCCTTCGATTTGCTTTGCGATCTGCTGCAGCTTGGGGCAGCTGTCCACGCGCGCACGCAGGTCCCGTGCGAATTTCATGGCGTTCTGTTTCAATTCCTCCTTCGACTTCGGCGGCAGCGCAAGTAACAGGCGCGCCAATGAAACAGGGCCAGTGATCCCCTTCTGTTGTGTTTGCTCCTGGGGAACAGCCGTGCCGGCGGGCTCGCGGCGGTCGCGCAATTGCAGCAGATAATAGCCGCCGGCCACGCGAATGGGCCCGGCAATTTCCCCGCGCTTCATGGTCGCAAGCGCTTTATCGATCTCCGGTGCCAGCTGACCTTGCTGCGCCCAGCCGATGTCGCCGCCGTTTGCCGCCGATGGCGACTGACTGAACTGGCGCGCTGCGGCGGAAAACGTCGCACCCGCGTTCAGCTGCTGCGCCAGCTGCGCCATGTTCGTGCGGATCTTGTCGTCGTCCGTGGGCGCATCCACAGCCGAGAATATCTCTGAAACGAGAAAGAGCGGCTTGCGTGCGCCTTCCTCCAGGCGCTGGAGTTCTGCCGTCACATCTTCGTCCGAAATCTGTATGCGAATCGACTGCTGGCTCTGCATAAGCTTCTGCCACGCGATTTCGATGGTCAGCTGCGTGTGCAGTGTGTTTATGCTCACGCCCACGCCGCCGAGCACCTGCTCAATCTGCGCGACCGTCGTGTTGTTCTGCTTTGCGATGGACTCCATCGCCTTGTCCACTTCTTCCTTGGCTACGGTAATGCTGGCCTTTTGTGCGGCTTGCAGCTGCAGCGCTTCGTCCACGAGTGCGCGAAGTATCTGTTCCCGGATGCGCTTTGCTTGTTCCGCGGTCGGCCGGACGCCCGCGGTCGCCAGATAGAGGCTCATACGCTGATTGAGATCGTAATCGGAAATCACCGCATCGTTGACCATCGCAACGGCCCCGCGCGACGTGCCGGACTCGTTTTTGGCGTCCGCGGCGGACGGCTTGAGCGCGGCCGTTTTTGCGCCCTGCGCCGCAGTCTCGGGCGCGGGCTGGCTTGCAAACGCGGCAACACAAAACGCAAGGACAAGGAATCGAAAACGTACCGGCACGGTGGCGTCATTACCTCGCAATTGGCGCCGGCATCTGCCGGCACGGCCCCCGCCGCGTCCCAACTGCGGCCAATCTACCCATTTTACTGGACCCTTCAAGCACTTGGCATTAGTTCAGGGCAGATCGGCGCGTTCGACCGGCGACGTCAAAAGCCCGATTCGGAAAATGATGGACGATGCCGGCCGCAGATCGCGGTCCTGCACGAATTTGCGGCGGAAGCCCACCGAGAATTGGAAGCACTCGTCCAGATAAGTGATTCCCAGCCGCGCATCGCGCATTTCGTCTTCTTCTAGGTCGCGAATGGCGCTGGCGAAGAGGAACCAGCTTTCATAGATATTGAGTGACGTCGCCAGGTTGATTTCCTGTCGCGGCTCGGGCGTACTAACCCCTAGGTTGTCCTCCGGCAAGCGCAGATACGTCAGATCGAGAAACGAGCGGCCCCACTTGGCGCGCACGTCGAGCTGATTGCTCAGAATGCTCCCCGTTTTCTGGTCGATGCGCAGCTGGTGGGTGAGGTCGAGATATGGTGCAAAATCCACTTTGATGCGGCCCACGATATCGGAATGGGTGCCTCCCAGCCCGGAATCAGGAGCAAAGCGCCGGTTGGCTTTCAGCCGAAATTCCTCGCCAAGCATCAATTGCAAAGTTCCGCTCGGGAACAACCAAGACCAGCGCACGCCGGCATTCGCGCGCGGTCCGTCCTCCCAGCGATCGATGCCGGGGAATTTGTTAATGCTGAAAAGGTTAGTCGTATTGAACTCGAAGCTCGCGCTGTCCTCGTCGGGAATGCCTTTTGGATTCCCGCCGTACGGCGCAGCAATGAACTGAATGATCGGCTCGAGCACGTAGCTCGTGTTGTCCGGTGTGTTGGTCGAGACGAAGGGCCAGCGCCACTCCAAAAGCGCAAGCGTCAGCCCACGGAAAATCGTCTGACTGTTTTCTTCGGCGTCAGGATCGGTCAGCAGCGCATCGCTCGTGTGATAGAGGTCGGCCCGCCCGAACGCCTGAAAAGTGATCAGCTGACCGTCGTCGGTGACAAAGGGGAGCCGCCATGTGGCCGCGGCGGAGGCGCGCTGATCATCCTCACCCTCAGTGCGGAAAATGCTGAGCAGGTTGGCGTCAAAGCGGAATTGGCCGCCAAGCCATTTGTGTTCGGGAATGTAGGTGTATTCGACCAACGGCAGCACAATCGGAATCTGGCCCGCTATGTCCGTGGGCCTGAGCCCCTGGAAGAAGTAGCCGGTTATTGCCGCGCGGCTGCGCCCGACAATTCCCTCCACGAATAAATCTGTGGTGAGGCGGTCACGGTCAGAAATATCGTAGCGCCGCAAATAAGTGTCGTTCGAGGTCAGCTCCACGTCGTAGCCGGTGCGCCAAATGGGATCGAGCTGCAGCCGTCCGGACCCAAACAGATGGCTTTGCCACTGGCCCGATACGTCAGAGGCGTTTGGGTTATATGCCGCGCTTCCTTGTAGCCACATCCCCCCATTTTGCCAGCGCTCGCGGTATTCACCCTTGAGCACCGTGCCCGCCGAAGTCGTGAACATCGGAGCAACGGTGAAGTCCTGCGAGTCTGAAAGCGCGACGTAATAGGGAATCTCGGAAAATGTACCGAGAAACGTCGACGTGCCAAAATCCGGCAGCAGAAAGCCAGTGCGATGACGCACGCTTGGGTCGGCATGGGCAAAATACGGCGTGTAGAGCACCGGCACACCCAGGAAATCCAGCGTGGCATCTTCGTACCGGATTTCTTTTTTTACGTTGTCGTGCACGACACGATAGGCGCGCACCTGCCAGGTAGGCGTGGGGTTGCTTGCGCACACTTTGCACGGCGTGAACACGCCGCGATTGGCGATGATGTAGCGGCCCTGGCGCCGCTCGGCGCTCGTCGCCACGAAGCGTCCGTTCGGGCCGATCAACGCGGCGAAACCCTGCACGACGCCCTCGGCCATGTCCTCGGTAAGCGTGACTTTGCTGCCGAACGCAACGTTGCCGTCACTGTCCGTGAGGCTCACATGGCCTTCTGCCGTCACAACGCCCGTATTCTGGTCGAAGGAGATGCTGTCCGCCAATAGGACGCGGTCTTCGTTGGCGATCTCGACGTGACCACGCGCCGTCACCACGCCGGTGCGCGTGTTGTAGATGGCTTCGTCTGCCTGAAGCAGGAAATTGCCGGCAGGCACACCGGTAGACGTGAGGCCATTCGCTTTCTTCGGCTGTGCATCAGCCGGGTGCGAGCAAAGCACCAGCGCCGCGGCGATTGCCGCGCCCGCAAACCACATTCGCCCCCCCGGCATGCTCATCCATCCTCCTGATGAAAGAGCAGCGTCATACCGACGAGGATCGCCATCGCCGCCGGCGCGACAGCGGCGAGGGGGGCAGGCAATATTCCGGTAGTACCAAGCGCCTGCGTAACGTCATTAAGAAAGTATACGGCAAACCCGGAAAGTGCTCCGGCTATCACAAGTTGCGGAAAACCGCCCAAGCGCGTAAGGCGCAACGAAAAGCTTGCCGCCATGAACACCATCGCCGAAAAGAGGACCGGAAGCACCAAAAGCGAATACCAGTAAAGCTTGTGGCGCAACGTCGCGAAGCCGGCCTCTTCCGCGTTAGCGATAAAACGCGGCAGCTCCCAGAAAGGAATTGTGTCTGGCGAGCTAAAGCTTTCCTGGATTTGTGTGCGCGTAAGATCTGTGGGCAGATTGTAAGCCGCGAAGTTCTTGGGTGCGCCAGCCGGGCCGCTGACCCAGGCATTCTCCAGCAGCCAATACATTTTCTTCAATTGGGCCCTGCGCGCGTCGATGCGACCCACGAATTTATCCTGCCCTTCGTAGAGAAAGATCGTGACGTCTTCCAGATTGGCGCCTTGCTCGCTCGCCCGCAGTGCGTGGATGACCGATTGCCGCTTGGAGTCGCCTTGACGCAGCCACAAGCCCGTTTTGAAAACCGAAAGCTGCGATGCCTGACCGCGGATGTACTTTGCTTCCAGCCTCTCGTATTGCGAGAGCAGCGACGCTGCTGCCGGATTAAGCGTCGTCATGCTGAGAACGCCAAGCCCAATTGCGACTGCAAGCGGCGGCACGAGGACCGACCAGGCGGAGACCCCCGCCGCACGCGTTGCCACGAGCTCGTGGCTGCGCGCGAGGTTCGAGAAGGCCAGAATCGAACCGAACAGGATCGCGAAGGGCAGCAGCTTGAGCGCGAGATTGCCCAGCTTAAGCAGGCTCATACCCACCACGGTTGCGGGTGCGACGTCGCGGTTGGGCGTGCGGTTAAACAGTTCCACGAGATCGATGCTGAACGCCATCAGCACCAGCGCGCCAAATACGATCATTACGGCGTTGAGGAAGCGCCGCGCCAAATAGAAGTTAAGAGTCCACGACCAGTTCATGGCACCTGCTCAGCAGGCACGGCGTGCGAACGCCTGGGCAACCGGAAAATGGGAGCGCCCATCAGGTCGGCCACAGCCAGCGCACCCGCCCCTATGGGCAGCAAATACATCACGGCGTTGAGCATCGGATTGCGCGCCGCGAGCGCCTGCGCGCCATACCCCGCCACACGAACGGCCGCCGCCGCAAGCGAAACGGCGATGAGCCTGAGCGCGTATCCGCCCCGCGCGGTGGCGCCGTTCGCGGCTGCTGCCAGCGCCATCAAAGCGAAGGTGATGCTGTAAAGCGGCGACGACAAGCGATTGTGCGCTTCTGCCAGATAGGTGCCGGACTTGCGTGCTTGTTTCGCATTCTTGAATTGCGGATTGAACAATTCGGAAAGATAACGCTCATGCACGTCAAGCGAGGCTTCGCGCTGCGGGCTTTCGAACTGCTCGAGGTTAAAAACGTAGCTATCAAACTTCAATACCGAAAGGCGTGCGCCGCCCTGCTCGGCTTGTTCGATGTGGCCCGCGCGCATGACCAGGCGGGCGCCTTCAGACGTCAGTGCAAACACGCCTTTCTCGGCCAGATAGGTCAACGGCCGTTCCGGATCGCGATTGTCGTGCACCAATATGCCGCGGATTTCTCCGTCCGAATTAATTTCGCGAATGAAGACGGTCAGCCCCGTTGCAGGCGTCGTGAAAGAACCCTCGTGCAGGATCGCCGCGCCAATATCGGCGCGTATATCAAACACGGCCGCCTGCATTGTTCGTTCGCCGAGCGGCATCAGATAGAGATTGCACAGGTAGGTCATGCCCATCGCGAATCCGGCGGCGAGCAGGACGGGCGAAGCGAGTTGCCAACGCCCAAAACCAGCCGCCCACATTACGACGAGCTCGCTGTCGTTGTTCAGGCGGTGCAGCGCGTAGAGCGTACCGGCAAAAAATGCGATGGGAATGATCACGGTGAGCAATGTCGGCAGCATTAGCAGCGTGAGATAGGCGAACATCGCTGCCGACTGGCTGCGGTTGATGACGAGTTCCAGCAGCCGCAGCGATTGCGTCAGCCAAACGACAACGGTCATCAGCAGCAGGAAGAGCAGGAAGGGCCCGACGATTTGGCGCAGGATATAGGTCGACAGACTGCGCATCGGTTCCTGGCCTCTTGCACGCGAGCCCCGAAGCGCCGCCCTCGCGGCGCGATGCGCCTTCGTCCGCAGGGTAGTTCCGGGCCCGCCCGCCGGTTCACTGGCACGACGATTTATCTTAAACTAGCACTCTCAAGCCGCGCTCCGGCAATCTTCATTTACCAACGGGGCTTTAGCTGGTTTCCGGCGCTTGCCGGGTGCGGATTCTAGGGGCTTTGTGGAGGTCATAGATGCAGGTCACGTTTGCCGCGCCCGGCCCCGCCGGGGCTGGCGCATGGGTGCTGGGTGTTGTGGACGGGGGCACGCTTACACCCGCAGCTGCCCGTATCAACCGTGCCTTGGACGGGGCATTAAAGCGCGCGATGGAAGTTGCCCGCTTCACCGGCAAGCCGGGGCTGATCCTGGAACTTCTGGCGCCACAGAGGTCAAAGGCGTCGCGCGTCTTGTTGGTCGGTCTTGGCAAAGCCGATGCGCTTGACACCAACACGGTCGAACGTGCGGGCGCAGGCGTGGCGGCAAGGCTTCTCGCCAGCGGTGAAAGGCGCCTGACATTCGTCGCGGATGTTCCGCCGCGCGCGAAACTTTCGGCCGCCGCCATGGCTTCGCATTTCGCCTTCGGCGCGCTGTTGGGCGTCTACCGCTTTGATGCCTACCGCAAGATGAAGGATGACGAACAGCCGACTCTCAGGGAAGTAGTTGTTGCTACCAAGGCGGCAGCGGCCGCGCGTAAATTGTGGGAAGAACTTTCGGCGCTGGCCGGTGGAATCTGCTTCGCGCGCGACCTCGTTAATGAACCCGCCAACGTTCTCTATCCCGAAGAGTTCGCCCGGCGCGCAAGGGCGCTATCGAAGCTCGGCGTAAAGGTGGAGGTGTTCGACGCGCGCGCGATGAAGAAACTCGGCATGAACGCGCTCGTTGGGGTCGGCCAGGGCAGCGCACATGAAAGCCGGCTCGTGGTCATGCAATGGAGCGGCGCGCGCAAAGGCCAAAAACCTGTTGCCTTCGTCGGCAAGGGCGTTTGCTTTGATTCGGGTGGGCTTTCGCTCAAACAGCCGCAGCCGATGATGGGCATGAAGGGCGACATGGGCGGCGCGGCGGCGGTTGTAGGACTCATGCACACGCTGGCCGCGCGCAGAGCACGCGTGAATGCGATTGGCGTAATCGGACTGGTGGAAAACATGCCGGATGGGAAAGCGCAGCGACCCAACGACATTGTCAAATCCATGTCGGGACAGACAATTGAAATCCTCAACACGGATGCCGAAGGGCGGCTCGTGCTGTCGGATGCGCTTTGGTATACGCAGTCGAAGTTCAGACCAAAATTTATGGTGGATCTCGCCACGCTCACTGGCGCGATCTTGATCGCGCTGGGCACCGAACACGCGGGGCTGTTCTCGAACAACGACGAGCTTGCCAAACGCATCATGCAGGCGGGCCGCGAAGAGGGCGAACCGGTGTGGCGCCTGCCACTCGGCGATGCGTACGACCGCGCTCTAAGGTCGAAAATCGCAGACATGAAAAATATCGGCGGGCCGAGTGCGGGCTCGATTACGGCCGCGCAGTTCCTTCAGCGCTTTGTCAACGGCGTGCCGTGGGCGCACCTCGATATTGCCGGTGTCGCCTGGCAGGACAGCGAAACAAAACCGCTGTCGCCGAGCTGGGCCACGGGCTGGGGCGTACGCGTACTGAACCGCCTCGTCGCGGACCATTACGAACAGTAATGGCGGAGGCGCTGTTCTATCAGCTCGAGAGCCGTCCGCTTGAGGACGTGCTGCCAGGCTTGCTGGAAAAGACGCGCGAGCGCGGACAGAGGGCGGTCGTGCGCGTGGGCAACGCAGAACGCCTGGCGGCTCTCGATGCGCATCTCTGGACATATTCGGAGTCTGCGTTCCTCGGTCATGGCACCGCTGCGGATGGGCATGCCGAGCTGCAGCCGGTCTATCTCACCACCGAAGACGAAAACCCGAACAGCGCCGAGGTGATTTTCTTTGTCGGCGGCGCGTTGCCCGAGGATTGGACGTCGGATAAGCTGAAGGCACATTTGCGCGTAGTCGTACTTTTTGATGGCCGCGATGCGGCCGCACTCGAATCCGCGCGTTTGTCGTTGCAGTCGGCGATTGCGGCCGGATTTGACTCGACGTTTTGGAAACAAGTTACCGGCGGTAAGTGGGAAAAGCAGGACGTGTGAGCGCCTTGCTTTCAGCCTGACCGCGCCGCTATAAGGCGCGCTCTTTGCGTTGGGAGCAGGGCATGGCGCTTGAGCGCACGCTATCCATTATCAAACCGGACGCTACACGGCGTAACATCACTGGCCAGATCATCTCGCGGCTGGAGGGCGCCGGGCTCCGTATCGTTGCCCAGAAACGCCTTCGCCTAGCGCGTGCCGACGCCGAGCGGTTCTACGACGTGCACAAGGAACGTCCGTTTTTCAAAGGACTGGTCGAGTTCATGACATCGGGTCCGATTGTCGTGCAGGTGCTCGAAGGTGAAAACGCGATCGCCAGAAACCGCGACGTGATGGGCGCGACCGATCCCGCCAAAGCCGCGCCCGGCACCATCCGGCGCGATTTCGCGGAAACCATCGAAGCCAATTCCGTGCACGGGTCCGATTCCGCGGAAACCGCCAAACGCGAAATCGCCTTCTTCTTCAAGGATTCCGAAATCGTCGGTTAGGGCGATGGCCCTTTCGTTGTTATTGGGACATCACGAATTGGGGCCAGCGAGTTCTGCTTCGATGGCGCGGACGAATTCAGCGGATTCCGGCATCACCTTGGACGAAAACATCCCGCGCAGCTTGCCGTCGCGCCCGACGAGATACTTCGTGAAATTCCACCTGGGTAGATGGTCTTCACCCAATTCGCCGGCGATCCACTTGTAGAAAGGATGTGCGCTTCCGCCAATCACTGCCTCCTTGTGCGTGAGCGGGAAGCTGACGTCGTACCGGCTTTGACAGAAGTCAAGGATTTGGGCATCGGTGCCGGGTTCCTGTCCGCCGAAATCGTTTGACGGTACGCCGATCACCACCAGCCCGCGGTCGCGATAGCGCCGGGACAGCTGCTCTAGCCCCGCATATTGCGGCGTGAATCCACATTCGGAGGCCGTATTCACCAGCAACAGCACGTTGCCGCGAAATTGCGCAAGGGGCATCGGTTTGCCGTCGATCGCCGAGAACGCAAAATCGAATGCGGTCGTAGCGTTTGCTTTCTGGGCCATCGGTCACTCCGTTTTTGCCAAGAACGCGCTTAGTGCCTGTGCAGCGACACGCATTACGCGGGCTCTTGTTTTACCAGGCAACCGCCTTCCAGCCGGACGCGCCCCTCGGCTACCATGCGCAGCGCCATTGGGTAAATGACGTGTTCCTGTTTCAGAACGCGTGTTGACAGCGTTTCAACCGTGTCTTCCGGCTGCACCGGCACTTCCGCCTGAAGAATAATCGGGCCGGAATCGAGTTCCGGCACCACGAAATGCGCGGTGCAGCCCGACATGACGACGCCTGCTTCCAGCACCCGTTCGTGCACTCGGACGCCCTTGAAGTCCGGCAGCAGCGAGGGATGAATGTTGATGATCTTTCCCTCCCACGCGCGCACAAACTTCTCGCTCAACATTCGCATGAAGCCAGCGAGGCAGATGAATTCGACGCCGGCCGCGCGCAGGGCAACATCCAGTGCGTCGTCAAAGTCTTCTCGCGACGAAAAGTCGTTGTGCGGAATGACCAGTGTCGGAATATTCACCCGCTTCGCACGCTCCAGCCCAAACGCGTCGGCGGCATTAGAGATCACCAGCACAATCTCCGCCGGGTAGCCGGGTTCGCGCGTGGCGTCGACCAGCGCCTGAAGATTGCTTCCGCGTCCGGAAATGAGCACGCCGACATGCACCTTCTTTTTCATCCCGCACTCAGCGTCCCGTGATAACGCACCGAAGGTTCGCCCTTTCCGGGAACAAGCGTTCCGATGCGGTGCGCGATTTCACCCGCGTGCTCGAAGGCGGCAATGACGGCGTCGGCTTTGGCCGCGTCCACGACCGCAATCATCCCCACGCGGCAATTGAAAGTGGAGAGCATCTCGTCTTGTTCCAGACCCGCTTCGCGCGCGAGCCACGCGAAAACCGGAGACAGCTTCCAGGAATTGAGATCTATTTCCGCGTCGAGCGCATCGGGCAGGACGCGCGGCAGGTTGCCAGTGATGCCGCCGCCCGTAATGTGCGCAAAGCCTTTCACGCCGCCCGCGGCGATCGCAGACAAGGCGCTCTTTACATAAAGCCGCGTCGGCGTAAGCAGCGTTTCGCCAAGCGTTTTCAGTTTCGCGAATGGCGCGGGCGCGGAATAGGCAAGCCCCGCCGTTTCCACGACTCTACGCACCAGTGAGAATCCGTTCGCATGAATGCCGGAGGAATGTACGCCGATCAGCGCGTCGCCCGCCTTCATCGCGTCCGATTTTGGCAAAACGTGTTCGCGTTCCACTGCGCCGACCGCGAACCCCGCAAGATCGAAATCGCCGGCGCCATACATTCCCGGCATTTCCGACGTCTCGCCGCCGATGAGCGCGCAGCCGGATTCTTTGCAGGCGCGCGAAACGCCTTCCAGGACGCGCGCCGCTTGATCCAGATCGAGCGAGGCGGTCGCGTAATAATCCAGGAAGAAAAGCGGCTCTGCGCCTTGAACGACGATGTCGTTGACGCACATGGCGACGAGGTCCTGCCCGACGCTGTCAAAGCGGCCCATTTCGATCGCAATCTTGAGTTTTGTTCCCACACCGTCGGTAGAGGCAACCAGAAGGGGGTCGCGGAATCCCGCCGCCTTCAAATCGAACAGCCCGCCAAATCCGCCCAGCACCGCATTCGCGCCCTTGCGCGCAGTGGCTTTCGCCAGGGGCGCGATGCGCTTCACCAGCGCGTCGCCAGCCGCCACGTCTATGCCCGCGTCCTTGTATGTTGTGCGCTTTAGGGTCATGGGCTTGGGCCCCGATCGGCAAGCAACCTCTACGCACGCGGTCCATTGGGTGCAAGCTGGAATTCCGCCCTTTCCCCGGCTTCTTCCGCGCGCCGCGGGCGTTCCCTATAGTCGCCCGCAACGGAGTATTTGATGAACCCCCATCGCGTTTTGTTCGGATTCCGCGCGGCGTTCCTTTTCGGCGCCCTGATCACCATGGGCAGCATTCCGGTGCTCGGTGCGGAAAGCCTGTACACGGTAAGCGGCGTGCATGTGGATGCGACTGCGGCTTCTGCAACCGAAGCTCGTGACATCGCCATTGCACAGGGCCGCCCACTGGCGTGGACGCGGCTCTTCCGCCGGCTTGTGCCGCAGAAGGATTGGTCGAGGCAGCCGCAACTCGACGACCTTACGCTGCTCCGCATGGTGCGCGGAATCGAAATTGCCAATGAAAAGCGCAGCTCCACGCGTTACATCGCCGACATCACTTACGAGTTCAACGCGTCAGACGTGCGCCGTATTCTCCAGCAGGCGGGCGCCGCGTATACGGAGTCGACGGCGAAACCCGTACTCGTGGTGCCCGTAATGGCACAATCGCCACGTCCCTTCGATCCCGCTGGACCTTGGATGCGAGCGTGGGCTTCAACCGAACTGGCGGGCGTAGTTCCGCTCGTGCTTCCCTCTGGAGGGCCCGGCGAATTGGATGTCCTTGCAAGGTCCGATCTTCCGCAGGCGAAATGGGACGTATTCGGCCCGCTGGCGGCGCAATATGGCGCCGGCGAAGTGCTTGTCGCCGAGGCGGCGTCCGCGCCGGGCGCCGTGACGGTGACACTGGTGCGCGTAACGCCTGCCGGTTCTTCCGCCACAACACTTCCGCCGCAGCCGAACTTGGCCGCAGCGGCAGAGGCTGCAACCGCGAACGTGCGCGAGGCGTTCAAGAGTCGCGCTGCGATCAATTACGCGCAGAAAAACAAGTTGACCGCTCTGGTGAACTTTGCGTCCCAGGGCGAGTGGAATTCGATCCGCACGCGCTTAGCCGGCGCGCAAAATGTCGCCGAAGTCGACGTCGTAGCGCTCACCATTTCGAGCGCACAGGTCGAAATATCGTATGCGGGCCCGCTCCCGCAATTGCAGGACGCGTTGGCGGCCCAGGGGCTGAATCTCAGTCCCGGACCGCGCATGTACACACTACGCGCGGGTATGCCTGCTCCGTGACAAGGCACATACGCCACGTTCCCAACCTGCTCACCGGACTGCGCCTTGTGGCCGCTCCGGCGATTGCGCTTCTGCTTTACTCGGATCGCTACCGGCTCGCGCTCGCGGTTTTTATTCTGGCCGGCATCACCGACCTCGTGGATGGGTATCTCGCCAAGCGCTACAATAGTAGGACGCGGCTTGGGCGATACCTCGACCCCATCGCCGACAAGGCGTTGATGTTCGCCTGTTTCGTGATGCTGTCCTACCAGGGCGTCGTGTCATGGTACGTGACGGGAGTCGTCATCGGGCGCGACATTTTGATGGTTCTGGCTGTCATCGTTGCGCGCATGCTCGATGCGCCGCTGACCGTGCGCCCGCTTCCCATCGGCAAGCTCACCATGGTGGTGCAGGTCAGTTACATCGCCGTCGAGCTCGTGGCGCTCGCCTTTTATTTCGACATCGCTCGCTGGCAACCCTGGCTCGGATTGATCGTGGGCATTGTGACGATCCTTTCCGGTTGGGCCTATGGCGGATCGTGGGTACGCGCCATGCGACGGCTTGGCCGCAGCGGCACCGGAGCCGCGTAGTGCCGCGACAACTTCCCCTGCCGCTCGAAATCCGTCCCGCCCTCGGGCGCGGCGACTTTCTGGTTGGGCCGGCAAACGAAGTTGCGGTGCGCTATCTCGACCGCTGGCCGCATTGGCCGACGCCCGTCGCCGTTTTCTTTGGGCCGGAAGGCTGCGGTAAGAGCCATCTGGTCGAGGCTTGGTCAGTTATGTCCGGCGCACAGATTTTTCGCGCGACGTCCGTGCGTCTGGCCGCAATCGGTCCTGTCGCCATAGAAGACGTCGACCGGGCACCGCCTAGCGACAGCCGTGATCGTACCTTGCTGGCACTGATGGATGGCGCCACGCAGGGTGAGCCCCGTGGAATTATCCTTACGGGGCGCGGTACGCCCGCCGAATGGCCAGTCGCAGTCGCTGACCTTTCTTCCAGGCTGGCTGCGCTGGTCGCGTTTCCGCTCTGGGCGCCCGACGACAGGTTGCTGGCGGGCCTCGCGCGCAAGCTGTTTTCGGATAGGCAGCTGAAGGTTTCGAATGCAGCCCTCACGCGGATGCTGCGCACGCTGGAGCGCACGCCAGCTGCAATCCGAACCTTCGTCGCCGATGCCGATGCCAAGGCGCTGGCCGAACGCCGGCCGGTAAGCGAGCGTCTGATTTCCGAACTTCTCGACCGAAGAAACCCAGCCTAGCCGCGCATTCGCCGTTCCTTCACGGATTTTGGCCATGCTTGCGGCGGAAACGAATGGCCGTGCGCCATGACAGATTCCGCCGATTCCTCTAGGCTTGCCGCCCTCATGCAAGCCGGAAGACCCCTTTCGCCTGCCCGGGAGCAGGCCTATTTGCCCGAGACCGAAGGCGCGCCCGCGCCCGCCATCGATCCCGCTTCGCCCGCCCGCTTTATCAACCGCGAGCTGTCCTGGCTCGCCTTCAACCGTCGCGTGCTGGAAGAGGCGCAGAACCTGCGCCACCCGGTTCTGGAGCGATTGCGCTTCCTGTCCATCTCGGCGTCAAACCTGGATGAGTTCTACATGGTGCGCGTGGCCGGTCTGAAAGGCATGGTCAATGCAGGCGTCGGCACGCTGTCCGACGACGGACTTGCGCCCGCGCAGCAGCTTGCTCGCGTGGACGAAATGGCCGGCGAACTGATCGCCGACCAGCAGAAAACCTGGGCGGAACTGCGCGTGGCGCTCGCGGAGGCGGGCGTCGTTGTTGTCGAACCCAAGGAACTGATTGCGACCGACCGCCAAGAGCTGGATCGCGAGTTTGCCGAGCGGATCTTTCCTATTCTGACGCCGCTCGCCATCGATCCCGCGTACCCGTTCCCGTTCATTCCCAATCTCGGCTTCGTTATGGCGGTGCGGCTGACGCGCCGCCACGACGGTAAGGCGATGACGGCGCTGCTTCCTGTGCCCTCGCAGCTCCAGCGGTTTATCCGTCTGCCCGATGCAGCCGGCAAAGCGCGCTTCATAACGCTGGAAGGCGCGATCGGGCTTTATCTCGACCGCCTCTTTCCAGGACACACGATCGTTCCCAGCGGTGCGTTCCGCATCATCCGCGACAGCGACATCGAAATCGAAGAAGAAGCCGAAGACCTGGTGCGCTTGTTCGAGTCGCTGCTCAAGCGGCGGCGACGCGGCTCTGTCATCCGCCTCAAATGCAGCGCCGATATGCCGGAAGATTTGCGCGCCTTTATCGCGGACCATCTCGATCTCAGCGGGCGGACGCCCCTTGTCGTAGACGGCTTGCTTGGCCTCGACGAAACCAAGCAGCTCATTCTCGCAGAGCGGCGCGATTTACAGTTCGAGCCCTACATTCCGCGTTTCCCGGAACGCATCCGCGATCACGGCGGAGATTGCTTCGCGGCCATCCGCGCGAAGGACATTATCGTGCATCATCCTTTCGAGAGCTTCGACGTCGTGGTGCAGTTCCTGCGTCAGGCCGCGGCCGACCCCGATGTGGTGGCGATCAAGCAGACTCTCTATCGGACGAGCCAGGACAGTCCTATTGTTCGTGCATTGGTCGAAGCCGCAGAAGCCGGCAAGTCGGTGACCGCGCTTGTCGAGTTGAAGGCGCGCTTTGACGAGGCGGCAAATATCAAGTGGGCGCGCGATCTCGAGCGCGCGGGCGCACAAGTCGTTTATGGCTTCATCGAGTTGAAGACGCACGCCAAGGTGAGCTACGTCGTGCGCCGCGAAAGCCGGCACATGGCCACCTATGTCCACTTTGGCTCGGGCAACTATCACCCGGTGACCGCGCGCGTTTACACGGACCTTTCCCTGTTCAGCGCCGATCCCGCGCTGGGGCGCGATGCGGCCCAGTTTTTCAACTACATCACGGGGTACGCCGAACCGAACGCGCTTGCGAAGATTGCAATTTCGCCGCTTACGATGCGCAAGCGGATTCTCGACGGCATCGAGGCGGAAATCGAAAATGCGCGTGGCGGTCGCCCTGCAGCTATCTGGGCCAAGCTGAATTCGCTGGTGGACGCGGAGGTGATAGACGCGCTTTACCGCGCGAGTCAGGCGGGGGTACGAATCGATCTCGTGGTGCGCGGCATGTGCTGCCTGCGCCCGGGCGTTCCGGGGCTTTCGGAGCACATTCGGGTAAAAAGTATTGTCGGCCGGTTTCTTGAGCACAGCCGCATCGTTTGCTTCGGCGGAGGCTATGGGCTTCCGTCTCCCAAGGCGAAAGTCTACATCTCGTCGGCGGACTGGATGCAACGCAACCTCGACCGCCGGGTGGAGGCGCTCGTGCCAATCGAAAACCCGACGGTGCATCAGCAGGTACTGGATCAGATCATGGTCGCCAATCTGAAGGACCAGGCGCAAAGCTGGTATCTCCAGGCGGATGGAAGCTACGTCCGCGACTCGGCATTTGACCGGGCAGACGCATTTTCCGCCCACACTTATTTTATGACCAATCCGTCGCTTTCGGGGCGCGGGCGCGCGGCGTTGAAAGTGCATGCGCCCCAATCGTTCGCCGCCCGCATGCCGCGCGGTTGAGCCGCCCTTGACTGTCGCCGAAACGCCGCCGCGCGCACAGGCGCGGGCCACAAGCGGCACGCGCCCCATCGGTGTCGTCGATATTGGCTCGAACTCGGTGCGCCTTGTGATTTTCGAGCGCCGCAGCCGGGCCGCAGCCGTACTGCACAACGAAAAAGTTATCTGCGCTATCGGGCGCAACATGGTCCGCAAGGGCAGGTTAGACGAAGAAGGCATCAAGCTCGCCCTTGAAGCCTTCGAGCGCTTTCACGTCCTTTGCGAGGGTCACGGCGTAAAGGAGCATTTTGCCGTTGCCACGGCAGCCGTGCGAGACGCCGAAAATGGCCGTGATTTTGTCCGCCGCGCCGAAAAGGCCTTGGGTTGCGAAATCCAGGTGCTTTCCGGCGAAGATGAAGCACGCATCGCGGCCGAGGGTGTGCTGGCGGGAGTTCCCGAGGCGGAGGGGCTCGTGGCCGATCTCGGCGGCGGAAGCCTGGACATGGCAAGGGTTGCCAAGGGCGCGACGGGCGAGGCGGCCACATTGCCCTACGGTCCCCTGCGCTTGATGGATTTGGCCGACGAAAACATGTCAAAAGCGCGTGACCTCGTGGAAAAAAGCCTCGACGGGCTTGCGCTGATGCGCGGCCTGAAAGGGCACACGCTATACGCGGTCGGCGGTATCTGGCGCGCGCTCGCGCGCCTCGACATGGAAAAGACCGGTTACCCGCTCCACGTTCTTCATCACTATGTCATTCCCGCGTCGCGGGCGCTGAAGCTGTGCAAGGTCGTAGCGGGATTGGGGCGCAAATCTCTCGAAAAGATTATGGCGATTCCGCGCAGGCGCGCGGAAGCACTGCCTTATGGGGCGGTCGTAATGGATCGGCTTATCCAGGCAGCGGATCTAAAAGAGATCGTAATTTCTGCTTACGGTCTGCGTGAGGGTGTTTTCTTCCGCCGGCTTTCCGTTGCCGAACGCGCAAAGGATCCGCTGCTGGAATATGCCTCCGGGCTGAATGCACGCGTTAGCCGCACGCCAAAACTGGGCGACGAGATTTTTCACTGGATGGCGCCCCTTGTGCCGGGTGAGAGCAGGGCGGAGCGCCGCGTGCGTCACGCTGCGTGTCTGATGAGCGATGCGGGCTGGCGCAGGCACCCGGACGACCGTGCATCCGGTGCATTTGCGCAGGTACTGCGGGCACCTTATGCAGGCGCCGATCATCATGAACGCGCCATGATCGCTACCGCGATATTTTACCGTTATGCCGGCGACGCCGATTTTCCCGAAGAGCATGACGTAGCCGGATTGCTCGGCGAGGAAGGTGCCACCTTGGCGCTCCGCATGGGGCTCACGATGAGGCTTGCTTATGCGCTCACCGGCGCTATGGACGGCGAGTTGCCCAACATGCCGCTGAAAATGTCGAGCGAGACAATTGCACTCACCGTGCCCAATACGCGCAAGAACCTGATGGGCGAAATTGTCGCAAAGCGGCTGGATCGGCTGGCTGGCGCCTTCGGACGCAAGGCGGAAGTGGTTTTCCGTTAGTTTGGAATTATTCCAGGAAACCCCCACTCCCTTGCGGCAGGTGAACCAAGCGGTTACATCAGCAACCGATAATCATTTGCAACAAGGATCCGTACCTGAGCGCTTTCTGTGAACCCGTAAACGCTCTTTCCCTGCGCACGGTTAGCCGGCGCTTCGGCCGGCGCCAGGCGGTCGACGGCGTAAGTCTCGATGTGCGCCGGGGCGAAGTACTGTGTCTTGTCGGACCGTCGGGCTGCGGCAAGAGCACGACGTTGCGGATCGCCGCAGGCCTCGAACGCCCAGACTCTGGCGCAGTGCTGGTCGGCGGCCATCTGGTGGAAGGCGAGGGCCGTCACGTGCCGCCCGAGAACCGCGGTGTCGGCTTGATGTTCCAGGATTACGCCCTGTTTCCGCATCTCTCCGTGTTAGCCAATGTCGCTTTCGGCCTGTTTGGCTTGCCGCGCAGCGAACGCGAAGCGCTCGCAAAGGACGAACTTCAGCGTGTGGGCCTTTCGCATCTCATGAACAACTATCCGCACACGCTGTCGGGCGGCGAGCAGCAGCGCGTGGCGCTGGCCCGCATGCTGGCGCCACAGCCTGCCGTGGTGCTGATGGACGAGCCGTTTTCCGGGCTCGATGCCCGCACGCGCGATGAAATACGCCGTCGCACGCTGATGCGCCTGCGCGAGGAAAACGCGGCCGTGGTGATCGTCACGCACGATCCTGAGGAGGCTGTTCGTATCGGGGACCGCGTGGCCCTTATGCGCGACGGACGTATCGTCCAGGAAGGAACGCCTGTCGACGTTTACCGCGCCCCGCGCGACCCGCAAGCGGCGACGCTCTTCGGCGGTGCCAATATTTTCCATACGCGCGTCGCGAACGGGCGGGCCAATTCCCCCTTCGGGTACGCAGGCGCAAACGGAATCTCCGAAGATGCCTGGGCGGAAGTAATCTTTCGACCGTCCGCCATCCGTGTGGGAGACGCCGGCGTCCCCGCCCGCGTCATTGCCGTGCGCCCGCACGGCGCGCATTGCGAAATAGAGGTCAACATCGAGGCTTCGGGCGTTCCATCGGGCGTGGAAGCGCCCGCCTTTGTGCGCGCCGCGGCGCCCGCCGATAAGGCCGTGGCGCAGGGCGCCTGCGTGTATTTGAGCGCCGATCCGGCCGACGCCTTCGTATTTCCTTGCCAGGACAAGGCCTGCCGGGGATAACCCGTTAAACAAGGCCATTTAATGCGGCGCGCGCTGCGCCCCCACGCGCTATGATGCACGCGCCAACAGGAGACCCGAGATGGGTGGTTTGAGCATCTGGCACATTCTGATTCTCGCCATCGTGATCGTGCTGATCATGGGGCGCGGAAAGATTTCCGAACTGATGGGCGACGTGGCGCGCGGGATCAAGAATTTCCGCGAGGGCCTGAAGGATGAACGCGCCATCGAGAAGTCCGACGAGAAGAAGGACGAGGCCGTAAAGCGCTAGGGCGGTTGAGCGATGGCCGACCTTAGCTGGACGCACCTGCTTATTCTCATGGTGGTGGCCTTGGTGGTAATTGGCCCCAAGGACCTGCCCAAAGTCATGCGCACACTCGGGCGCTGGATGGCAAAAATCCGTGCCACAGCCGAACAGTTCCGCCGCAGTTTCGACGACATGGCGCGCGAGTCCGAGCTCCAGGAGTTGCGCGAGGAAGTGGAGCGGTTGAAACGCGAGCGGCCGCTAGCCGGCATGGGGGAACGCATTCTCGATCCCGGCCCGCTGGACGAGCCGCACGAGGCGCCTATCGTGAAGCGTGAAGAGGCGCCCGAGCGCGACAAGACTTGATGAACGCGCCGACGAGGGAAGACGAAGAACTGATGGAGAAATCCAAGGCGCCACTGCTCGATCACCTGATCGAGTTGCGCGTGCGCATTATTCGCTCTTTGGTCGCATTCTTTGTCGCTTTTGTAATCTGCTATGTGTTTGCGCGCGATATTTATGCCTTCCTCGTACAGCCGCTGGCCGACGCGCTGGCGGGCCAGCCAGACCGGCATCTGATTTTCACCGCGCTTTACGAGACGTTTTTCACTTACGTGAAATTGGGCATGTTCGGCGCGCTGTGTCTGGCGTTCCCCTACATCGCCGCGCAGCTTTGGCTGTTCATCGCGCCGGGGCTTTACCGCGACGAACGCCGCGCTTTCTTGCCGTTCCTGTTCGCCTCGCCGGTGATGTTCCTGGTCGGCGCGGCGTTCGTGTATTACATCATCATGCCGCTCGCGATCCGTTTTTTCCTGGGCTTTGAAAGTCCCGGCGGCGAGGGACAGCTTCCCATCGAATTGCAGGCGAAGGTCAGCGAATATCTCAGTTTCGCCATGACGCTGATCGTCGGCTTCGGGCTGTGCTTCCAGTTGCCCGTTCTGCTCACGCTGCTGGGGCGTGTCGGCATGGTATCGAGTGCACAGCTCGTCAGCATGCGGCGCTATGCGATTGTGGGCGTGTTTGCGGTTGCCGCGTTCATAACGCCGCCCGATGCCTTCAGCATGCTCAGCCTCGCCATTCCGCTGGTTCTGCTATACGAGGTTTCGATTTTCTGCGTGCGTCTGATCGAAAAGAAGCGCGCGGCGCAGCCAGCCGAGGCTTAACTACCCGCGTTCGGCTCCTCGTAATGCCGCTTGGTTGCGGCGTCGCCGGCCGCGTCCCTGGCACGATCGCGATGGCGGTATCGGTACCAGCCATAGACGATGGCAGCGCCCAGCAGCACGACAAGCAGCACGTCTATAAAAAACCACATCCAGCCGCCGAAACGTTCATGGCGCGCCTCCATCCTGCCTCTAGGAAACGCGCCTCTCGCGCCATTGCTCCCTGACATGCCCGCGGGCTTTATTGTGCGCGTCGCCCGTGCGAGAACGCCCCCGGGATTCCTGCCATGCACGACATCAAGGTCATTCGCGAAGACATTAAACCCTTTGTCGAAGGGCTAAGACGCCGTGGCCTCAAGAACGCGGACGACATCGCCGCACGTGCGCTCGCGCTCGACAGGGAATTGCGTGCGCTGCAGACGCGGCTTCAGGAGATGCAGGCGCGGCGCAATGAAGCCTCGAAATTGATTGGCCAGGCCAAGGCGAAAAGGGACGAAGCCGGCGCACAAAAGCTGATGGCGGAAGTCGCGAGCCTCAAAGAGGAAATCCAGCAGGGCGAGGACGAGGAACGCGCTCATCTGAGAACGCTCACCGAATTCCTTGCCGGCATTCCCAACACGCCCGCGCCCGATGTTCCTGCCGGTGCGAATGAAAGTGCAAACAGCGAAATCGCGGCACGCCGCTTCGGCTCACCGCCGAAAATGGATTTCAAAGCCAAGGATCACATTGACCTGGGAATGCCGCTCGGTATGGATTTCGAATCCGCCGCGCGTATGTCCGGCGCGCGATTTGTAGTGCTGAGGAATGTATTGGCGCGCCTTGAACGCGCTCTTGGCGATTTCATGCTGGATATGCACACAAGGGAATTCGGTTTTTCGGAGATTTCGCCGCCGGTTCTGGTTCGCAGTGAAACGATGTTGGGCACCGCGCAGCTGCCGAAATTTGCAGAAGATCAGTTCCAGACGACGGACGGGTTTTGGCTTATACCCACGGCCGAAGTGCCGCTAACGAATTTGGTACGCGAGCAAATTCTGGAAGAAGAACAGCTTCCACTCCGCTTCACCGCCTACACCCCATGCTTCCGCGCCGAAGCCGGGGCGGCAGGGAAGGATACGCGCGGCATGATCCGCATGCACCAGTTCAACAAGGTGGAGCTCGTGTCCATCACCGCGCCTGAGCAATCCGAAGCCGAGCATGAGCGCATGACCGATTGCGCCCAGGAGGTGCTGAAGCGCCTAAATTTGCATCACCGCGTTGTCACGCTTTGCACAGGTGACCTGGGTTTTGCCGCGCGTAAGACGTACGACATCGAGGTGTGGCTGCCGGGACAGAATGCGTTCCGCGAGATTTCGTCCTGCTCCGACTGCGGCGATTTCCAGGCCCGCCGCATGAATGCGCGCTATCGCCCCAGGGGCGCAAAACACACGCGCTTTGTCCATACCCTGAACGGTTCGGGGCTCGCGGTCGGGCGCACGCTTATTGCCGTTCTAGAAAACTGCCAGCAGCAGGACGGTTCCATCCGCGTTCCCGACGCGTTGAAACCGTATATGAGCGTCGATGTCATAGGGCCGTGAAAATGTTTGTCCGGATTCCGCGCTTCCATTCCTCCCCCCTTGAGGGGGAGGATGGCGCAAAGCGCCAGGTGGGGGGTGATCGCTCCATTACCCCCCTTCCGTCCGGCTTCGCGAAGCTCAGCCGGACACCGTCCCCCACAAGGGGGGAAGGGGAATGTCGCGAATGAGCAACGACAACACCGATCCCCGCGTTGCCGAACTCGTCGACGCCCTTCGCCAGCAGGGGATCAGCGACGAACATGTGCTGGCGGCGATAGCACGCACGCCGCGCGATGTTTTCGTGGAGGCGCCGTTCACCGGCAGCGCCTATGCCAACACGGCGCTCCCCATCGCCTGCGGGCAGACGATCAGCCAGCCCTATGTGGTGGCCGTCATGACGCAGGCGCTTGGGCTTTCCGACCGTATGCGCGTGCTCGAAATCGGGACCGGTTCGGGCTATCAGGCGGCTGTGCTCGCGCGCCTTGCGCGCATGGTCTACACGGTCGAACGCCATAAGCCATTGCTGAAAGAGGCTGAGGCGCGCTTCCGCAAACTCCGCCTCGACAACATCGTGACGCGCCACGGCGACGGCTACCAGGGCTGGCCCGAGCAGGCGCCTTTCGACCGGTTGATTGCGACTGCCGCCTTCCGCCAGGTGCCCGAGAATCTTATCGAACAGTTAAGGCCCGGCGGCGTCATGGTTGCTCCGGTTGGTTACGAAACCATTTCGCAAGATTTGCTCAAGATCATCCGCTCCGAAGACAGCGCCAAGGGCTACACGGCCGAGGCGCTGTTGCCCGTGGTTTTCGTCCCCATGGTGCCGGGACTGCCGCCGGAGGGTGAACGTGGAAAGGACCGCAAGTCGTGACGTGATGGCGCGCGCCGTGCGCGCGGTCATGCTTGCGTTGATTCCGCTGCTGCTTGCCAACTGCGCCACGGCTTTCGACGGCGGATATGGGAATGAGCGCTTCATCGGCGTGCGTGTCGAGCGCGGCGACACCGTGTATTCGCTGGCGCACCGCCATAACGTACGCCAGGACGACATCGTGGCCATAAACGGCCTGCGCGACCGCCATACGCTGCTAGCGGGACAAACCATCAGGGTGCCCGCCTATGGGCGGCTAACGCAGCGAGCGCCGCACCATCCCGCCCGCAGTACGACTTTACCCGGACGCCAACAGCCTGTGGCTGTGGCCTACCGGCCGAAGCCTTCCGCTCCCAGGGCGACGGAGGCTGTGTGGTGGAAGGATTTTGGCTTTGGAAGCGAATCAAGCGGCGCCCAGTTTCTCCGGCCGGTAAACGGGCCGGTCATTTCGCCTTTTGGCGTTCGCAATAACGGCGAACGCAACGACGGTATCAATATCGCCGCGCGCGCTGGCGCGCCGGTGCTGGCCGCAGAGGCGGGCACCGTGACCTATGTAGGCAACGAGCTGAAGGGTTACGGCAATCTTGTGCTGCTCCGGCACGACAACGGCTATGTCACGGCCTATGCACATACCGGCGAAATCGTCGTTCAACGCGGCCAGCGCGTCGCGCGCGGACAGACTATCGCCTATGCCGGTGCGTCCGGCGATGTGAGCGAGCCGCAGCTTCACTTCGAAATCCGCCGCGGCACCAAGCCGGTCAACCCGCAGCCACTTTTAATGGCCTCGTCCTCTTAGCTTCCGGCGGGTTGCAACCGGTCGGCGGCGGGCTATAGTCCCCCGCGCCCTCTAAGATCGCCCGCCATGTTCAACGATCCGCTCTTCACGTCTCTCGTACCGTTGCTGCTTGTTTTCGCGATCATGTATTTCTTGCTCATTCGCCCACAGCAGCAGCGAATGAAACAACACCAGGCGATGGTCAGTGCCGTTCGCCGGGGCGACACGGTAGTGACTTCCGGCGGCATTGTAGGCCGCGTTATCAAGGTGAAGGAAGACGGCGAAGTGCTGGTCGAAATAGCCGACAACGTACAGGTACGTGTGGTAAAGTCCACGCTGTCCGACGTGCGCGCCAAAGGCCAGCCGGAAAAGAGCGAAGGCTGACGCCATGTTGCTTTACGTCAGCCGCTGGTCGGTCACTATTGTTGCTGTGCTCGTTTTCCTCGGACTGATATTCACGATTCCGAACTTTCTTCCCAATTCGGTTTTGCAGAAATTTCCATCCTGGCTGCCCAGCCAGACGATCAATCTCGGCCTCGACCTCCAGGGTGGTTCCTATCTGCTTATGGAAGTCGATTTGCCGGCCGTGACGAAGGAGCGCCTGCAAACGTTGCAAGGCGATGTGCGGGCCCGCCTGCGCAAGGCCCGCATCGGTTATACCGATCTCCGGGCCGCAGACGATGCTGTCAGCTTGCGCGTTATCGATTCCGGCCGGCGCGAAGAAGCACGCGATTTGCTGCAAGAGCTATCTGCGCCCCAGGGCACGCTGTTCGGCGTGGGGACGCGGGAATACGACCTCTCGGTGCAACCCGACGGAGTTATCGCTCTGCGCATGTCGGAATCGTACAAGAACCGGTCGCGCGGCGAGATTGTGGCGCAGTCCATCGAAGTCGTGCGCCGGCGCATCGACGAGCTGGGCACGCGTGAACCCGCTATCCAGCAGCAGGGGCAGGATCGCATTCTGATCCAGGTGCCTGGCTTGCAGGACCCCCAGCGCCTGAAAGAGGCCCTCGGCAAGACCGCGAAGATGACGTTCCGGCTTGTGGATGTTTCGGCGTCTCCGGAGGAAGCGGCACGAGGCGTAGTGCCGCTCGGCGACGAGTTGCTCTATCAGGATAATCCGGATGGAAGCCGGACACCCTTCCTGGTCGAGCGCCGCGTGATGGTTTCGGGTGACAGGCTGGTAGACGCGCGGCAGGGTTTCGACGGGCGCACCGGCGAGGTTGTCATCAACTTTCGCTTTGACTCCGTCGGCGCCAAGAAATTCGGTGACGTGACCAAGGAAAACGTTGGCCGGCCGTTCGCCATTGTTCTGGACAACAAGGTGCTGTCTGCGCCCGTGATTCGCGAAGCCATCTTAGGCGGGGCAGGGCAGATTTCGGGCAACTTCACCGTCCAAAACGCGTCCGATCTTGCAAGCCTGCTGCGCGCAGGTGCGTTGCCGGCGCCCCTTAAAGTCATCGAGGAACGCACGGTTGGCGCAGAGCTGGGTGCCGATTCCGTGCAGGCGGGAAAGTACGCGGCCGTGGGTGGTTTGCTTTGCGTGGGCGCGTTCATGTTTCTCAGCTACGGAATGTTCGGAGGCTTCGCGAACGTCGCGCTGCTTGTGAACATGATCCTTCTCATGGGGATCCTTACCGCGCTGCAGGCGACCCTGACGTTGCCCGGCATTGCGGGCATCGTGCTTACAATGGGCATGGCGGTGGACGCCAACGTGCTGATCTACGAACGCATTCGCGAAGAATTGCGATCGGGCAAAACCATTATAGCCTCGGTCGATGCGGGCTTCCGCCGCGCCTACACGACCATCATCGACACAAATGCAACGCACGTGCTTGCGGCGGCAATTCTTTATCTCGTGGGAACCGGGCCCGTACGAGGATTTGCCGTGACTTTGGGCCTCGGCGTGATCACATCGTTTTTCACTGCGACAATGGTAACCCGGATGGTCGTGGCGGGCTGGTTGCGTCAGGCGCGCCCCAAGGCGCTAGTTATCTAGCGTGCCCAGTCGGAGCATCGCCGCGTCTCAGGTGCTATAAAGCGTCAGGAATCACGCGAGGGGGCTCGCTGTGGACGCGATATTCGGAAATTTGCGCAATACGGTGATTGTGGGCATCGTGCTCGCGATCCTGGTGTTTCTGATCTATTTGGGAATCCAGGGCTGGGGCGGTTATCCGTTCTGGGTTTTCCTCGTGCGGTGGCTGCATGTGCTCTCAGGGGTCATGTGGATCGGCCTGCTCTGGTATTTCAATTTCGTTCAGACGCCGACCATGCCCAAGATTCCCGCCGAGTTGAAACCGGGCGTGTCAAAGTTCATCGCGCCAGAGGCGCTGTTTTGGTTCCGCTGGAGCGCGATGGCCACAATCATAACCGGCATCATTCTGGCCTACATGAACGATTATCTGGTCGCGGCATTCACACTGGGTGCGCTTGAAGGCTTCGCCGTGCCGAAAAACACCGGCATCGGCATCGGCATGTGGCTTGGCACCATCATGTGGTTCAATGTCTGGTTCATCATCTGGCCCAACCAGAAGAAGGCGCTCAACATTGGCAATGACTATCCCAATCTCGATCAGCCAAGTCGCGACAAGGCTGCGAAGCTGGCGGGGCGCGTGTCGCGCCTCAACACCATGCTTTCGGTGCCGATGCTTTTCTCGATGGTTTCGGCGCAGAACCTGTATTGAGCTTGGCATTGCTTTTGGAGAAGGGCCGTCCCCAGGGCGGCCCTTCCCCTTTGCGTGAGCCCGATCGACTGGTGCGCTGCCGAGGTGCGCCGCGACGACTACGACCGCTATCTGTCGGCGCTGTTCGCGCCGGCGCACATGCGGCCGCATCTATTCGCGCTTTATGCAACAAATCATGAAATCGCCAAGACCGCGGAAGTGGCGCACGACGCGTTTATGGGCGCTATCCGTCTGCAGTGGTGGCGTGAAGCAATCGGCGAGCTTTACGATGGCCGGCCGCGCGCCCATCAGGCGCTGCTTGCATTGTCGGAAACGTTGCGAGGGCACACGCTACCGCAAAGCCTGTTTCTGCAAATCATCGAGGCGCGCGAAAGCGATTTTGAATCGGAGCCATTCGCGAATCTGGCCGAAATGGAAGCCTACGCTGACGCGACTTCAGGCAGCGTGATGCGCCTGGCCGGGCGTATCCTTGACGGTGACACTGCGCCCGGCAATTTCAGAGAGGCCGGTATTGCCTACGCATTGACAGGCCTGTTGCGGGCGTTGCCTTTCCGCGCCGCGCATCGCCGCCTCGTGATCCCGCACGATATTGCGGCTCAGACGGGCCTGAATGCCGAAGACGTGTTCGCCGGGCGCATTATTCCGGCAGTGAATACCGCGATGGAAAAAATCGCTATTGCCGCCGAAGCGCATTTGGACGCTGCGCGAGCCGTGCGTGCCGGCACGGCATTGCCCGCACTGCTTCCAGCCGCGCTTTGCCCGGTTTATTTACGCGTCATGAGGGGTGCCTCGTTCAATCCGTTTCGCGATGCAACCGATGTGACTCGAACTCGACGTCAACTAGCAATGCTGCGCGCGCGTTTGACGGGAAGAATCTGAAGCAAACTGTCCCCGGAGATGCATGAACTATTCCGCCGCCATGCGCGCGGCGCCAAGCCATCGATCGAGATCGGCGAGCGCGCGGCGGCCGAGCAGTTTCTTGCGCTCGCGGCCGCGGACGGCGCAGTTCGGAATTTCCGGAAACAATCCGAAGTTGGCGTTCATCGGCTGGAATGAGCGGGAGTCCGCGCCACGCGTGATGTGATTGAGAAGCGCGCCCAGTGCCGTCGTTTCGGGCGGCAATGAAACGTCCGCGCCCATTTGCTCGGCGGCGGCAAAGCGACCGGCAAGCAATCCAATGGCCGCGCTTTCGACATAGCCTTCCACGCCGGTGATCTGGCCAGCGAAGCGAAGATTTGGCTGCGCCTTCAATCGCAACTGCGCGTCCAGCAGCTTGGGCGAATTCAGAAACGAATTACGATGAATGCCGCCAAGGCGCGCGAATTCGGCATTTTCCAGACCCGGAATCATCCGGAGCACGCGTACCTGTTCGCCATATTTTAGTTTCGTCTGGAACCCAACCACGTTCCACAGCGTGCCCAACGCATTGTCTTGACGCAGCTGCACAACGGCATAGGGCCTGCGCCCCGTATGCGGGTCACACAGCCCGACGGGCTTCATCGGCCCCCACCGAAGCGTGTCGAGCCCGCGAGCCGCCATGACTTCCACGGGAAGGCAACCTTCGAAGTAGGGCGTGTCCTTTTCCCAATCGCGGAACTGCACCGCGTCGCCATTGCGCAGCGCGGCCACAAACGCCTCGTACTGTTCCTTGTTCAGCGGGCAATTGATGTAGTCCGCCTCTCCACCGCCGGGCCCTTTTTTGTCGTAACGCGATTGCAGCCACGCAACTCCCATATTGATCGTTTCACGATAGACGATCGGCGCTATGGCGTCGAAGAAGGCGAGAGAATCTTCGCCCGTGAGCTTGCGCAAGGCATCGGCCAGCGCAGGCGAAGTTAGAGGACCCGTCGCAATGATCGTGTCAGGCCAATCGATGGGCGGCAGGCCGGCAATTTCTTTACGCACGATTTCGATGCGTGGATGCGACGCGCATGCCGCCTCTACGGCTGCCGAAAATCCGTTGCGGTCCACGGCCAGTGCGCCGCCCGCGGGCAGCTTGTGCCCGTCGGCCGCGCGCATAATGAGCGAATCTGCTCGCCGCATCTCCTCATGCAGCAAGCCGACGGCGTTGTAGTCGGCGTCGTCCGAACGAAAGGAATTGGAGCACACAAGCTCGGCCAGGCATTCGCTCGTATGCGCGGGCGTCATGCGCGCGGGGCGCATCTCGTGCAACACGACGCGCGCGCCCGCGCGTGCCGCCTGCCATGCCGCCTCGCAGCCGGCTAGTCCGCCACCGACAACATGGATGAGCGCCGTCATTGGCTGGGCATAACTCCCTGATGGAGCAATAACAATCGCGTGCGTACCTTGGGCACCGCCGCAAAACTGTTATAAACCTGTGCAAAGAAGAAATCGCCGCCTTCGGGGGGAGGGGCATATGGGGAAGATCCCGGTCGGAAAAACGATCGCCTACGCTTACAGTTTTGCCTTTGGCAACATTCTCAGCATTCTGGGCGTCGCTTGGTTCCCGTTCCTGCTCGTGTGCGTTGCGGGTTATTTCCTGCTCTTGCCCTATATTTCCGCGTTGCAGACGTTCACAACTACACAAGATCTGAGCACTCTCGGCGGGTCGCTGCTGCTTCTTCCCGTATTCGTGTTTGTCGCCGTCGTAGCCACGGCGATGATAATGGTGGAAGTGATGCGCATGGCGCTGGGCATGGACCCGGGCAGAAAGTTCTTCTATTTCTCCCTGGACAAGCCGGTTTGGCGCCTGATCGGCGCATATGTGCTCGTCATTCTTCTGATCGTCGGTTTGGCCGTTGTGGGCGGCATCGTGCTCGGCATTCTTGCCTTCATAGTCGGCGCGGGAGATGCGGATGCCGCCTTGTCTGTGACCGGCATTGGCGGCGTGATCCTGGCGCTTGCCCTGGTTCTCGTTGCGGTTAGGCTCATCTTTCTGCTTCCGGCAGTTGTCGTCGCGGAAAATACGATGAGCATCAAACGTGGATATCACCTGACTTTCGGGAATTTCTGGCGGATCATGGTAGTTTGGCTCGCCATCGTCATTCCCATAAGCATCGTTCAATCCATGATACAGGCGGCGGTGCTCGGCCCCGAATTCGCTTTGGGCATTATGGCGTCGGAGGGCACGGACGCGGCCGCCAAACTCCAGCAATTGCAATCGGAGGTGGGCATCGGACTTCTCATCATGATTCCGGTTTGGATCATTCTTTCGATTGCCAATCTCGGGCTCACGGCTGGTGCGGGGGCGTTTGCCTATCGCTCGCGCACTGGTTCGCAGGGGGCGGCACAGAGCTGAGCTGGTTGCGAGCGGGAGTGTATGCGTAAGATTCCTGTTTTTGCGTCCATCGCCCGCGCCTACGCGTTCGGGCTGGGCGGGTTTGATCGCGCGCTCGGCGTGGCTTGGCTGCCGTATCTGCTCGTTCTTGTTTCCGGATGGTTCCTGCTCGCCGAGCCCGCTCGCGGGTTGCCTGGCGATCTTGCCGCGTTATTGCCCGAATTGTTGCGGGAAGCGAGCGAAATTGGCGGCGAGGAGACGGCCCGGCGCATCCTGACCGGGCTGCTGGTTTCGTATGGCGAATTCTATCGTCTGGCAATCGTGTTTTTTCTGTTGAACCTCTTCTTGCAATCTGCGGCGGCGATCGGACTTACGCGCGTGTCGATGGGGTTGGACACGAATATTGCTTCCGCGAATTTCTGGCTCGGCGCCTCCGTCTGGAAATTGTTCGGCGCCTGGTTCGCGACCTACTTGATCGTATACGCCGCGAACGTCGTCCTTGTTTTCGCGTTTATAATTGTGGTTGTGGTTGCGGTTGCTGTGCTAGCCGATGTCAGCGTTTCAGCGGCGATCGCAATTTGCGTTGCGGCCTTTCTCACGATATTGGCGCTCGCCGCCTACATAAGCATACGGCTGAACTTCTTTCTTCCGCCGCTAATCGTCTCGGAAAAGAAACTTGACCTGTTGCGGAGCTGGACGCTGTCGAAAGGCAATGTCTGGAGGATCTTGGCAATCTATGTCTCTCTGGTACCGCCGCTTGTGGCACTTGCGATGATCGCGGGGGCCGCCAAGGTCATCGCGTTTTTCGTGCTCCTGCCAAATTGGGTCGGTGCCATAAGAGAACGGCTTTCCGCATTGGCCGACTGGAACGCTTTCTCCATACTCGCGCAGGACGCGCTGCCCCGGCTGCCGCCGCTGATCGCTGCCTCCTTCCTGCTCTATGTGCTGTTTTCGGCGATGCTCTACGCTGCCACCGCGCGCGCCTACCGCGGCATAGTGGCGACCGGCATTGCGAGCCAGACGGAACGCGGCTAGGCAACCGCTCCATGCGCTAGGCGGGGCTCGTCTTCATTCTTACGGTTGTGGTCGTAGACATCCTCGCTGTCATCAAGCTAAGCCATGAAGCGGTGGAGGCGGTGAAGCCTGCCGCTCCGCCGCCTCCCGCAAACCCGCTCGCCGAGGGCGAACCCGCCCCGCCAGAGGTGGTCTGACGTATCAGTGCGACATGACCTGCGCGGAGCGCTGGGGGTTGTAGTCCCTGAAGATTTCCGGGTTCGGCGGGCCTTCCACCTGGAGAATTCCTGCCAAACCCTTCTGCACGCGCGACAGGGAATGGTCCACCAGGACGAAATTGCCGGGCACGGGCATCTTCAGGTCCACGACCACCGCGCCGCCGGGCGCGACCGTCACGGTTTGCACGTCGGTCACGGGAGCCGAAGTCAGCGATGCGTACTGATACACACGGCTGAACACCGTGCCGATGATGTGGAACGACGAGTCGTAGTTCGGCCCGCCTACGCCGAAGAACACGCGCACCGTTTCATCCACTTTTGACTTCAGCGGTTTTTCGGTTGCCAGTGCGCCGACCGCGCCGTTGAAAGTGAAATATTCCGGCCGCTCGTCGATCAGCTTTTCGTAGTCTTCCGCGTGCTCGCCCTGCGCGCCGAATTTTTCCTTCGTGTACAGTTCGCCTTGCATGACATAAAATTCGCGGTCCACCTTTGGAAGGCCGCCTTCCGGTTCCACAAGAATGAGCCCGTACATGCCGTTGGCTATGTGCTGCGCCGCCGGCATAACCGCGCAGTGATAGACGTAGAGGCCGGGATGCAGGGCCTTGAACTCGAAGCCCCGCATTTCGCCCGCGCCCGCTTCGGTCGCCTTGGCGCCGCCGCCGGGGCCGAGCACGGCGTGGAAGTCCACGTTGTGCATAAAGGCGCTGTCCTCGCGGTTCTTCAGGTGAACCTCGACGATGTCGCCCACGCGCACGCGCACGAAGGGACCGGGAACTTTTCCATTGAAGGTCCAAAAGCGGTATGTGGCGCCGTCGTTCAGCTTGCCGGTGACCTCTATCGTTTCCAGGTCCACTTTCACGCGGCGCGGCCCGCGCTGGCCCACGGGGGGCGGCAGGTCGCTGGGGTCGCGCACGATGCTGATCGGGCCGGGGCCCGCCTCCACCTGCGTTCCGGTGGTGGCGCTGATGGCAGAGGACGCGTAATCGGCCTTGGCCGTTATCGGCGCCATTTGAATGTCGTTTGACGCTTGGCTTGGCGCCGTGACGGCCGGTGCCTCGGTAGTAGAGGAACGCGGCCATGCCACGAGCACGATCACCAGAAGTGCCACGCCCAGCCCGATCAGGGGCCAATCTCTCAATTTCCGGAACTGCATTTTGCTCTCCCATTTTGCGGTGCCGGCCCGGACGGCTGGCCCAAGCTGGCAGCGCCAATAAGCGGCACTCTCGGGCCTATATGGTTGATCCAGCGCAAAAACCGGGGCGCCAAGGGATAAGGGAAAATACCTAGAAATCGCGCGGGTTGAGCGGTATCGCGCGGCCCGCATGGGGCGTGCGCCGCCCTGCCGCAGGGGGTTCGAATTCGCCCCCTCAGTCCGCCAGCAGTGCGAAGGTTTTCAGGTATTTCATTCCCGTGTCGCAAAGCACGGTCACGACGGTTGCGCCCGGGCCGAGAGATTCGGCCGTGCGCAGCGCGGCAATCACATTGGCGCCGGTGGAAGAGCCCGCGAACAGCCCTTCTCGAGCAGCGCGGTCATATTCCCCTGTTGCCTTGGGCTGCGCCGGTGGCCGCGTCTTAGCGCAGCGTCATGAACACTTTCGGCTTCGTGGCGCCATCGGCGATTTCATAGATCGCGATCGGGTGCTCGCGCGGGCCCTCCATGCCGGGGACGCCGGTAGGCATGCCAGGAATCGAGATGCCGCGGATCTTCGGCCGCTCGGTGAGCAGCTTCTGGATCGCGTTGAGGGGCACGTGGCCCTCGATAATGTAGCCATTGACAAACATCGTGTGGCAGCCCTCGAGCGCATCGGGAATGCCCTGCTTCTTGTTGAAGCCGCGCAGGTCGGCGACTTCCTTGATCGCGACCGAATAGCCGTTCTTGCGCAGGTAATTCGCGTAACCTTCGCAGCAGGCGCAATCGGGGTTCTTGTACATCACCGCGCTCATCTGTGCGGCGGTTGCTTGCGTGGGAAGGGCGGATACTACGAGCGCAAGGCCGAATAGCAGTGATAAGGCTTTTCTCACCATGATGTTTCTCCTGTAGACATAAGAGTAGGCGATTTACTTACGCCTGTCTAAACGCATGGGCGCGCCCGGAGGCTGCCAAAGAATGCGGAACGAGGGCGTGGCACAAAACCGCGCAGACAAGCGCAGGCGACGCGCGGCCATTCATGCACGCCGCAGCGCCATCAGCCGTGTATTGCCGATGCAGGAGAGGATGTTTTCAGATAAGCCGGTCACTCTGGTGCAGAGGCCTATGCCTTTTCCGATTTCTCGGACAGCCACGTCTTAATCAGCGATTGGTAGGGCACATCGCGCTTGTTAGCCGCCATTTTGATGCGCTCCAGAAGGCTCACCGGCAGCCGCAGCGAGATGGACTGCGTCGACGGCTTGAGATTGGGAAAGCGCGCGCGCTCGGCCTTGCTCCAATCGATGTGCTCGGCAGAGTCGTGGCTCTCCCAGTATCTGCGTTCCTCTGTTTCGCGCTTGAAGCGAGGCACGGGTTTACGTTTTCTGGCCAAGGGTCCTCACTCTGCGGCGGAAACCGGTCGCAATTCGAACACCCGGCCGTATCTCGCCGCTGCGCTGATGTTGCCACTCTTGAGCGCGCTGCGCACGGCATCCAGTTTTTTCGCGTCGTCAACGGACAGATAAGGCGACCAGCCGCCTTCTTCCTCGATCAGCTCGACCGGGATTTCGGCGGCGTATTTTCCCGCGTGAACGAATTCGACGGTTTTTCGCTTCATTGCTTTCTCCGCGTCATAAAATCGGCAGACCACAATTTCGGATCCGGCCGGTAGGCTGTCACAAGGACGGCGGGCCCATTCGTGCCTTTTGCGATGCCCCATACCGCGTGAACAATACGTTTCTTGCCGTCCAACTGCAGGACCAACAGGCATGGCCCCTTCTCAGAAGCCGGGTATTCTTCAATGATTCTGGCCGAACCGACCCCGTTGATAACTTCACTCGCCAGAATATCATCGGCGGCGAGCTCGCGGTAGCCATGCACCGAGATTCGCACTTCGCCGGCATTAACGAGTTTCTGAATCCGTGCGAGCAACGAAGGCATTATCTATGCCTTCGATGCTCCGCAAGCGCCTCACCGGCAAACCGGTCAAGCTTTCCGGCTGCTATGTCTCGTTCGATCTTCTTATCGAATTGAGCGGCATCGAACGCCTCGAACCAAGCCCGGAATTTCGCCAACTTGTCGGGCGAAAGCTTTTCAACGGCTTTTTCTAATTCTTCGATGGTCATGGGCGGCGTATATCACAAGCAGAGTATTTGTATAGAACCAAGCGGAACGAGGCCGTCTGAAATCGAATCTTAGCATCTATTCTTCGAGAAGGCGCCAGTTGTTCAAATAGGTCGCCCACTTTTTCGTGTAATTATGGCTGTACCTCTTCTTATCGTGTTTCATAGGGCGCAGGTGTAGTGTCCAATGCCCGGTATCTTTTCGCGATTGTCCAGAACGTGTGCGAACCCTTAAGTATCTGTGCCGGTGTCCACTAATCTGCTTTCTAAGTACTCGAGTCGGTATTACATAAAACAAATCATCTTCTCGTGCCGTTCCCATGCGTACGAGCACCGTAAAATCGGCATTATCGAGGTCCTTAAAGGCAATCTTTTGTCCTGGTTGAAAACCGCCAAATTGGAATGCATTCATGGTTGAACTGCAGGTCTTAACCCGCAGCTTAATCATCCGCTCGTCTTTCAGTGCGACAATGTCAAAATCTGCAGCATTTTTCACGCTTGCATTGATGTTACTCGGTAGCCAACCGTGACGCAGTAATTCCGCCTCTACCGCTTTTTCTCCGTATGCACCAACTCTCGTATGCTTTCCTCTCATAATCGTATCGCCCCTCTAAAAATCGTGCCGATCACTCCGCCGCTTTGATGGTGCGAGCGGAGCGCCGTTTCAAAACATCCTTCAAATACTGCCCCGTGTAACTCCGCGCCACTTTGGCCACGTCTTCCGGCGTGCCGGCCGCCACGATTTCGCCGCCCGCGTCGCCGCCTTCGGGGCCAAGATCGATGATCCAGTCGGCGGTCTTGATGACTTCCAGATTGTGTTCGATCACCACCACGGTGTTGCCGGTGCTGACCAGCTCGTGCAGCACCTCCAATAATTTCCGCACGTCTTCGAAATGCAGGCCGGTGGTGGGCTCGTCCAGGATATAAAGCGTGCGCCCCGTCGCGCGCCGCGACAATTCCTTGGCCAGCTTCACGCGTTGCGCCTCGCCGCCGGATAATGTCGTCGCCTGCTGGCCGATCTTGATGTAGCCCAGCCCCACGCGCGTCAGCGTGTCGAGCTTCTCGCGGATGCTCGGCACCGCCTTGAACAGCTCGGCGCCCGTTTCCACCGTCATGTCGAGCACGTCGGCGATGGAATAATCGCGGAATTTCACTTCCAGCGTCTCGCGGTTGTAGCGTTTGCCGCTGCACACATCGCACTGCACATAGACGTCGGGCAGGAAGTGCATCTCGATCTTGATGACGCCGTCGCCCTGGCACGCCTCGCAGCGCCCGCCCTTGACGTTGAACGAGAAGCGCCCCGCCGCGTAACCGCGCGCCTTGGCCTCGGGCAGGCCGGTGTACCAGTCGCGGATGGGCGTGAACGCGCCGGTGTAAGTGGCCGGGTTCGAGCGCGGCGTGCGGCCGATGGGCGATTGGTCGATGTCGATTACCTTGTCGAGGAATTCGAGGCCCTCGATGCGCTCATGCGCGAAGGGGTGCTCGCGGCTGGCGTTGAGCTTGCGCGAGGCCGCCTTGTACAGCGTCTCGATCACCAGCGTGGATTTGCCGCCGCCCGAAACCCCGGTGATGCAGGTGAAGGTGCCCACCGGCACCGCGGCGGTGACGCGCTTGAGGTTATTGCCGGTCGCGCCCACCACGCGCACCCAACGGTCGTGATTGGCCTTGCGGCGGCGCCCCGGGATCGGCACTTCGCGCGTGCCGGCGAGGTATTGCCCGGTGATGCTGCGCGCCGCGCGGATGATGTCGTCCGGCGTGCCTTCGGCTACGATCTCGCCGCCGTGGATGCCCGCGCCCGGCCCCATGTCCACCACATGATCGGCGGAGCGGATGGCTTCCTCGTCGTGCTCGACCACGATCACCGTATTGCCCAGGTCGCGCAGGCCCCGCATGGACTCGAGCAGCCGCCTGTTGTCGCGCTGGTGCAGGCCGATGGAAGGCTCGTCCAGCACATACAGCACGCCGGTCAGGCCCGAGCCGATCTGCGAGGCGAGGCGGATGCGCTGGCTCTCGCCGCCCGACAGCGTGCCGGAGCCGCGTGCCAGCGTCAGGTATTCCAGCCCCACATCGTTGAGGAATTTCAGCCGCGCGCGGATTTCTTTCAGAATGCGCGCGGCGATTTCTCTTTGTTTCGCGCTGAGCCGCTTATCCAGCCCCGCGAACCATTTGTCTGACGCGAGAATGGAAAGCTCGCACACCTCGCCGATGTGCCGGCCGCCGATTTTCACGCACAAGGCTTCGGGCTTAAGCCGGTAGCCCTTGCAGACTTCGCACGGGCTCTCGTCCTGATAGCGCTCCAGCTCCTCGCGCATCCACGAGGATTCCGTTTCTTTGTAACGCCGCTCCATGTTGGGGACGACACCTTCGAACGCCTTCTTCACGTCGTAGCGGCGCAAGCCATCGTCGTAAGTGAATTTGATCTCTTCTTCGCCCGAACCGAAGAGAATGACATCGCGCACCTTCTTCGGCAGCTCGGCCCAGGTGGCGTTGATGCCGAATTTGTAATGCCGCGCCAGCGCCTCCAGCGTCTGCAAATAATAGGGCGACGAGGATTTCGACCACGGCGCGATGGCGCCCTTGCGCAGCGGCACGGCGTCGTCCGGCACGACCAGCGCGGAATCAAAATAAAGCTTGGCGCCCAGCCCGTCGCATTCGGGGCAGGCGCCGTGCGGATTGTTGAACGAGAACAGCCGCGGCTCGATTTCGGGAATGGTGAAACCGGAAACCGGGCAAGCGAATTTGGAGGAGAAGATGATGCGGCGCGGCTCGCCCGCATTTCCCCTCCCCCCTTGAGGGGGAGGGCCAGGGTGGGGGGTGGATGCGTGGGGGGTGACTTTCCCCCCCACCCGGCGCTTCGCGTCGGCCTCCCCCTCCGGGGGGGAGGCGGGGTCATCTGCAAACTCCGCGATGGCGAGGCCATCGGCCAGTTTCAGCGCGGTCTCGATGGAGTCGGGCAGGCGATTGCCCAGATCGCCCTTCACCACGATGCGGTCCACCACGATCTCGATGTCATGCTTGAATTTCTTGTCGAGCGTGGGCGCTTCGGCGATGTCGTAATACTTCCCGTCCACCTTGACGCGCTGAAAACCCTTTTTGCGCAGCTCAAGCAGTTCTTTTTTGTATTCGCCCTTGCGGCCGCGCACGATGGGGGCGAGCAGGAACAGCCGCGTGCCTTCGGGTAAGCTGAGAATGCGGTCGGCCATCTGGCTGACCGTCTGGCTTTCGATGGGAAGGCCGGTGGCGGGCGAGTAGGGCACGCCCGCGCGCGCGAATAGCAGGCGCAGGTAATCGTAAATCTCCGTCACCGTGCCGACGGTGGAACGCGGGTTGCGCGAGGTGGTGCGCTGCTCGATCGAGATAGCCGGCGACAGCCCGTCGATATGATCCACATCGGGCTTCTGCATCATCTCCAAGAACTGCCGCGCATAGGCCGACAGGCTTTCGACATAGCGCCGCTGGCCTTCGGCGTAGATGGTGTCGAAGGCGAGCGACGACTTGCCGGAGCCCGAAAGTCCCGTGAGCACGGTCAGCCGGTCGCGCGGAATCTCGACATCGATGTTTTTGAGATTGTGCTCGCGCGCGCCGCGAATGGAGATGGTTTTCTGCATTACTCGTTTGCTCGAAGCGGAACCGGGTAGCTTGATCCACTGGGCCGTGGCCGTGCAAGGCGCGGTCTGAAGGCTTTCCACGGCAGGTTTGGGCTTGGAACGAACCAAGAACAGTGCTATGTCACGAGTCCGGCAAACCTGTCCACAGAGGCTGCGCTAGCTGAGGTGGCGCGCGCGCTCCAGGGGGACTAATTTGCCGGACAAGAGAAGGAGAAATGGTGATGGCGGGCAGCGTGAACAAGGTGATCCTGGTCGGTAATCTGGGCCGCGATCCGGAGATGAAGCGTCTGCCCTCGGGCGACGCGATGGTGAACCTTTCCATTGCCACATCCGAATCGTGGAAGGACAAGGCCACGGGCGAGCGCAAGGAGCGCACGGAGTGGCACCGGGTGGTCATTTTCAACGAAAACCTGGCCAAGGTGGCCGAAAACTACCTGAAAAAAGGCTCGAAGGTTTACATTGAGGGCCAGCTGCAGACGCGCAAATACACGGACAAGGACGGCAACGAGAAGTACTCGACGGAAGTCGTGCTGCCGCGCTTCCGGGGCGAGCTGACCATGCTGGATTCGCGCGGAGGCGATGCGCCCGAGCGCGAACGGGTCGCCTCCGGCGCCCGCGACGAAGGCCGCAGCTTCGAGCGCGCCGAGCTGGACGACGAAATCCCCTTCTGAGCATTATCTGCGCCCCATGCGAATGCGTGTGCCGTTCCGCAGAGTCGCGTTTGCCTGCGCCTGCGCCGTGCTGCTTGCAGGCTGCTCGCTCTTCGGCGCGCGCTCTACCGGGCAGCCCTCTGAAGGGCTGAAAACCCCGTCCTTGGCCGCTGCCTATATCCCGCTCGATGCGCACGAAATGGTGCTGATAGAGCATTGGGGGGCTGGTATTGTCGTTGCGCCCCAGGTGGCGGTAACGAACGCACACAATTTCAACCTGGTGGCGCCAGACGCGGTTTTGGCCGTTTCGAAGGATTACGATCTTTTGTTTTTCCGCACCGAGAAGTCGGATACCGCGCCCCTTGCCCCTCCCAGGCCAGGCGCGGCCGTCATCGCTTACGGGCAAGGGGCAAGAAGCGAATTGCGCGAGGCGTTGGGTACAATCCGCGCCGTGGACGTGCGTGTCGCTCCGCGCTGCGCGCGCTGCGCGGAGCAAAGGGCCATCGCCTACGATGCGGACGCGGGCCCCGGGTTTTCCGGCGGGCCGCTGGTGGATGCTCAAACTGGCGCCGTAGTGGGGCTTACCTTTGGTTACAGGGACCAATCCGGGCCAGAAGCGGGCCGGCGCATGTTCGCGTATTCCATGGCCACGGTGCTCGAAGAAATGCACCGTTTACTGGGGCCGGAACCGGGCAAATTGTGAGGCACAGACTGGCAGAATCGGCTAGGAAAATGTTACACTTTTCGCACCGCAATAGGCCCCCCGGCTGGGGCCTTTTTCGCGTGTGTTTTCGGGTGGAATAGAGGCCCCTTTTGAGCACGGACGACAGCCAGACCGGCGCGCCGAAAGCGCCCGGCAACATCAATCCCATCGCAATCGAGAGCGAGCTCAAGCGCTCCTACCTCGATTACGCGATGAGCGTGATTGTTGCACGCGCGCTCCCCGATGTGCGCGACGGCCTCAAGCCGGTACACCGGCGCATTCTCTTTGCGATGCACGAAAATGGCTATGACTGGAACAAGCCGTACCGGAAATCCGCACGCGTCGTGGGCGACGTCATCGGCAAATACCATCCGCATGGCGACCAAGCCGTCTACGATGCGCTCGTGCGCCTGGCGCAGGGTTTCTCCATGCGCCTTCCGCTCATCGACGGGCAGGGCAACTTCGGCAGCGTAGACGGCGATGCCGCGGCCGCGATGCGTTACACCGAAGTACGCCGTGCGAAGGCCGCGCACGCGCTGACCGAAGACATCGAAAAGGAAACCGTCGACTTTCAGCCCAACTACGACGCGACGGAAAAAGAGCCCGTCGTGCTGCCTGCGCGCTTTCCCAATCTGCTCGTCAACGGCGCGGGCGGAATTGCCGTGGGCATGGCGACAAACGTGCCGCCGCACAATCTGGGCGAAGTAATCGACGCTTGCCTCGCCTATATCGAAGATCCGTCAATCAACCTCGAGGATCTGACGGCCATCGTGCCGGGGCCCGATTTCCCCACCGGCGGCCTCATTATCGGCAAGCAAAATGCCCGTGCCGCACTTGCGCGTGGGCGTGGCTCCATCTTGATGCGCGCGCGCGTGAACGTGGAGGAAATCCGCAAGGAACGCGAAGCGATCATCGTTACGGAAATCCCCTACCAGGTGAACAAGGCGCGCATGATCGAGCGCATCGCCGAGCTGGTGCGCGACAAGCGCGTCGAAGGCATTGCCGATTTGCGCGACGAATCCGACCGCCACGGCATGCGCGTGGTGATCGAGCTCAGGCGCGACGCCTCCGCCGACGTCGTCTTGAACCAGCTATGGCGCTTCTCCGAGCTTCAATCCTCCTTCGGCGTGAACATGCTGGCGCTCAACGGCGGCAAGCCGGAACTGATGAACCTGAAGGAAATGATCGCGGCCTTCACGGCGTTCCGCGAAGAGGTGGTCACTCGGCGCACGCGCTACGATCTCGGCAAGGCGCGCGAACGCGGACACGTTTTGGTGGGCCTCGCTATCGCCGTGGCAAATATCGACGACGTCATCGCCCTCATCCGCAAAGCCAGGGATCCGGCGATCGCCAGGACGCAGTTGATGGAACGCAAGTGGGCGGCCAAGGATGTGGCGCCCTTGGTGGCGCTCATCGCCGATCCCCGCCACAAGGTAGAGAAGGACGGCGCCATGCGCCTTTCGGAAGAGCAGGCGAAGGCTATTCTCGACTTGCGACTGCAACGCCTGACCGCGCTGGGCCGCGACGAGATCGCGGATGAGGCGAAAAAGCTCGGCGCTGCCATTTCCGAGTATCTGGATATTCTGCGTTCGCGTCCGCGCGTACTGAGCATCGTCAAGGACGAGCTCCGAGCCGTGAAGGCGGAATTTGCCACGCCGCGAAAGACGGAAATTATCGAGGCCGAGGTGGAAGTGGACGACGAGGCGCTGATTGAGCGCGAGGATGTCGTCGTTACGGTTACGCACAACGGCTTCATCAAGCGCACGCCGCTGGCCGACTACCGGCTCCAGGGCCGCGGCGGCAAGGGCCGCTCGGGTATGGCCACGCGCGAGGAAGACTTCGTCACCCACATTTTCGTTGCCAGCACGCATGCGCCGCTCTTGTTCTTCTCGTCTATAGGCATGGCGTACAAAATGAAGGTATGGCGCCTGCCAGAAACGCAGGTGGCGGGGCGCGGCAAGGCCATGGTGAATTTATTGCCGCTCAAGCAGAGAGAGCGCATCACCACCATTCTTCCTCTTCCCGAGGACGAAAGCGCGTGGGAAAAACTGCAGGTGATCTTCGCCACAAAATCGGGCGATGTGCGGCGCAATCAGCTTTCCGATTTCGAAAACGTGCACAAGACCGGCAAGATCGCAATGAAGCTGGGCACGGGCGACGGTATCGTGGGCGTTCAAATCTGCACCGAAAAGGACGACGTGCTGCTCACCACACGCGGCGGTAAGTGCATCCGCTTCCCGGTCACCGAGATACGTGTATTCAAGGGGCGCGAGTCCACCGGAGTGCGCGGGATTAAGCTCGCCAAGGGCGACGAGGTGGTGAGCCTGTCGCTGCTCAATCACAGCGATGCGACAACGGCGGAGGCGCGTGCGTATCTGAAACAGGCGAGCGCAGCGCGCCGCGCGGCGGGCGAAACCATCGCTGATGACGTCGCGGAAGCGGATGACGAGGCGGAAGAGAACGGCGAGGAAGTCGTGTTGAGCCCGAAACGCTACGCCGGCCTCGGCGCGCGCGAGCAGTTCGTGCTTTCCGTTTCCGAACGCGGTTTCGGCAAACGCACCAGTACCTACGAGTACCGCGTCACGCGCCGCGGCGGCTCGGGTATTACGGCGATGGCGATGTCGAAACGCAACGTCGGCGTCGTAGCCGCGTTTCCAGTGGAGGAGGGCGATCACCTGATGCTGATTACCGACTCGGGCCAGACGATCCGCTGCCCGGTGGCGAGCGTTCGCATCGCCGGCCGCGCTACCCAGGGCGTGACGCTGTTCCGGCTGGATGAAGGCGAGCGCGTGGTTTCCGTAGAACGCATCGCGGAATCCGAAAACGGCAACGGACAACCCGAATGACCAGGCGCGTGGGTCTCTATCCCGGCACCTTCGACCCCGTCACACTGGGCCATACGGATCTTGTCCAGCGTGCGGTGAAGCTGGTCGACCACCTTGTCATCGGGGTCACCGACAATCCCGCCAAGGCGCCGATGTTCACGCGCGCCGAGCGCGTCGAGATGCTGCGCCAAGAAACTGCGCCGCTGGCGGGCGACGGCCGCGCTACTATCTCGGTCGAGACGTTCGACTCGCTCTTGATCCATTTCGCCGAGAAAGTGGGCGCGACCATCATCGTGCGCGGCCTGCGCGCCGTATCGGACTTCGAATACGAATTCCAGATGGTCGGCATGAACCAGCGGCTAAACCCTGACATCGAAACTGTGTTCCTGATGGCGGACCCGCGGCATCAGGCGATTGCCTCGCGTCTGGTGAAGGAAATCGCATCGCTCGGCGGCGACATATCGGCGTTCGTCAGCCCGAACGTTGCGTCGCTCCTGAAGAAGCGTTGCGCCAAAACCTAGCTGCGCTTGGAATTCGCGCTTGCGTTCCTACATTCTCCTGAAGCGCTGACCCGGAAAGTGTGGTCGGGGGGAGGGGGAGGGGGTAAAAGTACAAAACAACCTCAAGGCAAAATACGAATAAATTCAGACACATATCGAAAGGATGTCCGGCGTGGCCGACGAATTACATCTCGATCTGAATTCCGGGCGCGTGACGATCGCGCTGCGTCCCGACCTTGCGCCCAACCATGTCGCCCGCATCAGGGAGCTAGCCAACGAAGGGTTCTACGATGGCATCGCGTTCCACCGCGTGATCCCCAGATTCATGGCGCAGACGGGGGATCCCACTGGTACGGGATCGGGTGGTTCGCCCAAACCGGACTTGAAGGCGGAATTCTCCAATGAGAAACACGTGCGTGGCACATGCTCCATGGCGCGCACGAACAATCCCGACAGCGCCAACAGCCAGTTTTTCATCTGCTTTGCCGATGCGCCTTGGCTCGACAGCCAGTACACCGTGTGGGGGCTGGTGACGTCGGGCATGGAGCATGTGGACGCGATCAAGAAGGGTCATCAGAGCAGTGGGGCCGTTTCGGGCGAGCCCGATCGCATAGTGCGCATGCGCGCGAGTTAACCTCTACATATTCGGTCACATCAGGTGATTTGCCGGATGCAAATCGCGCCACTACGCGGAACACAATGCCGAACCCAATTCCCTTCATTGATCTTCAGGCCCAGCGCCGGCGCATCGGCGAGGCGATGAACCGCGCGGTGCTGGCCGCGGTCGAATCTGGGCAGTGGATCATGGGCGGGCCCGTACAGGAGCTGGAGTCGCGACTTGCGCGCTTCGCCGGTGTGAAGCACGCCATTGTCTGTGCCAACGGCACCGATGCGCTGCACCTGATTTTGCGCGCCTGGAACGTTGGGCCGGGTGACGCCGTGTTCGTTCCTGCCTTTACATTCGCGGCTACCGCGGGCGCCGTCGCGCTTGCGGGGGCCACGCCGGTGTTTGTGGACGTGCTCTCGGACACATTCAATATGGACCCGGCGAGCCTTGACGCAGCTGTCCAAACGGTGAAGCGAGAAAGACGCCTTAAGCCCAAAGTCGTCATTTCGGTCGACCTGTTCGGTCAACCTGCCGATTACCCGCGTCTCGCGCCCATCGTGACAGGCGAGAAACTGCGGTTACTGGTGGACACGGCGCAGGCATTTGGTGCCACACTTGGCGGAAAACAGACTGCGGCATTTGGCGACGCGTCAGGCACAAGTTTCTTTCCGGCGAAACCGCTTGGCTGTTACGGCGATGGGGGCTGCTGCTTCACTGATGACGACGCCTTGGCCGATACGTTGCGCTCCGTTCGCATTCACGGACAGGGCACGGACAAGTACGAAAATGTTCGCATCGGCATGAATTCGCGGCTCGACACGATTCAGGCCGCTGTACTGATCGAAAAGCTGAAAGTGTTCGCGCAAGAAATTGAAATGCGCGAGCGCATCGCATGCCGATATTCTGATTTGCTCGGCAAAAGCAATCGAATCCGCGTGCCGCATGTCATCCGCGGCGCGCGGTCCACCTGGGCGCAATATACGATTCAGGTAGAGAACCGCGAAAAGTTGCAGTCAGATTTGAAGCGCGAAGGCGTCCCGACCGCCGTCTATTACCCCCTTCCGCTCAATCGTCAGCGGGCCTACGCGAATTACCCGAGTATGCCTGTGCCGGTGAGCGAAACCCTGAGCAAGCAGGTCGTCAGCCTGCCCATGCACGCGGACCTCGACGAAGCCACACAGGACCGCATCGTGGCCGCCGTGCTGAAAAGTGCGGCGTGACGCACTATTGTCGCTGAATGCGGGTTGACGTGTTCGATTACGAGCTGTCTGAGGACCGCATTGCGCTGCGGCCCGTGCAGCCGCGCGATGCGGCACGCATGCTGGTCGTGCGCGGCAATGGCGGCCGCGAACATCGGCTGGTACGCGATCTGCCCGACTTGCTTTGTGCGGGCGATGCGCTCGTGGTCAACGACACAAAGGTAATCCCCGCGCGCTTCCAAGCCCACCGCGGCGCACGCGACGGCATGGGCGCCGGTGCAAGCATCGAAGTCACGCTGCACAAGCGCATCGCGCCGGGCCGCTTTCTAGCCTTTGCGCGCCCCGCAAAACGCCTGAAGGAAGGCGATCTCGTGCGGCTTTCGGAAGGCTTCGCTGCAAAAGTTGAAAGGCGAAGCGAAGGCGAAATCGAGCTGTCCTTTTCGGTTTCGGGGCACGCTTTGGACGCGGCGATAGCGCGCCACGGAAAAATGCCCCTACCGCCTTACATCGCCAGCCGGCGTACTCCCGACTCGCGGGACACGGACGACTATCAAACGATCTACGCCGAAAAACCGGGTTCGGTTGCCGCTCCGACGGCGGGGCTGCATTTTACGGATGCCTTGCTTGCGCGCCTGCGGGAAAAGGGATTTGGCGTGCACGACGTGACGCTCAGTGTCGGTGCAGGAACGTTTCTTCCTGTTACGGCCGACGATACGGATTTGCACAAGATGCACGCCGAATGGGCGTCGCTCACGGAGTCAACGGCCGATGCACTGAATGCCGTGCGGGGCCGGGGCGGAAACGTTGTCGCCGTTGGAACCACCGCGCTTCGCACGCTCGAATCGGCTGCCGACGAAGGTGGCAGGCTGCATCCCTTCAATGGAGAAACGGACTTGTTCATTACGCCGGGATACCCCTTCAAGGCCGTGGACGTGTTGTTGACAAATTTCCACTTGCCGCGCTCGACACTGTTCATTCTCGTCTGCGCATTTTCCGGTATCGATACAATGAAGGCCGCTTACGCCGACGCGGCCTCTCAAGGCTACCGCTTCTATTCCTATGGCGATGCCTGCCTGCTATTCCGGAGACGATGAGCTTCAAGTTCGAAATCACGGCGCGGGACGGCGCGGCGCGCGTGGGCATGATGCGGACGGCGCGCGGAGATATTCATACGCCAGCTTTCATGCCGGTCGGAACGGCCGGTGCCGTGAAGGCTTTGCTGCCGGAACAGGTCGCGGCCACGGGCGCCGAGATCGTGCTTGCCAACACGTATCACCTCATGCTGCGCCCAAGTGCGGAGCGAGTCGCGGCATTGGGCGGCCTGCATCGCTTCATGAACTGGCAGCGCCCCATCCTTACCGACTCAGGCGGCTACCAAGTGATGTCGCTCGCAAAGCTTCGCAAAATCCGCGAGGAAGGCGTTGCGTTTCAGTCGCATCTCGACGGTGTGGAGTATTTCTTGAGCCCTGAGCGGGCAATGGAAATCCAGCGGTTGCTCGGTTCCGACATTCATATGGTGCTCGATGAGTGCGCACCGTTTCCGTCTTCCGAGCGCGAAATCGAAAAATCCATGGCGCTCTCGCTGCGCTGGGCGAAACGGTCGAAAGACGCATTCGGAAAACAGACGGGTCGCGCCTGTTTTGGCATCGTGCAAGGCGGGGTGTTCCCTGAACTCCGCGAGCGTTCCGCCCATGGCCTGCTTGAAATCGGTTTTGATGGATACGCAGTAGGCGGACTTGCGGTCGGCGAAGGCCAGGCCGCTATGTTTGAAACGCTGGAGGCCACGACACCTCATCTTTCCACAGAACAACCGCGCTATCTTATGGGAGTGGGCAAACCCGATGATCTGATCGGGGCGATCGCGCGCGGCATGGACATGTTCGATTGCGTACTGCCCACGCGCTCTGGACGAAACGGTCAGGTTTTCACCTGGGACGGCGCGCTCAACCTTCGCAATGCACGGTTTGGCGACGACCCGGCTCCGCTTGATGGAGAATGCCCATGTCCCGCCTGCCGCGGCTATTCGCGGGCATACCTCAGCCACGCGGTCAAGGCAGGCGAGATCATCGCCGCCGTGCTGCTGACCGCCCACAATCTGACGTTTTATCAGCAGCTGATCGCCCGCCTGCGCGAAGCCATCGAGAGCACGAATCTGAACGCCTTTGCCCGGTCCTTTGCCGCCCGCTACCGGACAGCTGACGGCAATGGGGGGCGAAGCTAGAGCAAACGTTCATCTGCGGTTCAGCTTGGCTTTCCAAATATGCGCGCCGCTGCTGGAGGGGTGGCAAGGAGGACTTCCTACATGAATACCCAAAAATGGCTTGGCATCGCGGTCGCGGTGCTGGCGGGTATCGCGCTCGTCTCGAACCCCGCGCTTGCGCGGGATAGAGGAGACCGGGGTGACCGCGGGCCGCATCACGAGCGTGCCGTTACGCATAAGGGCGACCGTGCAGGTCCGTCCTTCCGCGGCCCCTCTCGCGATAGCCGCCCGTCCGCGCGCGGATTTCATTCGTCGCGCGAACTCGCGCGCACGCCACCGCGCGATTTTCGTGGCGCACCGCCGTCGTTCCGCGAGCGCGGATCGGCGAGGAGCTTTGCTGGCCCGAGCCGCGATTCTTCCAGCCGTGCATCGCGGCGCGATTTTGACAGGCCACGCCACGGCGAGAGCACCAGAAATTTCGCTCGTTCGCGCGATTTCGGCCCGCGTTCGCACGGCAGTTGGAGCCGATCCTCGCGTGGACCCGGGGCGTCGTCGTCCCACAGCGTGAACCATGGATTCCATGGCAGTTTTACGAGTTTCTCATCAGACCAGAAACGGCACTGGCGTCATGGGCGCTGGCATCACGGACATCACCACGGCAAGTTTGGCTGGTGGTTTATCGTCAACGGGTTCTGGTTCTTCTATTACACGCCGATCTACCCGTACCCGCTGTACGTCTCGGCTTCTTACTACTACGACGAGCCGTACTACGACGATTACTACTGGTATTGGTGCGATGATCCGCCGGGCTATTATCCCTATGTGCGGGAATGCTATGGACCATGGATCCCGGTTCCTCCGGAACCATACTGACCTGTTAAGGAGCGGCACATGCGCAACGGTGTGAAGGTCGCAGGCGTGACGGCAGCCATGCTGATGCTGGCGGGCTGCGTCACGCCGC
>JBQTHM010000038.1:0-28602 GCA_052389895.1 Alphaproteobacteria bacterium | reverse complement strand
GGAAGAACTGGGGGCGCGCGCCGCGCCCCGGGTCATGGAGCTCCCCGTCGGCCACCAGGCCCGAGGCGCCGCCGCGCGCGCGGGGCTCTTCGACCATCGCGATCCGCCACTGGTTATCGACTGCGTGCGTACAGGGCCGTGGACCGGACGCGGCACGGATGTGAGCGTGGTTTTGGACCTAATGATTCACGACCTCGATATCATGCATCGGCTTGTTCCCGGCCGCGTCCTGAACGCCCGCGCGCGGGGGCGTTCCGTCAAGGGCATGATGCGCGACGAAGTCGCCGCCACGGTCTTCTTCGACGGTGGGACCGAGGCGCGGCTGCTGGCCAGCCGCAGTTCCGAAATCCGCCGACGGTCGTTGCGGGCGGCCTACCGCGACGGCGAGATCGAAATTGACTTCCTTACGCGCGAGATCCACAACACGACCGGCCGTCCGCTTCGCCCGCTGGATATGGACGATCCGCTGGCCGAATCGGTCGCCGATTTCGTGGCTGCGGTGCGCGCCGGAAAGAGCCCCATGGTACGTCCGGACGAGGCGCTGCAGGCGCTCGAAACGGCGCTGCTTATCGAAGAGGCGTCCGAACCCGCGCAGCACGGGCACACGCTGGACGAAATGGCGGCCTACGCCTGACTGTCCGGCCGCCTATGGCGGGCGGCCTGCGAACCGCGCTAATACCCGCTCATGTCACGGCGCTATTCCATTGCGCTTGCGCAGCTTAATCCCGTCGTTGGCGACATTCCGGGAAACCTGGCGCGCGCTCGCGCCGCGCGCAAAACCGCGGCGGTTGAGGGCGCGGACGTTATCCTGTTCAGCGAGCTTTTTATCAGCGGCTACCCGCCAGAGGATCTGGTGCTGAAGCCTGCGTTCCAGAAAGACGCGATGGAAGCGGTCAACGAATTCGCCGGTGACACCAAGGATGGCGGGCCAGCCGTGCTGGTGGGCGTGCCTTGGGCGCGCGAGGGCGCCGTGTTCAATGCTGTGGCGCATCTCGACCTGGGACGCGTTCTGCAACTCACGTTCAAGACCGATCTTCCGAATTATGGCGTGTTCGACGAAAAACGAGTCTTTCGCGCGGGGCCTTTGCCGGGGCCGCTGCCAGTGCGCGGCGTGAAGCTGGGCATACCCATTTGCGAGGACATCTGGACGCCGGGGCCTGCCGCCTGCCTGAAACAAACGGGCGCGGAAATATTGTTGACCCCGAACGGATCGCCCTTCGATCAGCACAAGCGCGACGTGCGCACCGAAATCGCCTGGCAACGCGTGACCGAGACCGGTTTGCCGCTTGTCTATGTTAACCAGGTCGGCGGTCAGGACGAGCTCGTCTTCGACGGCGCCTCCTTCGTGTACAACGCCGACCGCCGGCGCGTCGTGCAGTTGCCGTCTTTCGAAGAAGCTGTCGTCATAACGCGCTGGCAAAGCGGCGACGGCGTGTGGCGCTGCGAGCCTGGCCCGATGGCGGAAGCGGAAGAAACCAATTCCGCCCTTTATCGCGCGATGACGCTCGGCCTACGCGACTATGTAAACAAAAACCATTTTCCGGGCGTGGTGCTCGGCCTTTCCGGCGGCATTGATTCGGCGCTTTCCGCCGCCATCGCCGTGGATGCGCTGGGGCCTTCGCGCGTACGCTGCCTGATGATGGCTTCGCGTTATACGGCGAAGCAAAGCCTCGAAGATGCAACCGCTATCGCGCGCCTGCTGGGCGTGCAGCTCGATTCCATTTCCATCGAGCCGATGTTCGAAGCTGGCCTCGCCTCGCTCAAGCCGTCGTTTGGCAACAAGCCGGAAGACGTCACGGAACAGAATCTGCAGTCGCGCATTCGCGGCATGACTTTGATGGCGATTTCCAACAAATTCGGGCCGATGGTTCTTACCACGGGCAACAAATCGGAAATGAGCGTGGGCTACGCCACGCTCTATGGCGACATGTGCGGCGGCTACAACGCGATCAAGGACCTCTACAAGATGCAGGTGTACGCGGTCTCACGCTGGCGGAACCAGGTGAGGCCCGCGGGCGCGCTCGGGCCGACCGGGCGTGTCATTCCCGAACGCGTGCTCGAGCGCGCGCCGACCGCGGAACTGCGCGCAAACCAAAAAGACGAAGATGATCTGCCCGCGTTCAGGGTCCTCGACGGCGTTCTGGAATGCCTGGTGGAAGGCGAAATGAGTTTCGATGAGATTGTGGCAAAGGGCTTTGATCCCGCGGTCGTGCGCCGCATCGAGCAGATGCTCTACCGCGCCGAATACAAGCGCCGTCAGGCCGCGCCCGGCGTCAAACTCTCCATCCGCAATTTCGGCCGCGACCGGCGCTACCCCATAACCAACGCGTTCCGCGATGCCCGCTGACATCATCGTCCGCTTCGCGCCTTCGCCGACCGGCCTGCTGCACGCCGGCAATGCGCGGACGGCCGTGTTGAACTTCCTTTTCGCGCGCAAGGCGGGCGGAAAGTTTCTGCTTCGCGTCGACGACACCGACGCAGGGCGTTCGAAGCCCGAATTCGAAGCGGCCATCATTGCCGATCTGGCGTGGCTCGGCGTGTTGCACGACCTCTTCGCGCGCCAGTCCGAGCGCGAAGACAGGTACCGCGCCGCCATGGGGCGGCTGAAATCTGCCGGGCGGCTGTATCCCGCCTACGAAACGCCGGAGGAACTCGAACGCAAGCGCAAACGCGCGCACGCGCGCGGGCATCCGCCGGTCTACGACCGCGCGGCGCTCAAGCTGGGTGCGGAAGAACGCGGAAAGCTCGAAGCTCAGGGTCGCAGGCCGCATTGGCGCTTTCTTCTTTCGCAGAAAAAGGTTGCGTGGAACGACCTCATCCGCGGGCACGTGGAAATCGATACGCACACGCTTTCCGATCCCGTACTGGTGCGCGAGGACGGGCGGTTCCTTTACACGCTGCCATCTGTGGTAGACGACATTGATTTTTCCGTCAGCCATGTCATTCGCGGAGAAGATCACGTCACCAACACCGCTGTGCAGATCGAATTAGTCGAGGCGCTTGGCGCGCGGCCGCCCGAATTTGCGCATCATCCGCTGCTTGTCGGCGCGGGCGGCGAAAGCCTTTCGAAGCGTCTCGGATCGCTTTCGCTTCAGCATCTTCGCGACGAAGGCGTGGAGCCGCTGGCGCTTGTCGCCTATCTCGCGAAGATCGGCACATCCGACGCTATCGAGCCGCGGTCGTCGCTGGATGTGCTGGCGACGGAGTTCGATTTCTCCAAGATCGGCCGCGCGCCCGCGCACTTCGATGTGGCCGAGCTGATGACACTCAACGGCAAGCTGTTGCACACGCTTTCCTACGACATCGTGCGTCCGCAATTGCAGTCTATCGGCGCCGATCTGGGCGAAGAATTCTGGGACGCGGTGAAGCCCAATCTCGCGCGCCTTTCGGATGCCGCCGAACTGCGCCGTCTGATCGAAGGGCCGATCGAGCCCAGACGCGAAGACCCCGAACTGCTCGAAAAGGCCGCATCGCTATTGCCGGGCGAGCCTTACACCGAAGCCACGTGGAACGACTGGACGGCGGCCATTGGCGCCGCCACGGGCCGCAAAGGCAGGGCGCTCTATCATCCGTTGCGCCTTGCGCTCACGGGACGCGAAACCGGCCCGGAGCTTAAAAAGCTGTTCCCGCTCATCGGGCGCAGGCGCGCGCTCGCGCGATTGGAAGGGAAGATCGCTTGAGCACGCTGCGCCTTTACAACACGCTCACGCGAAGGAAGGAGGAGTTTGTTCCCCTCGATGCCAAAAACGTGCGCATGTACGTGTGCGGGCCCACGGTTTACGACTTCGCCCACATCGGTAATGCGCGGCCCCTGATCGTGTTCGACCTACTGTTCCGGTTGCTACGCCACATCTATGGCGAGCAGCACGTGACCTACATCCGCAACATCACCGACGTGGACGACAAGATCAATGCGCGCGCGCAGGAACTGGGGCGCGCGCGCGGCATTCCGGTTATGGAAACGATTCGCGAGATTACGACGGAAACGGCGCAGCAGTTTGAACAAGATGCGATGGCGCTGGGCTGCCTGAAACCGACACGCGAACCGCGCGCGACCGAGCACATCCCGCAAATGATCGCGTTGATCGAAATCCTGATCCGCAACGGGCATGCCTATGTGGCGGAAGGGCATGTTCTTTTCGACGTTTCCTCGAAACCCGACTACGGCAAGCTGAGCCGCCGCCCGCTCGACGAGATGATCGCGGGCGCCCGCGTTGAGGTGGCGCCCTATAAGAAGAACCCCATGGACTTCGTGCTGTGGAAGCCTTCGCTGCCCGAACTACCGGGATGGCCAAGCCCGTGGGGGCGCGGGCGCCCCGGCTGGCACATCGAATGCTCGGCCATGAGCGAGGCCTATCTCGGCGCATCCTTCGACATGCACGGCGGCGGAATCGATCTTCTTTTTCCGCATCACGAAAACGAAATCGCCCAGAGCGAAGGCGCGCACGCGAAGGCGAAATTCGCGCGCCTGTGGCTGCACAACGGCTTCCTGCAGATGGAAGGCGCGAAGATGTCGAAGTCGCTCGGGAATATCGTCACGATTCGTGATCTGCTGAAGGACTGGCCCGGCGAGGTCCTGCGTCTAAATATGCTCCGCAGCCACTATCGTCAGCCGATGGACTGGACCGTGCGCGGCATGAAGGAAAGCTGGGACATGCTGGAACGCTGGTACGATGTGGCCGAGCCGCTTGCCAGCCGCCGCATCGGTAGCGTGTTTCTCGCCGCGCTTTGCGACGACATGAATACGCCGCTGGCGCTATCCGAGATGCATCAGGGCTCGGATGAGGAAATCGCCGGCGGCTTGGCGTTTCTTGGTTTTTCCGCGAATCCGGAACGCATCGCTGCGAAAAGCCCGGTAGATCCTTCCGAAATTGCGCATGCGATCGCGGCGCGAAATGCCGCGCGCAAGGCGCACAATTTCAGGGAAGCCGACCGCATCCGGTCCGAGCTGGATGCAAAAGGAATTCTTCTGCGGGACAATTCCGACGGCACAACAACATGGGAAGTGAAACGGTAGCGGACACACTTTTCCATGACCCCAAGAAAATCTGAGCATCTGGATTCCCGCGCGGGTATTCTGCTGGCCGGCGGCACCTATACGATCTGGGGCGTCATTCCCGTGTACTGGCGCCTGCTCGACGCCGTGCCACCTTTTGAAATTGTCGTACACCGCGTCCTCTGGTGCGCCGTGTTCATGGCGATTTTCATTGTTTCGAACCGCAGGCTTATGCAGATCCTCAAGTCGCTGCGTGGTCCTCGCGTGTTCGCGACGCTCGCGCTGACCAGCATCCTGATCGCGGTCAACTGGGGCCTTTTCATCTGGAGCGTGGCGACGAACCGGCTCGTGGAGGCGAGCCTCGGTTATTACACGATTCCGCTGGTTTCGATCGCGCTAGGAATTCTGTTCCTGGGCGAACGCCAGAGTGCGCTTCGCATCGCGGCCATTGTGCTCGCCGGTGTCGCCGTCGCGGTGCAGACGATTGCGCTTGGGCGCTTTCCCTGGCTCGCCCTGACTCTTGCCGTCACCTTCGGTGCCTACGGCTATTTGCGAAAGACCGTGAACATGGGCGCGGTGGACGGTCTTTTCGTTGAATCTATCCTGCTGTTTCCACCTGCTTTGGCACTAATAGTTTATTGGGCGGCCAGCGGCAGTTCATCGTTCCTGAGTATTTCGCCGTTTGTGGACTCGCTGCTCATCCTGGCAGGACCGCTCACCGCGATTCCGCTTGCCATGTTCTCGGCCGGCGCGCGGCGTGTGCGCCTCTCGACCCTGGGGTTCCTGCAATATATCGGTCCCAGCATCGCGCTGGTGCTCGCCACAGCGTTCTGGGGCGAACGCTTTACCTGGATTCACGCCGTTACGTTCGGCTGCGTCTGGCTCGCGCTTGTGCTGGTTGCGCTCGAGCACCATCCGCGGCTGAAGCGGGCCGAAGAGATTCGCGAAGCAGAGCAATCGCTTCCTCGGGCGTAGCCACGATGCGGAACAGCTCCCTGATGCTGGGCGACGCGAAATCGTGCGCAATCAGGTGGTCGATGAAGGCGAAGAACGGATCGAAGAAACGCTTCACGTTGATGAACACAACGGGCTTTCCATGCGTGCGCAGCTGCGCTGCGGTGAGCGCCTCCGCCAGTTCGTCCAGCGTTCCCAGTCCGCCCGGCAGCGCCACGAACGCGTCGGCAGCCGCAAACATGCGCGACTTGCGCTCGTTCATGTCGCGGGTGACCACTAGCTCGGTCGCAAGCCGCATGGGCGGTTCGAGATGGCGAAGGAAGTCGGGAATGATGCCGGTCACTTTCGCGCCGCCCTCGTGCACTGCGCGGGCGAGCTCGCCCATCAGCCCGACGCCGCCGCCGCCAAAGACGAGGTCGAAACCGTTCTTTGCCATCAGCGCGCCGAAGCGCCGCGCCGCTTCGGTGTAGGCGGGATCATTGCCGTGATTTGAGCCGCAAAAGACGCAAAGGGCGGGCCGCATCGCGGCCTCGCGGTCGGGGACTTTGTAGTTCATGGTGCTCTATTGTGAACCGTTTTCATCGGTGGGATTGAACCGCTGCCACGTGCTTTCTAGATACCAATTGGGGCGAGAGTAAGAGCAAATGTCCACCCAGTACACATTGCTCGAGGAGCATGGTGAAGGCGCGCCGAGCCTGCGCCCGCTGTGGTCCATCTTTCCCTACCTTTGGCCAAAAGACCGGCCCGATCTTCGCATGCGTGTCGTGCTTTCCGTTGTCGCGCTTGTTCTCGGAAAAATCATCATCGTTGTCGTTCCCATCCTGAACGGGATGGTGATCGACACGCTGAAACAGGATCCGCTAACCATCGCTATCGCCACCGCCGTGGCGCTGATTATCGCCTATGCCGTGGCTAGCGCCATGGCCTCGGCTTTCAACGAGGTGCGCAATTCCGTCTTTGCCAGGGTGTCATATCACGCCGTGCGCCAGGTGGCGGTGCAAACATTCGTGCATCTGCATGCGCTCAGCCTGCGCTTTCATCTCGAACGGCGCACGGGCGGGCTTTCACGCGTCATCGACCGGGGCGTGAAAGGCATAGACACGCTGCTGACATACGGAATCTTCCTCATTTTTCCGACCGTTCTCGAGTTCACGCTAGTTTGCATCGTGCTCTTTTGGAAATTCGACATCTGGTTCGTTGCCGCGAATGTCACGATGATTGTGCTTTATACCTATTATTCGTTTGCCATCACACGCTGGCGCATCCGCTTCCGCCGCCAGATGAACGACAGCGACGCCGACGCGAATACGAAGGCGGTCGACAGCCTGCTTAATTACGAGACGGTCAAGTACTTCAACGCCGAAAGGCACGAAACACGCCGCTTCGACGCGTCCATCTCGCGTTATGCCGATGCCTCGGTAAAATCCATGATGTCGCTGGCGCTTCTCAATGTCGGCCAGCAGGTCATTATTGCGCTCGGCCTTGCCGTCATAATGATTCTCTCCGCGGTCGGCATTAAGAACGGCACGCTTAAGCTCGGCGATTTCGTGGTGGCCACGGCCTATCTCATTCAACTGCAGCGTCCGCTCAATTTGATGGGGACGCTTTATCGCGAAATCAGTCAGGCCCTGGCCGACATGGAGGCCATGTTCGGCCTGCTGCGCAAGCCGCAGGAAATTGCCGACAAGCTGGACGCGACTCCGCTTCTGGTCAGCAAAGGAGAAATCCGTTTCGAAAATGTTGTTTTCGCTTATGAGCCGGACCGCGTCATTTTGAAGGGCCTTTCCTTTCGCGTGCCGGCAGGCAAAACGGTTGCCATCGTGGGCCCGTCCGGCGCAGGCAAGTCCACGGTCTCGCGCATCCTTTATCGCTTTTACGACATTCAGTCGGGGAAGGTATCCATTGACAGCCAGGACATTCGCGACGTGACACAAGCCAGCCTGCGCGCAGCCATTGGTATCGTTCCGCAGGACACCGTACTTTTCAACGATACGATCCTTTACAACATCGCCTACGGGCGCATCGGTGCCGGCGTGCCGGAAATCGCGGAAGCGGCCCGCCTCGCTCAAATCGATACGTTCATTCGGGAATTGCCTCAGGGCTACGAGACCATGGTGGGCGAACGGGGTCTGAAACTTTCGGGCGGCGAAAAACAGCGCGTCGCTATTGCCCGCACGCTATTGAAAGATCCGCCCATTCTTCTCTTGGACGAGGCCACATCGGCGCTCGACACCCATACCGAGCGTGAAATCCAGTCCGCCCTGAAAGCGGTCGCAAGGAATCGGACCACGCTGGTCATCGCCCACCGCCTATCCACCGTGGTTGATGCCGACGAAATCCTCGTGCTCGACCATGGCGAAATCATCGAACGCGGCCGGCACGCCGAGCTGGTGGCGCGTGGCGGCGCGTATGCTGCGATGTGGAACAAGCAGAAGGAAGCGGCCGAAGTGCGCGAGCGCCTCGAGGCGGCTGCCGGCGATCCCGACGTCGGTCCCGATATCGCGCGTGTGGCTGCCAGCGCGGCGGAATAGTCAGATCAATTCGATCCGGTCGACTTCGACGCCCTTCATGCCCTGCCGTGTCGAGAAACGGATGCGCTGCTCGGGCGCCAGCGTCGGAATATTCGAACGCCTGAGCGCGCTGGCATGGATGTACACGTCCGGGCCGCCATTGTCGGGCACGACAAACCCGAAGCCTTTTTGCTCATTGAAGAACTTGACCTTGCCGTCGCCCATGGGGCCGGGCGGGCCGCCGGGCGGCCGTTCGCGCATGGGCCGGGGCGCGCGCATGGGCTGCACCTCGGCCGTGGAAAGATCCACGCTCTGAACGTTTGTTACCTGCATCCCGCGCGGGCCGTTTTGCACTTCGCACATGACGGTCGCGCCCTGCGGTAGATTCTGCGATTGCAGATTGCTGAGAGCGGACGCATGGCAAAATGCGTCTTGCCCGTCGTCAAGCGTGATGAAGCCAAAGCCTTTTGTGGGATTGAACCATTTGACGGTGCCCTTCCTGGGCGCCGCGCCGGACGGCGTGCCGCCGCCCGCGTTGTCCATGCTAGCCATGTCGTAACCGGTGCGCCGTTATTCCCTTGCCCTGCCTCGCGTCAGGGAGGCCATTTTGCGCGCGTATCGGGGCGGCCTTCAAGGGTTTTGCACTGCACGGCAATTTCGGAAATTTTCAGGCAATCGCTATGTTCCCTTGCCTGGCGAAAGGGCAGCGCGAAATTTTTCGACGAAGCCATGCGCCTCGGCGCAGAAAACGACAGCAAAGTCGTCCGGTGCCGCCATGCGAAAAAGCGCGCTCGCGGCCTCTTCGGTGGTTTCTGCGACCGAAATACATTCTGGGCCGATATTGGCCTCTTTCAGCGCCTGCGCCAGAGTGTTGGCGATTTCTCCCGGCTTCCTCCCACGGCGGTAGCGCAGTCGGTCGAAGCAGAGATAGTGGTCAAAGTTCCCGGCAACGGCGCTCGCCGCTTCCCGGAAGCTCCAGTCGGGCCGGTTGCCGGCTTTGGAGAGGACGCAAATGCGCTTTCCAGTGACAGGAAACGAGGCAACAACGGGCATCACATTCACCAGCGCCTCGGCCTGAGCCGCGCGGTCAAACATGATCTTGAAAGGAAAGCCGTTGACCAAGGTGAACCTGCACCCGGAGCTTTCGAGCGAATTGTCGTAACGCCGCAGGCCCTCACGCATGTGCTCGAAGGATACGCCGAGGCCCAACGCCAGGCCCGCCGCCGCCATGGCGTTTGCTGCATTGATCCGGATGACGCCGTTCATCGTCGAGGGCATATCGGCGATATCAATCAGGGGCACGCAATCGGCATTCGTGCGCATCTCAATGACAGTTCCGTTGAGAACGAATGCATGGCCGCCGGCGGTGATGTGTGCACCTATCGGTTCGCACGCGGGATCCATGGAGAAAAGGATCATCCGCAGCCGCTTTGCGAAGTCCGGCACCATCTCGAGACAGTATTGATTGTCCGCGTTGAGGACAACCGCGTCTCTTGCGGCCTCAAGAACTTTGCGCTTCAGCGCCGCCATATCTTCGACGGTGTTGATGCCATCAATTCCAACCTGTTCGCGCGAGACGTTTGTCAGCGCCGCGACATTGCACCAGTCGAGATACATGCCGCCTTTGATAAGTCCGCCGCGTGCGGCTTCCAGCGCCGCCGCCGTAACGGTGGGCTCGCGCATGACGATCACGGCACCCGTGTTGCCCGCGTAGTCGCCGATGGCGACTTCTTCGCCGCCAATGGTGACTCCATCGGTCGTTACGCCCCCCACGGTGTGCCCGGCGCTCGCAAGCATCGCGCACAGCATTTTTGTGGTCGTCGATTTTCCTTTTGTGCCCGTGATCATCGCCGTGGGAATTCGCCCGTTGCTGCGCGCCGGGTAAATCGTCTCGATCAGCGGGCCGGCGACATCGATATCCGGACTGGCAAGCTGGTGCGGACGCAGACCGACGATGGAGTTCACCTCGCAGATGCCCCCGCCGGCCTCGCGCCAGGATCTGGATATGTCCGGCGAGATAAAATCCACGCCCGCGACGGTGAGCTCGAGCGCCCGGGCGGCGCGTACCGCGGCGCGGACATTGTCGGGATGAATGATGCCGGTCACGTCGATTGCGGTACCACCAGTCGAAACGTTCGCGGTGGAACGAAGCCGAACATATTCGCCCGCCGCGGGTATGCTGTCCTTCGACCTGGTCTGTGCACGCAGAATGCGTTCCGCCTCGGCGTCGAGTGCAATCCGATTCATGAGTTTTGTGAATCCGGTCCCGCGGCGGGGGTCCCTGTTGGCGTCCTCGACGAGTTGAGCGATCGTGCGTTGCCCGTCTCCGGTTACACCCGCGGGAATACGGCGCGCGGCGGCGACGAATTTCCCGTCCACGATCAGAATGCGGTGGTCGTCGCCAGGAAAGAAACTCTGCAGCAGGAAGTGCCGCACGTCGCCGATGCGCTCAATAATAGCACGCAGTTCCTCTGCGTTGCGGATATTGGCGAAAACCCGCCGGCCCTTCTTGCCCTGCACCGGTTTTAGCACGATCGGGTAGCCAATCTTTGCCGCCGCGGCGATAGCGGTCTCGACGTCTCTTACGGGCGAGAACCGGCCCACAGGTAGCTGCAGTTGGCCAAGTACGTGGAACGTAAGCAGCTTGTCGCGCGAAAGATCGAGGCCGATCGGCGATTCGAGTGTGCGCAGTGTTTCAAAGATGCGGCGCAGCCGCTCGCCCTGCCCGAGTTGAACGTGGCGTGTCATCGCGCTTACGCGGAACCATGGGATGTCGCGGCGCTCGGCCTCTTCGATCATAAGCCTCGTCGTTTGATCCAACGCGGCGTTCGCAAGCCTTTCCAGGCAACGGTCGAGCGCGCCGATCAGTGCGGCTTCCCCTATGGCGCTGCCCGCGAAGGCGCTTGCCATTTGCACCGTGTAGAGAAGAGATAATTCGGCCAAGAACGGGTCCATCGCGGCAAAAAAGAGCGTTGCTTCATTCTTTTCCGCGTCGCGGGAATGCACGCCGCATACCGCGGGCGTCACATCGCCGACGAGTTGGAACCGCTGCGCGGTTTCGGCCACCAGTTGCGCCGCGTCTGAATTCGGATCGACGGCGAAACCGTCGAGCTTCGTCCGCAGGATTTCGAGCAAGGCCTGGGAAAGGGATTCGGCCCGCCAGGAGGCGGCCTCGTCAAGCGCAAGGCGCGCGTAGAATACGGGCCTCGGCGCGTAGATGTTGCGCCACAGACAGTGTTTTTTCTTCAGGATTCGGACCACGCCGCTTCCCGGCAGCCATTCCCGCCACACAATAGCGGGTTTCGCGGCTGCGTGTATGGAAAGTTGCTCATCGGCGAGAGGTGGACGGATCGAAGGTCGCTTGGCGCCTGCTAACGGCGGCGTTTGAAAAACTGGACCGCTCGCTCATGCTGCAACGCCTCGGCGCGCGTTTTGAACGTGCCAAGATTGCGCCGCTTGCCTGTTTTGGGGTCCTTCTTGCGGGAGTACAGCCGGTAACCACCGGATTTCAGCTTCCTGATCATGACTAACGAACGCTGGTTTACGCTTGCCACAATACCAGAACCGTTTACGAATGTTCGCACAGTTTCCAAACATCTGGTCTGCATGCCATTTTTCCGTACGACAGCGATTTCAAGAAACCTCCTCGACATAATCGTGATTGCGGCCTTTAGCGTTGCGATCGGGTTTGGGCTTGAGCTGTTTCTGCCGAAGACGGACGAAAACGCTTTCACACCCCTATTCGCCGTTCCTCTTCTCTCCCTAGGCGTCATATGGATATTGCTTCGCCTTCGCGGCCAGCGCTTCGCTGATATCGGCCTGGGCGCATTCGGCAATGTAACAAATACGGTGCTTCTTGGCGTAGCCATTGCCGCAGCGCTCTGGGTCATTGCCGCGGCGACGGAAGCCGCTGGCTTCGTTCGCAATCTCGATAATCTGCGCTCTTATCTCAGGGGCGATTTTGCCGGTCTGGCGTTGATGGTCGCGTACGCGTTCGGCGGCGCGGGACTTTACGAGGAGGTGACGTTTCGCGGTTTTGTCATGCACCGTGTTGCCCACATGTTTGGCGCGACGACACCGGCCTGGCTGCTGGGCGCGCTCGCACAAGGAATCCTTTTTGCTCTTGCGCATGTCCATCAGGGCGTCTACGGCATGGCCTACACCGGCGCCCTCAGCGTTGTTCTCGCACTTGTGCTGTTGGCAACTGGCCGCAACTTGTGGCCGCTGGTCATCGGTCATGGACTCTATGATGCGACAAGGTTTGCGTACTTTTACGTGGTCTGGAACTACGCTTGATACGCGTAATTACGGAATTTGCTGACGTGCAGTCCCGGAACCGTAATCCGGGACGGGTGTTGTAATACGCTGGAAATCGAAGGGGATTTCGCGAGGAGGTCAACATGATGCAGCGAACGGCAACGGCGGAATGGCGCGGCGGTCTGAAAGACGGCTCGGGCCAAATGATGCTCGGGAGCGGCGCATTCCAGGGCGCCTACTCATTCGGCACGCGCTTCGAAAACGACAAGGGTACCAATCCCGAGGAACTCATCGGTGCGGCGCATGCCGGCTGCTTCTCTATGGCGCTCTCTGCTGCGCTGGGCCGGGCGGGATTCTCACCCAAGCGCATCCGTACCAAGGCTATTGTCACGCTAGACAAAACGGATGCCGGATTCGGCATAACCGAAATCCATCTCGACACGGAAGGCGAGGTGCCCGAGATCACGAGTGCGCAATTTCAGGAGCATGCCGAGGGCGCGAAACGCGACTGCCCGGTATCCAAGGCGCTTGCCGCCACCAAAATCACGCTTTCCGCAAAGCTCAACCAGTAGGAGCAGGACGTGGCATATGTAGACGGGTTCGTGCTGGTTGTTCCCAAGAAGAGCGTTGCCGGCTATCGCCGCATGGCCGCTGCGGCGGGGAAAATCTGGCGTGAGTACGGCGCGCTGGAGTTCCGCGAATGCGTCGGCGACAATCTGAATACGAAGATGGGCCGGCCTTTTCCGCGCCTGACCAAGACCAAGCGCGGTGAAACCGTTGTCTTTTCCTGGATTGTCTACAAATCCAGGGCGCACCGCGACCGCGTAAACGCCCAAGTGATGAAAGACCTCCGCATCAAAAACATGATGAAAGGCAAGAAAATTCCTTTCGACATGAAACGAATGAGTTACGGCGGGTTCCGTACGATCGTCGACATTTCGGGCAGGAGACGATCCTGAACGGTTCACTTCTGTTTTCACCGCTGCCATGCCTCACTTAGGGCGGCGTTCATCTGCCGTTCAGACCCTCGCACCCACGCTGGAAAGGTGACGGCGAGCAAGCGGTTCCGGCCTGAATATAGGCTTCTACCGGCGTGCACTTCGTATGGGATAAGATGCGCGTCAGCCCATCACAGGTGAGGTGGATTCAGTGCGGGAGGAAATCATGAGAACGGTACCTATTGCGAAGCGATCAATGCTCGAAACGCTTGCGATACGAAAAATCGGATCGCTTGTTTCGTGCTTCCTATTTCTGTTGCTGGCCGCGACCATGGTCGCGCCTTCGCCGGCCGCTGCGGCGACTTTCGATTTTGTCGGCAGATGGATGAACTATGACCGCGACAGCAGCGGAATCACAGGGATAGTCATCACGCCCAACCGCAACGGCTTGTCCATTCGCGTATTCGGGCTCTGCCGTGGCGAGCGCGTCTGCGATTGGGAAGTCGCACAAGGCAATCTCTACAGCTCAGTGGACCGAACCATGTGGTCGGGAAATTGGGGCGGCAGCGACTGGGGCGGGTTCCTTTGGCGCAGCCGCAGCTGGACACGCGATACGGACGTTGTTACGGCAAGCTTTGATGCCGGTTACGCGAGACGGTTTCTGGTCATCCAGCGCGCCGGGCGCGACGATCTCAATGTGCAAATCTTCACGGATTTTCGCGATCGTTATGGACGGCAGGGCTACTTCACGGAGACACGCTTGCAGCGGTGGGGCAGAATTAGCGGTTTCGGAAGTTTTTTCCCTGGAAACCGCGATTGATTGCTGAACGGGATCTCGAAAAAGAAACCTGGAGGACATCATGATGAAAATTACTGGCATGGTCCTGGCGGTCTTGGCGGCGGCACTTTCGACGTCAGCTTCCGGCCAAGCCGACCCGGCTACAGTCGTGCTCATGTGCGACACGGACGGCGACAATGCCGTGACGCAAAGAGAATGGGAATCCTGCGGCGCTCCCACGCCTTATCCGGGCGACGCAGATAGCGACAAAGACGGCCGCGTGACGATTGAGGAATTGATGGCGGTGAAGTCGCCCTAACGCGAATTGGAATTTATTGCTTTCCATCCGCAATTCTCGCGTGGGCGTTGGTCGCAAGAGTCGGATTGGGTGGCCGGTGTGGTGCCGGCCACGCAATCCGAAGGACGCTCAAGGCGTCATCTCACGAGTGTAACTGGCAGCGTCGTCACATGAATGACTTTGGTGGCTGTTGAGCCGAGGACAAGGTTCGCGATCGCCGTCATGCCGCGCGTTCCCATGACAATTCCGTCGCAACCAAGTTCCCCCGCCCGCTTGGCGATGACGGGCGCCGTATCGCCCATCAGGATTTCAGACTTGTAGCGCACGCCCGCCGCCTTGGCGGCATCGACAGCCGGCTGCAAGAGCTCCTTGCAGTGCTCCCTCTGCAATTCCAGCATCCGCTCCCGCGTGATGTGAATCTGGATATCGCCATATAAGTCCGGGTCCGGATGCACGCTCACAAGGTACAACTCAAGCGAATCAATCGCTTTGGCCACTCCAATCGCGTACGCCAACGCGCGCAGCGAGCATTCGGAACCGTCAACGGCGACGAGAAGTTTGCGCATGAGGTGGCTCCCTGAGTTTCACACCGGTTCGGTAGGTTCGCCGCAGTAGTCCTGCTCGTGCCTGCGACCGCATTGATTTGGCACAAACAGACCATAATAGTAACCGTGCAAATGGCGCATAGACGGCCTCGTCGAATGGGCCGCGAACAGAGCAAAACCGGCCAGGACGCCTAGTCAGCCAGCAATAACAGTCACGACGGCTCCAGGCATCGAAGCCGCGGCGGCAGCGCGACGAGGCGAAGACGCAGCGGCCGAACGGCTTAGTGCGACCTTGGCCCGAACACGCTCGGCCCCGCCCAAGTGGCAGCTTGCGCCGCAGTGTCTTATGGTAGAGGCAGCGAGACGGACTGCCCATGGGCTCTGCGGAGGCACGATCCGATGACGGCCTGCAGTGAATTCCAGTGACTGACACAAGATTGGCAGCCATGCATTGGACACCGCGAACGGACATCCGGTTATGGCTTTTCCTGTCCGCCATCTGCGTTGCCGTCACCGCGTTCCCGGCATCGGCACAGGAGAACCGGACCGCAATCGTCCTCGACGTGAAGGGGGCGATCGGGCCGGCCAGCGCCGAATACGTCTTGCGCGGCATTGAGAGCGCTCCGCAGCGGGACGCGGGCCTTGTGATATTGCGCATGGATACGCCTGGCGGCCTCGATACTTCCATGCGCGAGATCATCCGTGCCGTTCTCGCATCGCCGGTACCGGTCGCTACCTACATCGCGCCCAGCGGCGCGCGGGCGGCAAGCGCAGGAACTTACATTGCTTATGCAAGTCATATCGCGGCGATGGCGCGAGGTACCAATCTTGGCGCCGCGACGCCGGTTGCGATCGGCATCGGCGAGACGCCAAAAAAGGACGAGCCGAAAGATAGCGAACAAAAAAAGGAAAGCGGAGATGGAAAGGCCGGTAAGCAGACCCCTGCTCACCCGACCATGGAAGACAAGGCAACGAACGACGCCGTCGCGTATATTCGCTCGCTCGCGGAGCTGCGCGGCCGCAACGCCGATTGGGCCGAGAGGGCAGTCCGCGAAGCGGCGAGCCTTTCCGCTACCGAGGCCGCGAAGTTGCAAGTGATCGATTTCATCGCCAGCAGCGTGGATGAACTGCTTGAGCAGGCCGATGGGCGAACGGTGACGGTGGCGGGAAAGGAAACCGTGCTGCAAACGCGCGAGCTCGCCGTTTTGGAGATCCAGCCCGACTGGCGCACCCGCATCCTTGCTGTCATCACGGATCCGAACGTAGCGCTCATTTTCCTGATGATCGGACTTTATGGACTCATATTCGAGTTCATGAATCCGGGCGCCCTGTTCCCCGGCATCCTGGGCGCTATCTGTTTCATCGTCGGGATCTATTCGCTGGCACTCCTTCCCGTGACGTTTGCGGGCGTCGCGCTGATCCTTCTCGGCGGGGGCCTCATGATCGCGGAGGGATTCATTGCCTCTCATGGCGTGCTTGGCGTTGGCGGCGCGGTCGCATTCGTGCTGGGCGCAATCGTTCTCATGGAGCCGGGGACCATGGGCTTCGAGCTGCGCTGGTCCGTCGTAATCGCCATCGTGGGTCTGACGCTCGCCTTCAGCCTGATCGTGCTGCGCATGGCGTACACGTCGTTTCGCCGCACAGTGGCGACAGGCCGGGAAGAGATGATCGGGATGCAAGGCACCGTTCAGGACTGGTCGGGGTCGCGCGGGTCCGTACTGGTGCACGGAGAAATCTGGAGCGCGACTTCGGCGCAACCGCTAGCGGCAGGGGCCCTGGTGCGCGTGACCGCCCTGAACGGATTGGTACTTACAGTCGTTCCATGGGAGCAGGATTAGCGCTGACATAGGAGAGCAATATGCTCGATAATCTCGACTTTACGACCCTGGTAATTGTCCTTGCGGTCCTCTTCGCCTTTCTCACCGCGGCGATCAAGATTCTGCGCGAATACGAGCGGGGCGTGATCTTTACGCTGGGCCGCTTCACGGGCGTCAAAGGCCCGGGGCTGATCATCCTCATTCCCATTGTGCAGCAGATGGTCCGCACCGATTTGCGGACGCGCGTGGAAGATGTGCCTGCGCAGGATGTTATTTCGCACGACAACGTTTCGGTGAAAGTCAACGCTGTGATCTATTACAGGATTGTCGACCCCGAACGCGCTATCATCCAGGTCGCCAATTTCACCCAGGCAACAAGCCAGCTTGCGCAGACGACCTTGCGCTCCGTGCTCGGCAAACACGACCTCGACGAGATGCTTGCCGAGCGCGACAGGCTCAACCGCGCGATCCAGGAGATCCTCGACCGGCAAACCGATGCCTGGGGCATCAAGGTCGCCAATGTCGAAATCAAGCATGTCGATCTGAACGAAAGCATGGTGCGTGCGATCGCTCGTCAGGCCGAGGCCGAACGCGAGCGGCGGGCAAAAATCATCAACGCCGAAGGCGAGTTCCAGGCGGCGCAAAAACTGCTCGAAGCCGCGCAGATTCTCGCCGCGCGGCCCGAAGCAATGCAACTGCGCTATCTCGGTACGCTCACCACGATCGCGGGCGAAAGAAGCTCGACGATCGTGTTTCCGTTCCCAACCGACTTTGGAAAATTTCTCGCGGGCCTGGGGAGGGATGAGGGCGCTCGCTGATCGGCCATCCGGCGCGGCCGGAACGCACCGGCCGCGCCTTTCGAAGATTCGCTCGAAGATGTCCCGCTACTGCGTGGGCTTGCGCGGGTCATCCTTCGGATCAACGTAGTTAATCTGCCACGGCCCGGTGCTGTTGAGCTGAATGACTGTGTCTTCTTCGGCGTAGAAGTAGTGCGCAGTTCTCGGCTGCAGTGCGAAGAAGCTGCCGGCCGGCAAGGTTTGCGCTTTTGCGCGGTCGGCGGTGCTTCCCATTCCGAGCCGCGCCGTTCCGGAAATCACGGTGACGATCTCCGCCGCCGGGTGCGTATGCGGCGCGATGTGGTAGTCCTTCGGCATCTTCAGGCGAAAGGCGAACATGCCCTCCTTGGCGGGGTCGCCGTAGAGTACGGCCGCCTGCGCACCCGCTGGAACGGAGGGCGGCGCGGCACCCCATTTGATGTCGTTTGGCGCGAGCACGGCATGATCGCTTGTCTTTTCGGCGGCGGCAGCCGGCAGCACGGCCAGACCGATCAGCGTGGCAGCGGTAATGGTCAGAATGTGGCGAATGTTCATTTCACTTCCCCCTTCAATTCACAGAAATGGTTTGCAATCGCAGACGAAAAAGCTAACACGCCGACCGCATCCGATCGAGTCCGGAGGAAACGGCAGTTTCAGGCGCCATCGTGAGCTAAAAGCGAATGGTTTCGCGCGGGATCCCCGCTTACGCGAGGACAGCAGCGTTTCTAATTCGCTTCGCTCATATGAAACGCTAGCTGGCTGGGCGGGAGGATTCTAACCTCAGCATGCCGGAATCAAAATCCGGTGCCTTACTGATTGGCGACGTCCCAACGGGCGGGGTCGAGCATTGGGGAGACGGGTTTGATTGGGCTGCCGAGATTTCCAACGCGAGCGTTAGTTACTTGTTTCGCAACAAGTTATTGGATTGCCACATTTCAAACCGCCCAAATGGTCATCCCTGTATCAAAATCTGTGCGCCGGCCGCAATTGGCATGTAAAATAGATAAATAGTCTGAAACTCGCCCACGGAGAACCAACATGACGTGTTCTCATCATCACAGAATTGGTGCCGGTATTTTGATTGCTGGCGTTATTGCGTTATTCCCGGCGGTATTGGCAAGCGAAACACGCGCAGCCGCGCCCACGTCACAGTCTGCGCAAGGTGCAACGTCCGCTAACGTAAGCGCAGAAAGTGCGGAAGAGGCGATGCTCGAAAGGTATGCTGCATGCGTTTCGAATTCACTAGCAGCATCTAAAGCAAAGCGTACACAAGCGGGAGCTAGCAGTGGTGATACTGAGGCGCGAGCAATATTCTCGCTGTGGCATGGCAAAAGGAAAACGCGCAAAGAGTGTCCATATCCGAATTAAGAGACCAAGGAATTCGCGCTTGGAGTCAGTCGAGACGGTCGACCACCTTATGCGCCGGAGGGGGCTGGGTCCGCCGGTCGAAGCTCGTGTTTCTGTTCATTGCCGCGAGCCACGTAGTGGGCTGCACTCCGCTTTCATTCGGCACCACGGATGTTGTCCTCACAAATCAGCAGATCATCGAAGCGACCCATTCGCCGTGTGATCCTAACAATGAGCTCGAAGTATTTGAGCGAATTTTTCGCGTGCTCCCAGCCAGGGTGATCGTGTACCCAAGCGAGAATTACTATTATTTCGAAAATATATGCGGTGGCCACGCCCTGAGGGGAAATATTCGGCTGGATGTCAAAGACCGCGATCAGGGGACTATCCACTTCGCGTACTACGTTGTTGGCGGCGATGATATTGGAAACGATGAGGGGCAGCACTACAGAGTGTTCACGCCAAGTGACAAAATCATTTTATCAAAATCTCGCGATCGCACGTATCGAATGTCGTTTCTTAAGAAGAATGTTATCTTTGTATTGTACGACTTGCCGCAGATTCCTTGTCAACCTTTGAGAGCAAGCGAACATTATTTGGGGTCACTAATGGACGAATCCGGTATCAAATTCATGCTGTTATTTTCCTATAAACAAAACGACTTTAAGTTCATGTTGTGTGAAACAACCTCTGCCAACTCTCCAATTCACCTCGCAAGAGTAAATGCAAGTGTTCAAATTGACATGCGAACGGGCTTTGCCTTTTTCCGCGACGAGCTTAATCGTAACAGATTAATTGGCGTGCGTGCGCGGGACGCATTTGACAATACGTACTACGACGGGCCATTCGACCAACTTCCGGTAAATTACGTTCGCGATAGTGCGCTGCGGCGGTTCATTTATCAGGCGTATCCAGCATACCAAGGTCAAGTCACAGACTACGGAGAATTCAAGGGCCGAGAAAACGAAGGAGTAGTCATCTCGCCCTATGTAATATACGTGAACACGAGGGAGTTGCAAAAGTCGGCCGGTTGCGATGCTCGCCAAGGTGACGAAACTTTTTTCGACTGCTTCAAATTAGCCGTTGAGATTGGGCGCGGGCAGAAATAGCCTACAAATCACATGGGTCCCCGCTTTCGCGGCGACGGCCGCATTTCTAATTTGCTTTGCTCAAAAGAAACACTAGCTAGAGTTTCAGAGCATTTTCCAGGCTGGGCCCCCGGGTTCGCTTCGCGTGGGTCCCCGCTTACGCGAGAACAGCAGCGTTTCTAATTCGCTTCGCTCATAAGAAACGCTAGCTGGCTGGGGGACTAGGATTCGAACCTAGACTGGCGGAGTCAGAGTCCGCTGTCCTACCGTTAGACGATCCCCCAACGGTGCTTTTCAGGTAGCGCGCCTGCTCGTGCCGGGCAAGCGATTATGGTCCATGAATGGAGCCGTCGCTTCGCAGTTTCGGAACGGCCTTACTTCTGCGCTTCCCGCCACACCATGAAGGCAAGGCCGCCCGCCACCACGACGCCCAGCCAGCTTGCCCACATCGGGATCGTTTCGTCCGCGATGATCACGTCTGCGCCGGTGGCCAGCCGCCAAGCATGCGCCAGCGCGACCACGACGAAGATCACGACACCCAGCATTGTAAAGGGCCGCTTCATAGCCTCCGCTCCCGCTGTCCCCCTTGGCAGTGTAACCCATCCGGCGGCTCATGGCATGATGCGCGAGACCATGAAAACACCAGCGAAACGCAGCGCCCGTGTGCGCCTCACGAAAAAGGGGCGAAAGGCCTCATCTACGCGTTGGTTGCAACGCCAATTCAGCGATCCGTATGTCGCACGAGCCAAGGCCAAAGGCTATCGCAGCCGTGCCGCGTTCAAGCTGATCGAACTCGACGACAAATATCGTTTTCTCACCCGCGGCGCGCGCGTCGCCGATTTGGGCGCGGCGCCCGGCAGCTGGAGCCAAGTCGCGGCCGAACGCGTGGGAAAAGAAGGGCGCGTGGTTGCCGCCGACATTGTGGAAATGGAACCGCTTGCCGATGCGGAAATACTTCAGGTCGATCTCTCCGATGTTGCTGCGGCCGAACGCTTGCGCGCGGCGCTTGGCGGGCCTGCCGATGTCGTGTTGTCCGACATGGCTGCACCTACCACCGGGCATCGCGCTACCGATCATCTGCGCACGCTGTCGCTGTTCGAATCCGCGTTCGACATCGCCGAGCATCTGCTGAAGCCGGGCGGCACCTTTGCCGGAAAGCTTTTTCAGGGCTGCGCGTCGGGCGAGCTGCTCGGGCGCCTGAGACAGCGCTTCAAGACGGTGAGGCACGTAAAGCCGCCCGCTTCGCGAAAGGAATCGGTCGAGCTCTATATCGTCGCGCAGGGGTTTCGCCCCGAATAGCGTGCGGAACCGCGTCATGCGCCTTGCGTTTGCAAAGGGAAGCGCGCGGGGGCCGCCGGCTAACCCGCGCTTTTTTTTGCAATCAGGAGCAAAGCCATGAGAACAGGAACCATGTTGCTGGGCGCAACAGCGCTTGCCCTCGTGCTGTCCGCGCCCGCGTTTGCGCAATCATCCGGGAGCGCAAGCCGCATACCGGAGGCGAATCAGTCAACGCCGTCGAATGCGACCACGACCGCGCCGTCAACCACAGGACAGGCCACGCGCACGCAGTCCGGCACAGCCGCAACCAGCGTCTCCAATCCGGAGACGACGTTCGCTTCGAGGCCCGTGCAGGACTCGTTGGGCAAGGAAGTTGGGCGCGTAAAGGACGTGCAAACAGACATGCGCGGCCAGGCGGACAAAGTTACTGTCGGCTTGACGGCAGCGGGCTCGGCACAAAAGGCCGTCGCGATTCCCGCAAGCGATTTGCGCTATGACAGCAATGCGCGCGTTCTAAAGGCGAGTCTGACACTGTCGCAAATCAACCAGCTCCCGGTCGCGGAAAAGACCGGCGAGCAGAAGCCCGCTCGCGAACAGAAGCGCGACAGCGAGCCGCAGGACACGACGAAGGGACCGTACTGACGCCAGCGTCCAGGGGGCGGGGCGACAGGCAGCGGTGAACGATCCAAAATGCGCCCGCCCAACGCGGGCGGGCGCATGCTTGAATTCGGAAATCTCTCCGTTCTGATTTCCAACGTTACGCGCGCCCTTGCGCGGCCCAAAACGCTCTGATAAACGCCGCCATGGAGCCAAGGGCACCTATCCGGGAAGCACTTACGTTCGACGACGTGCTTCTTGTGCCCGGGCTTTCCGAAATCCTTCCCGGCCAGGTCGATACGCGGACGCGGCTCACGCGCCGCATCGAGCTCGGAATTCCACTCATCTCCGCCGCCATGGACACGGTGACCGAATCCCCGCTCGCCATCGTCATGGCGCAGGCGGGCGGCATCGGCGTCATCCACCGCAATCTCGACGCGACCGAACAGGCGGAGCATGTCCGCCGCGTGAAAAAATTCGAATCCGGCATGGTCGTGAACCCGGTGACGATCGCGCCCGCCGCCACGCTGGCCGACGCGCTCGACCTTATGCTGCGCCACCGCATTTCCGGCATTCCGGTAGTAGAGGGCAACGGCAAGGGGCCCGGCAAGCTGGTCGGTATTCTCACCAATCGCGACGTGCGCTTCGCCAAGGATCCGCGCCAGCCCGTCGCCGAGCTGATGACCAAGGACAAGCTCGTCACCGTGCGCGAGAACGTGCCAATGGAGGAAGCCAAGCGGCTTCTGCACCAGCACCGAATCGAAAAGCTTCTGGTGGTCGACGACAAGTACCGCTGCGTCGGCCTGATCACCGTCAAGGACATCGAAAAGGCGCAGACCTATCCCAACGCCTGCAAGGACGAGCGCGGGCGCCTGCGCGTCGCCGCCGCCACCAGCGTGGGCGACGAAGGCTTTGCGCGCGCCGAGGCGCTCATGGCCGCCGAATGCGATGTAATCGTGGTCGATACCGCGCACGGCCATTCGCGCCGCGTGATCGAGACCGTTTCGCGCATCAAGCGCGCCTCCAACCACGCCCAAGTCGTGGCCGGAAACATCGCCACCGCCGACGGAGCCAAGGCGCTGATCGATGCCGGCGCCGACGCCATCAAGGTCGGCATCGGGCCGGGTTCCATCTGCACTACGCGCATCGTGGCTGGCGTGGGCGTGCCGCAACTCACCGCCGTGATGGATGCGTCCGAAATCGCGCGCAAAGCCGATGTGCCGGTCATCGCCGATGGCGGCATCCGCTATTCGGGCGATCTGGCGAAGGCGGTTGCGGCCGGAGCGAGCGTGGGCATGCTGGGCTCGCTGCTCGCCGGCACCGACGAAAGCCCGGGCGAAGTGTTTCTCTATCAGGGGCGTTCCTACAAAGGTTATCGCGGCATGGGGAGCGTGGGCGCCATGGCGCGCGGGAGCGCCGACCGCTACTTCCAGGCGGAAGTAAAGGAGACGCTCAAGCTCGTTCCCGAAGGCATCGAAGGCATGGTGCCCTACAAGGGCCCGGCCGCGAATGTCGTTCATCAGATCGTGGGCGGCCTGCGCGCGGCCATGGGCTATACGGGGTGCGCGACAATTCCCGAGCTGCATAGCCGCGCGAAGTTCGTGCGTATCACGGGGGCCGGCATGCGCGAAAGCCACGTGCACGGTGTGACGGTGACGCGCGAGTCCCCCAACTACCCGGGTTCGCAGTGAGAACTCCCCGCAAGGGGCAGACTGCAAGATCCGTTAGCCCCCTCAGTCCGCTTCACGGACAGCTCCCCCAAAGGGGGAGCATGAGACCGTACTTGTCCTCCCCCATTGGGGGAGGTGGCGCGCAGCGCCGGAGGGGGCGGCCATGACTCCGTCCGCCCGATTGCAGGCCGCAATCGAAATTCTCGACGAGCTTGAAGAGGTGGCGCTGCCAGCGGATCGCTTCCTGCGCGACTGGTTTCGGCGGCGAAGATACGCGGGCTCGAAGGACAGAGCAGATATCAGCGAGCGCGTTTATACTGCATTCCGCCATCGCGCATCGCTTGCGTGGAGGATGGGAAGCGAGGGCGCACGCTCGCTCGTCATCGCGAGCCTGCTTGCCGAAGGAAAATCGGCCGATGACCTCGCGGGGTCTTTCGACGGCAGCAAGTACGCGCCGCCGCCGCTTTCCGAGCAGGAGCGCGCGGCGATTGCGCACGTGCCCGAAAATCCGCCGTCCTATGTGCAGGGCGAATATCCGCAATGGCTCGAGCCGGAACTGAAAAAGGCGTTCGGCGATAATCTCCTCGACGAAATGAAAGCCATGATCGCGCGCGCGCCGGTGGACTTGCGCGTGAACACGCTGAAGGAACAGCGCGACGTGCTTCTTGCCAATCTGCGCGCAATGGGCGTGCGGGCCGAAGCCACGCCCCATGCACCCACGGGGATCCGCGTGCCTTCGGGCGAAGGCCTTAGCGTGCTGCACCGTTCGCCAATGTACCTCGAAGGTGCATTCGAGTTTCAGGACGAGGCCTCGCAGATTTGCACGCTGCTCTGTGCGGTAAAGCCGGGCATGCGCGTTCTCGATCTCGCGGCCGGCGCGGGCGGCAAGTCGCTGGCGCTTGCCGCGCACATGCAGAACGAGGGCAACATCCTAGCCTTTGATGACGCGCCCCTGCGTTTGAGGCCGCTGGCCGAGCGTTCACAACGCGCGGGCGCGCGCATCATCACGATCGCCGAAAAGCGCGGCGGGCCTTTGTGGGGCGACGGCAAGTTCGAGGTGGTGCTGGTGGACGCGCCGTGCAGCGGATCGGGCACGTGGCGGCGCAATCCGGAGCTGAAATGGCGCCTGACGCCGGAAAAGCTCGCGGGGCTCGCCAAGCTGCAATCCCGTCTGCTGGAGGACGGCGCGCGGCACACGAAGCCGGGTGGACGTCTTGTGTATGCCACCTGCTCCATCCTGCCGGTCGAAAACGAAGAGCGAATCGAAGCCTTTCTGAATGCGTCGCCTGCCTTCGCCATGGTCGATGCCGTGCAAGTGTGGCGCGAGGTCAGCGATACAAGCCCGCCGCCTGGCATGAACCGCTTGTTCCGCGCCAGTCCGCGCACCACCGGCACCGACGGATTCTTTGTGTGCGTCATGGAAAACCGCGTGGACAGCCAAAAGGGAGGCCACTAGCGTCGCGCCGATGCCCGACACCGCCGTTCATTCCTCGGTTCCCGTTCTCGTCGTCGATTTCGGCTCGCAGGTGACGCAGCTGATTTTGCGCCGCGTGCGCGAGATCGGCGTCTATTGCGAAGTCGTGCCGTTCCACAAAGCCGAAGAAGCGGTCCGCAGGCTGAAACCGCGGGCGATCATTCTTTCCGGCGGGCCGGCCAGCGTGATCGCCCCGGAAAGCCCGCAGGCGGCCAAGACGGTTTTCGAACAGGGTGTGCCCGTGCTCGGCATCTGTTACGGCCAGCAGGCGATGGTGCACACGCTGGGCGGGCGCGTCGAAGGAGGCCACGCGCGTGAATTTGGCCGCGCCGTGCTGGAAGTGACAAAACCGTCGCCTCTTTACGCGGGCTTTTGGGCGCCCAGCACGCGCGACCAGGTGTGGATGAGCCACGGCGACCGCGTGACCGCGCTTCCCCCCGGTTTCGAAGTGACGGCGGTGAGCGCGAACGCGCCCTTCGCCATCATCGCCGACGAGACGCGCAAGTTCTACGGCACCATGTTCCACCCCGAAGTGGTGCACACGCCCAAGGGCGCGGCGCTTCTGCGCAATTTCATCGTGGACATCGCCGGCATCAAACCCGACTGGAACATGAAAGTGTTCCGTGCCGAGGAAGTGCGGCGCATCCGCGAGCGCGTGGGCAAGGGCCATGTGGTGCTCGGGCTTTCCGGCGGCGTGGATTCCTCCGTCGCCGCGCTGCTTATTCACGAGGCCGTCGGCGATCAGCTCACCTGCATCTTTGTCGATCACGGCCTGCTGCGCCTGAACGAGGCGGAGCAGGTGGTTTCGCTTTTCCGCGGCCATTACAACATTCCCCTTGTCCGCGCCGATGCGAGCGAGATGTTTCTTTCGCGCCTCAGCGGCGTCACCGACCCGGAGGAAAAACGCAAAATCATTGGCGCTACCTTCATCGACGTTTTCGAAGCGGAGGCGAAGAAGATCGGCGCGATCGAGTTTCTTGCGCAGGGCACGCTTTACCCGGACGTGATCGAGAGCATTTCCGCGCTGGGCGGTCCTTCGGCTACGATCAAATCTCACCACAATGTGGGCGCGCTGCCCGAACGCATGCCTCTGAAGTTGATCGAGCCGCTGCGCGAGCTGTTCAAGGACGAGGTGCGGGCGCTGGGGCGCGAGCTCGGGCTGCCCGAAAGCTTTGTCGGCCGCCATCCCTTTCCGGGCCCCGGTCTTGCCATCCGCATTATCGGCGAGGTCAGCAGGCCGGAACTCGAAATCCTGCGTAAAGCCGACGCGATTTATCTCGAGGAAATCCGCAAGGCCGGCCTTTACGACAAAATCTGGCAGGCCTTTGCCGTGCTGCTTCCGGTCAAGACCGTGGGCGTCATGGGCGACGCGCGCACCTACGAAAATGTGTGCGCGCTGCGCGCGGTGACCTCGACCGACGGCATGACGGCGGACTCCTATCCCTTTGAGCATTCGTTCCTTGCGCATGTGGCGACGCGCATCGTCAACGAAGTGCGCGGCATCAACCGCGTGGTCTATGATGCGACCTCGAAACCGCCGGGAACGATTGAGTGGGAGTGACCGCGGGCGCCATCTCGATAACGCCCGGCCCGCCGCCTGGGTCAAGCGGGCGAGCCAATTGCCCTGCGAACGCATTTGATTTGGACGTCGATGCGCAAGTCTGCTTTGCTCTCCTGCGCTGCCGTCTGCCTTGGACCGGGATTTGTGATAGGAAAGTGCGATGAGCAGCGTGCGCCTTCACCAATTCGCTAAGCTGGCATATGGCGACCCGCGAGGCTTCTTGCTCGCACTGCGAAGCACCGAGCGGGAGATCGCGGCGTCGCCCACGCCTGAGCGGATTAAGACGCTCCGGACGCAAGGGCTCAAACCGGAGCGCGAAATGCGCGATGCAGCAATTTTCTGTGTTGGCATGTCTGAGCGGATCGGTCTCGACGTTCGGTTCGCCCCAGTTGAAAATCAAGACTTCGATTTCATAGCAACGTGGGTCGATGGCGACGCCACGAGACTTTATTGTCCCGTGCAGCTGAAGGAAGTTCCACCACGGCAATTGAATGCGGGCGCAAATATTCAAGCAGTGGTAGACAGTCTCATACGCTATACGGATTCCGCTGACGTAACCGTTGCCATCAAATTCAATCGGGCGTGTCGGTTCGATCCTGCGAAATTGAAGCTGCCGGCAAATCTGCGAATTGGCGCGTTATGGATTTTCGGAAGCATTTCCGCCAATCAATCGGAGTTTGGCTTGTGGGGGGATTTCCTGAGCAAGGCTGAATCACTACTCGGCACGAAGTTCTCATATCCGTTGCCCATACAATCATAATGTTTTCGTTAGCCTTGGCTGTGCGTGAAGTAGGCCTCCTGCAGGGCACTGTTACAGATTCATCTAGGCGGCGGCACAACTTCATCTAGTTCCTGAAATAGATTGCCAACAGCATCAATATACACGGCTAAGGGGTGCTTATCACAGTATGCCCGCAGATGCCGTTGTTGCGATTCAACAGACATTGAATTGAGATTGCGGCCACTTTCGCCGTTTCGTAGGAGAACGCCATTCATCCCGCTCATGAAGCCCTGCGCCCATGAAAAGTAAATCAGCTCAATATTCTCGGGATCGTCCCTATAAAGTTGGGCAAATTGGGCGCAAGTGGAGATTCCCACTCCCTGAAAACCGGCAACTGCTGCCCCTGTTGCGCTGGTTGTGTTGAGGGCCAATATGATTGCCAAAATCGTTACTCGTCGCATTGTATCTCTCCAATCTACACGCCCCGTGTCATACTAAGCGTGTGCCCAAGGGACCCCAAGGCCAGAAACGCCCCGCCGATGTGATCGGCCGAGCCGTGGGCGTCATGGGGGACGCGCGCACCTATGAAAACGTCTGTGCGCTGCGCGCGGTGACTTCGACCGACGGCATGACGGCGGATTCCTATCCTTTCGATCATTCTTTCCTTGCCCATGTGGCGACGCGCATCGTCAACGAAGTGCGCGGCATCAACCGCGTGGTCTATGATGCAACCAGCAAGCCGCCCGGAACGATCGAGTGGGAGTAACCCCCTCCGTCGCCCTTCGGGCGACACCTCCCCCACTGGGGGAGGATGCATGTGGCTCATGCTCCCCCTTTGGGGGAGCTGTGCGCGATCCGCCTTCGCGGCTGCGCAGCTTGGGCGGACGAGCCTTCTAACCCGCCGAAGCGGTAGCGAAGGCGGGAGCGCACTGAGGGGGCTTTGCATCCAAATGCCCGC
>JBQTHM010000037.1:0-5438 GCA_052389895.1 Alphaproteobacteria bacterium | reverse complement strand
GCGCCTTGCCCTGCTCGGCCAGTATCTTGGTGATCGCCGCCGTCAGCGTCGTCTTGCCATGGTCCACATGCCCGATCGTCCCGATGTTGCAGTGCGGCTTCGTCCGCTCAAATTTTGCCTTGGCCATGTCCGTCCGCCTTCAGTCGTCTCTTTTCACTCAGTCTGCCCGCACGTTTTGTATTTCGGCGTCTTTGCCGCCCCGCGCCTTCCTGATTCGCCCAGCCGTAGCTGCGAATGCTGGAGCGGGTGAAGGGAATCGAACCCTCGTCATCAGCTTGGAAGGCTGTTGCTCTACCATTGAGCTACACCCGCGCCGGAAATCAGAAGTCGGAATTCGGAAATCAGAATTCCAGCCTCGTATTGCCGCCGCTGCCTTCCTTTCCCGCCCCATTCCGACTTCCGACTTCCGTATTCCGACTTCTGAATGGTGGAGGGGGTTGGATTCGAACCAACGTAGGCGTAGCCAACGGATTTACAGTCCGTCCCCTTTAGCCACTCGGGCACCCCTCCAGTGTGCGTTTCACCACCAAAGGCGCGGACTATCCGCATCCCGCCGCGGCGCCGCCGAAAAACGCCAATGGCCGGCCTAAGTAACGCCGGCAAAAGGAAAATCGCCCCGGAGGAAGACCGCGGAGCGCGCATATTGGTCAATTGCGGCAATGTGTCAACGGGTGCAATAGCTAAGGCAGCGCGCGGCCGCTGGTAGCCCCGCACCGTCTCTGGGTCACAGGGAGGCTATCCCGGCCATGAAAAAACGCAAGCCCTTTCCCGGAGCACGCAAAAATTCGCGTGGCCACCGTCCTGGCGAAGAGAAAAACCAAGGCCGGCTTTGGCTTTACGGGCTGCACGCGGTGCGGGCGGCACTTCGCAACCCCAGGCGACACGTGCACCGGCTCGTCGCGACCCCGCGCGCCATCGAGGACCTCCGCGGCATGGCTGCAGAGACAATCCACCTAGAGCCCGCCGAGATGGAGGCTATCTCGCGCCTTCTGCCCCAAGGCGCGGTCCACCAGGGAGTGGCCCTCCTGTGCGATCCGCTGCCGAAGCTGGATCTCGAAGGGGCTCTCGCTCCCGATTTGCGCGAAAGACGCATAGTCGCCGTGCTGGATCAGCTCACGGATCCGCATAATGTCGGCGCGGTCCTTCGTTCCTGCGCGGCATTCGACGTTTCGGCGGTTGTCGTGCAGGACCGCCATGCTCCGCCAGAATCCGGCATGCTAGCGAAAGCAGCTTCCGGCGCGCTTGATCTCGTGCCCTATGTAGAGGTGGTGAACATTGCCCGCGCGATCGAGGAATTGGGGCGCATGGGCTTCTGGCGCATCGCTCTCGCGGGCGAGACCAACATGACGCTTCGCGAAGCTACGACCCCGCGAGATATCGCGCTGGTGCTAGGCGCCGAAGGCGCTGGGCTGCGCCGGCTGGTTCGTGAGCGCTGCGATGTAGTGGCACGCATTCCGATATCAGGCGCGATGGAAAGCCTCAACGTCTCCAATGCCGCGGCGGTCGCACTTTACGAGTTGCGGCGCGCGTAGCGCGATCGTTCCGGCGCCGCAATGGGTAACGCGTTAACGATGCTAATATAGCACCGCCACCACATCCTCGCCGCCGTAATCCTCAATGAAGACGAGCACGCGGTAGCCATCGGCCATTTTCGGTTTGCCGTTGCGGCCGTACCAGAGCAGGCCGTCGCGGTTCATTGTGCCCGACTTCACGTCCATGGCGAAACGAGGAACGCGCCCGCGGTAATTTTTCCGGATGAGATCGAACAGTTGCCTTGCGTGCTCTGTCGCGAGCCGGACGCATCCGGCGCTCGCCTTCTTGCCTAGCAGAGCGATTTCTTCGCCCGAAACTCCGTGAATCGCGAAGCCAGTGGGCTCGCCGTTACGTACCCAATTGAAAAACATGGCGTGGGGCATGGGCAGGCCCCATTCGTTGGACACATAGCGGACGTGAAATCGGTCCGGGTCGAGCTGGAAGTATCCGTTCGGCGTCTCCAGGGCGTAACGCCATCCGGTCTTCGCTAGCACGCGCTGTTGCAGTCCCGTGGAAACTGGCCAAGCGTGCAGAAGAGAAAGGTCGCCGCTTTCTTGTTTCGCGACGACGTACATGCGCTGTGCGAGCGGCCCTTGCTCGGCCTTGCTCACATAAAGAAAGAGATCAAAATTCGCCAACAGCTCTCGTGTGAGATTAAGGCGCAGGCGCTCTTCCGCGCGCGCGGTTTCGCCCGCGCCCGGCGGCGCAGCGTTCGGAACCAGTTCCGGATCGGAAACCGGCGATTGGGACCTAGGAATCCCACCCGCGACCGTTGTTGCGTCCCGCATCCGCGGTGTGTGCGGCGCAAGCCCCTCGCGAAGCGCGGGCGGCGGGACGGGCGATATTTTTTGAATTAGCGTGCTCTCGCGCTCTGGCGGCGTAACCGGCGCAGGAGACAATTGTTGCGTGCCCGCGTTTGGCCGCGGCGATGCGGAGGCAACACGCGTTGCGGTTTCGCGCTGCGTTCGCGCCGCGCCGCGTGCGGAGACGAATTCCTCGCGCGTCCGATCGACCCAGGCGACGGCGTGCTCGGCGGCAGCCTTCCCTTCGATCTTCAGCCAGTAAACGGCGTTGTTCGCCGCCTGCGAGCCGGTATGCGCCGCATCCGCCGCTAAGGCGCGCACGTTCTGCGCAAGCTCCGGGCGAGCGTTAACGACGATTATGCTACTGTAGAGACCCGCGGCGATCACATAAACCGCACATAACTGCCGTAACAATCTAGCCATACGACATTCCCCTCGAACGCCGTCTTCCGTGCAGGCGCAAAGCACGGTTGACGCGAGGCAACCATACCGCCGCCCGAATGGGAAGAGACTTGCTTCCCCGATCCGGCCGGCGCGAATAGTAAATGGCTAGAGATTCAACTGGTTCCGCCTATTCGCGGTGAAAAACGACATGCCGGCCCTCCTGAGTGACCTCGGCGAGCACCGGGCAGAGCTCGCCGCCGTCGGCGCAGCGAGAGAAAAATGTGACATCCCAGCGCGCGCTTTGCGTCGTTGCGGCACATGTGACTTGCGCGGTGGCCGAACGCTTCTGGTCGCCGCCTGCTTTCGCGTAGTCGGGAAGAACGCCGATCGCTTTGGCTTCCGCCACTGCGCCATTGCAGTTTCGCGCGTACCGGCTCTGGCCCGTGATTGGGTCGAGCACCAGCGCTGGCGCCGACGTGATGACAGGGGGCGTCGGCGCGGCCCGCGCAGCGCCGCCCGTTGCCGGCGACGATGTCGCGTAACCGGCAAAAGCAGTCTGCTGTCCCGGCGTCGTCATTTTCACCAGCACGACACCGGTGAGGGCTGCGAGCAGGATCAATCCGGCGATGGTAAGACCGCCTACAAAACCCATCTGCATCGGGGCGCTCCCTTGCTCCCCCCGCCCCGATTCAATGTGCACTACCGAACGCCTGTGGAAAAGTCAGAATTGTTTTTGCACTGCGGTCGACCGCGTTAACCGAACTTGCCCGACTTCGCGAAGCCTCGCGGTGCGATGCGGCCCGCTTGCGCGCGGCTGCCGCGCCATTCTTTCAGCTCTTCGGGCATCCAGGTTCGATTGTTTTCGTCGCGAAGCCCGTCTTTCCAGTTGAATGTTCGCGCATCGAGCAACTTGCCGTCCCTGTAGCGCTGGAGAATGACGCCGCGCCCCTTTGCGAGCTCTGGAATTTCCGTAGTCGCGAAGACAATTAGCTTCCGGTTCTGCCCAATGACCGCTGTGAAATCTCCTTCGGCCGGCACGCACAACACCGCGTGCTCTCCGGCACCGACGTTCATCACCGACCGTCCCGTTCGTTTAGCAGCGACAACATCGGCCTCTTTCGTGACGAAGCCGCGGCCCGAAGTGGACGCAAGTAACAGGCGACGCTCCGGTTTGTGTACGAAAATCGCCACCAGATCCTGGTCGGGATCGAGTTCAATGAAATCACGGATAGGGTCACCCTGGCCGCGACCCCCGGGGAGCTTCGAGCCTTCCAACGTAAAGAACCGGCCATCGGTCGCGAACGCGATCAGCTTATCTGTCGTCTCCGCGTGCACCCAGAACCGCGGTCCGTCACCCTCGCGGTATTTGATGCTGCCGTTTTCCTGCTGATGGCCCTTAAGCGTTCGCAGCCATCCTTTTTCCGAGCAAATGACTGTCATTGGTTCCTTCTCGATGAAAGCGACAGGCGCGCTGTCCGCGTCGAGTTCAGGCGCAGCGGCGAACACGGTGCGACGCTTGCCTAGTTGGGTCTTTTGCCCAAAGCGCGCGTTGATATCCTTGATCTCTTTGACCAGCTTTTCCGATTGCAACTTGGCGGAGGCTGCGAGTTTTTTCTTCTCCTTCTGTTCTTGCGTCAGCGCCGCGTGCTCCTCGCTGATCTGCCTTTCTTCGAGCTTCCGTAACGCGCGCAAGCGCATGTCCAGAATGGCTGTCGCCTGGCGGTCGGTCAGCGCGAACGCCTTAATCAGCTTGGGCTTAGGCTCGTCTTCGTTGCGAATGATTTTGATGACTTTGTCGAGGTTTGCGTAGACGGCAAGATAGCCCTCTAGCACTTCCAGCCGGTCGGCAATTTTGGCAAGCCGATGCCTTGTGCGGCGGCTGAGCACTTCGCGCCGGTGATCGATAAAGGCGTGAAGCGCCTCACGCAGGCTCATCACGCGTGGCGTTATGCCTTTGTCGAGCACGTTGAGATTCAAGGGCACGCGCGTTTCCAGTTCGGTCAGGCGGAAGAGCTGTTCCATCAGAAATTCCGACTCTACGGCCCGACTCTTTGGCACCAGCACGATACGCAAATCTTCCGTTGATTCGTCACGGACGTCATCCAGAAGCGGGAGCTTCTTTTCTTCGAGCAGCAGCGCGATGCGCTCGATCAGCTTCGCCTTCTGCACCTGATATGGAATTTGGTCGACGACAATCTGATAGACGCCGCGGCTGCCCGCTTCTTTCTTCCAGCGCGCACGCAAGCGGAACGAACCTCGGCCGGTCTTGTAGGCCTGTGCGATTGTTGCGGCGTTATCTACTATCACGCCGCCAGTGGGGAAGTCGGGTCCCTTGATAAGTTTGAACAGCGTGCGATCCTGCAACTTCGGCGTTTCGATCAGCGCTGCTATGGCGTCGCACAATTCGCCGGCATTGTGCGGCGGGATGGATGTCGCCATACCGACTGCGATGCCGCTAGCGCCGTTGGCTAGCAAATTGGGAAACGCGGCAGGCAGTACGATCGGCTCTTCGTCTTCGCTGTCGTATGTAGGCCGGAAATCGACGGCCTGCTCGTTGATGCCTTCCAGCAAGGCATTGGCAACGGCCGTGAGCCGACTTTCCGTGTAGCGCATCGCAGCGGCATTATCGCCGTCGATATTGCCGAAATTTCCCTGGCCTTCGATGAGCGGGTAACGAACGGCAAAATCCTGCGCGAGGCGAACGAGGGCGTCGTACAC
>JBQTHM010000036.1:0-34790 GCA_052389895.1 Alphaproteobacteria bacterium | reverse complement strand
GAAGCCTCGGCGCATCCATTGTTCTTACGCTGCTCGGTTTGGGGCTCGACCTAATGGGCAACACGTTGGCCATGGTCTGGCCCGGTGCTTCTCCACTTATATGGGAGATATTGTTTTACGCCAGCATCTTATGGCTCTTATGGATCGCGCTAGGATTGTTATACGGCATTCCACCATGGGGTAATCGCACAAGGCTTGAGGTAATTGGCCCGCGCCCATATCAGGATAGGCAGTCAATTAAGCACTCTTACCGAATAGTAGTTCACAATGTTGGCCCCAATGCAGCAGAGCACGTGAGAGTTAGAGTATGCGAGGCGACAGCGCCCCAGAACAGAAGTCGAGAAGATGACTTACCATACGACGTTACTATGGTTGGTGCCGAATGGCATGTAGAGCTTGGTGGTCAAAGAACTATTCAAACTCAAGACGCGCACATAATCGCAGGCGAAGAACAACGATATGTGATTGCGGATACTTGGCTGCCGGGTGCAATGCCAAACGGGCTATTTGTTGTTGATAAAATTGATACGAGAAATAACCGTGAGAACTCTAGGTTTATTGCGCGGGGTGAACGCTGGCGTTTGAGATACGAAGTAACTGCCGAGAACGCCGCTCCTATAGTTTTTTTTATCGAGATTTTTGTTGAAGGCGACGTAGTTATAGCGCAGAGAGCCCAATGAAAAAGGTAGTGAAACCAGATTCCAAACACCGGCAACGCTTTGAGCGCACTCTTGAGACCATGATTAAAAGCTCATCACCAGCTTCAAAAACATCGTTTCCGGCGAGTGACGAAGATTGTAACGAAACTCAAACTCGCCAAGATATTTTGCCAAATGCTTCGCGGAGACGTGGACGTGCGTCCCGCGAATAGACCGCTTCAATTGCGACCAAAAGCCTTCGAGGCTGTTGGTATGGAATGCTCCATGTACCCACTCTTTAGCACTGTGCTTCACGACGCCGTGCTTAAATCCCATTCTCGTAAGACCGTTATAGGAACCGTGCTCGTCGGAACTAATCGTGCTGCCGTCACAGATATTCTCGCGGATATGTGGTACAAGCACGTCACGTTCCGCAGACGGGACGACCTTCGTCATTACATCGCCACTACGCTCCAACATTCCAAAAACGACGGTCTTACCCTTAGGCCCGCGGCCCTGACCGCGCCGGACACCGCCAAGGTAGGCTTCGTCAACCTCAACATGGCCTTTCAGTGGATCATCGCCGTCTATCTTCGCCATGTATTTGCGAATTTCATGCGCCATGCGGAATGCCGTCGGGTAACTCACGCCAAGCTGGCGCTCCAATTCCTTCGCAGGGACGCCGTGGCGCGTCGTCGTAAACAGGTAGATCGCGTAGAACCATTTATGCAGCGGCACGTGTGTCCGCTTAAACGGCGTGCCCTGCATCGGGTGAATGTGGTGCCCGCACCAAGGGCAAGAGTAGGCCAGCTCGGCCTTAATCCGCACAAAGCGCCCTGTTTTCAGGCACTTGGGGCACTCAATCGTCTCGCCGTAACGAAGCCTCATCAAATGATTGAGGCAGGCCTCATCAGTCGGGAAACGCCTCAAAAAGTCGTTCAAAGTGAAGGACTTACGCTTGGCCATTTCCCTCTCCTTTACCCTCAATATGGGTATAATAGGTCAGGCCGTTACGTATGTCAAGTTTATAATCGCGCCGGAATTCGTCGCAACCGAAGTCGCAACCTACGAGGTGCCCAAAGGAAGCCTCGGCTGAGGCTCCTCGCGTGCCCAGGCGGCGCCGCCGGATAGCCTAGGCGCCTTGGGGCGGCCGCAGTTTCTATTCGGTTAACGCGGTTTTGCTACGCCTTGTTCTCCGCACGGCCATCCGTTCGAGAGGGGGCGGGCATGAAAGGCATTGTGTTCAACCTGCTCGAGCAGGTCGTTTCGGCGCGCTTCGGCGAAGAGACGTGGGACTCGCTTCTCGAGACCAGCGGACTTTCCGGAGCGTATACCTCGCTCGGCAGTTATTCCGATTCTGATCTGCAATCCCTTGTCCGTAACGGCGCCGCGGCGCTTGGCACATCGCCTAACGAATTGCTGCGCTGGTTCGGGCGCGAGGCCCTGCCGCTGCTCGCGCAGCGCTTTCCGGAATTTTTTGCCGCGCACAAAAGCACGCGCTCGTTCATTCTCACCACGAACAGCGTTATCCATGCGGAAGTGCGCAAACTTTATCCCGGCGCGATGTGCCCCGAATTCCAGTTCGAACACGGTACCAATGGAACGCTGTTCCTCAGCTACGACTCCAAGCGCAAATTATGCGCCTTGGCGCACGGTTTGATCGAGGGTGCGGCGGGCCATTTCGGCGAGAGCGTCACCATCGAACATCTAAGTTGCATGCATGAAGGCGCGCAGAAATGCGTGCTGGGAATCCATTTGCCGGTCGCAGCGCAATGAACGATACCGGCCGCAAGGAAACCGAGCCGGAAGTCACGCGCCTGCAAAGCCGGCTTGCACGGGAGCGCGCCACGCGAACGCAGGTAGAGTCAATCGCGGAAAAGACGATACGCGATCTTTACGATCGCCAGCAGCAGTTGCGGCTGTTGGAGGAAATCGCCCGCGCGGCAAACCAGTCGGCGGCGATGCACGACACGCTGCATTTCGTGCTTGCCCGGGTGTGTGCCTTCAGCAACTGGGAAGTGGGCCACTGCTATCTCACCGAAGGCGAGGCCGGAAACGTCAGGCTGTGCTCCGCCCGGCTCTGGCATGCGGCCGACAAGAACAAAATAGCTGCGTTCCTTCGCCGCTCGGAAGAAATCGAATTCGTTAGCGGCATAGGTCTACCCGGGCGTGTACTGGCCTCGGGCAAACCTGCCTGGATCGTGGATGTCACGCTCGACAGCAATTTCCCGCGCGCGCCAATCGCACGCCTGTGCGGCCTTAAAGCCGCCGCCGCGTTTCCGATGCACTCGGGAGATGAAATCGTTGGGGTGCTGGAATTCTTCGCCAGTGAAGCACGCGAGCCCGATGCGACGCTGCTGGATATCATGGCGCATGCCGGCGTCCAGCTGGGGCGCGTAATCGAACGGCAGCGCGCCCAACAGAAACTGCTGGTGCAGGCAGACGAGCTCAAGCGCGCCCGCGACGAAGCGCGGGACGCGGATCGCGCCAAATCCGTCTTTCTCTCCAACATGAGCCATGAGCTGCGCACGCCGCTGAACGCCATACTCGGTTTTTCGCAAATGATCCGCGACGAGATGCTGGGACCGCTCGACGCGAAATATCGCGCCTACGCGCAGGATATTCACGAATCCGGCAGGCACCTGATGTCGATCCTCAACGACATCCTCGACATGTCGAAGGTGGAGGCCGGCCGCATGGAATTGCGAAACGAGCCCGTCTGCATGGCGGAGATCGTGGCCGCGTGCAAGCGCATCATCGCGCCGACTGCCGAGGCGAACGGCGTTACCCTTGCGTTTGACTTGCCGCAAATGCTGCCGCTCCTGCGTTCGGACCAGGTTCGTCTGAAGCAGATCCTGCTTAATCTCATCTCGAACGCCGTCAAATTCACGCCGCGCGAGGGAAACGTAACAGTTTCCATTCGCGTCGAGCCTGAGGGCGTCATTATCGTCGTCGCCGATACCGGCATCGGCATGAACGAAACAGAAATTGCGCTTGCGCTTCAGCCCTTCCGTCAGATCGACAACCGGCTGAATCGGCGTTTCGAAGGCACGGGCCTTGGCCTGCCGCTCACAAAAGCCATGGTCAAGCTGCATGGCGGAACGCTTGCCATAGAGAGCACCCCCGGTGGCGGCACCAACGTGCGCATCACGCTTCCGGCAGAACGCATAATCAGCATGGGCGGACACCCCGCTCGCGCGGCGTCCTAGCGGCGCCTCGGCGCATCAAGGGCAGCAGCGCAGGCTTGTGTCGCAACGTAAAAGATTCGTATGACAAAATTGGCGGCGCTCAGCCCGAAAAAGCTTGCGCCGCCAAGAGGCTTGTCGCAGCCGAAGCCGCCCGAACGACCGTCACTTCACCGGAATCATGAGGTGCTGATACGGCGTGTCGGCCCACATCACATAGGGGCTTGCGGTGTCCGGATCGGCGCCCTTCGGGTACATGGCGTAAAATCCTGCGTCCGCGCCCACGATCATCACATGCGGGCCCGTCTCGATCCAATGCTTGTTCGGAGCTGGCTTTGTCGCATAGGGATCCGTGTTGCTCGCATCCGTGCCCCCGGCAAGCATGTACATGAATCCGACTTTGCCGGCCTCCGGATTCTTATGAGCGATCCACGCCTCGACCCATTTCAGGGCGTTCTTGTCCATGCACATCGGATCGGGGCCGGGCGTGGCGGGGCTGTCGGCCATGCAGGTGAAGCCGTTGTTGCCCTTGCGCACTGTGCGCATTTTGCCGCCGGCGCCCATGGCCACGACCGTTGCGTGCTGGGAAACCTTTGCAGGAGCAGCGGTCATCGCGCTTGCGATGATTTCGGAATCCTTGGGAGCGGCGGCCGCCGCGGATTTCTCCGCGGCGCCCGCGCCCAACGTCAGCGCAATGAATGATGCGCCAACAAGCAATAACGAAGTGAAGTCTTTCGCGCGCATATCGTCCTCCCCAGTTGGTGAATCTCGGATGCGGCGACAGCATCCGCCAAAGAGACACGGCTCGAGATTATAGAAAACTTACTCGGAAAGCGGCAGAGGAACTCTCTTGGGCATGCGGCCAGCCTACAGCCCTCAAGACAGCGGAAAAAGAACGGCCTGCGCCGAGTTCCACGTGTTGATCGCGGCCCATTATGGATTAGACTTGGCGTCGCCGGCGCGAGTTCCGAAGCCCGGCGATAACGAAGCCGCAGCACAGGCGGCCCTTCGCTCGCGAGCCAGGGGTTCGGGAGGAACGGACATGCAAACGATCAAAAATCCCGTCGAATATACCGTCGAGGAGCTCAGGCGCGTCGGGCATACCATCGCCTCCGCCTATCACTCGCTGCAGCACATCCAACAAACCATCCATTCGCCGGCGCCTGCGGTACGTAAAATCGGTATCGCAGACGTGCGCGACGCGGTGAAAAAGGGCATCGAGGATTTTGGTGACTACCGCACCGACGTGATTTTCCTCTGTCTCTTCTATCCGGTCATGGGGGTGGTGCTGGCGCGCTTCGCTTTCAACATGGACATGCTGCCGCTGCTCTTTCCGCTCGCATCCGGCTTCGCCATTGTTGGCCCGTTTGCCGCCGTCGGCCTCTACGAAATGAGCCGGCTGCGCGAACAGGGCAAGCGTGCCACCTGGGCAAACGCGTTCGATGTCATCTACGCGCCCGGCTTTGGCGCCATCGTCGTGCTCGGGCTTGCCCTGGTCACGATTTTTCTGCTCTGGCTCGCCGCAGCGTGGATCATTTACGAAAACACGCTTGGGCCGGAACAGCCGGCATCCATCGCATCGTTCCTGCGCGACGTGTTCCTGACCGAACAAGGACGAACGATGATCGTGGTGGGAACAGGCGTGGGATTTCTGTTTGCGCTGCTAGCCATGACTATCAGCATCGTTTCCTTTCCGCTCCTGCTCGACCGCGATGTGGGACTGGATACGGCGATCCGCACTTCGGTGCGCGCCGTGGTGAATAACCCGCTGCCTATGGCGGCGTGGGGCCTGCTCGTGGCGGCGACGCTCGCCATTGGATCGCTCCCCCTCTTTGTCGGCCTTATTGTGGTGCTGCCCATTCTTGGCCATTCCACCTGGCACCTCTATCGCAAGCTGGTGGCCTAACGCCCGGAATGCGGCCAAATCGCGCCGCCGCACTCGTTCATTCATATGCGCTGCTTTGATGCGCGTGAGCGAAGTGATACTGTGACTGCAAGTTTTGGTCATCTGGCGACTTGAATAATTCCAATTCTAGATTTGGAGGCACGCCGATGAAAAACACCCCACTCTATCTCACCTGTCCCTTGTGTTTTGGTTTTCTCTTGGCCACGGCGAGCTGGGCGCAACAACCGCCGCCGCCCAAGCACACAAAAGACGTCACCTATCCCCCGCAGCATTTCAAAGGCGAAACGTATCCGTCGCACGTGAAGGGCGGAACGTGGCCGCCCATTCACGTCAAGAACAGAACCTATCCTTCGCACACGAAGGACGTGACATTCCCCGAGCATCACATCCGGGGTTACACTTATCCGCCGCATCAGAAGGACGTCACCTTTCCTCCGGATTACGGCGACGGAGGCGGTCCGCCCCGTCATCAGGAGGGCGTCACCTGGCCGCCGGAGCACTTTAAGGGTCAGACGTTTCCTTCGCACGTAAAGGGCGCGACCTGGCCGCCGTACCATGTGAGGGGCAGGACATTTCCTCCCCACGTCAAAGACGTGACGTTCGCGCCATATCACGTCAGGCGCTACACCTTCCCATCACATACACCAAACGTGACTTGGCCGCCGGAACCGACAGGCGGACAAATGGAAAAGGGAACAAAGGAAAAAGGCATGACTCCAGGGGCGCATATGAAAGGCACGAGCCCGGCGCCTGACATGCAGGAGGAAGGCAAAAAAGCGCAGCCCATGATGCACGAAAATGGAATGGGCGCGCAGCCCGGCATGCAGGAAGACATGTCGCAACACCGCAAAAGCGTGACCTGGCACGTGAAGGACCAGACTTGGCCTTCCGCGCAGAAACCAAAGCGGCAACGCAAAGAAGGGTCGCAAGAGGGAGGACAGTAACGAATGCTCCCGCCGCCATCGGTCCGGCGGACGCGACGGCGGCACATTGACGGTCTTCCGTGTTGAAAACCATGACCATGGGCGAGAGAAATGTGCTTGCCATTTCTCTCGCCTTATTTTTCGCGCTGGCAGCCTTCGTTGCCGCCTTTTTTTATTTCCGGCACGTGCCGGACGAATCCGCCAGCGATCTGCGGAAGGTGAGTTCGGTCGCCTTCAATCAGCATTTCATCGATGGGCTCTACACGAAAATACCGAGTGGCGACGCGGGTGCCATCTTCGATTACGTCTTCTCGAGCCTGCCGGATTCGGTGACTGTTTATCCTACGGAGAACTACTATTACTTCAGCCTGACCGCGGAAGGGAAAACGCTCTGGGGAAATTTGCGGCTTGATGTTCTGGATCGGGACCGCGGCGTCATACACCTGGGCTATTTCGAGTACGACGAAAACGGGGAAATCCAGGATCGCGAGGGGCGGCAAAAGGCGTATTCCAAAAAGGACGGTGTGGAAGTCAGGCGGCTCGAGCGCTTTCTTTACGCCGTTACCCACAAGGGCCGGAGCGTGCGTTTCCGCCTCAACGACATCGGTACTGCGCCGCCAAAGAAAGCGAAACTGGCGGACTTTGAAACATTTCTCGGCAATATCTTTGACGAATCGGGATTGAAGTTCTTCCTCATTTTCAACCGGCCGGAAGAGCATTTTCTTTATGTTCTGAACGAAGACGGAGCGGTTCCGGAGACGTTCCAGAGCGTGACGGCCGACGTCGTCCGCGGCCAGCGCACGGGCTTCGCCTTCTATGTGGATGCGCCGAACACTCGCAAAATCCTTGTTGGCGTGTACGGGGAAAATACCGACAGAAACAATTTCTACGACGGTCCCTTTGACCAACTTCCGGATAATTACGCCGTACAGGCAAATCTGAAGAGATATCTGGAAGAGGCGTACCCTTACGCCAAGGGCAGCATCGACGCGTACGGAAATTTCGTCTCCCGCCCCGAGGCACGCATCGTCGTCAATCCCTATACCGTCTATTACCGCGTGGAAGACCTCTCATTTGTGGCGTCCTGCAAGGCATCCAATTTATCGCCCGCCGCATTCTACGCGTGCATCACGCCTGACTTCGTGCAGCGGACTTTTGGCAGCAAGGAGTAACCGGATGCAGCCTATGCGGCCTGCGCCAACTCCATCGCGCTCGCGACGGCGGCTGCCAGCCCCTCGATGAGCGCGACCTCTTCGGCGGAGAAGCGGCGCCGCTCGGCCCAATACGCGCCGATAGCGGCAACGGGGGCGCGCCTATTGACCGGCACCATGATCAGGCTCTTCACAAACGTGCGGCGATATACATCGTGCGGGATGCGCGGATCGGCGTAGATGTCTTCGATCACCGCCGTGCGGGCGTTCTTCATGCACCAGCCGGAGATGCAATTCCCCATTGGAAAGCGCTGGCCCTTCCACAGCGGACCAATCGCGTCTTCATCGACATAATAGCAATTGTCCCCGTCGCGCAGGACGAACGTGACGCCGTCGGCAGACGCGATCGAGCGCGCGGCGGCGCGCACCTCGGCGATTATGGTGTCGAGCGTGCGGGCGGCTGCCAGTCGCTCCCGCAATGCCGCAAGCAGCTTACGGCGTATCGAGAAATCCGCATCGAACGCGCGCTTGTTGTTCATGGCTGATCTGCCTCCCGGCTCGGAGGGCCGCGGCTGCATCAAGCACAAAGTTTTCCTAATACGTTGTTAATCGAAAGAAAAAACGCGCCTGTTGATGGAAAAGAGCCTCCCACCTAGCGCGAGATCGCGCATCAGCCGCGAGAGCAGATCCGCCTGGCGGAAAACCGTCACTGCATAGTCCGGATACGGTCGGACGAATCCACGGGTTCGCAGCGTGACGCCACGCGTACCCGAACCGCCGGGCCAGCCGGTCCCAATTCGAAACTGTACACGACGCCTTCGTCGCCATCGTCGAGTGTCAACCTGGTTGGCGACAGCGCCTTGAGAGCTCGCGGCTGGCTACCCTTGCGTTCGACATAGAGCGCTTCACCGCGCGCGAACACCACGCGCTCGCCGCCGCCTGCAACGGCGTAGGAACCGGCCAAGGCATCGCGCTGTTCCGCCGAGAGCGTTACGTATTTTGGCTGGGCCGATCCGGTCAGTACGACGCGGGCAAGGCGCCGTGCGAGAGCGCCGGCATCGGGCTTGTCAGAACCGTTATTGACCAACACGATCACGTCCAGGCCGAGGTCGGGAAGCTGCGGCGTCCGACTGCGCCGGAGCGTCACGTCGCCTGTTTGCTCAGTTGAGTGGCGAGAATGCGCGGATGCAGCGCGACTCCCAGTATCGCAGAGCATGCGGGGCACAAAAACGAAAGGCTGGCAAACCCGCGCTGCGCGCCCTCTTGGGCCGTGGTGGGGATCTGCTCGACCCGCACCTGGTTCAGGACAGTGTCGCATTTAGGGCATTTTCCCGAGGGCATAATTTCCTCCGATTTGGGAATGAACTGCGAGTCCGTATAGGCCGCAAAGCTTACTGCATTTGCAAGGGAAGCGGGTGCCTAATTTGCGCGCACCCGGCGCAAGGCCAAATTCGTGCTGGGGAAAGTTAATCGGTCGACAGGACGGGCCCCCGGTTTGCTTCGCGACCCGAGTCCAGCAGCATTCGTAAGCTCACTTCGTTCGCAAACGAATGCTGGCCGGCTGGGGCGGGAGGATTCGAAGTGGCTTGCATTGCTTGCGAGTGAAGTGAGCTTGGCAATGCTGCCACCCCCCGCGCAGGCGGGGGCAATGGATCCCCGCTTTCGCGAGGACAGCAGCAGCGTTTCTAACGCGCTTCGCGCGTAAGAAACGCTAGCTGGCTGGGGCGGGAGGATTCGAACCTCCGCATGCCGGAACCAAAATCCGGTGCCTTACCGCTTGGCGACGCCCCAATTCGCGGAATGCGGCCGGATCCGCCGCCTCCCGTTTCGGCGGGCGCCGATCTTGCACGAGTCCGCCGCAACCTCTGACGGCGGCGGACCATACTGGTTCGCTAACGCTCTTTCAACGCAGCCGGTTCGCGCGCCGGCGCCGAACCGGTTGCTGCTCGCCGGCCCGGGCGCCGGTCAAAAGCGCATCGTGAATTGTGCGACAAATACGTCGTCGTCCGTCTGCAGGCCTTCGCGCGCCAGCGCCCGGCGGTACTGCAGCGACAATGTTGCCCAAGCACGGGGACCCTCATATTTGTCGTCGAGGAACCAATGGCGGAACATGATTCCGGCGCCCACCTCTGCCAGCGAACTGGTGATGCCGTCGTCGTCCTGATGATGCAGCGCGCCGACGACATGGGGGATGACGGCCCAATAATCGCCGATCTTCCAGGCGCGTCCGGCAATACCTTCGGCAAATGCGGAGAAGAATTGGGGCGAGTCTATGATGTAGGCCGCCTGGGCATACAACGACGCATAGGTCCATTCTGCTTCTACCGGGTCCCAATCGAGGCCGGTACCGGTGAAATATGCGCCTGCTATCAGCCAGCCATTCCTTGAATTTTCGCCGGCCTTTATGAGTCGCTCACCGACCAAATAGAAGCCGAAATCGGGAATCGGCTGCCAGCGCGCTCCGACGGCAAGCTGGACGGCATCGCTGTCGAAGGCAAGGTCGTTGTCGGTGAAACCGGAATACGCGCGGGCGAAAAGGTCGAGTGCGCCATTATCGGCGCCGCGGTTGGGTACACGCCAGCCGGCCTCCAAATCCATCCCGCTGGCAAGCGAGCCGCTTTCCGGAAGATGAACGACTGAGGGACCGGTGTCCGAGCGGTAGTTGAGCGAACTGTAAACGTACCAGCGATGTTCGAGTAAGCCGATCTCGCGCTGCACGTTCCAGAGGCGGCGCTTCAGCGCGTTTGCCTCTTCTGGCGTGTTTTGCGGATACCGCGATTGGTTGTCGATGACTTGGCGAAACCGGCGCGCGGCGGCGGCGTCCTGGCCTGCGGCCTTGTGGGCATAGGCGGCGTCTTCGATCACGGCGTAGGCGCCCGGGTCCGCCGCCAACCCGGCTTCGTACATGGCCGCCGACAGGTCATAGCGCCGCTGTTCGTAGAAGACGTTGGCGAGTTCGAACGCGATGGCCGCATTGGCGGGATCGGCGCGATGTGCGACTTCCAAGGCCATCGCCGCCTGCTCGCGGGCCGCCGCCGCGCCCTCGGGATCGGAGGTCCGTTTGGCGGCTGCCACTTCCCGCCAATAGCGGCCGCGCGCATAGGGCGGAAGCGATTCATCGTCAATCGAGGCGAACACTTGCCCTGCGCGTTCGGCGTTTCCCGCCCGCTTCCAGTCGAGAGCAAGCCACAAGCGGTTCTCGGCGCTTTCTTCGTTCGCCAGCAGCTGCTCGCGCGCTTCGGCTGCTTCACGCCAACGCTGCGCAAGCTCGAGCTGATAACTTAGGCCACGCAGCGCCTCGATGACTTCCCCCTTGCGAAGTTTCTTCCGCTTGGCGAGCGCCGCATAATACGCCGCAATGGCGGCCTCGGTCCGTCCGGAGGCGCTGGCACAATTCGCGGCGGACAGATAGTCGCGGGCAGACCCTGTCCGCCGGGCCGCCTCGTCAAATAGTGGATATGCTCCGTCGCAAAGACCGCGCTCCGCAAGCTTGTATCCGGATGTCCGCAGTTGGCTTGTGCTCAGCTTCGCGCGCACCCGGCGCGCCTGGTTGTGCTCGCCCGCCAGGTCGAGACACCGGGCATAGAGCGCGCGGATTTCTGCGTCTTCCTTCAGCGCCAGCGCCTGTTCCCAAACCGCGCACGCCTCCGGGTAACGACGCCTGATTTCAAGCTGATAGGCGAGCCCTTTGAGCGCATAAACCCGATCGCCAAGAGACAGCTCTTCGCGATGGGCAAGCGCCCGATAGAATTCCGCGATGGCGTCCTCGGTGCGCGCGAGCTCGACTGCGCAGTTGGCGGCCGCGAGGTGATCGTAGGCGGCGCCGCCACTTTTCCCCGCCGCCGCCCTGAAGATCTCGTATGCCGTCGCGCAGTCGCCGCGGGCCGCTTTCGCGTAGCCCTCCTCCCGCATCTCTCGCAGTGATTTCGACTCAGCTTGGGAACCCGCGACGAGGATTGCGACAACCACGAACCCTACGACCCAACGCCACATGACACCCCCCACAGCCCGCAACAAGGATTTTCACTCACGCTGCTTTCGGCAGCGTTTCTCGTTGCCGGTCGTTCCACGCCCCATTCGCCCCGTTTCCATTCTCAATCTTGGCCGACTCCGGATACCTGTGCTGCGTCTTATCCCATACAACCTGTTTTCGGGTCAGCCGGTGCCAGAGGAAAATTCGCTGCGCCCGCAGAAATGCGCGGAAGCTAACATAATTCGAGATGACTGCGCGAACCGGCGAAAGCCACATATATTTTAGGCCGTGCGTATAGCCCGTGAAGAGCGCGCGATGCGCGAGCCGGATGGCGAGGAAAACGAGATTGATTTCGATTATTCGCCACACCCACGCCTGCGTAACAAGCGGCGGGAAGTCGTAAGTTCCGGGAAATGCCCAGGCCAATCCGGAATAGGCCAAATATTCGACGACGAGCAGATAGCCGATCATCGCGGTGGGCGCCGTGAACAACATCTTGCGGTCGCGCCAGAGAAAATAGCGGTTAACGAGATCGCCCTTCCAGCCGAGCTGCCGCCATCCAAAATAGGCTATTCCCAAAAGCCAGCGCGCCTTCTGACGGTACGCGCTGGAGATCGTGTCCGGAAACAATTCTCTCGTGGCAACGAGTTCGCGCCGGCTCGTGTTCACGTCCTTGCCGGTTATCCAGGACTTGCGTGTTGCCGGCATGCGCGCCCAAAAGCGGATGAAACGCGATTTGAAGCCAAGCTCGCGCAATTTATGGGCGACTTCGTAATCTTCGGTGAGACTTTCCGTATTGAACGGGCCATCGCCGCGAACATTGCAGAGTGCCAAGACGGCTTTTCTGCTGAAGGCCGTCGCCACGCCGGCTGCCGGCGTCATGTTTGAGAGCGCAGAGCGCACGACGAGCTCCTTGCCGTGCCATTCGGCGAACTCGTCCATGTAATGGCCGGCCACAAGATCCCCTGCATCACGATTGACGGAATAAACCGGCAACTGGATCATGCCGTGGCCTTCGATGAACCAGTTGACGGTCCTCAGTCCGAAGGGATGGGGAACGTCCTCGGCATCGTGCATCAGGAAAATGTCGAATTCGGATGCGCCGGGTTTTTCCGTTCGAAGTACATGGCGGATCACCTGATTGAGACAGTCCGCCTTGCTGGTCGGCCCGGGCCGGCCGACAACAACCTTGTGCACCTTGGATACGAACTGGGAGACGCTTGCCACGGCCCGATCGGTCTGCGGATCATTCGGATAGACCCCGACAAAAATTTCGAAGTTCTGGTATTGCGACAAGTTTGCAGTATTCGACAACATGTGAGCGATGACGTCCGCCTCGTGCCAGGCGGGGACAATCACGGCGATGCGATGCTCCGGCTTCGCGACGACCTTCTTCGTCGACACGTCCTCCGGACGGCCGATCAGGATTTGCCACAGGCGAATGAACCAATAGGCGACGTCAATCAGCAAGTCGTCCAGGCTCGAAATAAATATGATGATCGCGACCACGATGATAGTGAACTGCAGCACGCCCCAATTCGCGACGAGCACATCGTGAAGATCGCGGTCCGAACCGAGTGAAGTCAGACTGCTCTGGGCTGCGTCCGCAGTTTGGGCAAGAATCGCGAATACGTGCTCCATGCGGGATTCACGCTGCCAAATGAGCGTCGTGACGCATGAGGCGCCGAATTATGATTTCCGCTATGCGTTCACTTGCATGCCCGTCTCCGAACAGGCTGATACGGCGGGTCATCGCGCGATAGGCGCGGCCATTGGTCAACAACCGCGTCGTTTCTTTCACTATTCGCGCGGGATCGGTGCCGACCAGTTTGGCGACTCCGGCGTCGACCGCCTCGATCCGCTCCGTCGTTTCACGCAAGATAAGAACAGGCACGCCCAAGGGTGGGGCTTCCTCCTGAATGCCGCCGGAATCCGTCAGCACGATGGTGCTTTGCTTGAGAAGCTGAATGAAATCGGAATAACCCAGCGGTTCAATCAAGGCGATGCGCTCATGCTTTCCCAGGCGACCATCGATGGTTTTGCGCAGTTTCGGGTTGGCATGTGTGACAAAGCATACGCCAATGTCGGGAATGCTGTCGGCCAACCCGCGCAAGGCATCGCAGACTTCCTCAAGCGGGCCTTGCCAGTTCTCGCGCCGGTGCAAGGTCACCAGAGCAAGACGCTGGGGGCCGCACGCAATCTTCTCCACGCGCGTGCTTGCAGGCTTTTCCAGGATCCAGTGCAACGCATCGACGACGGTGTTGCCGGTGACGAAAATTTTGTCGCGTCTAGCCCCGACGGCGGCCAAATTCTTCGCTGCGCGCTGTGTCGGCGCGAAATGGAGCGACGCAATCTGCGCCACAATCGCGCGCCACGCTTCTTCCGGAAAGGGATGATCGAGGTCGAAGCTGCGCAGCCCCGCCTCGACATGGGCGACGGGAATTTTTCGCGTGAATGCAGCGAGCGTGGCGGCAAGTGTTGACGTCGTATCGCCCTGCACAACAACAAGATCGTAGGCGCCGCGCGCAAACTCGTCGTCAAGGCGCTCAATAAGCTCCGCCAGAACGCCGGCCAGCGAGCCGCGCTGACGCGGCGTAGCGGATGCGGGAAGAATGTCGGAAACGCGCGAGGCGTCGCGCGTCAACTGCAAGCGCACGTCCGGTCGCAATCCGAATTCCCCGAGCGCCTGAGCCGCGAGCGAGCCATGCTGTCCCGTCGCGATCCACGTGACCGCACCTGGGAAACGCCAGCGCAATGCCCGGCAGACTGGGGCAAGCTTAATGATCTCCGGTCGTGTGCCGGCGACAACACAAATGGACGGCATGTTCCCCCAAGGCACATGCACCGCACTGCACCTTTCCAGGGTCGCAGGCGCTGCAACATATGTGCGGTTAAATTTACCACGTTTCTGTCATGAGAGGCATTGCAGAATAGCCACGCTGGACCGGGATCTGAATGCGCAGCGGGCCGTTCAGACGCTAGGGCAAGACTGCGAAAAAACCGGAACCAAGAAACGGCTGTAGTCAGGTTACTGCACCTCAGGAAATGCGACCCTATCGAGACTTGATCGCACAGGAGGCGCGAAGCTCGATCTCTCGTTCACTCTTAAATCGAAAACCGCCGTTCGAGTTGCGCGAGCAGTTTCTCTTCATCGAGGCCGAGCGATTTGAGGCGTCCCGTTCGCGCGAACAGCGCGAGGCCCGCCAGAGTTGCAGCCGCGAGCACAACGTCCTGCTGCTCCTCGGCCGTGCGCGCGGGCCGCCGGGTAAGCGCAGTGAGCGCCGCGATCAGTTTTCCGTTGAAATGGCGTTCCGCCTCGCGCGGGACCTCGCCGGATTGAAGCGTATGCGCTGCGGCTGCCAGCGCCCCACTGCCACGCATCAATGCGAACGCGGCCTGCGCCGCCGCACGCGCGTCTTTTGCCTGGCGCATGGCGCGCGTGAGGTTGCCGAGCTCCTCGGCCGCAAGCGCCAGAACAAGCTCCGCGCGGTTGCGGAAATAGCCATAGACGCTGGCCGGCGCGTATCCCGCTTCGGCGGCCGCTGCGCGCAACGAGAGCTCAGCCGCGCCGCGCCGTTCCGCCACGCGGCGCGCGGCCTCGATAATGTTGCCGCGATTGGCGGCACGCTGGCGGACGCGGCGCTCGCTTCTGTACGGTTCGGCCATGCTGCACAGGATACGCGATTCTTTCCCCCGCCTCTTCCCCGGCGGCGGCAGGCGAAAAAGTTATTGCTTTTGGAGCGCGTGCCAGGTGTGCACTGCGCCATTATAGGTCGCTCCGACGCGCTCTTTTTCGCGCTGGTTGGCCGAAATCATCTTCTGGATGTCGGCGTCGATCTGCGGATCGAAGGGCTTCTGTTTGCGCGATGCCGTTTGCTTCTCTGTTTTCAATTCGAGCAGCAGGCATTCCTGGTATTGGTCGGAGTCTTTGATGAATTGCACGACATCCTTCTTGACCGCATCGAGTTGCTGCTTGCTCGCCGCGCGCGGGTCGGGAACGACCGGCGCGTAGGGCTCGACGCAGCGGCTCTGGTATGCGAAGGCGGGGACGGCAAAGAGCGCAAGACCCGCGCAAACAAAGAAAATACGCAACATGGAATGCACTCCCGAATGGCGCCCACTCCCGGGTGCATCAAAGCACAGAAGCGCGCGCAAGCGCCACCGCAAATCCGGGAACGGGCTCGCGGGCTTCGGTGCGCGGCGAGCAGGCGAGGAAGCCGCGTACTTCGAGCGCCGTGGCGCCGGCAGCGGAGCGCAGGTAGCATTCTGAATGCCGCCAGCGCCGCTTGGGCCCGAGCTCGAAGCCCTCGCCATTCTTCGCTTCGACGGTGAAGAGAAAGAGACCGTCCGGTTTCATGCGCCGGGACACGCCCGCGAATGTTGGCGCAAGATCGCCGAGGTAAACTAGCGTGTCGGCGGCAAGCACAAGATCGAAATCCAGCCCGTTCGCAGCCAGCGTATTCTCGAGATCGGCGATGGAAAGTTTCGTGTATGTACCGGTAGCCTTCGCCCGTTCGATCATGCGCGGACTCAAGTCCACGCCCGTTATCGCGCGGGCGACGTCATTGAACGCGATGCCTGCCAGGCCGGTGCCGCAACCGAGATCGAGAATGTCCAGATCGCGCTTGCCGCCACCGATCATGTCCCACAGTTCGCGCAAGATCGCGGGCGCGCGGTAGTTCAGTTCTTGGTTCATGCGGCGGTTGTAGTCGGCCGAGAACTGATCGAACAGGTGGCGCACATAACCCGCGGGCGCGCGCGGCGCGGCGAGCATAGCCTCGGCCTGCGCGATTTTTTGCCGCAGCTCTTCGGACCACTTGTCCCCGGCCGCGCATTCCAGCATGGAAAAAATGTCTAGCGCCTTTCGGGCTTCGCCCGCTTCCAGCCAGCAGCAGCCGAGAAAAAACCGCGCGCCCGGGTGATCGGGATCAAGTCTAAGCGCGCGCTGCGCTTCCGCAATCGCCGTTGGCAAATGGCCTCCAGCGAAAAGCGCTTCGGCCAGCGCCAACGCGGCGTCGGCGGCTCCCGGCGCCAACTGCGCCGCTTCGCGCAGCACACCCAGCGCCTCGTCCGTATTCCCTTGCGCCAGCAGCGCGCGACCCAATGTTATGCGCGCCAATACGCCGCCACGGCCCTCATCGAGCGCGCGGCGGAGCAACGCCACCGCTTCGGCGGCGGCGCCTCGTGCGAGGCAATCGCAGGCTTGGTCCAGGGCATCCATGACAAATCTACTGTTGCACAGAATGAGTTATGGACACGGCCGGCCCTTCGGCCCAAGCATCGGAAAGCGGCACGCCGTGCTTTTCGATCTGCAACAGCGCATGCGCGTAACCTTGGGCGATTGCGCGCTCGTATGACCGCCAGTCGCGCATGCCGATCCCTTCCAGCGGCGGCTCGAAGAGAAACTCCGCCTGTTCGCGTACCAGGCGCCGCTGCGTGTCGCTGCCCACCGTTCCCGCACGCATCAATATCGAAATGATCGAGGGATAACCCCGCATGCGCTGGCCGATGAGATACCAGACGGAGCGTTCGCCGTAGCGCTCGTCAAAGCTGCGCAGGTCTATGGCGCCTGCGACGTCCACCGCAACAATAGGCCCGCGCGCATCGCGTGACATGACATCCACTGGCAAGTTGTTCATCACGCCGCCATCGACCAGCAGGTGCCCGTTCATGGTTACGGGCGGAAGCAAACCCGGCAGCGCGACACTCGCCCGCAGCGCTCGCCAGAGCAGTCCGGAGCGGTGCACGTGATCGCGCCCCGAGGTCAGATCGGAGGAAACGCAAAAATAAGGGAGAGCCAAATCCTCGATGCGCACATCTCCGAAGTGCCTGTGCAACATGCCGCTGACCTTCCTGCCCCTGAAAAGCGCGATGAGAGGAAGCGTGAAATCGGAGAGCGGATTGTCGTCCACGAACACCTCGCGCATGCGCGCGGTAATCTCGTCGAGGTCCCATTCCATGGCGAGCCCGCCTGCCACGATGCCGCCCATGCTGGTCCCGGCCACGTAATCGAACGGCACGCCGGCTTCCTGCAACGCGCGCAGCACGCCAAGATGGGCGAAACCGCGTGCTCCGCCTCCGGCAAGAACGACACAAACCGCGCGCCCGGCGACGAACCTAGCCAGCCGCTTGATGTCGCCCGGTTCACCTTCACGGATATGATAGTGCGTGCTGTAAAGCTCGTTTCGAAGCTCGATGGCTTGAGGCAGACTCTGGCGGCGTCCGCGCCGGTGCACCAGGAGCAGCTCGGGCGCCGAAATAGTTCCGCGCTTGAGATGGCGCGGCTCGAACGGATGCGGCGGCACGGCCTCGTCCGCGCGTGCGACGAGCAGCACGCGGTCGGCCTGGCGCAGGCAGAATTGCGTCCACGGGCTGTCCGGCGCGTCGCCCTGGTAAAAGACGGCATCGTGCTGCGCTTCCAGTCGGTTGAACCAGTCCGTTGTGTGGTCGGCGCTGGCGGAATCGAGCAGCGCCGCCTTGGCGCCCATCCCTTTGATTGCTGCAACGACCTCGCGTGCCAGCACCTCTTCCCTGACGCCGCTCTGCAAGGGTATCAGTGCAAACGTTTTCGGCCGCCGCTCGTGCTCCGCACCGCGCGTGGTGTGGCGCAGCCTGCGCACGACCAGCTTCAGAAGATTGAACATCACGCGCGGATGGCGTGTGAGCAGCATGTCGAAGGATTTGCGCCCGACGCGCAAAAGTTCGGTGTCGCGAAGCGCAACCAGCGTTGCCGAATGCGTTTCCCCGGTAAGCGCAGACATTTCGCCCACGGTCTCGCCCGAATGCGCGATTGCAACGAGCCGCGGCGGCGTAAGTCCATCCTCCACGTAGACGCCCAGGCTTCCCGTGACCACGAGAAACACTGCGCTGCCGTCCTCGCCTTCGCGAGAAAGTTGGGCGCCGCCGGGCAGGCTGAACCAGTCCGCTTCGTTAAGAAGATATTTCAGCGCCGCGTCACTAATGTCGTCCAGCACGGAGAAGGAGCGGAGACGGCGGTACAGGCCATCCTGGAAGACGGCCTCCTTGCGGACATAGGGCGGCGCTTGCGACTTCATGACCATCCGTTGTTTGAGCCGGCATCTTAGCAAGCGCCGCACACATCCGCCCCAGTCCAGAACGATTTCGGGAAAGTGACGCGCGAGGGCGAAAGCCCTATGGTGCGGCGCATGAGGGGATCCATGCGATTGGTGGCGTTGTTGTGCGCGGCCGCGCTGGCCGCGGGATGTGCGAGCGAACCGGGCGAAACCTGGGACTTCTCGTCCCACTATTTCAAGCAAAGCCCCCCGGTAGAGGAAGAGGAAACCCCGCGTGCTCCAGCGCCAGCCCCCGTCGAGCCGGTCGCCGTGCAACGGCTGGAAAAAGCGACGCCGGCACCCCACCCCATGCCAGAAGAGACTGCGCCGGTGCAACCGCGTGCAGGCGGCTTTTCCTCGCACTATTTCAAGGCGCCTCTGACGCGCGCGGAGGTGATCGCGCAATTGGAAACTCGCGTGCTTGCCAAGGTCATCAACGAGCGCCGCCGGATCGACCCGAAGGCGAAACCCCTAACGCTGGACCCGCAGCTGACAGAGGTCGCGCGCAGACACAGCCAGGACATGGCGAGCAAGAACTACGTGGCGCACGCCAACGCCGATGGCGAAACGACGACAACCCGGCTTATGGACACGGACGCGAAGTTCCGGGGCCTGCTCGGGGAAAATATCGCGAGCCAGAGTTACGACGGCGTTTCGCGGATCGACCTGGACGAATACGCGCAGCGGCTGGTCGACACCTGGCTGAACAGCACCGACCACAAGGCAAACCTTGCCTACGCGTTATACGAACGCACGGGCGTCGGCGTGGCCGTCAACAGCCATACGATTTACGTGACGCAGCTCTTCGCGACCGACCTTGGCCTCCCCGAACCCGACCTCTCCTCGCTGCCGCGCGCCGCGAAACCTTCGGCAACATCAGGTCAAGCCGGCGGATCATAGAACTGCCGGCCCAAGGCGCATCCAGAGGCCCGGTCGCTCGTCAAAATGTGAGATGACGCTGCGGTTGCCGCGCGTAAAATGCGGATGCCATGGCTGGCGGCGGCGAAAAGCGCATCACCACCTATCGCGAGTTCTGGCCGTTTTATCTGGGGGAACACGCGAAGGCGCTGACGCGCGCCTTTCATTTCACGGGAACCCTGCTCGCGAGCGCGTGCCTGCTGCTCGCGCTGTTGGCGCTCAATCCGTGGTGGCTGTTGGGCGCGGCTTTCGCGGGCTATGGGCCGGCATGGATCGGGCATTTCTTTGTGGAAAAGAATCGGCCCGCCACCTTCAGCTACCCGCTTTGGTCGCTAGCTTCCGACTACCGCATGACATGGGCATGGCTCACGGGACGCCTGGAAGGCGAGTTGAAAAAGGCCGGAGTCCGCACCTAAAACCTGTGCATCCGCTAACGGCGAATTAACTCTGCGGCGCGACGCTGGATCGGGAACGCTACGGTGGCGCGTCCGCCCTGATTCGCGGCTTGGGGACATGCAGATTTCTTTACACAAAATGTGGGGCTGGCTACCTTGACTTGGGGGTATCGCGCTACGGCGGACGATATGAAGCAGAGCTTGCCCTGGAGCGTCACGGGCATTCCGCCCGAGGCGCGCGAGGCGGCGCGTGCGGCCGCCAGCCGCGAAGGGCTAAGCGTGGGCGACTGGCTGACGCGGCGCATCATGGGCGAAGCCGCCCGTTCGCTCGGCGATATGCCGGACCCGGAACCGCCGCCCGATCTGCCGCAGCCGGGTGCCCGCCGCTATTACCGCGACGAGGAAACACGGCGCGACGGCGACGCGCTGATCGCCCGCATCGCCCGTGCCGAAGCGGAAACCGATTTTGCCTTCCGCCGCATCGACGAAACTCTGCGCGCCATGACGCGCCGGCTCGAGGATTCGGAGCGTTCCCAGAACGAAGCCAGCCGGGCAATGGGCGCCGCCGCCGCCGATATCAATCAGGCCGCGCGCGAGCAGGCGAATGCGCTCTCGACGCTGGCCGAGCGCATCGACCGCGTCGAACACAACGCCGATGGCGGCAGCATGCGTGACGCCGTGCGCGGATTGCATCAGGGCCTCTCTCGTCTGGCGGACCAGATCGCGCGCACGGCAACGGAATCATCCACGCAGGTGTCCTCACTTGCCGCAAATGTCGAGGCGCTGGCAGGCAAGCTTGCCGCAACACGTGAAGAATCCGGAAAAGTGGCGCACACATTCGAGGCGCGCGTTGCGCAATTGGCCGATCGCGTGAAGACTGCCGAGGAATCGAGCGATGGTGCGACCAAGGCGCTGCGAACGGCACTGGGCCTGTTCGAATCGCGCTTTGCCGCCGCCGAGCCAAAAGCCGAAGAAACGGCGCGCCAGTCACAGGCGATTTCCAATTTGGAAAAGTCCGTCGAGGAAATTGCGCAACGCGTGACCGGCACCGAAAGCCATGCGCACGCCGCCGAAGAAAAAATTCAGCAAGAGCTGGGCCGTCAGCTTTCGGCCATCGAACAAACGCTCGACACCATCGTGCGACGCCTGGAGATGGGCGAAAAAGAAAGCCGCGATGCGCTCTCTGATTTGCGCACACGGGTTGGCGAAACGGCCACGCGTATCGACGCGCTGTCGAAGCCCGCCGACCCATACGAGCGTTCCGCCGCGCCCATTCTCGACCTGCCGCCGCTTACGGAAGCGCCCCCGCCTTCCCCCTATGCGCAGGCCGCTCCCGCTCAGCCATCGGCTGAGCCGCCGCCCGCGTTCGCGCCGCGCGCCGCCGAACCGTCTCCGCCCATAGGCGACGCGGCGCCGCCCCCCCTTGAGCCCACGACCTTCGCCGAACCGCCGCGCCCGCAGGCGCCCGCTTACGATTATCTCGCCGCCGCACGCCGCGCGGCGCAGGCGGCCGCCGAAGCGGAGGTTGAAGCCGCACCCCGGCAGACGCTGGGCGGTTTCCGTGTCGCCGAACCGGAACGCAAATCGCACTTCGCCCGGACCGCCTTGATCGGGGCCATCGTACTGCTTGTCTTGGTCGCCGCGCTTGCCGGGATTCTGTTTACACGTGGTGTTGGCCCGGGCGAGCTCGTCAGCGACCGGATGGACGAAGTGGGCGAGATGTTCACGCAGGAAAGTGCCCCCGCGCCCGCCCCGTCGCCGCAAAACGCCGCGCCCGCTGCCGGATTGCCGGCGCGTCCGCTTACGCGCGAGGACGCTTCGCCCTATCTCGGCCCGTCCGCTGCGTACCCTGAAGACTCCGTGATCGAGGAACCTGCGCCCGACGTGGAAGCGCCGCCGGCCGCGTCTGCCGTTTCGCCGCCGCCCGCGGGTTTGCCGGCGCGGCCCGCCACACGCTTAGGTGAGGCTTCGGCCCGCGCCGAACCGCAGACACTCGCTTCGCTCCCCCCCGCTCAGGTGCCCACGTTGGAGCCGCTGAAGGCGAAGGCCGTGGCAGGCAACGCGCCGGCGGCGCTGGTGCTCGGACTCAAATACCTCGACGGCGACGGTGTAACTCAAGACGACGCCGAGGCGTATCGCTGGATTTCCAAGGCGGCGCAGCAAGGCAATGCGGTCGCGCAGTATCGCGCAGGGACGCTTTACGAACGCGGGCGCGGAGTTCCCGCCGACGCAAAAAAGGCGCACGAGTGGTACATGAAGGCGGCGCGCCAGGGCAACCGCAAGGCGATGCACAATCTTGCCGTGAGTTTTGCGCAAGGCACCGGCACCGAAAAGAACTTCGCCGAAGCCGCACGCTGGTTCGGGGCCGCGGCCGAACTTGGTCTTCTCGATTCGCAGTTCAATCTCGCCGTGCTGTATGAGCGCGGGCTGGGTGTGCCGCCTTCGCTACGCGACGCCTATAAGTGGTACGTGATCGCGGCGGCACAGGGCGACGCGGAATCGAAGACGCGGCTAGAAGCCCTGGCGACGCAGCTGTCCCCCGCCGACAAGCAGGAGGCCGACAAGGCGGCGCAATCCTTCCGCGCACGGCCCATGAACCGCGCCGCAAACGACGTCCCGGCGCTCGCCCAGATGCAGTAACCTTTCTGCTTTCGTACCCCTTGGTCCGCCGCGCGGGGTGCGCCCCCAAAGAGCTGGCATGTTCGTACATCCTCCCCTTCGGGGGAGGTGGCGCGAAGCGCCGAAGGGGCGCACCTTCGCCGTCCACCGCTTTCCGGCTTCTCCGAATCGAACACCGGCGCGCTCACGCGCTATAGTCCGAATCTCATTCCCGCTTCGGATTTTGTGCGTCCATCATGGAAATCTACCTGCCAATCGCCGAGATGTCAGTTCACTGGCTGATGATCCTCGGCATGGGCGCGGCTGTGGGATTCCTTTCCGGCATGTTCGGCGTGGGCGGTGGGTTTCTGATGACGCCCTTGCTCATCTTCTATGGGATTCCGCCCGGCGTGGCGGTCGCGACCCAGCCCAGCCATATCAGTGCCTCGTCGCTTTCGGGGGCGCTGTCCCAATGGCGCCGCGGCGGCGTGGATTTTAAGATGGGCGGCGTTCTGCTGGCGGGCGGCGTCTTGGGCGCAGCGCTCGGCGTGTACGTCTTCGGCCTGTTGCAGCGGCTGGGCCAAATCGAACTCGTGATCTCGGTGGGTTATGTGGTGCTGTTGGGCTCCGTCGGCGGGCTGATGCTGAACGAAAGCGTGCGCACGATACGCGCAGCTCGCCGCGGCGAAACGATCACGCTTAGAAGCCGTCTCGGACAGCACAATTGGATTCACGGGCTGCCGCTCAAGCTGCGCTTCCGCCGCTCGCGCCTTTATATCAGCGTCATCCCACCCGTCGTGTTCGGGCTCACCGTGGGTGTGCTCACCGCCATTCTCGGCCTGGGTGGCGGGTTCCTGCTTATTCCCGCAATGATCTACCTGCTGCGCATGCCCACCACTGTCGTAGTAGGCACATCGCAGTTTCAGATCCTGTTCGTGGCCACGACGGCCACGCTGCTGCATGCCGTTACCGATCAATCGGTGGACATCGTGCTGGCGCTGCTGCTCATCCTGGGCGGTGTCGTGGGAGTGCAGTTCGGCGTGCGCGCGGCCGCGCGCCTCAAGGGGGAGCAATTGCGCGCCCTGCTCGGGCTGCTGGTCGTGGGCGTGGCGCTGCGGCTTCTTTTCGGCCTCGTGGTCACGCCGACCGAGGCCTTTTCCGTCGTGACGGGCACGCCATGAGGAAGGCGCTCGCAGCCCTGATCGCCCTTTTGCTCGCGGTTCCGGCGAGTGCTCAACAGCTCGTTTCAGGGCTTTCCACCGATGTAATCGAAATCAACTCCAGCTTCGCCGGTACGGAAATCGTTCTCTTCGGCGCCGTGGAAACAGAAGGCTTCGCAACCCAGGAGGGCGACGACATCGTCGTGGTGATCCGCGGTCCTCGCGCGAACATGACGGTCCGGCGCAAGGAACGCGTCGCGGGCATCTGGGTGAACACGCAGCAGATCACCTTCGAAGGTATGCCGGCATACTATTTTCTCGCCAGCACAAGACCGTTGCCCGATATCGCGCAGTTGAGTTTGCTTCGCCGCTTTGGGCTCGGCGCGGAGAATCTGGAGGCGCTTACCGAGGTGGGCGTCGCGCCGGACGAGGCAAATCTCTTCCGCCAAGCGGCCATTCGCACGGAAAAGCGCCTTGGGCTCTACTGGGAAAGCCCGACCGGCATCGAGTTTCTGAGCCACTCGCTGTTCCGCGCGCGCATTCCCATTCCCGCCGCGGTGCCGCCCGGACAGTACAAGGCCGAAGTCTACCTCTTCCGTGGCGGCAGCATCGCCAATGCGCAGACCACGCCGCTCTTCATCGACAAAACGGGAATCGAGCGCCGCTTGTTCGAACTGGCGCACAACCAATCGCTGCTTTACGGCCTTCTCGCCATTCTGTTCGCCATGGTGCTCGGCTGGGCAGGTTATTTCCTGTTCCGGCAAAGGCCGGCGTAACCCGAGTCAAATTTACTCCGATTATCCATAGATCAAAACATGGAGCGCGCGCGGGCCATGGGCCCCGCGTTCGATGATCTGTTCGATGTCCCCCGTGCGCGAGGGGCCGGTGACAAGGTTGATCGTGCTGGCATCGAACCCGGGACCCAACAGCACAACCGCATCTTCGAGGCGCGCGACGATGCGCGCACGCGGTAGCAATGCGATCTCGCGCCCGGGAAGGAAGTGCCACGAGGCCGGCTGCTGCGCCCCCGAGGCGAACAAAAGCGTTCCCGTCTCGGCGATGGCGCAGCCCGCTTCCGACAACGCCGTATCCTCAGATCCGGGTGGCTCCGCGCTAAGGCTCAGCTTGGGCGCCCGCTGCCATGACAGCGAACGCAGCAGAGAGTTCTTTGGCACGTACAGAACAGGCGGCGCGCCGACGGCGGCAAGAAACGCGGCAATGGCGGCGGGCACCTCCTCGCGGCTGGCGACGCTCGCCACATCGGCGTCCGACTTTTTGGCGTTGGCGGTAAACAGCGAAATGAGGTTCCCGGCCGGTATGGAATAATCGAACCGTTTGCGCTCGAAGGCGGGCCCGCGCGCCGCGCACACTGCCGCGAGAATGGCTTCGCGGGCTTCACTCATGCGCGTTCTCCCTTGCGCCAGCGCGTCTGGAAGGAACGTTTGGACGGGACAGGCAAATCGCGCCCGGCGAACCAGCCGGCGAAAAAGGGAAGCGACGAAAGACGCGTGGCTTTTCCCGCAGCGAGTCGCAGCAGGCGGGCGATAATGGCGCCGGCCGCCCCATAGAGCGCGGGGCGGCGGGCGAACCATGCCCATGCCCTCAGCGACAATCGCGTGGCCCATGGTGAAACGCCCTGCGCGAATTCCACATTGCGCCAATGGCGCATCACACGGGTAAGCGGAATATTGACCGGGCAGATGGAGTCGCACCGCCCGCAAAAGGACGACGCATTGGGCAGATGATGTGCGGCCGCAATGCCCTGCAGCCCCGGCTCGAGCGCGGCGCCGATCGGCCCCGGATAAACCGAACCATAGGCATGCCCGCCGATCGCACCGTAGACCGGGCAATGATTGAGGCACGCGCCGCAGCGAATGCAGCGCAACACCTCGCGCGCCGGGCTTCCCAGAAGCGCGCTTCGCCCGTTGTCGAGCAGCACAACATGGAATTCTTCCGGGCCGTCCGCGTCGCCCGTCCGCCGCGGCCCATTGGCGAACGTCACATAGGCGCTGATCTCCTGGCCCGTGGCGGAGCGCGTGAGAAGCCTCAGCAGCACCGCGGCATCGGCAAGTGTCGCGACGATTTTCTCGATTCCCGCAAGCACGATGTGAGTGCGCGGAAGGAGACGCGTGAGATCGCCGTTTCCTTCATTGGTGACGATAACGGCGCTCCCCGTTTCGGCCACAAGGAAGTTGGCCCCCGTTACCCCGGCGTCGGCCTGCCGGAAGCGGGCGCGCAGCGTATGGCGCGCCTCCGCCACCAGCGCGCGGCGATCGTCCAGTTGCCGTGCCGGGTCCAGGTGCCGGTGTGCCCGGCGAAACGTGCCCGCCACGTGGCTCCGGGTGAGATGAAACGCCGGCGCGATGATGTGGCTGGGCGGTTCGCGCCGCAACTGCACGATGTATTCGCCGAGGTCGGTTTCGATGGGCACGATGCCGGCGGCTTCCAGATGCGCGTTCAGCCCGATTTCCTCCGACACCATGGACTTGCCTTTGGTGACGACAGTGGCGGCCACGCCGTGCAGGATGCGCGTCACAATGGCGCGCGCCTCCGCCGCATCGCGCGCCCAGTGCACCTGCCCGCCCTTGGCGGCCACATTTTCTTCGAATTGCGTAAGCAGCTCGTCGAGGCGCGAAAGCGCATAATCGCGCGCGGCCGCGCCCGCTGCGCGCAAACCATCCGCGTCGGGCAGCGCGGCAAAGGCTTGCGCGCGCTTGCCCTGAAAGCCCGCTTCCAGACGGCCCAGAGCGCGCTGCAACCGCGCGTCATTGAGCGCGAGGCGGGCGGCCTGCGGAAACAACCGTGGATTTCCGCTCACGGGCCCTCGCCGACGGCAGGGGTATTGATTCCGGCACAGATTTCGGCCGCATGGCGCACGCGCACGGGTTTTCCTTCGCGCGCCAGCCTTCCCGCCAGATGCAACAGGCAGCCGAGGTCGCCTCCCACGATGATTTTCGCGCCCTGCGCCGCCGCGTCCGCAATCTTGTCGTCTGCCAGGCGCGCCGAAATTTCCGGATATTTGAGCGCGAAAAGCCCCCCGAACCCGCAACAAGTTTCCTTGTCATGCAGTTCCTTCAGGGTGAGCCCGTGAACAGTGCCGAGAAGCGCCCGCGGTTCGGCCGTCACCTTCATTTCGCGCAAGCTGGAACACGAGTCCTGATACACGGCCTCGCCGGCGAACTCGGCATCAACCGATTTCATGCCGCGCAAATTCACAAGAAACGAAAACAGCTCGTGCGTCTTTTCGGCCAGCGCGCGTGCGCGCGGCCCCCAGGCTTCGTCCTTCGCGAAGATTAGCGGATAGTGATTGCGGATCATGCCGGCGCAGGACGCCGACGGGGCCACGACGAAATCGAACGGCGCGAATATGCCAATCACCGTTTTGGCGATTGCCGCCGCGTCCTTCGCGTCGCCGCCATTGTAGGCAGGCTGGCCGCAGCAGCTTTGCACGGGAACGGCCACATCGCAGCCCGCCTGTTCCAGCAACTTGGCGGCGGCAAAACCCACCTGCGGGCGGAAAAAATCCGCAAGGCAGGTTACGAACAGCGCGACCTTCGGCCTTTGCGTCATGTGGCGGGGCGCAGGCGCGGCGCGCGCTTCCGGCGCTTTGCGCGGGCCGTGGCGCGCGGCATGCCCCGCCCGAGCGAGTAGGTGAGCTTGCGCAGATGCTCCATCAGCTCAGCGCGGCTCATATGCGACAGCCTTTCGTGCGGAACGAGGTCGCCAATGCGCAGATGCACTTCGCTGCCGATGCGGTCGCGCACTTCCTTGAACAGGAGCGAGAGACGCAGGGTCAGGCTGACATGGCTTGCCAGCTGGAACAGCCTGCTGTTTTGCCCGGCGAAAAAGACCGGAACCACCGGCGCGCGGCCCTGCTGGATCAGCTTGCCCGCGAAGGTCTTCCATTCCGCATCGACGGCCTCGCGGCTCCAGGGCCGGCGCGCAGTGGACACGCCGCCCGCCGGAAAAATGATCAGGCAGCCGCCGCGTTCCAGATGCGCTCGCGCCGCCGCGCGCGATTTCAAGTTTGTTTCCAGAGCCGCGCGCGTCTCGTCGAAATCGATGGGGATGAGATGTTCGCGGATTTCGTCCGCCCGGTTGAGCAGATTGTTGGTGAGGATGCGGAAATCGGGGCGCACCTTCACGGTCAGATGGCTGATGACGGTTCCGTCGAGCACGCCGAAGGGATGATTGGCGACGATGACGAGGGGGCCTTGCCGCGGCCATTGTCCGAGCGCTTCTTCGTTGCAGACGATTTTCAGCTCCAGCCTGCGCACGGCGGCCGCCCAGAAGGATTCGCCCGGCACCGGATTGGCGCGGTTGTCTTCGTACAGCCATTTCAAATAGGGCTGGCCGGTGGTTTTCTCGATAAAGCGGATGACGAGCCGCTTGAGGCGCGCATCGCCCGGCGCGGCATAGGAGAACTTGTCAAGGTTCTCGTCGGTCATGCCGCCAGAATTGCAGTTTCGCCGAGCAACTTGAAGCAGAATTATTGCCGCTGCGAGCGGCTGCCCGCCTACCCCCGCACTTCCATCTTGATCGGGCCCTCGGCGCGGCCATGGATGAACTGCTCCACGAACTCGTTGCCGCTTTGGTCGATCTGCCCGGTGGGCCCGTGCCAGATGATCTTGCCCTTGTAGATCATGGCGATGCGGTTGGCGATTTTGCGCGCGCTCGTCATGTCGTGCGTGATGGAAAGCGTGGTTACGCCCAGATCGTGTACCGTGTCCACGATCAGATCATTGATGATGTCCGCCATGATGGGGTCGAGGCCGGTCGTGGGCTCGTCGAAGAAAATGATCTCGGGGTTGGCCGCAATTGCGCGCGCAAGCCCTACGCGCTTCTGCATGCCGCCGGAAAGCTCGGCCGGCGAGAGGTCTGCTACATCTTCGGTCAGCCCGACCTTTGCCAGTTTTTCGATGGCGATGTCGTGTGCCTTCTTGCGCTTCAGGCCGTGGCCCTGAATGAGCCCGAACGCCACATTCTCCCACACAGGCAGGCTGTCGAACAGCGCGCTCCCCTGGAACAGCATGCCGAATTTGCGCAAGACCTTTTCGTGCGCCGATCCGCGCAGCTTCGTCACATCGCGCCCGTCCACCAGAACGCGGCCGGCATCGGGGCGCAAAATGCCCAGCACGGATTTGATCATGACGGACTTGCCGCTGCCCGAACCCCCGATCACCACCAGCGACTCGCCCTGCTCGAGGGTAAGATCGATTCCGTCGAGCACGACCTTGGGCCCGAAACGCTTTTTCACCCCGCGCAGTTCGATCTTCGGAACGGAAGCCATCGTCAGTCCGCGAAGAAGAGCTTGGTGAGAACGTAATTGGCGGCAAGGATGGTGATGGACGACGACACGACCGCGTTCGTCGTGGCCGCACCCACGCCTTGCGCCCCGCCCCGCGAATAGAAGCCGTTGTAACAGCCGAGGATGGCGATGATGAATCCGAAGGCGGCCGCCTTCCATAGGCCGGAAGTCACGTCGTCCCATTCCAGAAAATCAATTGTGTTCTTCAGATAAATCGCGCCGTTGAAGCCGAGCGCCTGCGTGCCCAGCACGTAGCCGCCGAAAATGCCGATGGAATCGGCGATGGCGACCAGCAGCGGCATGGTGAGGACTGCCGCGATAAGCCGCGGCACCACCAGGTATTTGATCGGGTTGGTCGAGAGCGTAGTGAGCGCGTCGATCTGCTCGGTCACCCGCATGGTTCCGATCTCGGCTGCGATGGCCGAAGCCACGCGCCCCGCCACCATCAACCCGGCGATTACCGGCCCGAGCTCGCGGGTAATACCGATTGCCACCACCTGGGGCACGAACTGTTCCGCCCCATAGCGGCTTGCGCCCAGGAATATCTGCAGGGCCATCACGCCGCCGGTGAAAAACGCGGTAAGGCCGACAACGGGCAGCGAGAAATACCCGATCCGTTGCATCTGCTGCAGCGTGAGATAGCCGTACACCGGCGGGCGGAATACGCATGAAACGGCATCGGCCATGAAAATGCCGAGCCGCCCCGCTTCGGCCATGAAGTTCAGGACCACGCGCCCCGTCGCCGCAAAAATGTTCAGGCTCTTCTGCATCGCAGCCCCTATTCCACGTACGCGCGGGGGACGCGCGCGCTAACGCGCGTAAGCGTCTCATAATTCACCGTGCCGGCGGCTTCTGCCGCCTCTTCCAGCGTCACCGTGTCGCCAAAAAATTCCACCTCGGCGCCGGCGCGGCAGGCGCTGTCGGGAACGGCGCTGGCATCGAGCACGCAGAGATCCATGGAAATGCGGCCGGCAAAGGGAACGCGCACGCCCGCAAGCGCTGCGCGGCCGCGCCCGCCGCTCGTTCGCGCAAGCCCGTCCGCGTAACCCAGCGCAACCGTGACCAGTTTCAAGGGCCGCCCCGCCGTGAACGTCGCTCCGTATCCAACGCTATCACCCAAGTCAACGCGGCGCACCTGCAACACCGGCGCAGAAAGCCGCGCAACGACACGGTAAGGGTTGGGCGATTTGGGTTGGGGATTGCCGCCGTAAAGCGCAAGGCCGGGGCGCACCATGTCGAAATCATATTCGCGGCCAAGGCCGACGCCGGCAGATGCCGACAGGCTGGCAGGCGCCGGCGGCAGTTTCGCCAGCGCGGCGCGGAAACGCTCGAGCTGGGTGCGGTTCATCGGGTGTTCCGCATCGTCGGAACAGGACAGATGACTGAGGATCAGCGCCAGATTGACCCCGCGCAGACGATTTGTTGCTTCCGCCCCGAGCGTGTCCGTATCGGCGCGCGAAAGGCCAGAGCGGCTCATGCCGGTGTCAATCTGGATGGCGGCGTCGAGTGACGTGCGTCCGTCGCGTGCGGCAGCCGACCACGCCGCCACTTCTTCCAGCCGGTTGAGCACGGGCGTGAGCGCATGGGCGCGCAAAACCGGCACGGTTTCTTCCGTGACGCCGTCGAGCACATAGATGCGCGCCTGCGGCAGCGCCTGGCGCAACTCCACGCCTTCCTGGACCCGCGCGACGAAGAACGTGTCGGCCCCGGTTTCGGCCAGTGCGCGCGAGACGGGGACCATGCCGGTGCCGTAGCCGTCCGCCTTCACTACGGGCGCGACCTTGACTGCGCCTACCTGCGCGGCAATTGCGAGATAATTGTTCCTCACCGCTCCCAGCCGCACCGTCAGCCGGGCGATGTCACTTTCGGATTGAGCCATGGCGGGGAGAAAACGCTACGGCCAGTGTGCAGTCAAACCGGCAACAATCCGGCCCCCTCAGTCGGCTGCACCGACAGCTCCCCCAGCGGGGGAGCATGTGTCCCGATCATCCACCCCCGGTGGGGGAGAGCCTGCCCGGCACGTGGTGCGGGGTGGCGCGAAGCGCCGGAGGGGGCTGCTCTTATCTAATACGGTATCTGCTTCACGTCCTCGGGTTCGGCCAGATTGGAGAAGCGCGTGAAGCGCTCGTCGAAAAACAGCTCGATCTTGTTGGTGGGCCCGTGGCGGTGCTTTTCCACCATGATCTCGGCGCGGTTGTGCACGCGCTCCATCTTGGCCTGCCACTTGCCGTATTCGACGGCTTCTTCGTTCGCGTCCGGCTCGCGCGATTTCAGGTAATACTCCTCGCGGAAGACAAACATCACCACGTCGGCGTCCTGTTCTATGGTGCCGGACTCGCGCAGATCCGACAGCACCGGGCGCTTGTCCTCGCGGGAATCCACCCCCCGCGAAAGCTGCGACAGCGCAACCACGGGAATTTCCAGCTCCTTTGCCAGCGTCTTCAGCCCCTTGGTGATTTCGGAGACCTCCTGCACGCGGCTGTCGTAGCGGCGGTTGGTGGGCTCGACCAGCTGCAGATAGTCGATGACGATCATCCCGATGTGCTTTTCCCGCTTCATGCGCCGGGCGCGTGCGGCAATTTGCGCGATCGAAATGCCGCCAGTGTCGTCGATGTAAAGCGGCAGATCGCCCAGCACCTGCGCCGTCTGCACGAAGCGGTTCCATTCCGGATCGGTGAAGCGCCCGGTGCGGATCTTGCGCATTTCGATCTCGGTCTGTTCCGACAATATGCGCGCCGACAGCTGCGACGCCGCCATTTCCAGGCTGAACATCAGCACGGGCGCGCCGCGCGCGGGGCTGGCGCCGTCCGCGCGGTCTTTCGCGTGCAGGCGCGAGGCGTAGAACGCCATGTTGGTGGCGAGCGCGGTTTTGCCCATGCCGGGGCGGCCCGCCACGATAATGAGGTCCGACGGGTTCAGTCCGCCGAGCAGGCTGTCGAGGTCGCTGAATCCGGTCGGCACGCCGGACAGCGCCCCGCCGCGCGCGAGCGCGCCTTCGGCCAGCTGCACGGCGCGCGACAAGGCGTCGTCGAAGCCGAGCGGCCCTTCGCCGAAGCGTCCTTTTTCGGCGACCTGGTACAGCGCCTTTTCCGCCTGCTCGATCTGCGCCTGCGGCGGCATTTCGATCGGCGCCTCGAAGGCCGTGTTTACGATGTCTTCGCCGATGTGGATAAGTTCGCGCCGCATGGCGAGATCGCGCAGGATGCGGGCGTATTCCAGCACGTTGGGCAGCGCGGGCGCGGCGCGCGCGAGGCTGATGAGGTACGCCTGCCCCCCCACTTCGGCCAGGCCCGGGTCGCCCTCCACCGCCGCCTTCAGCGTCAGCGGCGTCACGATCTGGCCCTTGGCCCACATCTTCTCCACCGCCTCGTACAGGCGCTGGTGCAGGGGATCGTAGAAATGATCCGGCTTGAGCGTCGCCGACACGCGCTCGAGCGAATAATTGTCCACCAGGATCGAGCCCAGCAGCGCCTGCTCAATGTCAACGTCGTAGGGAAGCTGGCGGGGCGCCTGCTGGTCCATGGCCGGCTCTGGTTTTCTTTGTGCGGTCAGCATGTGGGCAAGGCGGCGATCATCAAGAGCCGCGCAGAGCACCGCAAGCCGCGCGAATCACTACCCACAGGAATAGGATATCACCGAAAACTTTTCGCCAGCGCTTGACTTATGCAGCTTCGATGCCGCGCTTTTGCGGCTCGATTCCGGAAAAGCGCATTCCGCGCTCGGCTTCGAACATGTAATCGCGGGTAATGGGAAGCGCGTCGAGCGATTTCACCAGCTGAATCTGGAACACCGCCACGTTCCATTTGCGGAAGCTTGTCTCCGCACCCGCAAGATAGAAATCCCACATGCGGCAAAAGCGCTCGTCGTACAGCGCCGCCGCCTTCGCCCAGTTGCGCCGGAAACGGTCCCGCCACTGTTTCAATGTCTCGGCATAGTGCAGGCGCAGCACTTCCACATCGGCAATAATCAACCCGCACTTTTCGATAACCGGCACCATCTCGCTCAACGCAGGCGAGTATCCGCCCGGAAATATATACTTGTTGATCCAGGGGTTTGTGACTCCTGGCCCATCCGTGCGCCCGATGGTGTGAAGCAGCGCCACCCCGCCGGGCGCCAGCGCGTCGTGCACGGCGCGGAAAAAGGCGCGGAAGTGGCTCAACCCCACATGCTCGAACATGCCGACCGAGACGATGCGGTCGAATTCGCCGCGCACGCGGCGGTAATCTTCGAGCTCGAAGCGGCAGCAATTGGCAAGCCCCGCATTGCGCGTGCGCTCGCGCGCGAATGCGAGCTGCTCCTGCGAAAGGGTTATCCCCAACACGTCCGCCTTCGCATCGCGGGCGAGGTCGAGCGCCAGCCCGCCCCAGCCCGAACCGATATCGAGCACCTTCAACCCCGGCCGGTTAAGGTGAAGCTTTGCCGCGATGTGGCGCTTCTTGGCGATCTGCGCGAGCTCGATGTTCTCGCCGCCTTCGCGGAAATAGGCGCAGGAATATTGCCGGTCGGAATCGAGAAACAGCGAATAGAGCTCGCCCGAAAGATCGTAATGATGCCGGGCATTGCGCCGCGCGCGGCCGCGGGGATTGAACTGCGACAGGCGCCGGCGGGCGAAACGCAGCGTGCGCGCGGCCAGCACGAAGATCGGCGCCCGGTAATTGCGGATGCCCGACATCAGCACCTCGAAAACGGTGCCGATATCTCCCTCCTCCACCGTCAGGCGCCCGTTCATATAGGCCTCGCCGAAGGCCAGATCGGGCTTGAGTCCCAACCGGAACGGCGTGAAACGGCCGTGCAGGCGGATAGCGGCCGAAGGCGCGCCGCTGCCGAAAGTCTCAAAATGTCCGTCCGGCCAAACGACCTTCAGGGTGCCGGATTTCACCAGTCGCCTTAGCAGCGTCCGAAGCATGCGTGTTCTCCTGCCTGCGCACACCCCGCTCCGAAGCCGAAAGACTAACGTGCGGGGGCCGGGGCCAAAAGGTGGGGTTGCCCCGTAGGCGGCCTCAAGAACCCTGCGTTTGCGCCGAAAAATAAATTTCGGCGCCCCCCTTGCAGCGCGGCGCTGCTCACACCAAATCTCTTATATCCAGCGAAACGCGCCCGGAACGAAGGGCGGGGCCGGGAGCCCGGCCCTGCCCTCGGTTTTTCTGCGCGCTCGATTCGCGCAAAGACCCGTTCGGAAAATATTTTTGCGTGATTTCAAGCCCCCTGTGAGGGGAGTCCATGAACCGCGCTAGCACGAACATTTGCTCTTGAAAGCAGTATGACCAGCGACGGCACACGATTGCGATGAAGCAAGCATCAACCGAAAGAAACATGACAAGCGGCGCCACACGCCTACGATGAAAAATGCGATTCCAGTGGGCGCCCGGAGTCTGTCTTGCGTTTCAATTCTCGCAAAAATGATCTCCGCGCGTGTATGTGTTTTCCGTACGCGATCCCCAGACCCATCGTGTTCCATGCGCGTGCTCCCTATTTCGCGGGCGGCGAACCCTCTTCCCCCCTATTTGCCGCCGGGCGGGCATTTGGATGCAAAGCCCCCTCAGTGCGCTCCCGCCTTCGCTA
>JBQTHM010000035.1:0-29761 GCA_052389895.1 Alphaproteobacteria bacterium | reverse complement strand
CAACAGAGAATCCGAAAACGTTTCACGTGAAACAAACTATGACTGCATCAACGAGCGTGCCGATGGCCGCGCGCATGCACAGCTATCGCGCCCGCAAGTGCCGAAGACGCTAAAGTTTGTGTGCGTTACCGTGGGCGGGCAAACTGTGCCTGCTTCGTAAAAATTCGCGTTTTTTTTCAGGTGTCCGGTTTGTGTACCTACGCCGCCTCGCCCCGCAGCAGGCGCGGAAGCTTTCCGGTTTCCCCGCCGGCCTGGCGCATGAAGAAGCGGCGCAGAGGGCCGATGCGGTCGACGATGCCAAGGCCGAGGTCGCGCGCGGCGCGCACGGGCCGCACATCGTTCGAAAAGAGACGGTTCAGCGCATCGGTCGCCGCCGCCAGCACGAAATTGTCGAAGCGCCGCCAGCGCTCGTAGCGGCGCAACGCCTCCAGCTCTCCGAAATCGAGCCCGAGGCGTGCTCTGTCCAGCACGGTTTCGGCCAGCGCCGCGGCGTCCTTCAAACCGAGGTTGAGGCCCTGCCCCGCTATTGGATGAATGCCGTGTGCGCAATCGCCCACCAGCGCCAGGCGGGGGCGCACATATTCGCGCGCCAGATGAAAACGCAGCGGGTAGGACCAGCGCGGGCCGCCGGCTTCGATCGCGCCCAAATGCGCGCCAAAGCGCCGCACCACTTCTGCGGTGAATTCCACAGGCCCAAGCGCCATGAGGGCGAGAAAGAACTCGCTTTTTTCCGTCCATACCAGCGCCGAACGGTTGTTCTGCATGGGAAGAATGGCGAATGGGCCGGAAGGCTGAAAATGCTCGTAGGCAACGCCGTTATGCGGCAGCTCGTGCGAAACAACGGTGACGATGCCGTGCTGATCGTATTCCCAGGATACGGTGTCGATGCCGGCGGCATCACGCAACTGCGAGTCGCGCCCGTCGGCCGCGACAATAAGTTTGGCAAGAAACTCACGGCCGTTGCCGAGGCGCACCGTTGCGGCTTCGGGCGCGGCGGCGAAATCCATCGCCTGCGCGCCCCAGAAAATGTGCAGCTTCGAAAGCGCATCGGCGGCGGCAAGCAGGCCTGCGCGCACATACCGGTTCTCGACCATATAGCCCAGCGGCTCGCCGGCCTCGCCATGATCGAAGTGCAAGGAAAAAGGAGACGCCGGGCGGCCCAGCCCGGCATCCGTCACCAATATGTCGCGAATGGGCTCGGCGTGCGGCTCCAGGTGCTGCCAAATGCCGAGCGCGCGGTACATACGTGCGGAGGAATAGTTGATTGCGCTCACGCGCCCGTCGAAGCCGGCCGATGTAATGCGCGCGCGCCGGAGCGGATCGGCAAGTGCCACCGCTAGCCCGCCTTGGGCCAGGGCAATTGCGCTGGTGAGGCCGACCATGCCTCCCCCGGCAACGAACACTTCCGCCTGGCCTGCCGCCTTCATCGATGGCCTCTCCCACGGGGCTGTACCGGGGGTCAAGGCTGGTTCCGGCCGCATTACCGCCGCCCTTTTCGCGGGGTTTCCGCAAGGCCGCCCGCCCGATTCACGAATTATCAACCAGGCGCCCGGCAACAATGAACAAATCCTTAAGGCGGGGGAGTGGGCGTTCATGAGCACGGCACGGAGGGGCTACGGCGTTTATCAGCCGCGTTCGCGGCGCGGCATGCTGGCCGACGCGTTGGCAAACATCCGCGCGGCTGTGGCGCGCACGCTGTCGGAAGCCATACGGCGCACGATCGGCGTGGCGCTCTTTCTTTTCATGGTGCTGGCGCTGCTCGCACTGGCGAGCTTCGATCCCGCGGATCCCGCCTTGAACGTGGCCACGGCGCGCGCGCCCGCGAACTGGCTGGGCGCCATGGGCGCGTACGGCGCCGACCTGATGTTGCAGGGACTCGGGCTTGCTGTGCTGGCTTTTGTTTTGCCGTTAGGTGCCTGGGGCTGGCGCCTGGCCGCGGGCGAGCACATAAGCCGCTTTGTATGGCGTGCCATCGCGCTTGTATTGGGGACGCTGTTCGTTTCGGTTGCACTGGGCGCGCTCAGCGCCTTCGCGCAATTGCCCGCCGGCGCGGGCGGACTGCCGGGCCAGGTCACGGACGTATTCATTGGCAAGGTGGCGGAGAGCTTCGGCGCCTGGCTGCGTTATGCGCTGCCGGTGCTGTTCTTCGTTTTGGGCGCGAACCTTGCCTGGCTTTCGACCGGTATTCGCGCCGAACCCGCAATTCGCGCGGCAAGGTTTGTTGCGCGCCACGGCGTCCGCGCCGCCAAAGCCCTTCGCCGCATTTTGCGGCGAGGCACGCATGCAAGCGCCGACTACGAAGACGATGAGCCCTTCGAGGAATATGATGACGATGGTTTCGGCGATCCCACGCTGCGTGGCATGCGCCCCGAGCCGCTCACGCCGCACGAAGGCGCGCGCGTGCTGCGCAACCACGACCGCAGGAAGGCGCTCAAACCGAAGAGCGATCGCCAGCCGGCGCTCAATCTCGGCGAAAGCGAATATCAGTTGCCGCCGCTTGGATTCCTCAGCGAGCCGCCCAAGGAGACGTCCGCGCCGGCGTTCTCCGACGACGCGCTGGAGGAAAACGCGCGCCTTTTGGAGACCGTGCTGGCGGACTTCGGCGTACGCGGGCGCATTGTCGCCGTGCGGCCGGGGCCCGTCGTAACGCTCTACGAATTCGAACCTGCCGCGGGAGTAAAATCCTCGCGCGTGGTTAGCCTTTCGGACGACATCGCTCGCTCCATGAGCTCCGTGGCCGCACGCGTGGCCGTGATTCCTGGGCGCAACGTGATTGGCATCGAGCTTCCCAATGGGCGGCGCGAGACCGTTTATCTGCGCGAGCTGCTGGCCGCGCCGGAATATGAAAAATCGCGCGCGCCATTGACGCTAGCCCTGGGAAAAACCATCGGCGGCGAGCCCGTCATGGCCGATCTCGCCAAGATGCCGCATTTGCTGATCGCGGGCACGACCGGCTCGGGTAAATCGGTCGCGCTCAACACCATGATTCTTTCGCTGCTATTCCGGCTGCCGCCCAGCCAATGCCGCATGATCCTGATCGACCCCAAGTTGCTTGAACTTTCGGTCTACGAAGCCATTCCCCATCTGCTGACGCCCGTCGTGATCGATCCGCGCAAAGCCATCGTGGCGCTCAAATGGGCCGTGCGCGAAATGGAACAGCGCTACGGCAAGATGGCGAAGCTGGGAGCCCGCGGCGTCGAGGCCTTTAACGAACGCGTGCGCCGCGCGCGGGAAAAAGGCGAAGTACTGAAGCGGACCGTGCAGACGGGCTTCGACCGCGAAACCGGGCGGCCCATTTACGAAGACGAGGTCCTCGAACTCGAGCCGATGCCCTACATCATCATCGTAGTGGACGAGATGGCGGACCTGATGATGATTTCCGGCAAGGAGATCGAAGGCGCCGTCCAGCGCCTTGCGCAAATGGCGCGTGCAGCGGGCATCCATTTGATCGCGGCGACGCAGCGCCCGTCGGTCGACGTGATCACCGGCACGATCAAGGCGAACTTTCCCACGCGCATCAGCTTCCAGGTGACTTCCAGGGTCGACAGCCGGACCATCCTGGGCGAACAGGGCGCCGAACAGCTGCTGGGTCAGGGCGACATGCTGTACATGATGGCCGGCGGGCGCATCCGCCGCGTGCATGGACCCTTTGTCAACGACCACGAAGTGGAAGACGTCGTACGCTTCCTGAAGACCCAGGGCACGCCCGAATACCTCGAAGCCGTCACCGAGGAGCTGGAGGAAGATGAGGACGACCCCTACGGCCTCTACGGCGAAGATGGATCCGGCGACGACTTGTTCAATCAGGCCGTGGCTATCGTGGCGCGCGACCGCAAGGTTTCGACCAGCTATATCCAACGCCGCCTGCAAATCGGCTATAACCGCGCCGCGCGCCTGATCGAGCGCATGGAAGACGACGGTATGATAACCAAGCCCAATCATCAGGGGCGGCGCGAGATCCTGCTTCCCGAACGAGGGGACTAGCCGGGTTCACGATTAAGGTGGGGGAATGAGTTACATCAACAGGTCGCTCGGCGAAGGCGAGCGCGTCATCGCGCGAGTGCATTTCCATTGGCTGTATCAGCTGGGCGCGGTTCTTTCGCTGGTTCTGCTGGGTTGGGTGCTGGTGGGACTCTACATTTTCATTGTGATGACGGTGCGCTATCACACGACGGAAATCGGCGTCACCACCCACCGCTTCATTCTCAAGACCGGGCTGTTCACGCTCAGCACGCAGGAGATCGCGTTGCAGAACATCGAAGGTGTGAAAGTGTACCAGAGCTTCTGGGGCCGCGTTTTCGACTATGGCCGCCTGCGCATCGAAGGCACGGGCGTGGACGCCGTGGATGTGCATTACATGCTGGCCGATCCCATCGGTTTCCGCCGCTCCATCGAAACGGCAAAGGGGACCGTGCGGAGATGAGACCGCTTGCGTCGCGGCCGAGAGCCGCATGCGGCGTAATTGCCTGATTTTCCTGTTGATTTTGACGCACCGCATAATTGACAGCGCGGAGCGCGGCCAATAGTTTTTGCACCGCACAATACATGCGGCAACGCCCAGCTCGCGCTCTTCAGGGCGCGGGGCCAAAGGAAAATTTTCACGCCATGAAAGTCCTCGTCCCCGTGAAACGGGTGATCGATTTCAACGTCAAGGTCCGCGTGAAGGCGGACAAGTCGGGCGTGGATCTTGCCAACGTCAAAATGTCGATGAACCCCTTCGACGAAATCGCCGTCGAAGAGGCGATCCGGCTCAAGGAAAAAGGCAAGGTCGTCGAGATCGTAACCGTGTCCATCGGCCCGCAGCAGGCCCAGGAAACGATCCGCACCGCGCTCGCCATGGGCGCAGACCGCGGGATTCACATCAGGGCGGAAGGCGAGCCGGAGCCGCTCGCGATCGCCAAGCTGCTCAAGGCGGTTTGCGCGGCGGAAAAGCCGCAGCTTGTCATCATGGGAAAGCAGGCCATCGACGACGACTGCAATCAAACGGGCCAGATGCTCGCAGCCCTTCTCGATTGGCCGCAGGGAACGTTTGCGTCAAAGGTGGAAATCGAAGGCGATGAGGCAACGGTGACGCGCGAAATCGACGGCGGACTGCAAACGGTAGCACTAAAGCTTCCCGCCGTGGTCACGACCGATCTGCGTCTGAACGAGCCGCGCTACGCGTCGCTTCCTAATATCATGAAAGCAAAAAAGAAGACTATTGACGAAAAGACACCGGCCGATTTTGGCGTCGATATCTCGCCACGGCTGAGAGCGCTGCGCGTGGAAGAGCCGCCCAGGCGCCAGGCGGGCGTGAAGCTGCAATCCGCGGCCGAGTTGGTGGATCGGCTCAATGAAGCGGGCGTGATCTGATGGCCTCGCTCGTCATCGCCGAACACGACAACCGCGTGTTGAAAGAAGCCACGGCGAAAACCGTGACCGCCGCGGCGCAGGTGGGCACGCCGGTGCATGTGCTTGTGGCGGGCGAGAACTGCAAGGCCGTCGCGAAGTCGGCGGCAAAGCTCGGCGATGTGGAAAAAGTGCTGCACGCGGAAGGCGCGCAATACGCTCACGCGCTGGCCGAACCCCTGGCTGCGCTCATCCTCTCCGTGGCGGGAAATTACGACGCCATCCTCGCGCCTGCCACAACGTTTGGAAAAAACGTCCTGCCGCGCGTAGCTGGCAAGCTGGACGTGCCGCAGATTTCCGAAATCATCTTCGCGGAATCGCCAGACACGTTCCGCCGGCCGATCTATGCCGGCAATGCGATCCAGACGGTCAAGGCGGAAGGGCTGAAAAAGGTCATCACGGTTCGCGCCACTGCGTTCAAGCCGACCGCCGAAACAGGCAATGCGGCAATCGAGAAACTTTCCCCGGCCGCCGGCCCGCAGTTGTCGCGCTTTGTGGGCGAGGAGCTTTCCAAATCCGAACGGCCAGAACTTACGTCAGCGAAAATCATTATTTCCGGCGGGCGCGGCATGCAATCGGGCGAGAATTTTCATTTGTTGGACAAGATCGCGGACAAGCTCGGTGCAGCGGTCGGCGCAAGCCGCGCGGCGGTGGATGCGGGCTTTGTTTCCAACGATTACCAGGTGGGCCAGACGGGCAAGGTCGTAGCGCCAGAGTTGTACATCGCAGTAGGCATTTCGGGGGCAATACAGCATCTTGCGGGTATGAAGGATTACAAGGTTATCGTTGCGATCAACAAGGACGAAGAGGCGCCGATCTTCCAGGTCGCCGACTACGGGCTTGTGGCCGACCTCTTCAAGGCTATACCGGAGCTCGAACAGGAGCTCACCAAACGGGGCTATTAGGAAAGGTGCGAGGGTAGGTAAGATGACCGTAATGGAAAAGACACGCGTGGCCAGGGAAGGCGCAGGGGGCACGAAAGTGGAACGCATCGGTGTGACCGGCGCGGGCCAGATGGGCAATGGCATCGCCCATGTCTGCGCCCTGGCCGGCTACGAGGTGACGCTCGAGGACGTGAACCTGGAAGCGCTCGAAAACGCGCGCAAGACGATCGAAAGAAACCTGAACCGCCAGGTCTCGCGCGGCGTCATTACCGAAAAGAACGTGGGCGAGGCCCTCTCGCGCATCAATACTACGACGAAGCTTGAAGAGCTCAGAAATTGCGACCTCGTCATCGAGGCGGCCACCGAAAACGAGCAGATCAAGCGAAAAATCTTCCAGGAACTGTGCAAGTCGCTCAAAAAAGATGCGTTCATCGCGACCAATACGTCGTCCATTTCCATCACGCGGCTCGCCGCCGCCACCGACCGGCCGGAAAAATTCATAGGGCTTCATTTCATGAATCCCGTTCCGGTCATGGAGCTGGTCGAGGTCATTCGCGGAATTGCTACCGACGACGGCACCTTCGCAATGGCGCTCGAGCTGGCGAAGCGCGTAGGCAAGAAAGCCGCCAACGCGGAAGACTTTCCCGCTTTCATCGTGAACCGCATCCTGCAACCGATGATCAACGAGGCGGTGTACACGCTCTACGAAGGGGTGGGCTCGGTCGAGGCGATCGACACCGCCATGAAGCTGGGCGCGCACCATCCGATGGGCCCGCTTCAGCTCGCCGACTTCATAGGCCTCGATACCTGCCTGTCGGTGATGCAGGTGCTCTATGAGGGACTGGCGGATTCCAAGTACCGCCCCTGCCCGCTGCTGGTGAAATATGTCGAAGCGGGATGGCTGGGGCAGAAATCCGGCCGCGGGTTCTACGACTACCGCGGCGACGTGCCGGTGCCCACGCGCTGATCGCGCTCGGCAATCAGCCCGCGCAAATAGGCAAGCGCCTCGCGCCCGTCCCATTTTTCCGGTCCGAAGGCGCGCGCCACTTCGCGTCCCTCCGGATCTATAATGACGGTGAGCGGCAGCCCGTACGCCTTGAACGCGCGCATCATGTCGAGATCGCGGTCCACATAGGGCGTCAGATCCTGCGCTCCATGCGCGCGCAGGAATTCCAGCACCTCGGCCCGTTCGTTGTTTTCGAGGTCGACCGCGACGATGGCGATTTTCTCGCGCGGCAGGCGCGCCTGCGCGCGCGCCAGTGCGGGAAGTTCATATACGCAAGGCGGGCACCACTTGGCCCATAAATTGAGAACCACAAAGCGGCCGCGAAAATCGCTGAGCTTCACCTCGCGGCCTTCGCCGTCCACGAAGGAAGCCTCGGGCACAGGCGGCTTGCCCGCGGTTTCCTGAAGCTTTGTGAGCGTGTCGGGAAGCTCTGCCGGTGCGCCCTCTTGCTCCGGTGCGTCGCGCCCGGCGCCGAAAATCGCGACCGCGGCCAGCGCCACGGCAATGGCGAGGGCGGCGGCTATGTGGAGCGGCTTGGGGCGCGCGTCCATGGCGCGAGAATAGCCGAATAGGGAGCCAATGTGTTCAAGGCGAGCGCATGCCTGCGGTCTGCGATTTTGCTAATATGGCGTTGGACCCGGCCCGGAGACTCTCAATGGCGCGTCTGTTGCTCGTGCTAACCGTGATCCTCGGCCTTTCGGCTTGCGGGGTGAAATCCGAGCTCGACCCGCCACCGGGTGCGAAGGCGCAGCCAAAGGGCACGGAAGAACCGTCACAACCGCCTAAGCCGCTGGGCGGCGGTTAATTTCGGCGCGGCTTCGTGACTTGCTGGGCACTCTCGCGTTTGATGTGATGAGTTTCCCTGGGCCGGCGGAATTCCGCAGGCCTGTGATCGTGTGAGGCGCGCTTGCGCTTGCTGGAGTTTCACGCCGGACTGCCTGAAGGCGCCAATAGCACCCGCGCACGCCGCTTTGTCGCGGCGGCGCGCGCACTTCTTTTCTGGGAACGCTACTGGCCCGCATTGTGGCCGGCCAGCGGCTTTGCTGGAATTTACGCCGTGCTCGCGCTCGCTGGCGTGTTCTCGCAAATCCCCTCGGCGCTGCATGCGGCGGCGCTTGTCGCGCTCTTTGGTGCGGCCGGCTTCTCGCTGTGGTGGAATCTCCAGCGGACCGCGTTTCCGCGTTGGGGTGACGCTGCGCGGCGCGTGGAATTCGACAGTGGGTTGGCGCACCGCCCGCTCAGCGAAAGCCGCGACCGGCTGGCGGCGGGCCAAGGCGACGAACTCGCCGAAAGCCTGTGGCGCGCGCATGTGCTGTGGCTGCTTGCGTCGGCCAAACGGTTGCGGCTCGTGCCTGCCCGCTCGCAATTGCGCGAGCGCGATCCGCGCTTCATGCGCTTTGTGGTTTTGGCGGCGGTCATTGCCGCATTCGTTTTTACGGGCCCCGGCTGGCGCCAAAAGCTTATCGCCGGGCTGACGCCGGCGCCGCCTGCCGGCGTGCTTTCCATTGCGCTCAATGCGTGGCTTTCGCCACCCGCCTATACGGGCTTGGCGCCGCACGCGATCGGCGCCGCCCCCACCGGCCGTGACGCCGGAAGCGCCATCGTAGCCCCGGAGGGCAGTTCGCTTGTTCTTCGCGTGCGCGGCGCGCGCAACGAGCCGTGGCTGGCCATGCGCCCGTCGAGTGAGGATGAGATTCGGTTTCGCCAGTCGGAAAGCGGCTTCGAGGCGAAGCTCACCCTGCAAAGTGATGCGCGCGTAAGCGTGCGCGTCGGTGGGCGCACCATTGGAGATTGGCGTTTTCAGGTCATTCCCGACAGGCACCCGAGCATTGCCTTTACCGAAGCGCCGGGGCCCGGCCCCCGCAACACGCTTAAACTCGCCTACAGGGGCGCCGACGACTATGGCGTGACGCGGTTGGAAGCGCGCATCGCGCTTGCAGAAGACGACAGCGACATGAAAACGCAGCTGGTGAAGGGCGTCGGCCCGCTCGTGGTGGAGCTGCCGCAGCCGGCCCAAAACAAGCAATTTGCCCAGACCACGCTGCGCGATCTCACCGGCCACCCCTACGCCGGCATGAAGGTGACGCTCAAGCTCGCCGCCATCGACGCCGCGGGCCAGGTGACGGAAACGCCGGCACGCATCCTCACTCTTCCGGAACGCATTTTCACGCATCCGCTGGCGAAAGCGCTGATCGAACAGCGCAAGGTTCTCGCTTCGGGCGCACCGGACGCCAAAGAGCGCACGATGACGGCTATTGACGCACTCACCATCGCACCCGAGCGCTTTTATCGCGACGATCTCCGAACCTACCTCACGATGCGCGCGCTCTACTGGCAGCTGCACAGCATGCGCGACGACAAGGACGTGCTGGCGGCCATGAGCTACATGTGGGACATGGCAGTCGCCCTTGAAGAAGGTGACGTCACCGTAGCTGCCCAGGCGCTCCGCAATGCGCAGCAGGCGCTGATGGAGGCGTTGGAACGCGGAGCCTCGGAAGAGGAAATTGCCGCGCTGATGCAAACGCTGCGTGAGGCGCTTGGCCGCTACCTCGGTTCGCTCGCCCAAAACGCGGAGCCTGGCGAAGCGCCACCGCCCGGCTCTCGCATGATGAACGCAGGCGACCTCGATGAAATTCTGAAAGCTATAGAGGAATTGTCGCGCACCGGCGCGCGCGAGTCGGCTCAGCAGCTGCTGCAGGGCCTGGCGCAGTTGCTGGAGAATCTGAGAGTAACGCGTTCGAGCGAACCATCGCCCGCCGACCAGGCGATAGGCGATGCCGTCCGCGGACTGAGCGAACTGATGGGCCAGCAGCGCGAGCTGCTCGATCGCACCTTCCGCGAGCAGGAAACCGGAAGGCCGCAAGGCGAAGGCCTGGCGAACGATCAGAAGTCTCTGAAAGAGCGACTCGGAAGAATTACCCAAGGGCTCGGGGACAAGGGCGTCAAGGCGCCGGAAAATCTCGGGCGCGCACAACAGGAGATGGAGAGATCGGAACAAAATCTTCGTGCTGGCCAAGTCGGCAGCTCGGAGTTTTCACAGCAGAACGCGCTGGAACAATTGCGCCAGGGCGCGCGCGAGCTTGCCGGCATGCTTACGCCGCAAGGCCGGCAGGGCGTGGGCCGCAGCCAGGATCCCCTAGGCCGTGAAAGCGGCATATTGGGTTCGGAATCCGGCGGCTCGGTAAAAGTGCCTCAACAATCTGATTTGCAGCGCGCAAGGGAAATTCTCCAGGAACTGCGCAAACGTGCGGCCGAGCGAAACCGCCCCAAGGAAGAACTCGATTATATCGACCGCCTGCTGAAGCGCTTTTAGCGCTTGAGAATGCGGATATCGGGCAGCCCGCGCTGAAGACCCGCGCAATCCATGCCATAGCCGAAAATAAATTCCGGCCCTGCTTCGAAACCGATGAAATCGGCTTTCGCCGCGGCACTTTGGTGCGGCTTGACGACCAGCACGGCGGAAAGCACCGCCGCGGCGCCGCGTTCGACCAGCAGTTCCTTGGCACGCGCAAGGGTGCCACCCGATTGCAGCACGCCATCTATGATCAGCGTGGTGCGTCCGCGCGCCGCATCGGTTGGCCCTTTCAGCACCATCACGCTTTCAGGCGTTTCCTTATGGCCATAACTTCGCAGCCAGATGAATTCGGTCTCCAGCTTGACGCCTTCCCGTGCCAAAGCCCTCAGCAAATCGGCCGCGAAGACGAACCCGCCGACCAGAACAGGCACGGCCAGATCGGGCTTGAGCGGATGGGATGCGATTCCCCGCGCGAGCTTCTTCACGCGCCGCGCAATCGTGCCTTCGGAAAAGAGTACGGATTCGTGGGCGCCTCGGCTCACTCGCCATCCCTGGCGAAACCGATGTCCACGTTGCGCGCCTCGCGGGGCGGGTTCGCCAGCCGTGTCATGAAGGCGCTGCGCCCCCCTGGCGCCAACGTTTGCACACCCGCCTGGAACGTCCAGTGATACAGCTCTCGCCGGGCGCCGTCGCTGAGCGCGACGCGAATGGGCGGCACGGGCAAGGTGCGCGAAGTGATATTGACTAGCTCGCCTGTAATCGCGAGCACGGGTTCGCCATTCTCGGCGTGGTCTTCGTAGCGCACGCGCGAAAATTCGAGCCCGCGCAGATTCACCGGCATGCCGATGGCGGCATAGAGAGTCGCTGTCTGGGGCCAGAATGAAGCGATTGTTTCGCGGTACTTCACGCCTGCGGCCCCGGCCGCGAGAACAAGCAGAATGAGCACGGCCCACCCCGCGACGCCAGCCAACGCCGAGCCGAGCCGGCGTTGGCGATGTGCCGCTGGGGTTGCCGGTTCGATGGCCTCCGCGGCCGCGCGTTCAGCGACACTTGGCTCCGGCTCCGGCTCGCTTTCGGGCCCGGCCGGCGCCTGAAGCCAGACATGGCCGCATTTGGCGCAGCGCACATTGCGGCCTGGCGGCGTGAACAGCGAGGCATCCGCCAAATACCGAGTCGAACAGCGCGGGCAGGTCAGAATCATTTGCGCGCAGATTCGGTCCTCACCAAGCGCGAGGACCTTCGCCTATCCCGGCGAGTCCCGCAAGGCGTGGCGTGGCATTCGACGTGCGGCTATGTTGCCCGCGCAATGGGAGCGGGCGCGAATCCCAGGTCCTGATGTTGCGATTGGAAAATGTCGGCATGCGTTATAGCGCGGGGCCCGAGGTTCTGCGCGATGTTACCTTTGCGCTCGAAGCGGGATCCTTCACCTTTGTCACCGGTCCCTCGGGTGCGGGCAAGAGCACGCTGCTCAAACTGATGTTCATGGCCGAACGGCCATCGCGCGGATTGATCAGCATATTCGGGCGCGAACTGGCGGGCTTGAAACGGTCGGAATTGCCGGCCCTGCGCCGGCGCGTGGGCGTCGTGTTCCAGGAATTCCGGCTGCTCGATCACCTTTCCGCTTTCGATAATGTGGCGATGCCGCTGCGTATCGCAGGCAGACGGCCTTCCGAATACAGGCATGACGTGGCCGAGCTCCTGGCATGGGTAGGCCTTGGGGACCGAATGGATGCGAAGCCCGCGACCCTTTCCGGCGGTGAACAGCAACGCGTGGCCATCGCGCGCGCGGTCGTCGCCAAGCCCGATCTGCTTCTGGCGGACGAACCCACGGGCAACGTAGACGCGGAGATCGCGCAGCGCTTGATACGGCTTTTTATCGAACTCAACCGGTTTGGCACGACCGTGATGATCGCCACACACGACCGCACGCTGATCAGTGGAGCGCATGCACGCGAAATCCGTCTCGTGGGCGGAGGCATCGCGGACGTACGGGGAGCGGCACGATGAGCGAGCGCACTCCGGAACGCATTCTGCCCCGCGAGGCCGGCGCGGCGCCGCTCGATCTCGTGATCGGCGTCATGGCGTTCCTGGCGGCGCTGGCTTTGGGCGGCATGCTAATCGCCAACCGGACGGCCGAAAGCTGGCAGGCGGGCCTGCTCGGGCGCCTGACGGTGCAGGTACTGCCCCAGGGCGACCGTGCATCGGATGAGGAAGTGCGGGGCGCGCTGCGCGTTCTTCGCAAGACCGACGGCGTCATGCGTGCGCGCATCCTTTCGCATGAGGAATCGCTTGCGCTTGTCGAACCCTGGATTGGACGCGACGCCGTCGTAGCCGCGCTTCCCTTCCCCGCTCTTATAGACGTGCGGCTTTCGCCGGGGACGGCGCTGGACGTGACGGATTTGGAAGCGCGATTAAAGGCAGCGGCGCCGAATGCGGTATTGGACGATCACGCGCGCTGGGTGGCCCGTCTGAAATCCACCGCCGGTGCGGTGTTGTGGAGCGCGCTCGCCATACTCGTGCTGATCGCGATTGCCACGGCGGCCACCGTCGCCTTCGCGACGCGCGCGGGCCTGGCGGCGCACAGCCAGATCGTGCAGTTGCTGCACCTGATGGGTGCGCGCGACGGATTCATATCGCGTGCCTTTGAGGGGCATTACCTTGTGGCTGCGCTTGTCACCTCGGCTTGCGGCATGCTTGCCGCGCTCGCCTTGTACGTTGTCGCAGGAAGCGCGGAGGCGGCCGGGTTGGCAAGCGTGCCTTTTCTGCCGCCGCTTGGCCTTAAACTCGCCGAACTTCCCTGGCTCGCTCTCGTTCCGGCGGCGGTCTCGCTGATCGCGTGGCTCACCGCGCGGCTCTCGGTTTTTTCCGCTTTACGGAAAATCTACTGACGCCAATTTCCCGTTTTGTGCGTTTCGTGTGTAAACGATTTCTAGGTTTTTTTTGGCGTAAGCTGGCTACAGAACCTCGGGGAAAGCGATGGAGCGGCCGTTTCACAAGAAGCAGGACAGGTCGTTCGCACGGCCCTTGCTTATGCTGCTCGTCGTCTATCTCGCGGGCTTTGCGGTTTACATCTATTCCCTCCCCGGGAAGGAAGCACAGGCCGTCGCGCTTCCGGAAGCGGACGCGATCGTTGCGCTTACCGGCGGCGATTCGCGTCTGCTCTCAGCCGTATCGTTGCTCGAAGCAGGCGTGGGAAACCGGCTCCTGATCACAGGCGTGAACCCCCAGACGAAAAAGGCCGAGCTGAAGGCACGGCTTCATGGTGGACCTCGCTTCGATTGCTGCGCGGATCTCGGAATTCATGCAAGCGACACGCGCGGCAATGCGCGCGAGGCGGCCGATTGGGCGCGCGAGCACGGCTACAGGCGACTCATTATCGTCACGGCCGCCTATCACATGCCGCGCAGTCTCTTGGAGTTCGGCAACGAGATGCCCAATGTCGAACTGATCGCCCACCCTGTGGAAACCGCGGCGGCAAGCCCGGCGAATGGGTGGAATCTGGATACGCTTCGTATTCTCAACGGTGAATACGTAAAGTACGCTGCGAGCCTGGCCCGCGTGACGTTCGAACACGCGACCAAGCCCGACGCCAAGGCGGAGGCGCACACGAAGTCCGCCCAACAATAGGCCGGCTTTGCTCTATCTGCGCTCCGCCCTTTTTCTGGTCTGGTTTCTTGTGCTTTCCGTGACAGCTCACATCGCTGCGCTGCCGCTGCTGCTACTGCCGCGAAGATTCACAGTGTGGGCCGCGCGCGTTTGGGCAATCATTGTCCTTTTCGGCCTGAAAACGATCGCCGGTTTGAGATACGAAGTGCGCGGGCAACGGCATTTCATCCATGGCCCTGTGCTTGTGGCGTCCAAGCATCAGTGCATGTGGGAAACGATCGCATTTCTCGTTCTGCTCGATGACCCGGTGGTGGTGATAAAACGTGAGCTTCTTGATATCCCGCTTTACGGCTGGTTCGCGCGCAAACAGGAAATGATCGCCGTCGATCGAAAAGGGGGTGCAGGCGCCTTGCGCACTATGCTCGCATTCGCGCGGAAGGCGATCTCGCAAGCCAGGCCGATTCTCATATTTCCGGAAGGGACGCGCAAACGCATCGGTTCGCCCCCGGACTACAAGCCGGGCGTCGCCGGGCTCTATTCCGAACTGGACATCCCCTGCCTGCCGGTTGCGCTAAATTCTGGGCTGTATTGGGCGGCCGGCGGGCTGCTGAAGAACCCGGGCCGCATTATCGTCGAATACCTTGAACCGATCCTGCCGGGATTGCCCCGCGCGGAATTTATGAATGTTCTCCAGAACCGCATAGAAGCCGCCACTATGCGTTTGATCGACGAAGGCAAAAAAGGCAGTGGGTACGACTAGTTACCGCTGCCTTGGGGTTGGGAACGTAAGGGGAACGTACGCTTGACTCTGCTGTTGGCGTGGCGGTTAAGTCGTTGTTTCGAGTTGATCCGCTGCAATGAGGCCCGCTGCAGGCGACGAGGACCATGAACAGAATCTCGCAACAGATCTGGGACATGAAATACCGGCTTAAATCGCCGGAAGGCGTGCCGCTCGATCGCACCGTAGAGAACACTTGGGCGCGCGTCGCGCTTGCGCTTGCCGAGGCCGAAGCGCCGGAACACCGCCGCAGTTGGGCGCATGAATTCGCGTCCGCGCTCGCCGGATTTCGATTTCTGCCGGCTGGCCGGATCATTGCGGGCGCCGGTACTGGGCGCAATGTGACGCTTTTCAACTGCTTCGTGATGGGCCAGATCGAGGATGACCTCGGCGGCATTTTCGCCCATCTGCGCGAAGCCGCGCTCACCATGCAGCAAGGCGGCGGCATCGGCTACGACTTTTCGACGCTGCGCCCTAAAGGCGCCGCCGTGCATGGCGTGGGCGCCGACGCGTCGGGGCCGCTCTCCTTCATGGATGTGTGGGATTCCATGTGCCGCACCATCATGTCGGCGGGCTCGCGCCGCGGCGCCATGATGGCTGTGCTTCGCTGCGACCATCCAGACATCGAGGAGTTCATCGACGCTAAGCGCGATCCCGCGCGCCTGCGCAATTTCAATCTTTCCGTCGCGGTCACCAACACATTCATGGAGGCGGTGACCTCCGGCCGCCGGTGGGACCTGGTTTTCGACGGTCGGACCTACAAGAGCGTTCCCGCGCGTGCGCTTTGGGACCGCATCATGCGGGCGACCTATGATGTGGCCGAGCCCGGTGTGGTGTTCATTGACCGCATCAATGCCGAGAACAATCTCGCCTATTGTGAGACGATCTACGCGACTAACCCCTGTGGCGAACAGCCATTGCCGCCTTATGGCGCATGCCTGCTCGGCTCCATAAATCTTGCCAAGCTGGTGCGCGATCCCTTTGGCGAGCGCGTGGAGCTCGACGAAAGCGAGCTGGCCCGGCTCACGCGTTTGGCCGTCCGCATGCTGGACAACGCCATAGATATGTCGCGGTTTCCGCTGGCTGCGCAGGAGCGCGAAGCGAACGCAAAACGGCGAATCGGGCTGGGCGTGACAGGATTAGCCGATGCACTGATCTTTTGCCGCGCGCGCTACGGCTCTGCGCGCAGCATCACACTGATTGAAAGTTGGCTGCGTATGGTGCGCGATGCCGCCTATCTCGCCTCGAGCCAGATCGCCGCGGAAAAGGGCCCCTTCCCGCTGTATGACCGCGAACGCTACATAGCCGCGCCCAACATCCGCGCTCTGCCCGAACACATCCAGCAAAAGATCGCTTGGCACGGCATGCGCAACGCATTGCTCACCTCGATTGCGCCCACCGGGACGATTTCACTGTTTGCGGACAACGTCTCGAGCGGCATAGAGCCGGTCTTTGCCTATTCCTACAAGCGCAAGGTGCTGACGCCAGACGGCTCGCGCCAAGAGGAACAGGTTATGGATTACGCCTATGCGCGTTATCGCGCTCTGTTCGGCGAAAGCGCGGCGCTGCCCGAGTACTTCGTCAACGCCCAGACCCTGTCGCCCGCGGATCATTTGGACGTGCAGGCCGCGGCTCAGAAATATGTCGATAGCTCGATTTCCAAGACGATCAACTGCCCCGCCGGCATTTCGTTCGAGGCATTTAAGGACGTCTATACGAATGCGTACGATTCCGGCTGCAAGGGCTGCACGACTTACCGGCCGAACACCGTGACCGGCGCGGTTCTGCAGGTGTCGCCCGACGCGGCGCCCAGTCCCGCAGCTCCGGTCCCGGCAACCCGCCGCGGCGAACGCTTCGAAGCGGGCGGCGTCGTTTATATGACTAAGCCGCTCGACAGGCCGGGTGAGCTCTCGGGACGCACCTACAAAATCAAATGGCCCGACCTGGATCATGCTTTCTACATCACGATCAATGACATCGAGCAGGACGGCCGCCGCCGCCCCTTCGAGATTTTCATCAACTCGAAGAACATGGAGCATTACGCCTGGACGGTGGCGCTTACCCGCATGATTTCGGCCGTGTTCCGCCGCGGCGGCGATGTCAGTTTCATCGTGGAGGAACTGAAGGCGGTGTTCGATCCTCACGGCGGGCAATGGATGGGCGGCCGCTACGTGCCGTCGCTGCTGGCGGCAATCGGCGAAGTAATCGAGAAGCACCTGAAAGACATCGGCTTCATTGCGATTGGCGCGGCGGAAGAGAGCGACATGCAGCGCGCGGCCAAGGCGGTGGCCGTGGGCGAAGGCGCGGCTGTACGGCGCTGCCCGCGCTGCGGCAGTCCCAGCCTGCTCAGGCTCGAAGGCTGTGACACTTGCGTCTCTTGTGGCTATTCGAAGTGCTATTAGGCCGATATCTTTCGCCTAATACCCCTTCCCCGGATCCGATTTGCGCTATTCCCACCGCATCTTCGTCTATGGGCCGGTCGCTATGCTTGCGCTCGCGGCGATCGGCTATTCGCTCTACTGGAATGATAGCGCGCACCGTCTGGAGGCTGCGCTGGACGCCGCCAACGGACGCGAGATCATTCCGGGGATCGTTTTTGCGTTCGCCGAAAAAGAGGTGGGTGGATTTCCCTTCCGGCTGGATGCGGTGCTGTCGGGCGTGACTTTCGCCCATCGGGGCGCGGACGGCGAAACCGCATGGCGTACGGAAAAGCTCGCAATCCATGAGCTCAGCTACTCTGGCGATCACTACCTGTTCGAAGCGGCCGGGCTGCAATCGATCACCTGGCCGGAAGATCGAAGCCAGCGCGTCCATTACCTGACCCCAGGTATGCTGCGCGCGAGCGCCATCCTGCGCAGCGGCAAGCTCGCACGGTTTGATCTCGACAGTGTGGGGGTTTCGGCCCGCGACGCGAGGCAGGACGCCGCGGCAGCGTGCGAGTTCTTTGCGCGTCGCTTGCAACTGCATCTCCGCACGACCGAAAACGCCGAGATCCAACTGGTCGTGAAAGCGGAGGGCTTCCGGATAGGCAATGGGTTCGCTCCCGTCTTCGGCCCCGATTCGCCCCTCATCGTTGCCGAAGGCCGCCTCTCGAAAGGCAAAACGCTGGATGGCTTGCGCGCCGGAAGCGTCGCCATTGCTGCGGCGAGCGAGGCTTGGCGAAGAGGGGACGGCGTGCTCCAAATCACGGGACTGTCCTGGAAATGGGGCGCGGTTACCGCTGACGCGGCGGGGGTCATCGCTTTGGACGATGCGCACCGGGTCACAGGCAGCTTCGACGGGTATCTCGGTAATGCGCAGGTCGCAAGCGCCGCGAAGGCGGATGCAGCAGTGGGGCCATTGCATGCCGCAATTGCGGCATTGGCGCAAACGCCGCCCGACACCCATGGGAGAATCCCATTGCGCCTCGACATCCGGGAAGGGCGCGTCGTGGTCGGCGGAACGCAGGTAGGGGAAGTCGGGCCGCTCTATTAAGCGCGTCGCAGAAAATCGGAAAGCGATGCAATCACGGCCTTGTTCGCTTCTTCGTTGCCCGCCGTGAGGCGCAGGCAATTGGGAAGACCGTAATTGGCCGTCGGCCGCAGTATCAGCCCGCGCGCAAGAAGAAACGCATCGGCGGCCTCGGCCTCACTTGCGTCTGCAAAACGTACAAGCAGGAAGTTTCCTGCGCTGTCGTCGGCTTCTAGGCCGAGAGCGCGTATCTGTCCGGTAAGCCAGGGAAGCCACTTGTCGTTATGGCGGACTGCCGCCTCCGTATGAGCTCGATCTTCCAATGCTGCGGCCGCCGCCGCTTGCGCGGCATGGTTGACGTTGAATGATGGCCGCACGCGCGCAAGCGCATCGGCGACATGTGGCGGGCAGTAGGCCCAACCCACGCGCAAACCTGCGAGCCCGTACACTTTGGAAAAGGTGCGCAGCATCACGACGTTTTCGGCCGCGTTTACCAGCTGTACCCCGGCTTCGTAGTCGGACCGGCGCACATATTCGGCATAGGCAGAATCGAGGACGAAGAGGACATTGGGCGCAAGCCCCGCATGCAGCCGGCGCAATACCGCGGCGGGAATCCATGTGCCAGTCGGGTTGTTCGGATTGGCAAGGAAGACAATACGCGTTCGCGATGTCACTTTCGCAAGTATTGCGTCCACGTCCGCGGCGCGATCCCGCTCTTCTGCAATCGCCGGTGCGGCTCCAGCCACGCGAGTCGCCATGGCATAGACGACGAAGGCATGTTCGGTGCACACGGCTTCGTCGCCCGGGCGCAAATAGCAGTTGGCAAGCAGATAGATGAGCTCGTCCGAGCCGTTGCCGCACACGATGCGTTTGGGATCTAGCCCGTGCGCCTTTGCGATTGCATCTCGCAGTGGCGTGGCGCCGCCGTTGGGGTAAAAGCGAAGATCCTTCGCCGCCGCGTGATAGGCCTCGATCGCCTTGGGGCTTGGTCCGAGTGGCGATTCGTTTGCCGCAAGTCTGTGCAGCGGAATTCCGGTGGGGACAGCCCGCCCACCCTTGTACGGCGCAATATCAAGCACGCCCGGTTTGGGTGTAATGCTCATGGCGCCTTGATACGGGCGCTGCGGGACAAAGCAAGACGTGTGTTGACAGGCGGAAGGCGCGGCCCTAGAAGCCCGCACTTTTTTGGAGGAGGCGTTGGCCGAAACCGCGTACCCGCAATTCCTGCGCCCGCTGAAGGCGCCCAGCGAGCAAGTGGGCCACGCGATCACATTCGAGCAGCCGCTCGTGCTCGACTCCGGGCGCCGGCTCGCGCCGCTCACGGTTGCTTATATGACCTACGGAAATCTCAACGCCCGGCGCAGCAACGCCGTGATGGCGCTGCACGCACTGTCGGGAGATCAGTTCGTCACGGGCACGCATCCGGTCACCGGCAAACCAGGTTGGTGGCATCTGATGGTGGGTCCCGGAAAGGCCATCGACACAAATCGCTACTTCGTCATTTGCGCGAACGTCGTGGGCGGCTGCATGGGCACAACGGGGCCCGGCGGAATCAATCCGGCAACGTGTGAACCTTATGCGCTGACGTACCCAGTTGTCACGATCAGAGACATGATACGTGCCCAGGCGATGCTCCTCGATGCGCTGGGAATCGACCAATTGCTTTGCGTGACGGGCGGCTCTATGGGCGGCATGCAGGCGCTGCAATGGCCGGTGAGTTATCCTGAACGCGTCTTTTCGGCCATGCCGATTGCGACGGGCGCCCGCCACACGGCGCAGAACATCGCGTTCCACGAAGTGGGCCGGCAGGCGATCATGGCCGACCCCGACTGGCGGGGCGGGAATTATGCGCAAGCGGGTGTCAGTCCCTCCAAGGGGCTGGCGGTTGCGCGAATGGCTGCGCACATCACCTATCTTTCGGAGCTGGCGTTGCAGCGGAAGTTTGGGCGCAATCTTCAGGATCGGGACGCGCTGTCATGGGGCTTTGACGCCGATTTTCAGATCGAATCGTACTTGCGCCATCAAGGCATGACATTTGTCGACCGTTTCGACGCGAATTCCTATCTCTACCTCACGCGCGCCATGGATTACTTCGATCTGGCAGCCGATTACAACGGCGTATTGGCGGAGGCCTTCCGCAATACCAAGACGCGCTTCTGCCTCGTGTCCTTCACCAGCGACTGGCTGTTTCCCACCTCGGAAAACAAGCGCGTCGCGCACGCGCTGAATGCGGCAGGGGCCAATGTGAGCTTCGTGGAGATCGAATCCGATCGCGGTCACGACGCCTTCCTGCTGGATGAACCGGAACTCTTTGCCACGGTGCGCGGGTTTCTGGCTGCGGCTGCGCACGCCAAGGGCGTCGAATGAGACAAGCGGTCATCCCGCTTCGTCCCGACCTGGCGGCCATCGCCGCGATGGTGCCGGCAGGCGCGCGCGTGCTCGACATTGGTTGCGGCGACGGCGCGCTGCTCGAGCATCTGGTGACGGCCAAGGCTGTTGACGGGCGCGGGCTGGAACTGAACCAGCAAAACGTGAATGCCTGCGTTGCGCGCGGACTATCGGTCGTGCAGGGCGACGCCGATGCGGACCTGGCGGAATACCCATCCGGCATTTTCGACTTGGCGATCTTGAGCCAGACCATCCAGGCAACGCGCCGGCCGAAGATCGTGCTGAATCAGCTTCTCCGTATCGCGCGGCACAGCGTCGTGTCGCTGCCCAATTTCGGCCATTGGAGGGTGCGGGCGTCGCTCGTCTTGCGCGGACGCATGCCCCTAACAAAGGCGCTGGGCTTTCGCTGGTACGAGACCCCCAACATCCACCTTTGCAGCCTTGCGGATTTCGTGGCGCTGGCGGACGAAGCGGGCGCGAGCATCGAATGCGCCTATGCGCTTTCCGGAAACGGGCGCACGCGCGCCATGCGCCCGCGTGCTTGGGGGCCAAACCTGTTGGCCGAAGGGGCGATCTTCCTGCTGGCGAAGAAGCTCTAGCGCGCGGCCCCGGCCAGCGCGGGCCGCCGCACCGCCTTCGCGGGGGCAGGCGCCATCGAATACATGGACTTGGATGCCTCGACGATGTGCACGCCGGCCAGCCCGCGGCAAAGCACGCGCCCGGCGCGCTCCCAGCCCGTGCCCCCTTTGGCGCGCCTGCGCATGGGCGGCAGGAACAGCGCCATGTCCCAACGCTCGGGCACAAAGAGCGAGCGTTGCAGCAGGCGTTCGAGCTGCCCGCGGCTGTAGGGGCGCCCGTGGCCGAACGGCGTCGTTTCGAATTGCGCCCACAGACTCGTGCGATTTGGCGCCACAATGATCATGCGGCCTTCCGGCGTCAGCGCGCGCCACAGCTCGCGCATGAACGGGCGTTCGGCTTCGGTCATCTCGAGACTGTGGACGAGCAAGATGCGATCGAAAGCCGATGTGGGAAACGGAAGCGAATTTTCTTCGACCAGCACGCTTGCGATGCGCGCGTCCGCGCCCCAGGCGCACGCGCCCTGTTGCGCCGGCATGGCGGCGAAGACGCGCTCTGTCTCGGGCGCAAATGCTTTCAGGTATGGAGCAACGAAGCCAAAGCCGAGCAGCCTTTGCCCCTTGAGATCCGGCCAGAGGATGCGCAGCCGCCTGAGCACAAGGCGCCGCGCCACCTGGCCCAGGGGCCGGTCGTAAAAGGCTTCCAGCTCGCGCACGTCGAGCGCCATGGCTCCATGCCTAGCCCCGGCCGTCCGCGGGTTCAACGCGGCCCTGAGCCGGTGCTAGGTTAAGCCCATGGCGCGCCTCGAAATCGAACCGGTTCCCTGTCTCATAGACAACTACGCCTATCTCGTTTACGAGCGGGGCGGGCCGTTCTGCGCCGTGGTGGACCCATCGGAAGCCGCACCTTTGCAGCGCGCGCTGGCCGCGCGCGGTCTTAAGCTCACGCACATTCTCAACACGCACCATCATCACGATCATGTTGGGGGCAATCCCGTGCTCAAACAGGAAAGCGGCGCGCAGATCGTAGCCGCGGAGAAGGACCGCGCACGCATTCCGGGCTTGGACGTGGGCCTGCGTGAAGGCGATGTGTTCCGCCTGGGCGCGTGTGAGGCGCGCATCATCGAAATCCCAGCGCACACTTCCGCGCATATCGCATACTGGTTTGTGGATGACGGCGCGGTCTTCACCGGCGATACGCTCTTTCTCATGGGTTGCGGGCGGCTGTTCGAAGGCACGCCGGAGATGATGTGTACGAGCCTTGCCAAGCTCGCGGCGCTTCCCGCGGAAACGCGCGTGTTTTGCGGGCATGAATACACGCTCAACAACGGGCACTTTGCGCAAACTGTGGAGCCGAACAACACCGCATTGCAGGCGCGCATGAAAAAGGAAAGCGAGACGCGCGCCCGCGGGCAGCCCACCGTGCCGGGCAAAATCGGCGAGGAGCTTGCTACCAATCCGTTCTTGCGCACGCATTCGCCCGAAATCCGCAAGGCACTCGGCATGGATAAAGCATCGGACGTGGACGTGTTCGCCGAGCTGCGCCGGCGCAAGGATGTGTTCTAAGCGCTATTGGTCTTCAGGCTGTTCCTTTTCGGATCCTTCGTCCTTTTTCTTGTCTTTGTCGTCTTCGCCGCCACCGATGGCGCTGGCGGCGCCGCTGACCACGCTGCCCGCCACATCGGCCGTGGTGCTGATGACGGTGCCGGTGACGCTCGCCGCCGTATCGACGACGGTGATCGCCACGCAGCCGGAAAGCAGCAGGGCAATCGCGGCGATCATCGCGGCGGCTGTGACGGGCATGGCGGTTTCCCTGCTAGCTGGCGCCGAGGCGCTTGAGCGCCTCCTTGCTCTTCTGGTGCGAAGGATGGAGCGCCAGCACTTTGCGATAGTCGGCGACCGCCTCATCCTTGTGGTCGAGCTTTTCGTGCGCGATCGCGCGCAGGAAGAGGGCCTCGCCATAATCGGGCGCAAGTTTGACGGCCTTGTCGGCGTCGGCCAGCGCCTCGGCATTCTTGCCTTGCAGAAGATAGGTGCTGCCGCGTTCCTTATAGGTGGCGGGGTTGTCGGGGTCGAGTTTTGCCGCCTGGCCGAAGTCGGCCATCGCCTTGGCGAACTCTTTCTGGAAGACGTATGCGATGGCGCGGTTGAGATAGGCGCCCGCATTTTGCGCATCGACCTTGAGCGCCTGATTAAAGTCGGCCACCGCCTCTGCGAGACGATCGGTCGCCAGATACATGCCGCCCCGCGTGACGTAGGCGTCCCCATATTTCGGATCGATCTCGATGGCCTTGGTCACATCGGCCATGGCCGCGTCGGCCGCGTCCTTGTTGAACTTGCCTTGGGCGGTGGACGCCTTCATGAAGCGCATGCTGCCGCGGCTGATGAGCGCGTCGACATGCTTGGCATCGGCCTTGAGCGCAGCCTCGAATTCGGCCAGCGCTTTGTCCGCCTGTCCCTGATCGGCATAGATACGCCCGCGCGTGTAATAGCTTTCGGCCGCGCCCTTGGGATTGAGGCGAATGGCTTCCGCGAGATCGGGCAGCGCTTTGTCGTATTGGCCCTGGACGGCATAGGCGACGGCGCGTTTGTGATGCGCGTCGCCGCGTTTTTCCGCCAGCGCGCCGGCCGTTCCGATGATCCGCGTGCAGGCGGGCACGATCTTGGCGGGATCCTCGCTCGCACAGTCGGCCGCGTCGTCGGCGAACGCGGGCGTGGTAAGGGCTGCGCTCAAGAGAACGGCAAGAACAATTGGCTGCGGTTTCATGGTTTACTCCTTGCCCAGGAACAGGCTGTGTTCCGGTTTCTGCGGATCGATCTTGATGTTCACGCGGTCGCCCGGCTTGAAGTTCTCGACGGCTTCGGATGTCAGCATGCGGCTTTGGCCCTGCAAAGTGCGGCCGGCGTTCTCATAGCGGTAGACGACATGCCAGCTCTGTTGCGGCGGTTCCGCGCCAAGCTTAGGCCGAATTGAACGCGCACGCGACGGCGGCCAGCTTGGCGGGCAGCACCCAAACGGCCTAGACTCGCCCGCATATCGCGGAGGGGCCATGACGCACGACGCCGACGATCTGCCGCCGGCCAAGAAGCCGGAGGAGCCGCGTACGCTTGGCACCACGCTGGGCGAAGTGTTCGGCGCGGGCGTGTGGATCGCCGCAATTCTTGCGCTTGCCGCCCTCCTCGCCTGGGCCGCCATAAGCTGGCTTTCCTGAAGGCCCAATCGATTCGCGCACGAGGGTTTCGCCGCGCGCGCGGGCGAGGGCGTAACATCGGGCTGCGCCTGGCCGATTCGCGTTCCGGTGCGGGCGAGACTTTGCAAGGGGGCATCCATGGAACCTGCCGTCATCGAACACGTGGAAATGCAGATTTTGTTTTGCGCCATTCTGCTGGGGCTGGTGCACCTGCTGCTGGTGGCGGGCGTGAGCGTCGTGGCCCGCGGGCTTGCCTGGAACGTGGGCCCGCGCGACGAGTCCGCGAAGAAAATCGGCAAATACGGTGCGCGTTTCGAACGCGCCTTCCGCAATTTCCTCGAGACTTTTGCGCTGTTTGCCGCCGTCGTGCTGCTGGCCGCGGCTTTAGGGCGGCACACCGAGACATCGGCGCTGGGCGCGCAAATTTATATCTGGGCGCGCGTGCTCTACATTCCGGCCTACATCGCGGGCGTGCCCTATGTGCGCACGGCTGTCTGGACGGCGTCGTTCGTCGGCATCCTCATGGTCGCCGCCGCCATCTGGCCGGGGTGGTGAGGGCACTACGACCAAGGCTAACTTTCGAAAGACGATTCACGGGCGGTATGTTGAACGGCCAAGACGACAACTTGGCCGGCTGCTTCATCAACCGAGTAATAGATCACATAAGGATATCGACGCGTGACCAGCTTGCGCACCCCTTCAACCGACTGACGCCGGCCCATGCCCGGGAAGCTGGCCGCCAAGGCCAGAGTTTCGAGAATCGTGTCGCGAACGCGTTGCGCTGCCCGCGGGTTGTCGGCGCGGATGTAGTCGGCGATGGAGGTGATGTCCCGGACAGCTTGCAGCGTGAAGCGAAGCTTCATGAATCGAAGCGGCGAAACGCAGCCTCGACCTTGGAATTGGCAGCGAATTCGCCGCGCTTCGCCTGAGCAAGCCCTTCAAGAACCGCGGGAAGATGCGAGGGATCAACGGCTTCCGGCTCGCCGTCGTTCGCCGCAAGCCGCAATATTGTGCGCGCAATCTCGTCCTGGCTTTCGGACGGCAATTTGCGCACAGCCTCAAGCGCTTTTTCGAGAAGCTTGGTCATGCATAAAGAATAGGATAAATCCAGTTTTAATGAAAGCGATGCCCATGAAGAACCCGCCTCATCCTGGTGAGTCCGTACGGCTCGATTGTTTGGAGCCGTTGGGCTTGAGCGTGACGGAAGGCGCGCGGGTGCTGGGCGTAACGCGGCAGGCGCTCAACAATCTGGTCAATGGCAAGAGCGGGATTTCTCCCGAGATGGCGATCCGCCTGGACAAGGCATTCGGCGGTAGCGCGGAGGTATGGCTAGGCGTGCAGATGGACTACGACCTGGCGCAGGCCAAAAAGCACGAACGCGCGATCAAGGTGAGGCGCGTGCCACGGGCGGCGTGAGTACACCGCCGCCACGCTGGCGTGGCTGGTAATTAGGTGGTTGTCATAGTGCTTCTCGGTATTATGGCGATTGCGATTTTAGGAGCAGCGATCGTTCGGTGGCCGACATGCGCAAAATCTCAATTGGCGATCCGCCGCTCGAAGTTGCCGGGGCAGCCGAGCCTGGGTGTGAAGATTGCAAACATGATCAAGGGTTCACGATTCCCCATTCGCTGGTAAATGCCATCGCCGATGGCGAAGCAGTGATTTTCGCGGGTGCTGGAATCGGCACTGAGAACCGAAATGTGATGTCATGGACACTCTTTGACAGCCTTTGCGCCGAACTCGGCGCGGATCCAAGTCGTTCTCAGTTTCCCGACATCATGGAGCAATACGCATCACTCCCAGATGGCCGCGTCAAACTCATGAGAAAGATAGTCGAGCGCCTCGATTATATCGATTCATTTTACGAATTGCGAAACGACGCCTCTGAATTCCACAACGAGCTCGCCACCCTCTTTAGCATCGACACCGTTGTAACGACAAATTGGGATACACTCTTTGAACGGCTCTGCGCCTGTCAGCCTTTCGTGTTGGATGCTGACATGGCGTTTTGGAATTCAGCTCGACGCCGAGTGCTAAAAATCCACGGAAGCGTCGGAAACTTGAGCACAATTGTTGCCACGCGATCAGATTACCTGCGAAACCGAAAGGCACTTCACAAGAACCTCGTTGGAAGCCAGCTCAAGAATATCCTATCAGGCAAGACTGTCGTATTTTGTGGCTACTCGCTGCGCGACGAAGATTTCACAGAGATAATGGACTTCGTTGGCAACGCACTTGGAGCGTTTAAGCGACAGCACTACATCGTAACTATCGATTCCGACGAGACGTCCCTTGCACGTTTCAAGAGCTCCGGACTAATACCCGTTTGTACGAATGCCACATATTTCCTTAGGAATGTGAAGGCTCACATCGCAAGGACCCGGTGCGTAACTCCTGACACCGTCTATACGCACGCAATGGACGCGCTAGGCGAAACCATTGATGCACACGAGACCTTGTACCGGCGATACAAGTTGAGGGATTACCCCGAGATCATCTACTGCGCTTGCTATCAAGATGGTTTGATCCATTGCCTGAGACGAATAGTGGACGCGCGCACGAACGGTGCCTATTCGGACTTGCATGTCGTGCAACAAAAGCTTCTAGATTATGAAAAGTGGCAGACGCAGAAGCTTCGCAAAAAAAATTCGATGACGTTGCATACATCGAAGGCTACATGTCAGGCATCATGCTGGCCATCCTTTATAAAGAGCATCAACATAAAATCCCTCCGACATACTATTGTTACGGTCGACGGGAGCAGTGGGCGAATTCGGCAGCCGAATTTGGCAAGGCGCTGAAGCGTGGGCGGCGGAGTGACTATCGGCACAAGGCCGCGACCAATTTCGCCAAGATGCTAGTAGCGCAACTTGCCGATGAGGGCGGTGGCAGGCTCGTATATCACCACAAGTGCCAATTGATGTGACAATGCTTCACATACGGAAGCCGCAGGGCTACCTTGCTTGACTTTAGTAAGATCAAGAAGAGGCTGCAGGTCAGCTACCAACCCGAATTCGGTTCGCACGATTGGGTCAGCGAGAAGCTTAACACCGGTGGGGTGCAGCTCCTCAGGACGTTCCATTTCACCGAAGACGACGTCATTAGCGCCAATGACGAAACGGCCTCGGATGAAGACCCCGACTTCGTAGATGATGAACCCATCAAGCACAAATTCTTGTTGGGAACCTTACGGAGCAGCTATTACCACATTCCTGGGGCGAGATTGGCAATAGATCATGATCTCTTTCTTACGCGGGAAATGAATATCAACACACAAACCTTTGTGGCGCATCGAAACATTTCCATCTTTCGTCACATTGACCGACTTATCGGAGAAGATATTTACATCGGAGGTTCGGAGAGAACAGCAATACCCATCGTAGAATTTCGTCGCCTGCTAAAAGAATTTCCAAACTCGACAGAGCTAGATCACTACGCGCGAGCTAGAATCGCACGTATTTTGAAAGATTATTTTGAAACGACGACGGACGCAGAGAAAACCTTCAACGACTATATGCGTCGTCGCAGGACTACTGCCGAAATTCGGGAAATGCCAAACGTCTACGAATATGAACGCCGAAAGTATGAATTCATTCGAGACGCGATAGTCGAGCTTCTTAAGGATGAAAATTCCTACAGTGAAGATGAGTGGCGTGATTTGATGCTCAAATTCATACTGCTCATATTTCCAAAATATGTCTACGTACTCAGAAATGTATTGGTCAAAGATTTTTACACGTCGTCGGGAACGCCTTCGAAGCGATACATCGATATGGCACTTGTCGACGCCCAAGGAAATGTTGACGTGATCGAGATCAAAAAACCGTACGCGGACTGTCTAGTGTCTGAGGGGCTCTACCGAGGAAATCACACCCCTCGAAAGGAACTGTCGGGCGCTATTATGCAGGCTGAGAAGTATATATTTCACTTAAACAAATGGGGCGTCGATGGTGAGAAAGATATCAACAAACGTCAGTCCGGCAATTTGCCACCGGGATTGCAGGTAAAGGTCACCAACCCGAAAGCAATTGTGATTGCTGGTCGCTCAAACAATCTGAAGCCGCAGCAGTTATTCGATTTTGAACTCATCAAACGGAAGTACGCCAATGTCATTGACATACTGAGTTATGATGATTTGCTCCGCCGTCTGACGATGATTATCGAGAAATTCAACGCGACGCCATGACCGCGCTTGCTTCAGCGTGCAGACCGCAAGCCCTCACTAATTATCCAAAAAACTCCTCAGCTTTCCGCCTTCGCTACGCTTCGGCGCGACAGGCCGCCTACTCAGTTGTCTAGAAACGAGCGGAGCTTCCGCGATCGGCTCGGGTGCTTCAGCTTACGCAGGGCCTTGGCTTCGATCTAGCGGATGCGTTCGCGCATCACAGAAAACCAATGACAGTCACTATGGAAATGCGACGACGGTGAACCCTGCTTCCTCGGCGTGGCGCTTGAAAACTTCGGCCTCCTCAGTCGAAACCCTGTGCTCGCGCGCGCCCAGCCATGCTTCGGCCTTCTCGTTGTTGGCCGAGAAGATGACTTCTGTCATGTCTTCGCTAGTTGAGTAAGTGATGTCTGCCATTGCCGTTCCGGCCTGATCCTAGATTAAGCCAGTTGCTAATTGTCCAGGAATGAACGCAGCTTCCTTGACCGGCTCGGGTGCTTGAGTTTGCGCAGGGCCTTGGCTTCGATCTGGCGGATGCGTTCGCGCGTCACGCTGAACTGCTGGCCCACTTCTTCCAGCGTGTGATCGGTGTTCATGCCGATGCCGAAGCGCATGCGCAGCACGCGCTCCTCGCGCGGCGTGAGGGACGCCAGCACGCGGGTCGTGGTCTCGCGCAGGTTGGACTGGATCGCGGCCTCGATGGGCAGCACCGCGTTCTTGTCCTCGATGAAATCGCCGAGATGCGAATCTTCCTCGTCGCCGATGGGCGTCTCCAGCGAAATCGGCTCCTTCGCGATCTTCAGCACCTTGCGGACCTTCTCCAGCGGCATGCCGAGCTTTTCGGCCAGTTCCTCCGGCGTCGGCTCGCGGCCGATCTCGTGCAGCATTTGTCTCGACGTGCGGACGATCTTGTTGATCGTCTCGATCATGTGCACGGGGATGCGGATGGTGCGCGCCTGGTCGGCGATCGAGCGGGTGATCGCCTGGCGGATCCACCACGTGGCGTAGGTCGAGAACTTGTAGCCGCGGCGGTAC
>JBQTHM010000034.1:0-31499 GCA_052389895.1 Alphaproteobacteria bacterium | reverse complement strand
ACGGGACGGGTCGCTTGAGCTACTTGGGGGCTCCGCGCCCCGTCCCGTTGCACCACCGAGCCAAGTTGGCTCAAATGACGTTCGGGCTCTACTTGCAACTGGATGAAAGAAGGGGCTCAGGTCAGTTGGTTCACAGGGGCCATGCTGTAGTGAAGCGCCTCGTCGGTATGCAGGCGGGACATCGGATCGACATGTTCCATCAAAATTGCCTTGATGGTTTTCTTGTTGAGACGATCCACTTTGATCGAATGCGAGCGGCCACCGCGCTCGATCAGGCTCAACACGGCCATCTTGTGCCAATGGGCCGTGCTACCTGCGACACCGGGCTTGCGTCCGATGAACGTTTCGTCCGCCTCTACGACCTTGCCAGCACCACCTAGCGGCGTGGACGTGTCTTGCTTCATCGCCTCGCGCAAGCGATGCATCATGAACCACGCGCTCTTGTAGGTGATGCCCAACATGCGATGCATCTGATGGGCGCTGATGCCCTTTTTAGAGGCACAGATCAGAAAGGCTGCGGTCAGCCACTTGTTGAGCGGAATGTGGCTGCGCTCGAAAACCGTCCCCACGGTCACTGTGAATTGCTTGCGGCAGGAATTGCACTGATAGAGGCCCTCACGGCCCTTGATGGGCGCACAATCGCCAATGGTGCCGCAATGGCCGCACACAGGCCCCTCTGGCCAAAGCAGGCTTTCAAGCCATTCGCGGGCCTTGGTGGCGTCCTGAAATATCTTGTTATTCAATTGGTTAGCCATAGGTCCCTTCTATGGTTCAATACTAACCCCCGATTCGCGCTGAGTCAAGTATATAATCGCCATGGCGCGGATCCGAACGCGCAGGATGCGCAGGGTAGGACAGCGCTGCATTTTGCTGCGCAGGCTCAAGATGATGGGCTCATTAAACTTCTTGTAGCAAGTGGTGCCGAATTGGACGTTACAGACTGTCACGGGAATACGCCATTGTTCTGTGCAGTATTTGCGTATAGGAACCAAGGCAAAGCGATTCCTACACTTCTTCAGCTTGGCGCTTCCTCAGAAAAGAAAAACAGAGAAGGAGTGTCGCCTGCGGATCTAGCTAAGACAATTGCAAATTATGAGGCCAGAAGTTTTTTTAAGTCACAGTGCCTTTTTCAGAAAAACTTGTCCTGACTGCTGTCTGGCACATCAGCAACTTGCTGTACCTGTCCCTTCCAGAAACCTCATCCAGGCGATGCTCGACCGTAGCGGTGGTGCAAGCCTCCCAGAATAGCTCTCGACACAACTGAGCCGTCGGACTCCACGGGCCGTGGATGGGGCGCGTCTTTTAACAGAGCAAGATGCGTGCGGTCGGAATTGTAATAGGCGGCATAGACGAGCAGCACACGGCGCAAGTGCGCCACGCCTAAGATCAGCACGTGATCGAGGCATTCGCGCCGGATGGAGCCGATAACACGCTCGACATACCCGTTCTGCCAGGGTGAATGGGGAGCCACGGGGCGATCGCGTATGCCCATGCCCGCCATGCGGCGGCGAAAAACTGCACCGTAGGCGCCGTCGTTGTCGCGCAAAAGGAAACGTGGCGCAGTACCGCTACATCCCCGGTCCCGCCATCGATCAGCCGAACGCGTTAGTGGCGGGAAGCATCGATAAACTACTGCCCCTTGGGCGGCGCGTTCTTGTGCGCGGTGGCGCCTTCGGGTGTGACCTCGGAAAGCGCGGGGCGCAGCATCGCTGTTTCGACGGACGGCGTATTTTCCTTGCCCCTGATCACGATGACGGGCTTGGCCGCGTCTTTGCCCTTTTCGCCCGGCACGGTTTTGGGTGCAGCTTTGGGTGCGGGTTCGGGCGTGGCTGAGGCGGCCGCGGATTTCTGTCCGGCCGCCTGAGCTGCCGGTTTCGCACTCGTGTTCGCGGCACTCGCCGTTGCCGCAGGCTTTGCGGCTGGCGCGAGTTTCTGGGCGCTCTTCTGAACCGTTGGCGCGTCTTTCTTCACGATTGCTCGCGGCGCGGCGGTGGCGACCGGTTTGGCCGCGGCGTTGGCTACCGGTTTCGGCGCCGCGGGTTTCAGCGTCGCAGTCTTGACCGGCACGGGGGGCAGCACGCGTGGCGCGGGTTGCGCTACGGTTTTCGGCGATTGCGCCTGGCTTGCCTTGACCGGTTCGCTTTTCGGCGCCGGCAAGGAAACGGGTTTCGCCGCAGGCTCGGCGGCCGCCTGCACAGGCGCGGGCTTGGGGGCGGGCGCTGCGGCGGCCGCTTGCACTGGCGCGGGCTTGGGCGCAGGCGCCGCGGCGGCGTTTTGAACCGGCGCCGGCTTTGCGGCGACGTCGTCCAGCTCTTCTTCCTTGGGTAGTGGCGCCATGCGCACGGTGGGATCGTTCTTCAGCTCTTCATAGCTGCGGGGCGCTTTTGTCCGCCCGCTTGCAACGGTTTGCGCTAGCGGGGCAGGCGTTGCCGTCGCTGCGGTTGGCGCGGCCGCAACCGGAGCAGGCGTGGCGTTGGCCGTCTTTGCCGGCGCGGGCTGTGGCGCGGGATGAGGCGCGGGCGGCTGCGCTGTGGCTGCCGTAACCGGCGCCGCCTTCGGCGTTTCGCGCGCGACTTTTGGCCGTGCATCCCTGAGCGAGCGCACCAGCGTCAGGTTCTGTTCGATCCTGCGGTTGTTCTTGTCCTGCGCGAAGGCCTCGGCCAGCATCTGTTCGGCCGTGTCGAGATCGCCTGCCAGCATGCGCGACAGCGCGGCGTTGCTGAGCACGCCGGGATCGCCGGGCTTCAGCGCCAATGCGCGTTCATAGGCCACCCTGGCCGAGAGATGGTCCGCCTTCTGGTCGTAACAAACGCCCATGGCCGAAAACACGGTCCAGTCGTGGGGCTGAAGCTGTGCGGCGCGGCGCAGAAAGGCGAGCGCATCATCGGCGCGGCCGCGCGCGGCCAGCACCTTGCCGTATTCGGCCAGTACGCGGGCATCGTCCGGGGCCACGAGCACGAGCTGCGCCAGCGTCTGGGATGCACCTTGCAGGTCGCCCTGCCGGCGCATGTCCTGGGCCTGCTGGAGCGCCTGCGTGAGCGCGCTTTTATCCAGGAGATTGTTGTCTTCCGCGGCGTTCGCGTCCGCATGCTGGCCAAGGAGCGAATTGGCCGTCGGCTGCGTTGAAGCACAGCTGGCCAGGACCAGCGCAAGTACGAACGAAGTTCCATATTTCACTTTGCGGACGCTCATGGACAACCCCCTATGGAGGCGAAAACCTTCGCCTCCGACAGGGCTTAAGGATGCCCAGCCGGCGTCAATAAAGGCTTAAGTATGCCGTTCAGATTTCAGTCGTTTTTGCCCGGGATAATGCAGCGAAGCGTCCAATTATGGCCGTAAACATTTGGGTAAGTGCCGTCATGAGACAGGCGGGCAGATGGCCGATTGGAATCCTGGCTGCTGCGGCGGCGGGTCTCACTCTGTTCACCGCGGCGATCGGCGCCATCGGCGAGCGCGGGGCCAGCCAGCCGCAACGCATCGCCTTCCAGATCGCCACCGGCTCGGTCAGCGGGAAATATTTTCCAGTCGGTGAATTGCTGGCTGGCCTGCTCAGCCATCCGCCGCGCGTGGCGCGCTGCGATGTGGCGGCCGCCTGCGGGCCGAAGGGCGTCATCGTCAGCACGCGCACTTCGCAGGGTTCCGCCGAAAACGTTCTGGCGGTGCAAAAGGGGAACGTCGATTCCGCGCTTGCGCAATCCGACGTCGTGGCGCTCGCCGTGGCGGGCAAGGATGCGTTTCGCAAGACGGGGCCCGCCAAGCACGTGCGGGTGATCGCCAATCTCTATCCCGAGGACGTGCATCTGCTCGTCTCCGCGAAATCGACGATCAAGAGCGTGCCGGACTTGCGCAGCAAGCGCGTGTCGCTGTCGACGCGCGGATCGGGAACGCTTTCGACCGCGCAGGCGGTTCTTGTCGCCTACCGGATTCCCCATCGCAACATCAAGGCGAATTACGATTCGCTGGACAAGGCCGTGGAGCTGATGCAGGCGGACAAGCTGGATGCGCTTTTCTTTGTCGGCGGCGGGCCCGTGAATCTCATCGAAGCGCTGATTGCCGGCAAGCAAGCGCGGCTCATTCCCATCGACGGCGACGGGCGCAAGCAGCTTCTCGCCCGCCACGATTATTTCACCGCCGATATCATGCCGGCCAATCTCTATTCGGGAACGAGTGCAACCGAAACCGTCAGCGTCGGCGCGCTGTGGATCACCAATGCGTCCGCTTCCGACGAAATCATCTATGCAATGGTAAGGGCGCTCTATAATGACGCCAACCGCAAGGCGCTCGACCGCTTCAGTTCCGACCAGCGCTTTGTGCGTCTGCCGCTCGCCGTCAAGGGCATAGCGGCACCGCTGCATCCGGGTGCCGCCCGCTTCTATCGCGAGGCGGGCGTCCTTGCCAAAGAGTCCGCGCCCACGCCCGCGCGCAAACCATCGTAACCATCGGCGATTTGCAGCCGCATAACGCTCTCCGTATAACGGCCGTTCTGTTGCGGGCCGTGAACCATGTTGAGCGTATTCCTGAAATCCTCCGACAATCCCGTTTCCCTCCACGCCACCCTGGCGAAGGATCTTGAGGCCTTTCTCGCGCGCAGGAGCGACGCGGAAGCGCGCTGGCTGAAAGCGGCGGGCTTCAAGGCAAAGGAAGGGGAACTCGTGCTGGTTCCCGGGAACGGCGGCGCATTGGCGGCGGCCGTCCTGGGTCTTGGGGTGGGCAACGATCCGCTTGCGCTTGCTCTCTTTTCCGAACGGCTTCCCGCCGGCGATTATGCGTTCGTCGAAGTGCCGCTAGACTTCGGCGGTGCGCGCGGCTGCCTGGCCTGGGCGCTCGGCACATACTCCTTCGAGCGTTATCGCCGCGCCAAGAAGGAGCATCCCCGCCTCGTGCTTCCCGGAGACGTCGACGGGGAAGCCGTTTCGCGCGTGGCAGCGGGCGTGTTCTTCGCGCGCGACCTGGTGAACACGCCTTCCAACGACATGGGGCCGGCGGAGCTCGAGGCCGCGGCGCGCCAGGTGGCGGCCGCCGGAGGCGCGCGCATCACGGTGACCGCGGGCGAAGCGCTGATCGCCGCCAATTATCCGCTGGTGCATGCGGTGGGTCGCGCCAGCGCGCGCGAGCCGCGACTGATCGACATCGTGTGGGGTGCGGACGTGCACCCCAAGCTGACGCTGGTGGGCAAGGGCGTGTGCTTCGATTCGGGCGGGCTCGATATCAAGAACGCCTCGGGCATGGCGACAATGAAAAAGGACATGGGCGGGGGCGCCTGTGCGCTCGCGCTGGCGCAAATGATCATGGACGCGAAGCTGCCGGTGCGGCTGCGCGTGCTGGTGCCCGCGGTGGAAAACAGCGTGTCGGGCACCGCCTACCGGCCCGGCGACATTCTTCCCAGCCGGAACGGGCTTACCGTCGAAATCGGAAATACGGATGCGGAAGGACGCCTCGTACTCGCCGATGCTCTGGCCGAAGCCGACAGCGAAACACCCGAGCTCATGTTCTGTATTGCGACGCTCACCGGCGCGGCGCGCGCGGCAACGGGAATGGAGCTTCCGCCGTTCTTCACGGACGACGAGGAATTGGCAGCCGAGCTGATGCGCCACGCCAGGGCCGCCCACGACCCCATGTGGCGGCTTCCGCTATGGCGCTCATACGGCGGCGCCATCGAAAGCACGATCGCCGATCTCAATAATGCGCCCGAATACAGTCTCGCCGGCGCGATCACGGCGGCGCTCTTCCTTTCCCGTTTCGTGGCCAAAACGAAGCACTGGGCGCACTTCGATATTCCGGCCTGGATCGACCGGCCCAAACCGGGACGCCGCAAGGGGGCGGAAGCAAACGTCATCCGTGCGCTTTATGAGCTGCTCATCGAACGTTATGGGAAAACGGCGTGACGGATTTCGACCCCCGCGTGACACCCGCGCGGCCCGATCTGGCGGCGGCGTATCTCAAAGGCAAGGTTCAGGCAGCGCGCTACGCGGAAGGCGAAATCAAACAGGCCATTCGCGGAAATGTGGCGCTGCGCGGCGTGCCGTCTTTCGACGCACAATTGCATACCGAGATTCTCTTTGGCGAGCTGTTCACGGTTTACGAAGAGAAAAATGGCTGGGTATGGGGCCAAGCCATGCTCGACTCGTACGTCGGCTATGCGCGCGCGAGCGAATTCGCTCCACCCGGGCCGGCGCCGACGCATCGCGTGAGCGTGTTTAAGACACCACTCCTGCCCGCGCCCGATACGACACGCGGGGCAGTAGATTTTCTTCCCTTCGGCGCGAAAGTTGCGGTGCTTTCCGAGGAAGAACGTTATACGCGCATCGCGGACGGCCTTTACGTGTTTTCGGGGCACCTTGTTTCGCTCGTTTCGCGCACCGCCGACTGGGTCGCGATCGCAGAGCGCTTTGCGGGCGTTTCCTATCTTTGGGGCGGCAAGACGGTTGACGGGCTCGACTGCTCGGGCCTGATCCAGCTAGCGCTGGAGGCCGGCGGCATCCGTTCGCCGCGCGACGCGGACCTGATGGAAGCGGCATTGGGAACGCCGCTGCGCGTCGATGCCGGGCTTTCCGGCCTGCGCCGCGGCGACCTCGTTTTCTGGCACGAGCATGTGGGCGTGATGCTCGATGACGCGCAACTGCTGCACGCCAATGGCTTTCACATGCTGGTGGAAAGCGAACCACTTGCAGCGGCCGCGAAACGCATCGCCGCCACATCGGGCCCTATCCGTGTCATCAAGCGGTCTTAGTGCGGCACCAGTGATGGCTGTGGCGCGGGCGCGCTTTGCCCGTTTGCCGGCGCGCTCCGATTACCCGCGGGCCGATTTGCGTCGGGCGCAGCCTGATTATCCGCGGGCGGAGTTTGCCCGCCTTCCGCGCCGCCTTGCACGGCCTGCGGGCTGGGCGCCGGCAGCGGCGGGGGCGAATCCGCCCAGGTGCGCATGAAAGCCAGCAGGTCTATGCGATCCTGCTGTCTGGGCAATCCCACGAAGGCCATCTTGTTTCCGGGCAGGTACATCGCGGGCTGCTTCAAATAAAGATACAGCTCCTCATAGGTCCATACGCCGCCCTTGTTCTTCATCACGCCGGAGTAACTGAATCCCTCGTGAGTCCCGGGCTGGCGGCCAATCACGCCGAAGAGATTCGGACCAATGCGGTTCGGGCCGCCCTTGTCCCAGGTGTGGCACTGCGTGCAGCGCTGCGCCACCTGTTCGCCGTGTGAAAGATCTGCTGCAGGGATGACCGTTCCGAAATCCGGAACAGCCGCTTCCGCGGGCTTCTCCGCGCCGGGCTGCGCGGTCTCGGCGAGCTCAATACCCGGCACCGCGTAACCCGGCTTTGCCGGTTTGGAAACATGAAACACCGCTTCGCTTGCGATCTTGAGCACCATCACGAACAGCGCAGTCGCCAATACGGCGCCAATGATCTTGTTCCATTCGAAGGAATCCATCAGCTTGGCTCCGTGGAAGGCGCGCCCCGCGAGGAAGGAATCGGCTGCGGCCGCCGGGACCCGGCGACATTAGCGGCCGCCCTCAACGGGTCATTGCGGCGTAGCGTCGCATTTGGCTGTATTTTCAGGCCGATTGAGGAGGTCATGTGAATCCGATTGTCATCATTCCCGCGCGTCTGGGTTCGACGCGCCTTTCGAACAAGCCGCTCGCCGAAATCGGCGGCGTGCCGATGATCGTGCGCGTTTGGCGCGAGGCCGTGCGCGCGGACATCGGCCCGGTCTACGTCGCCGCCGCGGAGGAAAAAATTGCCAACGTCGTCAGCGAAGCAGGCGGCAAGGCCGTACTCACCGATCCCGCGCTTCCTTCGGGCACCGACCGGGTGCACGAGGCCCTGCGGCAGTTGGACCGCAAGGAGACCTACGACGCCGTCATCAACATGCAAGGCGACATTCCCGCTTTCGAGCCGGTCATTCTGCGCAAGGCGATGCAGGCGCTATCGGTCACGGGAAACGACATCGCAACGCTCGCGCATCTTATTGGCGAAGACGAGGTGGAAAATCCGAATCTCGTGAAAGTCGTGGTGGCGTGGCACAATGGCGAGAGCCACGGCCGCGCGCTTTATTTTTCGCGCGCACGCCTGCCTTACGGCGAAGGCCCGTATTTCGGCCACATTGGAATCTATGCCTACACGCGGGCCGCGCTTTCGCATTTCGTTGCGTTTCCGCCCTCGGAGCTCGAAAAGCGCGAAAAGCTCGAGCAGTTACGCGCGCTCGAAGCAGGAATGACGATTGCGGTTGCTCGCGTCGAGGCGCCGCCGTTGAGCGTAGACACGCCGGAAGACCTGCAGAAGGCGCGCGCGCTTCTTAGGTGACCGCGCCGATCAGCGCCTGATAACGTGAAAGATCGGTCTCCGAAAAACAGCAGAACGTAACCTCCATACCGGAGTTGCGGCCGCGCAGTTCCCGGCGGACCGTCGTAACGGCGATATTCGCCGCCCTATCGGCGGGCCAGCCATAGGCGCCGGTTCCAATTGCAGGAAACCCAATCGTGGAAATTCCGTGTTCGCCGGCCAGGCGCAGCACGCTTTCGTAGCAGCGCGCCAGAATGCGCTCGAGCTCGGCGCGATTTTCGCCGGGCGACCAAATGGGTGCAACCGTGTGGACCACGTAGCGTGCGGGCAAGGCGAAGCCCTCGGTGAGAACCGCGTCGCCGGGCTCGCAGCGCCCGATGCGATAAAGCGCGGCGTCCATTTCCAATCCCGCCTTGCGGCGGATTGCGCCGTCCACACCGCCACCCGGCATCAGCGCCGCGTTGGCGGCGTTGACAATTGCGTCCACGGCCAGCGTCGTGATGTCGGCCTCTATAGCTTGCAGGCGTTGCTGGATGCCACCATTCATGGCCTGGGGAGCGTAGGCATCTCTCCTGCCACTCGCAAATTTTTCCCACAACTATTATATCGGTAACGGGAGTCCGGTTGCGGACGCGGCGATCGCGAACCCGGTCAGGTCCGGAAGGAAGCAGCCGTAACGAAACCGCCTTGGGTCGTGGCCGGGCTCTCACCTCGTGTCATCCGGGAATCTTGGCTTTCGGCGCGGCGGGCTTGCTATAGTCGCTGGGACTCTGTTTCTGCGGCCCGATGAACGACAAACCCGATCCCGGCCTCAATCTGGGCGCGCCTAGCGCGGCCCAGCCCTATCGCGTGCTCGCGCGCAAATACCGGCCGATGGATTTTTCCCAGCTCATCGGCCAGGAGGCGATGGTGCGCACCTTGCGCAACGCGTTCGCGCAGGGGCGCATCGCGCACGCCTTCATGCTCACAGGTATGCGCGGCGTGGGCAAGACGACGACGGCGCGCATCATCGCGCGCGGGTTGAATTGCATCGGTGCCGACGGCACGCGAAAAGAGCCGACCGTCGATCCCTGCGGGCAGTGCGAGCCATGCGTTGCGATCGCCGAATCGCGCCACATAGATGTGCAGGAGATGGACGCGGCTTCGCGCACCGGTATCGACGACATTCGCGAGATTATCGAAGGCGTGCGCTATGCGCCGGCCAGCGCGCGCTATAAGGTCTACATTATCGACGAAGTGCATATGCTGTCGAAGCAGGCGTTCAACGGACTTCTGAAAACGCTGGAAGAGCCGCCGCCGCATGTGAAGTTCATCTTCGCCACCACCGAAGTGCGCAAAGTGCCGGTCACGGTGCTGTCGCGTTGCCAGCGTTTCGATCTGCGCCGCGTGGAATCCGAGGTGCTGGTCGCGCATCTGGCGGAGATCGCGAAGAAAGAAAATGCGTCGATCGAAGAACGCGCGCTCGTTTCCATTGCGCGCGCCGCCGAAGGCTCGGTGCGCGACGCCCAGTCGCTGCTCGACCAGGCGATTGCCCATGCCGCAAGCGAAGGCCAGGGTGAGATCACGGCGGAATCCGTGCGCGCCATGCTGGGACTCGCCGACCGCGGCCGCATTCTCGATCTTTTCGAGAATGTACTGGCCGGCAGGATCGCCGAGGCGCTTTCCGAACTAAAGGAACTCTACGACCGCGGGGCAGACCCGCTTGCGATAATGCAGGATCTGCTGGAAACCACACATTTTCTCACGCGCGTGAAGGTCGCGCCGAGGGCGGAAGGATTTTTCGAAGGCGGAAGTGCGGAGGCTGCGCGTGCCGCCGACATTGCGGCAAGGCTGAGCGTGCCCGTGCTCACGCGCGCCTGGCAGATGCTCTTAAAGAGCCTGTTGGAGGTGCGCGATGCGGCGAACCCGATCGCAGCCGCCGAAATGGCGCTCATTCGTCTGGCGCATGCGGCCGATCTGCCGCCCACGGAAAAGCTCGTGCGCGGAATCATGGAAGGCGAGGGGCAGCCAGTTCCGCGCCCACCGGCGCCCACGGGCGGCGGTCCGCGCATGCAGGCCGCGGCATCCGGCGGCACGTCCGCGCCCATGGCGGTGCAGGACGTTGTAGCACGCCCCGGCGCGAAGCCCGCACCGACAGTTGGGCTGAACACTCTGGAGGATGTCGTGGCGCTCGCGGCCGCAAACGGCGCGGCCGTGCTGAAAGTAAATCTGGAAAACGACGTGCATCTGGTATCGCTCGAACGGGGGCGCATTGAATTCCGCCCCGCGCCGCGCGCGCCAAGATCGCTGGCGCAGGACCTCGCGCTCAAGCTGCGCGAATGGACGGGCGAGCGCTGGATCGTGACGCTGGCGAACGCAGGCGGCGCACCCACGATTGCGGAAGCGCTCCGGGCAGAAGAACGCGCCAGGCGCGAGGCGATCGCCAACGAGCCGTTCGTGCGCGCGGTGCTGGACGCGTTTCCCGGTGCCGAAATCGTCGCCGTGCGCGATAAGACGCAGGATGACCAGCCTTCGCCGGAAGGGGACGAAACGTCCGAGTAGATGTCCTCCGCCCCGGCCGGTCCCGAAATCGAAAAGCTGATCCAGCTGCTGGCGAAGTTGCCGGGGCTTGGCCCGCGCTCGGCCCGGCGCGCCGCGCTCACGCTGCTCAAGAAGCGAGAGACGCTGCTCGATCCGCTGGCCGCCGCCATGGCCGACGCCGCGCGCGCCATCAAGCAGTGCACGGTATGCGGCAATCTGGACACGCAGTCGCCCTGCACGATCTGCCGGGATATGAAGCGCGACGCCAGCATCATCTGCGTGGTGGAGGATGTCGCCGATCTATGGGCGCTGGAGCGCGCGGGCGTCTTTCGCGGGCGCTATCACGTGCTGGGCGGCGCGCTCTCGGCGCTCGACGGCGTAACGCCGGAAAAGCTCAACGTGCCCGCGCTGCTTACGCGAATCCACGAAGGCGCTGTGGCGGAAATCATTCTCGCCATGAACGCGACTGTCGAGGGCCAGACGACGGCGCATTACGTGATGGACGCACTCGAGCCTTTGGGCGTGAAGATCACCCGCCTGGCCCACGGCGTGCCCGTGGGCGGCGAGCTCGACTATCTGGACGAAGGCACGCTTTCCGCTGCCTTCAAGGCGCGAAGGCCGTTTTAGGGGCTCGTTGCTGTGCTATACTGAATCTATGAATAAGATCGACGAAGCTTGGGCCATTTTGAAGACGCTTCCCGCCGATAAGCAGGAAATCGCAGCAGAGGCTATTCTTGACTTTGCGGAGCGATCCGAAGACGTACAACTGAGCGAACAGCAAATCACCGCACTGCAACGGCGGCTTCAGGATCAGGATGCCAAATCCATAACTCTGGAAGAATTTCGCAGCCGCGTGAGAAAGCTTGGTTCGTGAATGTCATAATCCGGGAGGCGGCATTCGCCGATCTCGAAAATATCTTTGAATGGATTGCAAAGGACAGTCCTACCAACGCACGCGCTGTGGCGGACAGCGTGCTCGATGCGATCGAAAACAAAATCGCCCTTTTTCCATAGATAGGCAGGAAGGGGAAAATACCGAATACGCGCGAATGGATTGTGCGCGGGTTGCCCTACGTCGTTGTATACCGCATCCAGGATGACGCCATCGTGATCCTCGCCGTTTTCCATTCTGCGCAGCAACGCAGAGTCTCGAAGCGATAAGTCAATTCACGGCGCGCCCGGCCTCGCCGATTTGCGGCGTGGCGGGCTTTTCTTCATGCGGCAGTTCGACTTGTTCGATGGCGCCCGCGCGCTTCACGACCTTTTCCGCCGAGACTGCGATCTCTTTAAGATCGCCTTCTGCCTGCACAAAATGCCGTCGCAGGTTTTCCACGCGTTCGCCAAGCCGCACTGCGTCTTTCAACAATAATCCTACTTCCTGTTGGATACGATTTGCTTGCTCGCGCATACGCGCGTCTTTCAGCACGGTGCGCACCGTGTTGACAGCCAGCAAAAGCAGGTTGGGTGAGACCACGACGACGCGTGCGCGATGTGCCTGCTGGATAATGTCAGGAAAATTATCATGCAGTTCGGCATAAATCGATTCCGACGGCACGAACATGATGGCCGGGTCCTGCGTTTCGCCGGGCAGCAGATATTTGTCCGCAATGTCTTTCACATGTTTCATCACATCGCTTTTCACCTGCGCCATCGCTTCGCGCCGTGTGGCACCATCGGCCGCGGCTTTCAACGCCGAAAAACTTTCAAGCGGGAATTTTGAATCGATGACAATGGCGGCAGCGGTGTTAGGCAGGCGAATCAGACAGTCGGGCCGGCTGCGGTTCGATAGCGTCGCCTGGAATTCGTAGATGCCGGCGGGCAGCGCGTCGCGCACAATGGCTTCCATGTTGCCCTGACCGTAAGCGCCGCGCGATTGCTTGTCGGAAAGAATGTCCTTCAGGCTCACCATCTGGCCCGACAGGTCGGCGATTTTCTTCTGGGCTTCGTCGATGACGCTGAGCCGCTGCTGCAAGCCGCCCAACACAGTGGCGCTGCCCTTCATGTTCTCATCGAGGCGGCTATCGAGCGCGGTCAGCCGCCCTTGAATCGCGTTCTGGGCGGCAGAAATCTCGCCCAGCTTTGCGGTCAGCATGGCGCTATCGCTGCCGCCGCTGCGTCTGAACAACGCGAAAACCAGCACTGTGCCCAGCGCCAGCAAAGCGATAATAATGACGATGCCAGTATCCATACACCCATTCTTGACCGATTCGGGGGGTTAACCTATGTCCCCCCGTTCATGGCTCTTCTTCCCATCGTAACCGCTCCCGATCCGCGCCTGAAGCTCGTCTCCAAGAAGGTCGAGCGCGTGGACGAGGATCTGCGCCGCTTCATGGACCAAATGCTGGAGACCATGTACGCGGCGAACGGCGTGGGGCTTGCCGCCATCCAGGTGGGCGTGCCCAAACGCGTGGCCGTGGTCGACGTCGATCCCAAGGGAAAGAACAGCGAACCTATGTTTTTCGTGAACCCCTCCATCGTCTGGCGCTCGCACGAAAGGATCGATCATCATGAGGGGTGCCTGTCCGTGCCCGAAATCTGGGACGACGTCGGCCGCCACGCGAGGGTGAAGGTCGAATATCTGGACGAGCACGGCAAGAAGAAAACGCTGGAGACCAATGGGCTGCTCGCCGTCGCGCTCCAGCATGAGATCGATCACTTGAATGGCAAGCTGTTCATCGATCACCTGTCCAAGCTCAAGCGCAACATCGCACTGCGCAAGGCGGCGAAAATGAAGCGCGCCGCCAAGGCGAAGTGATGCTGCGCCTTGCCTTCATGGGCACGCCAGATTTCGCCGTGCCCACGCTTGCCGAGCTGATGGGGCTTGGCCACGAAATCGTCTGCGTCTACACCCAGCCGCCCCGCGCGAAAGGCCGCGGCCAGCACGAGGAGCCGTCGCCCGTGCATAAGCTCGCAGTTACCGCCGGCATCGAAGTCCGCACGCCCGCGTCGCTAAAGAGCGATGTGGAACAGGCGGCATTCGCCGGCCTCAATCTGGATACGGCCGTCGTCGTGGCGTACGGGCTGATTTTGCCGAAGGCGATTTTGGCGGCGCCCCGCCTTGGCTGCTTCAATCTGCATGCCTCGCTGCTGCCGCGCTGGCGCGGGGCGGCACCCATTCAGCGCGCCATCATGGCGGGCGACGACGAAACGGGTGTGTGCGTCATGCGCATGGGGGAGGGCCTCGACACCGGACCCGTGCTGATGGCGGAGAAAGTGGCGATTGGGCGCAAGACCTATGGCGAGCTCCATGAAGAACTTTCGCGGCTGGGGGCAAGCCTGATGGCGCGCGCACTTTCGGCCATCGAACACGGAATGGCGGAAGAAAAGCCGCAGCCCGAGAAGGGCGCGACCTACGCGAAAAAGATCGAAAAGGAAGAAACGCGGATCGACTGGCTGAGACCCGCACGCGAGCTCGACCGCCTCGTGCGCGCGCTTTCGCCTGGACCCGGGGCATGGTTCGAGGCGAGAGGCGAACGCATCAAGGTGCTGTACGCCGAACCAGCCTCCGGGAGCGGCACGCCGGGCCAGGTGCTTTACGGCCTCACTATCGCCTGCGGCCAAGGCGCGTTGAGGCTGATAATCGTCCAGCGCGCCGGGCGCGCGCCGATGGAGGCCGATGCCTTTCTGCGCGGATTCGAAATGCGCGCGGGCGAGCAGGTGAACTGATGCTCCGCTACCGCCTCACGCTGGAATATGACGGCGGGCCGTTTGCGGGCTGGCAGCGGCAGGACAACGGGCCTTCGGTGCAGGCCGCGGTCGAAGAGGCGATTTTCAAACTCTCGGGCGAGAAGGTGACGGTGAGCGGCGCGGGGCGCACCGATGCGGGCGTGCACGCGCGGGGCCAGGTGGCGCATTTCGATCTCGCGAAGGAATTCCCGCCTGAAACTGTGCGCGATGCACTGAACGCGCATCTACGGCCTGCGCCCATCGCTGTGGTCGAGGCCGAAACGGCCGCGCCCGAATTTCATGCGCGCTTTTCGGCGGTCGCGCGTCATTACGAATACCGCATGTTGAACCGCCGTGCGCCGCCCGCACTCGATGCCGGCCACGTGTGGCATGTGGCGCATGCGCTCGACGCCGACGCCATGCACAAGGCAGCGCAAATCCTCGTCGGCCAGCACGATTTCACCACCTTCCGCTCCGTCATGTGCCAGGCGAAATCGCCGGTGAAGACGCTGGATCGGCTGGATGTCGCGCGACACGGCGACGAAGTCGTGATCTACGCGCGGGCACGCTCCTTTTTGCACAACCAAGTGCGCTCGATGGCGGGCACACTCAAGCTGGTGGGCGAGGGCAAGTGGACGGCGAAAGACGTTAAACGCGCGCTGGAGGCGCACAACCGCGCCGCCTGCGGCCCCGTAGCCCCGCCGGAGGGGCTGACGCTGATCCGGGTGGACTACCCCAGCTAACCGGCGAGCCCCCTCAGTCCGCTTCGCGGACAGCTCCCCCAACGGGGGAGCATGAACGCATATTTATCCTCCCCCTTTGGGGGAGGTGCCGAGCGCATGCGAGGCGAAGGGGGCGATTTCAGTTCAAATCGACCAGCTCCACGTCTTCGGCTGCGATCCTTCTGCCTAAAAATGCTTCGCCCACGCGGGCAAAGCGCTTTGGAGCATCAGTGGCAAGAAATACTGAACATGAACCCGCGCCATCGGTCCGCGCGAGACTGTGTTCGGTGAGCATGCGTTCGGCGGCGCGAGCTGTCGTTTCCGCGCTGTTCACCAGTTTGATGCCGGTGCCGACTGTTTTTTGAATTATGGTCGCAAGCGGCGGAAAATGGGTACAACCCAGCACCAGGCATTCGGGTTTGGCGTTCACTGCGAAGAGCGGATCCAAATAGCGCCTGGCCACGGCTTCCACGATCGGGCCCTCGATTAAGCCCTCCTCTGCCAGCGGCACGAATAACGGGCAGGCCTTTTGAAAGACGTGCGCGTTCGGGTTGCGCGCGCGGATGGCGCGTTCGTACGCGCCGCCATTGACCGTGCCTTCCGTGGCGATAACCGCAATGCGCCCCGATGGCGCCGCTGCCACGGCCGCTTCCGCACCGGGCTCGACCACTCCCAATACCAGCGTTGGCGCAAGTGCCTTCGATAAGGCGGGCAACGCCACCGCCGAGGCCGTGTTGCAGGCCACGACCAGCATTTTAATGTCATGCTTCGCCAGCGCTTGCGCGCATTGCACGGCGTAGCGCGTGACCGTCTCGCCGCTCTTGGTGCCGTAGGGCAGCCGCGCGGTGTCGCCGAGATAGACGAAACTCTCGCGCGGAAGCCGCGACATCAGCGCGCGCATCACGGTGAGCCCGCCCATGCCGGAGTCGAAAACGCCGATCGGCCTGTCGCGATTGTCCATCGGCGTACTCAAGCGGAGCTTTGCGGCGTCATCGCGGCGGATTGGCGAAATATCGGGAGAGTACCGCCTCGTAGATACGGGTGAGCTTCTCGATTTCCGTTATCGCCACACATTCATCGGTCTTATGCGCCATGCGTCCGGCGAGGCCAAGCTCGGCCACGGGGCAATAGTCCTTGAGATACCGCGCATCCGATGTGCCGCCGCTCGTGGAAAGCTGCGGCATGAACCCCGCCGCTTCATTCACCGCGGCGCGCAAAAGATCGGTAAACGCGCCCGGCCGGGTCAGAAACACCTCGCCCCTCGACAGCACCTCGATGCCGATCTCGCCGCCCATGGCGTGGCCCACTTCGCGCGCGGCCGTTTCGATCTTGCGAAGCAGCGTATCCGGCGTGTGCTGGTCGTTGTAGCGGATGTTGAAACTTGCGTGCGCCAGCGCGGGGATAACATTGGCGGCCCTGTTGCCCACGTCAACCGAAGTGAAAGCAAGCGTCGAGGGCTCGAAATGCTCGCTTCCCGCATCCAGGGTGAGCACCGACATCCGCCCGATGAATTCGGCGAGAACCGGAATGGGGTTGATCGCGCCCTGCGGGTAGGCCGAATGGCCCTGCACGCCGCGCACGCTGACTCGCACATTCATGCTGCCGCGCCGGCCGATCTTGATGGTGTCGCCTGCCGTCTTCGCGCCGGTCGGTTCCCCCACCAGCGCGTGATCGATTTTCTCGTTTTTCTCCCGCAGCCAGGAAAGAACCCTGGCGGTGCCGTTCATGGCCGGCCCTTCCTCGTCGCAGGTGACAAGAAGGCTGATCGATCCTGTAAAACTTTGACGCGCGATAAACTTGGCGGCCGCCGCAGCGAACGCCGCTACGCCGGTTTTCATGTCGACGGCCCCGCGGCCGTAAAGCTTGCCGTCCGTGATTTCTCCGCCGAACGGATCGTGCCGCCAAAGCGAAACGTCGCCCGGCGGCACCACGTCCACATGGCCGGCGAAACAGAAGTTGGGGGCGCTGGCGCCAAAGCGCGCGTAGAGATTTTCCACGGGCTCGCTTCCCGGCGCTTCGAAGCGCAGGCGCGTGCAATCAAAGCCGGCAGGCTTCAACGCGACCTCAACTATGCCGAGCGCGCCTGCCTCTTCCGGCGTGACCGACGGGCAACGGATCAGCGCTTGGCTAAGCGCCACAGCGTCCATGGGCATGCCGGGATTTAGGGTGGGCCCCGGCGCAGGGTCAACACGGATGCGCAATTCAGGTTGATTTCATCTCCTTGTGCGCCAGCGGATCGGGCCCGTATTTATTTTCGCCACGCGTGCCGCGCAGAATGCCCAGTTCAATCAGACCCCAAACCACGATTGCCAGTGTAGCAAACGAAATCACGACGGCCTCTAGTGGCGGATCGGCATATCCGGCCAGCCCCAGATGTATTGTAAGTCTGAGTTTCAGCCAGCTCAGAACTATGGGGGCAAGAAAGAAGAGAAGGAGCCACCATCCGCTCTTGCCGCGATCGTGCAGCCGTCTTCCGCTGATCGCAAGCGCGGGCCACAGCAAGAGCGCCAGCGTGAGAAACAGCCCTACAAAGAGCCCAGGGAAGTCAAATATCCAGACGGCTATCGTCGTGGAGACGAAATTGAATACCAGCAAGATCAGGACGAAGAGCCACCATTGGGCGCGCGTGGCGCGCCCGTGAAAGCTGAAGAGGTACTGCCGCCAATGCATGGTTCCGACCCCCCGCTGTGGCCGGCACATTATCGCGGGTCCGGGCGGGAAATGCGATGGATTCCAGGCATAGTCATCCACGCCTTTCGCAGCCGCGATTATGGCCTCACCCCCCTTACGCGTGGCAGAATCGGCCCGATTCAAATCCCGGCACGGGGAGGGCTTTCATGTCCAACATCAATCTAGGCCGCGTGATTCTCGGTGGCGTAGTGGCAGGTATCATTATCGATATCGTCGAGGGCGTTGTGCACGGCATGCTTATAGCCGACCAGTGGGAAGCCGTGATGACGTCGCTCAACCTGCCAATGTTCGGAACGACAGAAATCATCTGGTTCAATGTACTGGGTCTTGTTTTGGGCATTGTCGCAGTGTGGACCTACGCGGCCATGCGTCCTCGTTTTGGCGCCGGTCCAAAAACCGCGGTGTTCGCCGCGCTGCTCATCTGGGTCACGGCCTATGCGCTTTGCAGCGCGTTTCCGCTTATCATTGGCATGTATCCGATGAACCTGGTGCTGATCGGGCTGGCCGTCGGACTGGTGGAGATTATCGGCGCTACGCTTGCCGGCGCTTGGCTCTATAAGGAATAGCGTCAGTCGCGTAACAGATCGTTTATCGATGTCTTGGCGCGCGTGCGCTCGTCTACGCGCTTGACGATGACTGCGCAATAAAGCGAGGGCCCGCGCGCCGAAGGCGTCGTTCCGGGAACGACCACGGAATAGGGGGGGACTTCGCCATACTGCACGGCGCCGCTTTCGCGGTCCACGATCTTTGTGGACGTGCCGAGCGTCACGCCCATGGCGATGACCGAGCCTTGGCCGACGATGACCCCTTCGGCGATTTCCGAGCGCGCGCCGACGAAACAATCATCCTCGACGATCACGGGTGCCGCCTGCAGCGGCTCGAGTACGCCGCCGATGCCGACTCCGCCCGAGATGTGGCAGTTGCGGCCCACTTGCGCACAGGAGCCGACGGTGGACCACGTGTCGACCATCGTATTTTCGCCCACATAAGCGCCGGCGTTTACGAAACAGGGCATAAGCACCGCCCCTTTGCCGATGAAGGCGGAGCGGCGAACGATCGCGCCCGGCACGGCGCGAAATCCCGCCGCAGTAAAATCTTCCGCCGTCCAGCCCTTGAACTTGGACTCGATCTTGTCCCACCAGGGTGCGCCACCCGGGCCGCCGGGAATGGCCGCGAAATCGTTCAGGCGAAAGGAAAGCAGCACCGCTTTCTTTAGCCACTGATTCACGCGCCAGACGCCGCCCTCTTTTTCCGCGACCCGCAGGCGCCCGGAATCGAGCGCGCTTAATGCGGCCTCGACGGCGTCGCGCTCCGCGCCCTTCGTGGTGGGCGAGAGCTGATCGCGCTTTTCCCACGCGGCCTCGATAAGGCGCGCCAGTTCCGAATCGCTCATGGAAGAGACGGCACCCTCATCCCGCTTCAATCAGGGTGCCCGCGCCCGGCTCGGTGAAAAGCTCGAGCAGCAGCACGTGGGGAATGCGCCCGTCCAGGATGACGGCCGCGCGCACGCCGCGTTCCACCGCCTCGATGGCCGTTTCGATCTTGGGGATCATGCCGCCCGAAATGGTGCCGTCGGCGATCAATGCGTGCGCCTCGCTCACCGTCAGGTGCGGAATGAGTTTCCCTTCGCGGTCGAGCACGCCCTCGACATCCGTAAGCAGAATTAACCGTTCCGCAGCGGTGGCGCTGGCGACCGCGCCGGCGACCGTGTCCGCATTGATGTTGTAGGTCTCGCCCTTGGGGCCGACGCCGATAGGCGCGACGACGGGAATAAGATCCGAATTGATCATGGTTTCGAGCACGGCGGGGTTCACGCGCTCGGGCTCCCCCACGAAACCCAAGTCGAGGGTCTCGTGACCCGGCCCGTTCCTGCGCTCGAGCTTTCGCGCGACAACCAGGTTTCCGTCCTTACCCGAGATGCCAACCGCCCGCCCGCCCGCGGCATTTATCCCGCTGACGATCTGTTTGTTGATTGACCCGGTGAGCACCATTTCTACAACCTCGATGGACGCGGCGTCGGTCACGCGGAGTCCGTCTACGAAGCTGGAGTTTATGCCGAGTTTGCCAAGCATGGTGCCGATCTGCGGACCGCCACCATGAACGATGACAGGATCGATCCCCGTTTGCTTCATCAGCACGATGTCCTGGGCGAAGTGTTCCGACACCCCGCTCTCGCCCATCGCGTGACCGCCGTATTTCACGACGATAGTCTTGCCGTCATATTTCAGAATATAGGGGAGCGCCTCGACAAGAACGCGCGACGTCTGACGCCAGCGCGCGAGCGTGCGCAGGTTGCGCTCCTGCTGTGGGACGTTGATGTCGTCCGCCAAACTCATGCAAGTGGCCTCGCTTGCCCCAATCCCGCTTATAGCCCAACCGTCCGGGCCGGGCCACGCGCAGGCCTCAAATCCAACTCTACCCTTGCCTTCAGGGACGGTCGAACGTCGTTTCGTATGTCCGGGGCGGGGGAGGGAATGTCGCACCCTTATGGTTTCACGATGTCCGCCAGAGCTGCGCGCAGTTCGGCGATACCGCGCCCGCTATCGGCCGAGGTCACCGCAATTTCGGCCTGCGCCGCCTTGTGCCTTCGGAGTTCGTCTTGCATTCGCGCTAGAAGATCATCCAGTTCCTTTTCTTCGAGCAAGTCGCACTTGGTGAGCACAAGCCGATACGAAACGGCCATCTCGTCGAGTAGCCGCATGACCTCCATATCCAAAGGCATCAGCCCGCGGCGCGCATCGATCAGCAGGAGCACAAGACGGAGGCTGCGGCGCGATTGCAGGTAGTCGGTGACGAGCGCGCTCCAGCGCGCTTGTTCCGCCCTGGAGGCGCGCGCGAAACCGTAGCCCGGCAGGTCCACCAGCATCAGTTTGCCGGCCAGCCGGAAGAAATTGATCTGGCGTGTGCGCCCCGGCGCGCGCGAAACGCGGGCAAGCGCCTTGCGCCCGACAAGCGCGTTCAAAAGGCTCGACTTGCCCACGTTCGAACGGCCGGCAAAGGCGATTTCGGTCAACTGCGATTTCGGAAATGACGCAACGGAAGCCGCACCCGCGACGAATCGGCATTCTCCGGCAAACAGACGGCGCGCCGCCTCGAAGCCCGCCCGCGCCGGCGCGCCCACTGCGCTAGCCGGTGATTCTGCCGCTGACGCGCTTGCGCAAACCCGCGAAAGTGGCCTTCAAGCGGTCGAAGGCGTCGATGCGCACGCCGGCCTGGCGCATGATCAGCATCTGCTGCGCAATGGAGAGCACGTTGTTGGCCGTCCAGTAGATGACAAGCCCTGCCGGAAACGTCGCCATCAACACCAGCAGAATCCACGGCATGAATCCGAAAATCTTGGCCTGTATGGGATCGCTCGGCGGCGGATTGAGCTTCATCTGAAGCCACATGCTTAGGCCCATCAGAATCGGCCACACGCCGATCAGAAGAAAATCCGGCACCTGGAAAGGCAGAAGGCCGAACAGATTGAAGATGGAGGTCGGGTCGGGCGCCGATAGATCCTGAACCCAGCCGAAGAACGGCGCGTGGCGCATTTCGATGGTGACGATCAGCACCTTGTACAGCGAGAAAAAAACCGGAATCTGGATGACAATAGGCAGGCAGCCGGCCGCCGGGTTCACTTTCTCGCGCTTGTAAAGCTCCAGCAACGCCTGTTGCTGCTGCACTTTGTCTTCCTTGTGCAGCTCGCGGATGCGTTCCATTTCGGGCTGCAGTTTTTTCATTCGCGCCATGGCGCGGTAGCTGGCGCTCTGCAGCGGGAAGAAGAGAAGCTTCAGCGCGATGGTGAAGGCGATGATGGCCAGCCCGAAATTGCCAATGTAGCGGTAAAGCAGATCGAGAATGAGAAAGATCGGTTTTGTCAGAAAGAAAAACCAGCCCCAGTCGATGGCATAATCGAAGCGCTCGATGCCGAGATCGTCGCGGTATTTCTCGATGATGCTCACCACCTTGGCGCCCGCAAACAGGCGATGCGTGACCTGTTGCGTCGCGCCCGGCGCGATTGAGCGGGGCTTGAGCAGGTAGTCCGCCTGATAAGCCTTGGCGCCGTGGCTCTCATATGCCTTGAAGGTGCCGGTAAATTCCTCGCGCTGGGGCGGCACGAGCGTCGCCATCCAGTATTTGTCGGTAATTCCGAGCCAGCCGCCCCGGCTAGTGAACGACTCGGTGCGATTGTCTTCGGCCAGATCCTCGTAAGTCGGGTGCTCCAGAATCTGATCGAAAATGCCGATGAAGCCTTCGTGCAGCACCCAGAAAGTCGTCGTCTCTGGCACATTGCGGCGTGAGACGAGGGCGTAAGGGTAAAGCAAAGCCGGCGCGGAGCCGCGGTTATTCACGCGGTCCGTAATTGTGAACATGTAATCGTGGTCGAGAGCGATGCGCCGTGTGAACACGAGGCCCCGGCCGTTATCGTAGGTGAGAACCACATCGCGCCCGGGCGCGAGCGTCGAACCGGCCGCGAGCTTCCAAGGCGTTTTCGCGCCAGGCACCGGAGCGGCGAAGCCTTCGGGCGCGATCCAGCCGAACTCGGTGTAATAGGGATGCCTGCTGCCCAAGGGCGAGAGCAGCACAATTTCCGGGCTGTCGGCCTCAACGGTGGCTCGGTACTTGCGCAGTTGGAGATTGTCGAAGCGCGCCCCCGTGAGGTTGAGTGAGCCATCCACCGTTTCCGAGTCGATGTTCACGCGCGCGGGCGACAGCTTCAGCGCCTCGGGAAGTGGCAGCCGCAGGGTTTCCTCGGAAGCGCTTGCGTCGACTGCGGTCTTCTCCGCCTCCTTTTTCTTTTCTTCGGCGAGCTGTGCCTGGCGCTGCTGCTCGGTTTGAACCTGCGGCACGCCGACAAGATACTGCCAGCCGAAGACGACGGCCGCCGAAAGCACAAGCGCAAGCAGGAAGTTCTTGTTGTCGGTCACGCGCGGCGGCCCTCGATATGCGAGTGTTTTGCCGGCACGGGGTCGTAGCCAGAGCTGCCTCCGAGCCATTCCACGGGATGGCAGCGCGTAAGCCGTCTGGCTGCGAGCCATGCGCCCTTGATGGGCCCGTGCACGCGCAATGCCTCCAATGCATATACCGAACAGCTCGGCTGGTAGCGGCAGGCGGGCGGAAGAACGGGCGAGATGATGTACCGATAGATATAAATCGGCAAAGACAAGAGCCACACGGCGCCACGGCCCAGTTTCGCGCTCAGCTCAACCATTTGCCTTGTCCCTGTTGCGGAGGTCTTGCGACAGCGCGCTCAACGCCTTTTTCAAGTCTTCGAGAAGGCCGTCGAACGGGCGCGTGAGGGTGGCCGCACGCGCGATCAGAACATAGTCATGCCCCTCCCTCCCTAAAAGGGGTAGAAGCGCACGGGCGGCCTCGCGCATGCGCCTTTTCGCGAGATTGCGCTCGACCGCGCCCCCAACCTTGGCGCTTGCCGTGAAGCCGACGCGAAGGGCGCCCGCATGCGCGAGTGCAGAGGGTGTTGCGCACGTCTCCACCCCCAGCGCCGCCGTGTGAAACTTGCGTCCCCTTTGTGCGCGCAGAAAATCGGCGCGCGTCTTCATCTTCTCCATGCGGAGCTTCGATCGGTCCCGCAACGCGCGCGTCAGGCGGACAGTCTCTTGCGCCCGCGCGCGCGGCGGCGGGCCAGTACTTGGCGGCCCTTTTTGGTCGCCATGCGGTGGCGGAATCCGTGCCTGCGTTTGCGCACGAGCCGGCTAGGCTGATAGGTGCGTTTCACGTCGGAATCTCCTGCAAAAACGGGCTTTTGCCGCCGAAAGAGCCGTGCTTCTACGGGCGTGCCCCGCCCCTGTCAACAAGGGGGCCGCAATCCTGCCCATATCTCTTGCGCAGTTTTCGCATCCGATTTGCTATCGAGAGGGGCATGCCGACTCGCCTGGCACATTTCGGCCGCGGCGCTTGGAGCGCCGTCGCACACAGCCTTTCCGGGCGCATCCTGCTGCTCACGGTGCTCTTCGTGATGCTGAGCGTCGTGCTTATCTATTTCCCGCTGGTGGCTCGCTACCACCATCAGCTTTTGCTGGACCGCGTGCGCGCGGCCGAGCTTGCCATTCTTCCCTTTACCGAAGCGCCTGGCGAGCAGCTGTCGGAAAACATGCGGCTGTCGCTCGCGTCGCGTGCGGGTGTGAGCGCCGTGGTGCTGAAGGCGCGTGACAGACGGCATCTCTTCCTGGTGGACGACGAACCTGCCGCCATCCAGGCCACGTATGACGTCCGCGACTCGGGATTGTTTGTCGCGCTTCGCGATGTGGCGCGGGCGGTGTTCGGCCCTTCAGGGCGAAGCATTCGCATTCTCGCCAAGACGGAGCTGGAACAGGGCCAAGACATCGAAGTGATTGCGAGCGAAACCGCGATCCGCGAGGCGCTTTCGTCGTTTTCGTGGCGCGCGCTGACCTTGGCCCTGTTTATTTCGGGCGTGACTTCCGTGCTGATTTTCCTCGCGCTGCACTTCCTGCTGGTGCGGCCGATGAAGCGGCTGACCAGCGCGATGATCGCGTTCCGCGCAAACCCCGAGGACCCGAGCCGCATAATCGCGCCTTCGCCGCGCAGCGACGAAATCGGAATTGCCGAAAAGGAATTGTCGGAAATGCAGCGCGAACTCTACGGCACGCTGCAGCACAAGGCACGGCTGGCTGCGCTGGGCGCGGCCGTGGCCAAAATTCAGCACGACCTGCGCAACATCCTCACCAGCGCGCAAATGGCCTCTGACCGTCTGGCCAAGGTGGGGGATCCGGCCGTCCAAAGTCTCTCGGCGCGCATCGTGGCTTCGCTCGACCGCGCGGCGACACTTGCGACAGCAACGCTGCAGTTCGGCAAGGCGGAGGAGCGCATGCCCATGCGCCGCCGCCTCAAGCTCTCGCCGCTGGTAAACGAGACGGCGACTTCGGCCATTCCCGATACCAGCACAATCGAATTCGTCAATGCGGTGCCAGAAAGCCTGGAAGTCGATGCGGACCCCGAGCATCTGTTCCGCGTTCTCCTCAATCTCGCGCGCAATGCGCGCGAAGCGCTGGACGCACATCCGGGCGAGCAGGACGCGGCCATTCGCGTGGAGGCAAGGCGCGAAAACTCGCGCGTCTATATCGAAGTGAGCGACACGGGGCCGGGCATTCCCGAAAAGGTTCGCGAACGCCTTTTTCTTCCCTTCGCGGGAAGCGCACGGCCGGGCGGCTCCGGGCTGGGTTTGGCGATCGCGCGGGAGCTCATCCGCGCACACGGGGGCGACGTGACGCTGGTGAAAAGCGATTCCCGCGGGACCCGCTTTCGCATCGAGATTCCGGACCGTACTATCCAGTAATGGCGCGCGAAATTTTGCTGGGCGACATCGGCGGGACGCATCTGCGCTTCGCCTGGGCGCAGGACGGCGGGGCGACCGCGCCGGAAACGCTGCGAACCGCCGATTTTCCCTCTCTTGAAGATGCTATCCGCCACTTGCTGAGTGCGCAGGGGCGCAAGCCCGTAGCCGCGGCTTTCGCCGTGGCCGGCATCGTGCTGGACGGCCGTGCAGCCATGACCAACGTGGATTGGGTCATGGAAGAGAAGGCGTTGGCGCGCGCCTTTGCCCTCAAGGAAGCGCATCTTCTCAACGATTTTGCTGCCGCCGCGCTCGGCGTCCCGAAATTGCGGCCCCATGAGGTCGAGAAAATCTGCGGCCGTGAACCGCGCGCCGACGCCCCAATAGGCGTGATTGGACCCGGAACGGGACTGGGCGTTGGCGGCCTCGTACCGGATGGAAGAGGCGGCTTCATTGTGATCTCCGGTGAAGGTGGGCATGTCGATCTTGCGGCATCTAACGGGCGCGAACTCGCCATACTGGACGTTCTGCTCAAAAGCGGCGGGCACGTTTCGGCCGAGCGCGTGCTGTGCGGCGACGGGTTGGAAAGCCTCTATCGCATTCTCGGCGAGCTTGATGGTGTGAACGATTCGCGAATTCTTTCTGCAGCCGAGATCGCCGAAGCCGCGCGGGCGGGCAGCAATTCGCGTGCGGAGGAAGCGATCGCGCTGTTCACGGGCTGGCTTGGCGCGGTGGCGGGCAATCTCGCGCTCACCTTGGGTGCCCATGGCGGCGTCTATCTCGCAGGCGGCATTCTTCCCCGCTGGGGCGCACTGTTCGATGCGAAGCTTTTCCGCACGCGTTTCGAGGACAAGGGGCGCATGAAAGCCTTTGTTGCGCCTATTCCCTGTTACCTCGTGACGGCTACGGATCTTGCCCTGCGCGGCCTCGCCTCGCTCATGAAGGCGCCTTAGCCCACAAAGGAATCTAGTAGTGACGCAGTTTGCTTTGCCTCGCCCTTCGACAAGCTCAGGGTGAGGCGGTTTCTCAGGCCCTCATGCTGAGCTTGTCGAAGCATGGGGGCAAATGAGTCAGCGGAATCTCGATCTTTTGCAGCCTCGAGCAACTGCGCGTATTGTGGAGAATAGAGGGGCTTCCTCAAAAGGGAGGACACCATGAAGCGATTGACAATTCTCTGCGCGGTCCTGTTTGCCTCCGCGGCGCTGGCGTCGCCCGTGTCTGCTGCAACAAATTTGAACAGCAGCAGATCGAACATCTACAAGATCGACGGCAAGGCCCTGACCGAGGCGGACTGCGCCAAGAAGGGCGGTACGGTCGGCACCGACCAGGAAGGCAACAAGATCTGCACCATGCCCGAAGCGGGTATAGCCGTGACCGACCCCGAATCGAGCGACGTCGGACGGGGCGACTCGAAATAGTTTGTGCATTCAGATCGCGCGGCGCCGGAGAAATCCGGCGCCGTTTTTGTTCATCCTAATCCCCCAATGCGGCCCCGGAGCGGCGTGGGTCGCTCGCGCCTTCGTAGCCCTCCGGCACGCGGCGGATTCCGTTGAGGCCGCTTTCCATCTTCACCGCGCGTACCTGATGGCCCATCGCGACAAGCTTGGGCGCCAGCGCCTCGATGGCGGTGCCTGTTTCCAGCTCGGTGACGCCATTGCGGTTTAGATAGTGTGGCGCACCGATCGCTGCCTGCATGTCCACATGCGCGTCTATCAATGCGCTTACAGCCTGAGCCACATAGCCGATGATGCGCGAGCCGCCCGGCGAGCCGATGGCGGCGAAAAACTTGCCACCGGGGCCGAAGACGATGGTGGGCGTCATGGCGCTCATCGGCCGTTTGCGCGGCGCGGGCGCATTAGCAACGGGCCGGCCGCCGGCCTGCGGCACAAAAGTGAAATCGGTGAGCTCGTTGTTGAGCACGAATCCTGCCGCAACCAGCTTGGCGCCGTAAACCGATTCAACGGACGCGGTCAGCGAGACAACTTGGCCGCGGCCGTCCACCGCATCCAGGTGGCTGGTTCCGCCGGGGCGCGCCTGGGGAATGGGCGCGTAATCGATCAAACGTTCGGAGGGCGGCGTGCCCGCCGACGCCAGATCCATATCGCGATTGACATTGATGTGCTTCGCGCGTCCGGAAAGATAGTTCTTGTCGATCAACCCCGGCAGCGGAACCTGGACGAAATCGGGATCGCCGATCCAGCGGGCGCGGTCGGCGAAGGCAAGCCGCTCGGCCTGGGTGAGAAGATGCACCGCCTTCAGCGTTCCCGGCTCGAGTTCGCTTGAAGGAAACCGTTCAAGCATACCGAGAATTTGCAACAGCGTGATGCCCCCCGATGTCGAAGGCGGGACGGAACACACGTGATAGAGCCGGTAGGTGCCACAAATCGCTTCGCGGTCGATCACGCGATAGGCGGCGAAATCCTCGCGCGTGATCACGGCCGGATTGCGCGGCGAAGTCTTCACGCGCTCGATGATCGCATCGGCGATACGCCCCTTGTAGAACGCCTCGCGCCCGCCCTTGGCTATCTCGCGCAGCGTCCTTGCGTATTCCCGGTTGTGCCATATGTCGCCTGCTTCGATCAGTTTTCCGTCGGCGCGCGAAAAGAATTTCGCCAATTCGGAAGCGGATGCGTTCTCCGGATAGCGAAGCTCCGCCGCCATGCGCGCGGGCACCTTGAACCCCTGATCCGCAAGGCGGACGGCAGGCTCGAACAATATCGCCCAGGGAAGTTTGCCGTGGCGTTCATGCGCGCGTGCAAGCAGGGCAATGTTTCCCGGAATGCCGACGGAGAGCCCGCCCGGAATGGCGTCGGCACGCGGGCGCGGCTTGCCTTGCGCATCCAAGAACATGGCGGGCTCGGCGGAAGCGGGCGCGATCTCGCGCCCGTCATAGGCGTGCAGCGTTCCGTTGGGCTCAGCCACCAGGAGGTATCCGCCGCCGCCTATGCCGGACGATTGCGGTTCGACCAAAGTAAGTACAAGCTGCGCCGCAATGGCGGCGTCCACAGCGGAACCGCCCGCGCGCAACATCTCGAGGCCTGCCTCGGAGGCATAGGGCTCTGCCGCCACGATCATGTGCCGCGTGGCGATTTCTTCTGCTTGCGCGCCGCCGGCGAGCGCCAGAACGAATAAAACGAAGATCAACCGTTTCATGCACGCTCTTTTCCGCAAATCGCCGGGAGAGTAGCGTTGGCAAGGCGCGGCCGCAAAATTGGAGAAATCCGATGGACGGAAAAAAAGACGAACGGGGCTCAACTACGCTGGAAGAGGTGGTGAATGAGGCCGAAGCCCTAATTGCCAGGAAGCCGTTGTCGCGGCGCGGCGTTGCCGCCGCCGCGGTCGCCGCGGGCTGCGCGGCGGCCGCAGGCCCGGTGGCCGCCACCGCGATCATCACCGACACGGAGGGACTCGAGACCGGCATGGTGAAAGTGCCGGTCGCCGGCGGCGACATGGCCGCGTATCGCGCGCGGCCCGAAGGCGTTGCACACCCGCCGGTGATCATCGTCATCCAGGAAATCTTTGGCGTGCATGAATGGATCAAGGACGTTTGCCGGCGCTTCGCCAAGCAGGGCTGGTACGCGATCGCGGGCGAACTCTATTTCCGGCAGGGGAACACTGCCGACTATGCAGATACCGGCAAACTGATTTCGGAGCTCGTCTCCAAGGTGCCCGACGCCCAGGTTTGGGGTGATCTGGATAGCAAGGCCGCGTTTGCCGAAAAGGAAGGCGGTGACATGAAAAAGGTGTCGGTCACCGGTTTCTGTTGGGGCGGGCGGCAGGCCTGGATGTATGCCGCGCACAATCCGAAGCTGAAGGCGGGCGTCGCTTGGTACGGTTCGCTCGTCGCCGGTTCGACTCCGAGCCCGCTGCGCCCGCGCAATCCGGTGGATGTCGTGCGCGAATTGAAGGTGCCGGTTCTCGGCCTATACGGCGGAAAGGATAGAGGCATCACGCCCGAACATGTGGAGCGCATGCGCCAGGCGCTTAAGGAGGCCGGCAACCGGTCGAGCCGCATCGACGTGTTTCCCGGCAGCGGACATGGTTTCCTCGCGGACTATCGCGAGTCCTACAACGAAAGGGATGCGAAGGAAGCGTGGAACCGCGCGCTTGCCTGGCTGCGGCGGCACGGGGCGGCATAAGTTCAGCGCATATAGACGCGTACTTCGCTGCTCGACACCCCGGGATCGGTGGTGGAAAGGAGCGCCAGACGACTCGCGGGCACGCCCATGTCCGTCATGGAGCGCAACACTGCCTGAGCGTTGCGTTGCGTTTGCGACTGGGCGACCTGCATGGACGACTCGCTGGTTGCGGTGGGAGCTACGGCCACGACCTGGAAGCCCGCTTCGGGCCGGCGTTCGAGCGCCTGCGCCAGCGCGGTGTAGAGAATCTGCTGGAATTCGACATTCGGCTTGTCGAATTTGATCACCACCAGCGGCGTTCCGCTTGTTGGAGAAGCGCCTGCGCCGTGCGCAGCCGCCGCGGGTGCCGCAGGCTGCGCCGCCAATGCCGGAGAGCCAAGCACGTCTCCATAGACCCCGCCGCTCTTGATGGCATTGGCAAGCGTGGCAAGGTGTGGACGCTCATTCGCCACGTAAGACGTCGCGCGCTGCACGTTCTGCGAGACGTTGGCAAGAACGCGATCGAGCGCCGCTATGCTCTGTCTGGTTTCATCCTCCAACTGCCCCAATTGGCGTCGATCTTCCTCTGCCGCCCCCGGGGCACCAGACATGCCGCGAATATTGGCGAGCGTGATATTGGCGGAGGCCTTATCGGCGCTTATGCCGGCGCCCAACGCATTGAGCGCATTGATATCGGCGGCGATGCGATCAAGCGCATCCTGAGCCGTATTCCACTGGACTACAAGTTCGGAGCTGCCGCGTGTGCTGCCGAGCAGCAACCGCGAGCTGATGGCAGAGGTAGAGCTGTTGTAGGTCGCGGCCGACGCCGCCTGCGAGGCATGAAGCACAGCCAGCCTCCGAGCGTTCGCCTCGAAGCGGTCCTGCAAGCCAATAAGTGTGTTGCGCACCTGCTGTACCTGCTGGCCGACCGCAGTGCCTGTGGGCTCGCCCTCGGCGATTGGGATTCGTCCGACGGCCGTGCCAGCCTCGGGCTCGAGCGCACGTCCCTCGGGCGCGGCTGCGGTTGCCGTTGCGGGTTGCGGATCATCGCTTGCGGCGGGGAACCCAGCTTCACCGGGCGCCGCTTCCATTTGGCTTCCACTGAACAGCGCATCGTCGACCGCGGCACAGGCGCTTATTCCGGCCACAAAAATCAGCGCACTGGCGTATGCCAGCGGCTTCCAGATTACCCATGCGGGAGCGGCCTTCGGCATATTCGATCATCCCTTCCTGGCTGCGCGAGGGGCGCGGCGGAACTAGCCCGGGACCCTTTGATCCCCATTCGTTTTACTCTTAACAAGGTCCCTTGCTGGCGCAAGTGTGGCTGCGCAGGGCGTGAGAACAGGCGATTTCCATCGAGTGGGGCCAGGCCGCAAAAATTTGCGGTCGTATATACGCAAGCGGCGCCCGGCCGCAAGCCGGGCAACGAGAAGATTGCCCCTCTTACCTATTCATTCACGCGACAGGGGGAGAAATTGCGCGGTACGCACCTTATATATTGGACATGATGGCGTGCGAGAACACGATGGAATCTCACTACGCCGTTCGGCTTGCCAAGGGAGGGTCGCGTGCATAGGTTGCAGCCCTTTGGAACGCACCGGTAGCTCAGTTGGATAGAGCACCAGACTACGAATCTGGGGGTCGCGGGTTCGAATCCTGCCCGGTGCGCCATAAAAAATTCAATGATTGTAAATGCTTACTTTGACTAGCCCAGACCGATGCGCCGCATTGAATTCATGAAGGTAAGCAGGTGGTAAGCGAAAATGGCGAGTTCGTAAGAATTATTAGATGCGTTCCGACTCCCGTGCCAACGGGGGCGCGGGAGCGTCATTTCATGACAAGTGTTACGAGGACCAGCACGCCAAGGATCATTGCAAATGTCAGCAATTGATTGATCTTGTTGAGCTGTACATTTGACTGAAGCAAAATCGCATCCGTTTTTGTGTAGCTTGCAGCGTCGGGATTTTCTCCATGGGGGTCAGACTCTCCTGACCATTCCTCTTCCACATTCAGCTTCGCTTGCGCGGCTGGCTGGAAGTCGAGCGAAAGAGATAAGAGTCGCGCCCTGGCGGATGGGATCTTCTACAGCCTCAAGGAAGCGCAGGTGATCATCGAACAATGGCGCCAGCACTACAACACCGTCCGGCCCCACTCATCGCTCGGCTATCGCCCACCAGAGCCGCAGACCCTCAATGCGTTCGCTACC
>JBQTHM010000033.1:0-5072 GCA_052389895.1 Alphaproteobacteria bacterium | reverse complement strand
TGGTTTTGCGTTTGGCGCTATTGTCGGTTCCGTTTTTGTCCCCCCCGGGTTTTTGGGGGGTGGTTGTTGCGCGCGATTTTGCGACACTGGGGGGGGGGGCAACGGTGTTGCCCCCCTCGCCGCCTTCGGCGGCACTTCCCCCGTAACAACGGGGGGAGATAATGAGCGGGTTCGCGCGATGACAGATGCACTCAAGAAACGTTCCTTCTCCATTGCCGGGCATCGCACCAGTATCGCACTGGAGGCGGAGTTCTGGACGGCGCTGGAGAGCCAAGCGCGCGAGGACCGCGTGCCGCTGGTGACATTGGTCAAACGCATCGATGCCGCGCGGGGGGAACGCAATTTGGCGAGCGCCTTGCGCGTGTACGCGCTGATGCGCACGCTTGCGGCAAAGCCGCCGAAACCCTAGACCCGAGACGTCATGGCCGGGCTCGACCCGGCCATCCATCTGGCGCGCGTCTGCGCGCCAATGACTCATTTGCGCCCGTAGACGCGGGCGCGATGGATGGCCGCCTCAAGGGCGGCCATGACGATCAAATACTGAAATGGCCATAATTGCCCAAAAACCCGGTCGCTCCTGCTAACATCACGCGTGAATCATGAGTAACGAGTTCCCCCACCGCGATCCGCTGGATGCGGCGTTCGGCCCGGGCGCGGGCAGCGACGCGACCACAAACGTGCCCGCGGGCGAACCCGCTTATCTGCAAGGCCTGAACGAAACGCAGCGCGAGGCCGTGCTGGCGCTCGACGGCCCCGTGCTGGTGCTGGCGGGCGCGGGCACCGGCAAGACGCGCGTCCTCACCACGCGGCTCGCCCACATCCTCGCCACGCGGCGTGCCTTTCCGGGGCAGATCCTGGCCGTCACCTTCACCAACAAGGCCGCGCGCGAAATGAAGGAGCGCATCGGCGCCCTTATCGGCGGCGCGGTCGAGGGCATGCAATGGCTGGGCACGTTCCATTCCATCTGCGCCCGCATGCTGCGCCGGCATGCGGAGCTGGCCGGGCTCAAGCCCAACTTCACGATTCTGGACGAAGACGACGCGCTGCGCCTGATCAAGCAGGTGGTGGAGGCCGAGAACATCGACGAGAAGCGCTTCCCGCCGCGCACGCTCGCCGCCTACATCGACAACTGGAAGAATCGCGGGCTCACCCCCGACGACGTGCCGGAAGGCGAGGCGCATGCCTACGCGTTTGGGCAGGGGCGCAAGCTCTACAAGCTCTATCAGCAGCGGCTGAAAACCCTGAACGCGGTGGATTTTGGCGACCTGCTGCTGGAGGCGATCAATGTGCTGCGCAGCAACGCGCAGATCCTCGAGGATTACCGCCGCCGCTTCGCCTACATGCTGGTGGACGAATATCAGGACACCAACGTGGCGCAATATCTGTGGCTGCGGCTGCTGGCGGGCGGCAAGCACAACAATCTCTGCGTGGTGGGCGACGACGACCAGTCCATCTATGCCTGGCGCGGGGCAGAGATCGAAAACATCCTGCGCTTCGAGCGCGACTTTCCCGGCGCCAAAGTGATCCGCCTTGAACGCAATTACCGCTCGACGCCGAATATTCTGGCGGCCGCTTCCGGTTTGATCGCAGCCAACAAGGGCAGGCTTGGCAAGACGCTGTGGACTGAAGGCGATGCGGGCGAAAAGATTCAGGTGAAGGCGCTGTGGGACGCGGAGGAAGAAGCGCGCTCGATTGCATCGGACATCGAGAGCCTGCAGCGCCGGGACCACAGGCTGGCCGAGATGGCGATTTTGGTGCGCGCCTCGTTCCAGATGCGCGAATTCGAAGACCGCTTCCTGATGATCGGCCTGCCCTATCGCGTGATCGGCGGCCCGCGCTTTTACGAGCGCGCCGAAATTCGCGATGCGCTGGCTTATCTGCGCGTGATCGCGCAAGGCGACGACGATCTAGCCTTCGAGCGTATCGTCAACCGGCCGAAGCGCGGGCTAGGCGAAGCCAGCATCCAGGCGCTCGAGGTGCACGCACGAAAAGCGCAAGTGCCGCTGCTGGCGGCGGCGACGGAAATTTCCGAGACCGAAGAATTGGCGCCCAAGGCGCGCAAGACGCTGGGCGATTTTGCCAGAATGGTCGCGCGCTGGCACGAGCAGGCGGCGCAGATTCCGCATCCGCAACTGGCCGAGATCGTGCTGGACGAGAGCGGCTACACGGACATGCTTCGGTGCGACAAGTCGGCCGATGCGCCGGGGCGGCTGGAGAATTTGAAAGAACTTGTACGCTCGATGGAGTCTTATGAATCGCTGGCTGCGTTTCTGGAGCATGTCAGCCTCGTGATGGAGCTGGAACAGGGTGAAGGCGGCGACCGCGTCAACCTGATGACGCTGCACGCGGCCAAGGGGCTGGAATTCGAGACCGTGTTCCTGCCCGGTTGGGAGGAAGGTCTGTTTCCCTCCCAGCGCACGATGGACGAGAAGGGCACGGCGGGGCTGGAGGAGGAACGCCGCCTCGCCTATGTCGGCATCACGCGGGCGAAGCAGCGCGCGCGCGTGAGTTTCGCCGCCAACCGGCGCATTCACGGCAGCTGGCAGAGCGGCGTGCCGTCGCGTTTTGTCGGCGAGCTGCCCGAAGCGCATGTCGAGATGATCGCCGACGAGGGCATGTATGGCGGCTATGGCGGCTTTCGCGACAATACCGGCGCGAACTTTGGCAGCACCTATGACAGCCCCGGCTGGCGGCGCGCGCAGGCCGCGCGTGGCGCCAGTCCGTTTACTGGCGGCTATTCGGGCGCGGGCGCCGGCTCCACGCGCGGCGGATTTTCGGAAACGCCAACACGCAAATATGGCGGCGGACGCGGCCGCGTGATTGATGCGGAAGCGAAAATCGTTTCAACCAGCGACGCCGGCGGCAAATACAAAGCGGGCGAACGCGTCTTCCATCAGAAATTCGGCTACGGCCGCGTCATGACCGTGGACGGCAACAAGCTCGAAGTGGAATTCGATAAAGCGGGCACCAAGCGGGTTATTGATAACTTCGTGCAAAGGGCGTGAAAAGGAGCACCAACATCCTGATCGGCTTATCGGTGACTCTCGCCGTTGCCGGAGTGTTGGCGTTTGGCTTCAGCAAAATGTGTGGCACTGAGCTGGTGAAAAGTGTGGCTTCGCCAGATAACAAACTCAAGGCCGTGATGTTTGAACGGGATTGTGGAGCCACAACAGATTTTTCTACTCAAGTATCCATTTTAGAGGCGGACGACGAAGTTCCTAATTCACCCGGGAATACATTCATTGCAGAAGGTGCTCGCGATTTACCGCGAGCAGCTTGGGGCGGACCTTGGGCGGAAATAAGCTGGCGAGCCGCCAATTCACTTGAGGTAAAGTACGATCGCAACGCTACAGTATTCAAGAGAAATGAAACTGTGGGTTCCGTTACAATTATTTATGTCCCCTCTTCGCCCTAATTGCTCACGTCGGCGCTGGCACCTGGTTGTCATGGTCCGCGAATGCGGGCCACCCAGGTGATGAAGGGCCCAACGTTTCAAATAAGTCTTTCCACTTTACATTGTGTTGTTGGATGAGATTGATCTTCCATTCGCGCTTGTATTTCTTCAGCCGCTTTTCTCGCCGAATGGCGGCCTCAATATCTTCAAACGCCTCGAAATAGACGAGCCGCTTTACGTCATAGGTTTTCGTGAATCCCGGCACGATACCTTCGCGATGTTCGGCAACGCGTTTCACAAGGTTGTTCGTAACGCCTATGTAGAGAGTGCCGTTGCATTTGCTCGCAAGAATGTAGACGTAATATGTGTTGAGCATCGGTGCTGCGTCATTTGGGTCGCCCGCATTCGCGGGCGATGACACTAAATATAAAAGGCGAATGTGCCTACTTCTCCCCCACTCTGGAAAGCCTCCGTCACCCTCAATAAAAACCGCGCGGCGGATGTGGCGGCGGTGTTTGAGATTACACCCGCGCCGAGCCCTCAGGCGGTGCTGATTGCGGAAGATCCGTTTGGGCCGAAGGCGACGGTCGAAGCGCTCTACGCGAAGAAGCCCGACGCCGAGCTGCTGTCCTGCGTTTGCGGTTACAAAGTAAGGGTCGCTGCGCTGCGCGACCAGGACTGGATCAAGAAATCGCAGCGCGCGCTTCCCCCCGTGCGCGCGGGGCGCTTCTTTATCTATGGCGCGCACGACAAGGGCAAAGTTCCGCGCGGGCGTATCCCCATCTGGATCGAGGCGGGCATGGCCTTCGGCACCGGCCATCACGAGACCACGGCGCTGTGCCTGAAGGCGCTGTCGGAACTCGCGCGCAGGCGGCGCTTCAAGCACGTGCTCGACATGGGCTGCGGCGCCGGCGTGCTGGCCATCGCCGCGGCCAAGCTGTGGCGCGAGCCGGTCACCGCCAGCGACATCGATCACGTGGCCGTCGGCATCACCATCGAGAACGCGGCCGCCAACGGCGAAGCCGCGCGCGTTCATGCCGTGCTGGCCAGCGGCTTCGAAGACAAGGAACTGAGGGGCCGCGGGCGTTTCGACCTCGTCCTTGCCAACATCCTGTCCAAGCCGCTGAATAAACTGGCGGCGCCGATGGCGAAGGCGCTGGCGCCCGGTGGAATTGCTGTGCTGTCCGGCCTCATGCGCGACGAGGAAGAGACGATCCTGCGCGCCTATGGCCGCCGCGGGCTCGAGCGCGTGCGCGTCATGCGCGACGGCCCGTGGAGCGCGTTGATACTATCCAAGCCGCGCAAGGCCCCCTCCGCGCGCTGACGCGCGCACCTCCCCCAAAGGGGAATTATATACTTGACTGACAGACTGTAAACCCCTATATTGGCGTCATAGGAGATAAGCCATGACGCCTGTTGAACTTTCCGCCAAGGTCTATTGCGACGAAGACGCGGCACACAAGCATTTCGAGGCTATCCGCTGGCCGGATGGCGTGACTTGTCCGCATTGTGGCTCGCTGGATGATGCTAGGCCGCTAAATGGCAAGTCCATGGGGATGGGCTGGTATTATTGCGAAGCCTGTCAGGACAAGTTCACAGTTCGCACCGGCACCGTTTACGAGCGCAGTCACGTTCCCCTTCACCAGTGGCTTTTGGCGTTCCGCCTCATGGCGTCGAG
>JBQTHM010000032.1:0-6984 GCA_052389895.1 Alphaproteobacteria bacterium | reverse complement strand
GTCATAAGCGTGGACTTGCGGCTCACCTGTGACATGACAACGGGGCGCAGCGTTTTGCCGCTGACATTGGAGATGTGATTGGAGCGGGCCTTACCGCCACGCTCAACCAGCGTGTGGACGATCTGCTTGCCAACGCCGCCGATCTTCTTGCTGTCGCGCTTGCCAAGGTGTTTGTTGTGTTCTTTGCCGCCGACATAAGTAGTGTCGGCCTCGACAATTTTGCCTTTGCCACCAAGCGGGCCAGCGGAGCCTTTCAGCGGGGCCATAGCCTCGCGGACACGGTGCGCCATGAACCACGCCGTTTTGTAGGTCACGTCCAGCGTGCGGTGAAGCTGGTGAGCCGAAATGCCTTTCTTGCTCGATGCCATGAGGCGGAACGCCAGAAGCCACTTGTGAAGGGGAACGTGACTGCGCTCATAAACGGTGCCGGTGCGGACTGTGAACTTGTCCTGACAGGCTTCGCAGTAATACCAGCCCGCGCCCATGCTCTTGCCGTTTAGCGGCCTAGCCTCATCCAAGGAGCCGCAATGTGGGCATGTCATGCCATCAGGCCAGCGGATAGCTTCGAAATGCTTGCGGGCGGCATCCTCGTCGCAATAGACCTTGGCGGAAAGTTCAACGGGCGTCATGGCTTGTCTCCTATGACGCCCATAGCGGGGTTTACAGTCTGTCAGTCAAGTATATAATTCCCCCCCAGAGGGGGTGGATTAATAACGCTAATCATCCTCCCCCATGGGGGGAGGTGCCGAGCGCATGCGAGGCGGAGGGGGCTATGCGTTCATCCGGCGGCAAAATTCTCGGCGGCGAAGTCCCAGTTGAGGAGTTTGTCGATCACCGCCTTTACGTAATCGGGCCGGCGGTTCTGGTAGTCGAGATAATAGGCGTGTTCCCACACATCGATGGCGAGGAGGCAGGTCTTTTCCTTCGCCATGGGCGTTTCGGCGTCAGGCGTTTTCGCGATCTTGAGCACGCCGTCGTCGAGCACCAGCCATGCCCAGCCGCTGCCGAACAGCTCGACGGCGGCGGCGGCGAATTCTTGTTTTAATTTGTCAAAGCTTTCGAAATCGCGCTCGATGGCGCCCTTCAGTTCGCCACTGGGTTTGCCGCCATCTTTCGCAAGACACGACCAGAAGAAGCTGTGGTTCCACACCTGCGCGGCATTGTTGAAAATCTTCTTCTCATTCGCCGTGCGCGCGTCGTCGGTGGCGCGGACAATCTCTTCGATGTCCATATCGGCGTATTCGCTGTCGCCCACCAGCTCATTCAGCTTGTCCACATAGGCCTTGTGGTGCTTGCCGTAATGAAACCCCATCGTTTTCGCCGAAATCACCGGTTCGAGTGCGTTCTCCTCGTAAGGCAGCGGTGGCAAGGTGAACGGCTTTGCTTTCGTTTTTGAGCTCTGGACGGGGGCGGTCATGGGGCGTTTCCTCGGGTCGTCGAGGTAAGAACGCGGCCACGAGCGGCCAAGTTCCTGCCACGTCGCGATTGTCATCACCCGCGCATGCGTGTGACCCAGGTGATGAAGGCAATCGCCGGCGCAACGGCACCTGGGTGGCCCGCAGTCGCGGGCCATGACACCTTGGATGAAACGCTCTCATTCGCGGGTAATGACAATGGTTATTCGACTAAGCCCTCGTCCTTTGCCCATTGCAGGCCGCGGGAAAGGCCGCGCTCGATGCGGTCGAACATTTCGTCGATTTCGGATTCGCCGATGATAAGCGGCGGGCAGACGGCAATGCGCTCGCCCAGCACGGAACGCACGATCACGCCCTCTTCCTGGCAGAACATGCCGAACTTGATGGCGACGCCCTTGGCGGCGTCAAAGCTGGGCTTGCCGGTTTTTGCCGGCACCAGCTCGAAACCGCCGATGAGGCCGACGCCCTGCACGTCGGTCACGACCGGGTTTTCCGCAAGCCGGTAAAGCCGCTGCAGGAAGCGGGGCGAAACTTTTCGCACGTGATCGAGGATTTTGCGGCTCTCGTAGATTTCAATCGTCTTGAGCGCGACCGCGCAGGACACCGGATGGCCAGAATACGTGTAACCGTGGCCGAAGGTGCCGATTTTGCCGGACTCGGAATCGATGAGATCGGCGAGCTCGGGCGAGATCAACACGGCGGCAATGGGGAGATAGGCGCTCGATAATGCTTTTGCGACCGACATGGTGTCGGGCTTGATGCCGTAAGTTTCCGCGCCCCACCAATTGCCCGTGCGGCCGAAGCCGGTGATGACCTCGTCGTTGATCAGCGCGATGCCGTGCTTGCGCAGCACTTCCTGGATGGCGGTGAAGTAACCCTTGGGCGGCACAAAGGCGCCGCCGGCACCATAGACCGGCTCCACGATCATGGCGGCGATGGTGCCGGAGCCTTCCTCATTTATAAGGGCTTCCAGGTTCGCCGCCATGCGGGTTGAGAATTGTTCCTCGCTCTCGCCCGCTTGCGCGTTGCGGAAGTAATGCGGGCAATCCGTGTGGCGCACGAAGAAAAGCGGCAGGTCGAAGCTCTTGTGATTGGCGGGCAGCCCGGAAAGTGAGGCCGCCACCATGGTAACGCCATGATAGGCCTTCATCCGGCTGATGATCGTTTTCTTTTTGGTTAGCCCGCGCGCATTGTTCGCGTACCAGAACAGCTTCACCTGCGTGTCGTTGGCCTCGGAGCCTGAATTGGCGAAGAACACTTTGCCCACGCGAAAGGGCGCGATCTCCTTCAACTTCTCGGCGAGCGCAATCGCGGGCTCGTGGCTCTTGCCGGCGAAGAGGTGGCCGTGCGCGAGGCGGCGCATCTGCTCGGCCGCGGCTTCCACCAGCGCCTCCTCGCCCCAGCCCAGCGCGTTGCACCAGAGGCCGGACATGGCCTCGATATAGTCCTTGCCTTTTTCGTCGTAGACGAAGACGCCCTTGCCACTTTCATATACCAGCGCGCCGGTTTCTTTCAGAACCTTAGGATTCGTGTAGGGATGAAGAATGCTTTGGATGTCGCGCGTCTGCTTGTTGGTGAGGGGCATGGCGGGATGTGCTTCGGATTGCCGCCCAATTCAACGCTGATAGGATGCCAGACACAATAGGGCAAAGGGATCGCCACTCATGCATGGCCTGATGCAAAACTGGCCGCTTCTGGTGCACAAGATCATCGACCACGCCGCGCTCAATCACGGCGCGCGCGAGGTGGTGACGCGCACATTGGAGGGGCCGCTGCACCGCACCAGCTATGACGAGATTCGCAGCCGGGCGAAGCTCGTTGCCAAGGCGCTTACGCTTCAGGGCATCAGACGCGGCGACCGCGTCGCCACCATGGCATGGAACACGCATCGGCATGTGGAGGCCTGGTACGGCATCATGGGAATGGGCGGCGTGTGCCACACCATTAATCCGCGCCTGTTTCCGCCGCAGATCGAATACATCGCCAATCATGCCGGGGACCGCGCGCTGTTCTTCGATTCGACGTTCGCGGGAATCGTAGCGGAACTTGCACCGAAGCTTACCTCGTGCCAGCTTTACGTGGCGCTATGCGCGCGGGGCAATTTGCCCGAAGCAAAGATTCCCAACCTCGTCGCGTACGAAGACTTCATCGGTTCGGTGGATGACGACTTCGAATGGGCGCAGCTGGATGAAAACGACGCCTGCGGGCTCTGCTACACGTCGGGAACGACCGGCAATCCCAAAGGCGTGCTCTACACGCATCGCAGCAATGTGCTGCACACATTTCTTGCTGCTCAGCCGGACACCTTCGGACTTTCCAGCGCGGATTGCGTGTTGCCCGTGGTTCCCATGTTCCATGCCAATGCCTGGGGAATCGTATTCAATGCGCCCATGGCGGGAGCAAAGATGGTACTCCCGGGCGCCAAGCTCGACGGCGCGTCGCTTTACGAGTTGCTGGAAAAGGAAGAGGTCACCTGCAGCGCGGCCGTGCCGACGGTATGGATGAACCTGCTCGCGTATCTGGAGCAGAACGAGCTCAGGCTTTCTACGCTGAAGCGCGTCGTAATCGGAGGCGCGGCCTGCCCGCGCGCATTGATCGAGACGTTCGAAAACACTTACGGCGTACAGATTGCCCATTCCTGGGGCATGACCGAAATGAGCCCGCTCGGCACTGTGGGAAAACTCAAGGCCGGCCAGGACGAGATGCCATACGAGGAAAAATACCTCTTCAAGCTGAAGCAAGGCCGTCCGCCTTTCGGCGTGGAGATGAAGATCGTGGGCGACGACGACCGGGAGTTGCCGCGCGACGGCAAGACGTTCGGGCGGCTGATGGTGCGCGGCCCGGCAATCGCACGTGCCTATTTCAAAGAGGAAAATGTCGCTGTGAACGCCGATGGATGGTTCGACACGGGCGACGTGGCGACGTTGGACGCCGAAGGCTTCATGCAGATCACCGACCGTTCCAAGGACGTGATCAAATCGGGCGGCGAATGGATTTCGTCCATAGCGATAGAAAATATCGCCGCGTGCCATCCCGCGGTGGCCGAAGCCGCCGTGATAGGCGTGCCCCATCTCAAATGGAACGAACGGCCTTTGCTAATTGCCGTGCTGAAGAAAGACGCGCGCGCCACGCGCGACGACATCCTCTCGTTTCTTTCGGGCACGATCGCCAGGTGGTGGATGCCGGACGATGTGGTGTTCGTGGACGAAATTCCCCACACGGCCACCGGCAAAGTACAGAAGACGGCACTGCGTGACCGTTTCCGGGATTACAAGTCCGCTGCGACGGTCGGCAAATCGGCACCATGAATTTTCCCTCGCCCGCTCGCTTCGCCCGCGGCCCGCTCAGTCCGGCGTCGCCATCCCGACGGGGGAGCATGGGTCAGAGATCATCCTCCCTCCTTGGGGGTCGAGGGCGGAGAAGCGAAAGCTCCAGTGGAGCTTTCGCCCGCCCGAGGGGCGCGAAGCGCCGGAGGGGGCTTTGCGCCAAAGTTATTTTATTCGTCTTCGGACTGTTCGCCCTTATCGCGGTAACGCATGCCCACGCCGCGCAAGGCGTGATGACGCATGAGATCGTCGTGGGCACCCATATGGACCTCTCGGGACCGCTGGCCCAGCACGGCCGGGCCGCGCGCAACGGGCTCATGATGGGCATCGAAGAGGCGAACGCGGCCGGCGGCATGAACGGGCGCCGCATCCGTCTAATCATCGAGGACGACAAATACGACGCGACCACCGCCACACGCGCCGTTCGCATACTGGTCCGCGAAGACCGCGTTTTCGCGATTCTCAGCCCGCTGGGAACGCCGACCGTTGCGGCCTCACTGCCGGAGGCGCTGAATCGCGGCGTTCTTCATCTCTTTCCGCTCACCGCCGAAGTGCAAAGCCACACATCGTTTCACCGGTTGAAGTTTGCAACCACGCCCGGCTACGGCCCGGGCATCACGGCGTCGCTCGAAAATCTGCTGCGCATGACGGGCGCGCGCAAGGTCGGCGTGCTCTATCAGGCCAACACGTTTGGCCTGACGGTATTCGACGGCGCCCAGGTAGCCCTTATGCGCAACGGACTGAAGGCCGCCGCCGTCGTGGCATATCCTCCGAACACAACTGCATTCGGCAAACAGATTGCGAAATTGAAAGCCGCGAAAGTAGACATCGTGGTGCTGGGCAGCGTGGTGCAGGACACGGTCGCCATCATGCGCGCGGCGCGTGCGCGCGGCTTCCGGCCCACCTTCCTTTGCTCATCCGCTTGCTACACGCCCGAAACGGCGACGCTCGGTGCGCATGCAGTAGAAGGATTGTATGCCGTCGGGGCCACGCCCGTTCCCTATCGCGACGATGCGAAACTCGGCGGTTGGGCGCGGCACTATCAGCGCAAATTCGGTATGGCGCCGAGTATTCACGCGTTGCAGGCCTATCTGAACGCACGGCTGTTCGCAGACGCTGTGCGCAAAACCGGCGCCGTGCTGACGCAATCGAGCCTCGCGCGCACGCTGGAAGAGATGGGACCGTGGTCGGATGCCAGGCTCGGGACCATTCCCGTCACGTTCACGCCGCAGGATCATCTCGGGATACAGGCGGGCTTTTTGGCGCGTGTGAAAAAAGGGCGTTGGGTGACGCTGACGGAGGTGCTGGATGCGGCGGCGCGGCCAAACGAGGCACAGGGCCGCGTATTGCCGGGGCAATAGGGGCTGGCTATAACGCCCGCTCTTCGGCGGAGAGTAGCTCAGCCTGGTAGAGCACCACGTTCGGGACGTGGGGGCCGGAGGTTCGAATCCTCTCTCTCCGACCATCCTTCGCGGAATTCGGCCATGATCCTCGTCGGCCAATATGACTCGCCTTATGTGCGCCGTGTGGCTGTAAGCCTGCGCGTGCTGGGCTTCGAATACGAGCACGACCAGCGCTCGGTGTTCGGCGACTTTGACTCCATGCGCAAAACCAACCCGCTGGGGCGTATTCCCTCGCTCGTGCTCGACAACGGCGAAATCCTGATCGACTCCTCGGCTATTCTGGACTGGCTGGACGAAAAGGTCGGCCCCGAGCGCGCGCTCGTCCCGCCGCGCGGCGAAGCGCGCAAGTTGGCGCTCAAGCGGATCGCACTCGCCACCGGCGCCATGGACAAGGTTGGCGCCGCCAATTACGAGCTGCTAATTCGCCCGCAACATCTGCACTGGCAGGAATGGATCGAGCGCTGCCTGACACAGGCGCGCGACGCGCTCACCGCGCTCGATCATGAAATCTGGCCCAGCCGCGACAAGATCGACCAGGCGCAGATTACCACGGCCGGTCTGTTGGGCTATATCCGGCTTTCCGCGCCGCATTTGCTTTCTTCGAACCGCTACCCCGCCCTCGACGCCCTCTGGGCACGGATGTCCGTGCGTCCGGAATTCGTGTATATAAAGATTGCATACGGAATCAGAATCGGGGTATTCTGACGGGATGCGAAGCCTCGGCGCATCCATTGTTCTTACGCTGCTCGGTTTGGGGCTCGACCTAATGGGCAACACGTTGGCCATGGTCTGGCCCGGTGCTTCTCCACTTATATGGGAGATATTGTTTTACGCCAGCAT
>JBQTHM010000031.1:0-7069 GCA_052389895.1 Alphaproteobacteria bacterium | reverse complement strand
GCTCGCCGGATCGACCTCCCCCGTGAACGGGGGAGGAAAAGGATGGTGATGTGATGAACGCGGTCGACATCCTGAAAAATTTTGGAGCGCGCGTACCGGCAGGCGAGCACGTCGCGCGCTCGCCGATTGACGGCGCGGAAATGGCGCGCATCGCCTGGGACGACGTCCGCTCGATCGACGCCAAGATCGCAAAAAGCGTCGAAGCCTTCCGTGCCTGGCGCACTGTGCCTGCGCCCAAGCGGGGCGAGCTTGTCCGTCTTTTCGGCGAGGAGCTCCGCCGCGAGAAAGAATCCCTCGGCTCGCTTGTCACGCTGGAAACGGGGAAGATTCTTCAGGAAGGGCTCGGCGAAGTGCAGGAGATGATCGACATCTGCGACTTTGCTGTCGGTCTCTCGCGCCAGCTTTACGGACTCACCATCGCTTCCGAACGGCCCGGACACAAAATGATCGAATCCTGGCATCCCGCGGGGCCCGTTGGCGTCATCAGCGCCTTCAATTTTCCCGTCGCCGTATGGGCGTGGAATGCCGCGCTCGGTTTTGTGTGCGGCGATTCCGTCATCTGGAAACCCTCGGAAAAAACGCCGCTATGTGCGCTTGCCGTCGAGGCGCTGTTCGAGCGCGCGGCGAAACGCCTCGGCGATGCGCCTGCGGGGCTGTTGCAGATCGCCCTTGGCGGGCGCGAAACGGGCGAAGCGCTGGCGAAGGACACGCGCATTCCGGTTGTGAGCGCGACCGGCTCCATCCGAATGGGTCACGCCCTCGCTCCCGTCGTGGCAAACCGTTTCGGCCGCGCCATTATCGAACTTGGCGGCAACAACGCCATGATCGTCTGCCCGTCCGCCGACCTCGAGCTGGCCACGCGCGCCATCACGTTTTCTGCGGTGGGCACGGCGGGCCAGCGCTGTACCAGCCTCCGCCGCCTGATCCTGCACGAAACCGTCAAGGACAAGGTGCTGGAAAAACTGCGTGCGGTTTACGAACGCCTTCCCATCGGCGACCCGCGCGAGAAGGGAACGCTGGTCGGCCCGCTGATCGACGAGGCGGCGTTCGTCAATATGGAAAAGGCGCTTTCGCGCGCGCGTGCCGAAGGGGGCAGAGTGTTCGGCGGCGCGCGCGCGCTCGCGAACAAATTCCCCAACGCGTTTTACGTGAACCCGGCTATCGTCGAAATGCCGTCGCAGACGGACATCGTGCGCGAGGAAACCTTCGCGCCCATTCTTTACGCCGTGAGCTACGGGACATGGGACGAGGCGATAGCGATGCACAATGACGTGCCGCAGGGCCTGTCGTCCTGCGTCTTCACGCGCGATGTGCAGGAGGCCGAGCGTTTCACCTCGGCGCTGGGCTCCGATTGTGGCATCGCCAACGTGAACATCGGGCCTTCCGGCGCGGAAATCGGCGGTGCCTTCGGCGGGGAAAAGGAAACCGGCGGCGGACGCGAATCCGGTTCCGACGCGTGGAAAGCCTATATGCGCCGGCAGACCTCGACCATCAATTATTCCGATGCGCTGCCTCTCGCCCAGGGCATCCGCTTCGACGTCTAGCAGGTGGCGAGTCGCAAGTAGCGAGCATCGAATAGGTGCACTCTATTCGCTATTCACTATTCGCCATTCTCGGATATTAACCTTCCCTTAAGCATATACTTCGAGCCGATCGGCTTGCGTCTTAGACTTTCTCTCGGTGCGACGGAGGGGAAGCATGACGCGTCTTGCGGCGGCGCAGGCGGCCGGCGTTGCAGTCACCGTCATTGCGGTTCTGGGACGCGATCCGGACCTCGTGTTTGCCGCGCCCCTGGGTCTGCTCGCCGCGGCACTCACCCTGCTTTTCGCCGAGATCCCGAACGTCCGGTTCCACTGCCTTCTTTTCGCCCGCGCCCGCCGCTGATAATGAGGCCCGCTCATGCCGGGCCCGGTTCTCCGTTTCCTCCAGCAGATGCGCGCGTCCGCGCGCAGCATCGCTGCGCCTGTTTCGCTGGGGGCGCGCGCCATTGCGCTGAACAGTCAGGGGCAGGTTCTTCTCGTGCGCCATACTTATGTGGGTGGATGGCATCTGCCTGGCGGCGGCGTCGATCGCGGCGAGACAAGCGCGGAAGCGTTGCTGCGCGAGCTGCGCGAGGAAGTGGGGCTGGTGAATGCCGCTCCGCCCGAGCTGTTCGGGCTTTACCTGCGCCGCGATGGGCGCTGGAGCGACCATATTTCGCTTTACGTCCTGCGCGACATCGAACTTGCCTTCCACCCCAATCACGAGGTCGCGGAAATCCGCTTTAGCGCGCCGGACACCTTGCCTCACGGCACCTCGGGCGGAACGGTGCGCCGCCTGGCCGAGTTCTCCGGCCGCGCGCCACGCGAGACCTTGTGGTAGGACTCGGGCGGGGGTCCGCATGTGGCAAATCCGAAATGAGCGCGCGGGCGACGCGGAAGCGGTCGAGAAGGTGATAACGCTCGGCTTCGGCGCGGGGCGCTTCGCCAAGACCGCGTACCGGCTGCGCGAAGGCGTAAATCCCGAAAAGGAATTGTGTTTCGTCGCCGAGGACGGCGGCAAGCTGGTTGGCGCCGTGCGCTTCTGGCCGATTAAGGTGGGCGGGCAGAATTCGCTGCTGCTGGGGCCGCTCGCGGTGCAGCCGAAGCTTCGCGGCAAAGGCATTGGAATTGCGCTGATGCAGAAGGGCATCGAGGCGGCGCGCAAGCGCGGCCATGCCACCATCCTTCTGGTGGGCGACGAGCCCTATTACGGCCGGGTGGGATTCGCCAAGATCAAGCCGGGCCAGGTTCGCTTTCCCGGACCGGTGGACCCCGATCGCATCCTGGGTCTGGGGCTTCGGCCGGGCGCGTTGGAAAAACTGGAAGGCGCGGTCGCGCGCGCCCGCATTGACATTCCCGTCTCCGCCAACGCGGCGCCGCTGGGCTAGCGCCCTTCCAGCCGCCAGGCGAGGAGGACGGTTCCCAGCAGCAGCACCAGCGCCAGCCACGGCGGCAGCAGCGGCTCCTGTTCCACGGCGCTGACGCGATAGGCATTGCGTCGCGCAATGCCAATCCATCCTTTGCCGCTGGCTTCGCGTCCGTCGTCCACTTCGCGCACATCGGGAATGCCGTCACGAAGCCAGTGAACTGCGCCGCGCGTTTTTTCGGCATAGGGCTTCAGGATTTCCGCAGTCGCGCGCATGTCGGCCACCTCGCGCGGATTCAACGTCCCCGCCGCCACAATCGCGCTCAGTTTTCCGTCCGACAGGCGATACAACCCCAGCTCGCCTGCCCTCATGCGCGCCGTGAATTGCCCGGGCCGCGCCTGCGATAGAGTCACGGATTCGCTTCGTCCGGACGGCGTTTGCACGTTCACGGGCGCGGGCTCGGCGGCCATGGTGCGCCGCGTGATGGTCATTTCGCCGCCGGCGATCTGCGCCTGAAGGCGCTCTTCCTCCAGATCCGGTTCCTTCATCAGCCAGTGTGCGAGCCTGCGCAGCAACTCCGCTTGCGGGCCGCCGCCTTCGAAGCCGCGCGCCCACAGCCATGGCTGATCGGAAAGAAGTTGCGCAACGCGGCCCTGCCGTATGCGGTCGAGCACCAGCAGCGGCCGGCCAGCGCCCGCCATGACGGCGACGCCCGCCAGCCTCTGAGTCCCCATCATCCGGTACCAGCGGCCCCATTTTGGCGGCGCATTCCCGGAGTTCGCGCCCGTCAGTCCCTGCGTAACCGGATGCGCAAATCCTTGCTTCGTCACTTCGGGCGTGAAGCCCTGCGTGATCACCTCGCCCGTAGGCTGCGCAGGCAGCACGGCGGCCAACGGCGTGCGATAGATGCTTTCGGGGGCAACCAGTTCGGGCCCCGACGAAACCAGCAGCCCGCCTCCGTCCTCCACATAGCGCGCAAGGTTCTCGAAATAGGCCAGCGGCAAAATGCCTTGCCGGCTGAAGCGGTCGAAGATCACCAGATCGAACTGATCGAGCTTTTCGTCGAAAAGCTCGCGCGTGGGGAAGGCGATCAGCGACAGCTCGTTGATCGGAATGGCGTCCTGCTTTTCGGGCGGGCGCAGGATGGTGAAATGCACCAGATCCACGGACGGATCGGCCTTCAGCAGATTGCGCCACACACGCTCGCCCGCATGCGGCTGGCCCGATATGAGCAGCACGCGCAGCCGGTCGCGCACGCCCGTTACCACCACCACTGCGCGATTGTTTTGCAGAGTCTGTTCGGCGGGGCCGGGCGCGGCTTCCACCTCGATCACGTTCTCGCCGCCATGGGCGATGGGCACGGCAATGGTCGCGGTTTCGCCCGTGGGCACGAGCTGCGAGCCGCGCTCTTCGCCGTCCACGCGCGTGCGCACGTGCGCCACGTTCCCGCCGGGTCCGCCGAAATCGTCCACGCGGACGGCCAGCTGCGCATCCTGCCCGACAATGGCGAAGCGTGCGGCTCGTGCGATGGAAAGCTTGCGGTCGCGCTCGCCGGGCGCGCCGGTCAGCAGCACCTGGAACGGCGCACGCCGGTTATAGCTCGCGATGTTCGGCGCATCGTGCACCTGGCCGTCGGTAATCGCGATGACGGCGCCGACGCGGTCGGGCGGGACATCGGCCAGCGCCGTACCGGCAGATTGAAACAGCGTCGTGCCTTCGTCCGCGCGCGTGCGCACATCGGCCTCGCGCACCTCGACGTTTTTCAATTTTTGCAGTTGCTCCAGGATTCTCGTGCGCGCGCGTTCCGCGTCGCGGCTGCGCGTCCCGATCGTCTGGCTCTGGCTGCGGTCTGTGATCAGCGCCACGACGTCGGACAAGGGTTCGCGCGTTTCGCGCACGATCAACGGGTTGGCTAACGCGGCAATCAGCACAAGAAAAGCAAGCGCGCGCGCCCAGCCGCCGCGCGCGCCGAAGAGAAACGACAAGGCGACCAGCACGAGCGCGGCCGCGCCCAAAAACCAGAGAACTGTCCCGGGCACATGCGGGGCGAGAGCGATGCCGGTGAAATAATTCTCCGTCATCGCGGCTTAGCGCCCCATGCGTTCCAGCAGCGCCGGAACGTGTACCTGGTCGGCCTTGTAGTTGCCGGTGAGCGCGTACATGACCAGATTGATGCCGAAGCGGATCGCCATTTCACGCTGGCGTTCGCCGCCCGGAACGGGCGTGACCAGCGGGCGCCCGGTTGCATCGCGCGCCCAGGCGGCCGCCCAGTCGTTGCCGCCGATGATCACGGGCGAAACGCCGTCGCCGCCGCGTGCGGGCGCGGGCGGCGCATCGGGATCGGCTGGCGGCAGCACTTCCACCCACACCTCGCCGCCATCGAAGCGGCCGGGAAAGTCCTGCAACAGGTAAAACGCTTTGGTAAGCACGTGATCCTGCGGCACGCGCTCGAGCGGGGGCAGGTCAAGCTTGGCGAGCAGGCGGCGCAGCGTCTGCGTTCCGGGAGAATTTCCGGTGGGCATGCCGGCGATGGTGGCGTCGCGCGTGTCGAACAGAATGGTGCCGCCGCTGCGTATGTAATTGTCGAGCTTGGCAATCGCTGGGGGCGAGAGATCCGCCTGGCGCGGGTCCATGGGCCAATAGAGGAGGGGATAGAACGAAAGATCGTCGGTTTCGAGATTCACGCCGAGGGGATCGTTCGGTTCATAGGAAGTGCGCGCGCGCAACATGAGGCCGAGCCCGAAAAGCCCCGCCCGGCTCATCTGATCCACTTCGGAGACGCCCGTGATCACATAGGCGAGCCGCGTGTCGAGCGCGGCCGTCATGTTCTTGGTTTCGTCGGCACGCGCCTGCGGCGGCAACAACAGAAGCAGCAGAAGCGGCGCGGCGCGGGCGAAGCGGAACCATTTGCGCCTGGCGTCCAGATGGCCGCGCAGCCACAGCGAAATCAGCGCGTCGGCAATAAGAAGAAGAAGTGCGAGCACCAGCAGCGGCCATTTCAGTTCCTGCGCCTTGCGCCCGGAATAGGCGCTGACGCGCCCCACTCCGGCCAGCGGTTTCAGCGTCGTGTTTGCCTTCACCGCGTTGAACGCGATGAACCCCATCTCGTTGCCGTAAAGCCCAGGCGGGTGCGATGGGCCGGGATCGAGCGATTCGAATTCCGTTCCCTTGATAGGCAGGGCCTCGGCGGAGGGTTTTTGCAGGCGCCCGAAGCCGTCCAGCGTTTGCAGCGGCGGGTAGATGCCCGCGCGCTCGGTTTGCGCGGCGGGCTTGATGCCTTCGGCCAATGCAAGCGTGCGGCGAAGCATCTCGACATAGAGACCCGACAGCGGCAACGACGACCAGCCCGGGCTTGCCGCGATGTGAAAGAGCACGACCCACCCCTTGCCGCGCTGCATGCCCGTGACCAGCGGCGTGCCGTCGGCAAGCCTGGCCCAGGTGCGCTCGGAAAGTTCGATGGACGGCTCGGCCAAAATCTGGCGCGAGACAGTGACGTCGCGGGGAACGGCAAGGCCGCGGAAGGGGCCTTCATCCGCGAAAGGCCCGAGGCGCTGAGGCTCGGGCCATGACAGCGCGCTGCCCATGACCCGCTCGCCGGTGCGCAGCTTGACTGGGACAAGGTCGTCGGCGCGCGCGGCGAGCCGCGGCCCGGCGAAGCGAAGCAGCACGCCGCCCTGTTCGACAAAGCGCGCGACGCGTTTGCGGGCCGATGGAGGCAGGTTGCCGACATCGGCCAGGGCCAGCATGGCGACGCCGGAATCTAGCATTTGGTCGATCGTGCCCTTGCGCACTTCGGCAAAAGGCGTGAGCGCGCGCTCGATATAAAAGGTATCGGACAAAAGCGGCTGTTCGATATCGGCGCTGCCGCCCGAGACGACGCCGACCGGCCGCCGCCGGAAGCGCGCGTCCAGCAATTGTACCGCGCCCGCCGCTTCGTGGCCGGCGATGGCGATGCGCGCCGTTTCGTTGCGCAATTCTAGCGGAAGCGGAAGGTCCCCACGCGCAAGCTTCTGGCCGGCGGCGAAACGGAAAGGTGCGCCCGTAAGCGTCGAACCATGCTCATCCATCGCTATCAGGCGGCCCGCGCGCGCGGGGCCGGGCTCGGCACGTACGATCACCACGCGAAATCCGTTGGCGGTTGTTTCCGGCGGGCGCAAGGCCAGCGGCGTTTTCTGCTCGCCG
>JBQTHM010000030.1:0-26813 GCA_052389895.1 Alphaproteobacteria bacterium | reverse complement strand
GCGCGGTCCTTGGTGTCCCCATTCATCTCCGAAAAGCCAAGACGTTTCGCTACATCGTAACGCAGTTGGCGCAAGTATCCTTCTACGACAGCAGCCTAGATTCCAAAGGCGCGGCCTTCGAGTATTTTGTTCGCGCAACGCTAAAGGGGAAAAAGCTAGGACAATATTTTACGCCCCGGCCCGTCGTGCGATTGATGAGCGTACTCGTCGGCCGAGACAAAATTTGTAATTCAGTCCGAGGCAGCACAGTGCCAACGAAGGTCCTTGATCCAGCATGCGGGACCGGCGGATTCCTCGTGTACTTGATGCAAGACGCGCTTACGAGAGCTGACACAGATTTTAGAAAGGGGAAGCTGACCAAGAAGGTCTACGACGACATTGCGAAACGACTGATGCGCGACACGTTTTATGGGGCCGATGCCAATGAGGGCGTTGCATGCGCAGCCAAGATGAACATGATCATTGCGGGCGATGGCCACACAAATATCCAACCGGAAAACAGTCTCGCCTCGTCTTCTGTCGTTTGGAATACTGCCAAGCCCGACTGCGATTTGATCATTACGAATCCCCCATTTGGCGCCTCTGAGAGCGATTCTCTCGTTGAGGGCGATTGGGGCCAATACGAAATTCAAGCGAGCACGACGCAGCCACTTTTTTTGCAGAAGATGATGGCCTGTGCTGCGCCGAATGGAGACATCTGTACAGTCATTGATGATGGACTCTTGAATACCGCAACAGCTCGTGAACTGCGCAAGCTGATGTTTCAAAAAGCCAGGGTGCGAACTGTCATTCGGTTGCCGGAAGAAACGTTCAAACCTAACAAGATCAACGTGCGCGCGAGTATCTTGTTGCTTCAGCGCTACGATCACGACGACGTAGACCTAGAACTCAAGTATCCAGTGACATTCGTCGATGTCACTAGCCTTGGCTACCAAGGCTCTGGAGAGCCAATTCGCGGCTTCAATTTCGAAGCGTTCCTGTCCGATGTCGAGAAAGGAATTTTTGATACCGACGCGGGATCACCGCGCAGCGGTGCACATTGGCGAGCGTTTGAAATAGATAGCGAGCAGATTAAAGAGAGTGGGGCGTTTCGGTTGGACCTGAAGTATTGAGAACCGGACACCTGCAAAAAAATCGAAAAGCTGAGGAAGCAGGGGGCGGTACCGATCAAGGACTTGAATAAGATCGAAACTCGTCGTGGCAAGAGCCCAAAGGCAGAGACATACGTTGACGAAAAGGATGGTTTTGCGCTCGTTGTGAAGGCGGGCAGCAACATCACCAAGTTTGGCGAATTGCTAGTTGAGGGCGATTTCATCGAGAAGGCGATCTACGATGAAATGGAGCCATTCCATTTGAAGAAGGGAGATGTGCTAATCGCATCGACTGGTACCGGCACGCTGGGCAAGGCGTGTGTCTACGATTCGAATTGGCCTGCGATGGCCGATGGACACGTCACCATCGTGCGAGTGAACCCGAAGGAGGTTAACCCGTACTATCTGGCGGATTATCTTCGCGCTGGGGGGGGCGCAATTCAGATCGAACGGCTATACACGGGCGCAACTGGTCTCATTGAGTTGCAACCGGAGGAGGTCGATCAAATTCTTGTAGACCTTCTGTCTGGGATAAAAGAACAGTCCGCCGTATCGGCAGCACTCCGAGAAGCAGAGAAAAACTATAGAAAAGCTCTGGACGGTGCGGAAACTCACCTAGACAAAGCGCGGGCCGCATTCGCAAAACCAGCTCACTTGGCAATAGCGAAGATCGCTTAAGTTTTTGTGCAGCCGCCGGACTTTTTGTGCAGGAGGCCGTTATTGTGCAAAGCCCCCTGTGGGGGAGGATGAATCCTAATTTATGCTCCCCCGCTGGGGGCCGCCTTCGCTGAAGCTCCGGCGGCCGAGTGTGCCCACTCTCGCCCGCCGAAGCCTTGGCGGAGGCGGGAGCTGTCCGGCGAAGCGCTTGCGCGAGCCGGACTGAGGGGGCTCCAAGTTATCCCGCCGCCTGCTTCTTCCGCCTTGATTTTTCATCATCGCCCGCGTGCGCAGCCGGTTTCTTCTTGGTGGCTTTCTTCGGCGCTTTGGCTTCCGCCTTCTTGGGCGCTGCTTTGATCTTTCGTTTTTTTCCACCGCGGGCCTCGCGAACGGCGATCAGCGAGATAGCTTCGTCCAGCGTCGTCCCCATCGGATCGGCGCCCTTGGGCAGCGTTGCGTTGGTCTTACCATCACTGACATAGGGGCCGTAGCGCCCCTTCATCACCTTCACCTTGGCACCCGTGTCCGGGCGTGTGCCCAATTCCTTCAGTGCCTCCGCGCGGCGGTGCCCGCCTGGGCGCGTTTTGCGCTCGGCCAGGAGCGTTACCGCGCGATTGAGGCCCACAGAGAAAACTTCTTCCGGCGAGTCGAGCGACGCGTAGGAGCCGTCGTGCGTGATGTAGGGGCCGAACCGGCCGAACGCCGCGGTTATCGGGTGGCCCGTTTCCGGGTGTTTGCCGACGACACGTGGCAGACGGAGCAGCCTGAGCGCCTTGGGCAGATCCATGTCTTCCGCCGTAAAGCCTTTCGGGATTCCGGCGCGCGGCGGCTTTTCGCCGTGCCTGGCTTCTCCAAGCTGGATGTAAGGCCCGAAGCGGCCAGATTTGAGGGACACTTCCAGCCCCGTTTCCGGATCCGTGCCGAGCGTGCGCGGTTCGACGCCGTCTGCGCCTTCGCGGCCCAGTTTTCGCGTGTATCGGCATTTGGGATAGTTCGCGCAGCCGATAAACGCGCCGAAACGCCCGAGCTTTAGGCTCAGCCTCCCCGAGCCGCACGCGGGACACAGGCGCGGGTCGGTTCCGTCAGCCCGCTCCGGAAACATGTGCGGGCCAAGGATTTCGTCGAGCGCGTCAATCACGTCGGCAAAGCGCAGTTCCTTCGTGTCGCCAATCGCGGCCGAAAAATCCGTCCAGAAATCCCGCAGAAGCTGTTTCCAGTCGAGCTTGCCTTCCGCAACCTCGTCCAGTTTCTCTTCCAAATCTGCGGTGAAGTCGTACTCCACATAATGCTTGAAGAAGCTGGTCAGGAATGCCGTCACAATGCGGCCCTTGTCTTCGGGCACGAAACGCCCCCGCTCCATGCGCACATAGGCACGGTCGCGCAGCGTGGAGAGAATGCTGGCGTATGTGGAAGGACGGCCTATTCCCAGCTCTTCCAGCTTTTTCACGAGGCTCGCCTCGGAATAGCGCGGCGGCGGCTCGGTGAAGTGCTGCTCGGGGCGAATTGCGCCAAGCGAAAGCCCTTCGCCCGTTTCTACTTGTGGCAGCCGGCCGTTTTCGCCGTTCGCCTCGTCATCGCGGCCTTCCTGGTAGAGCGTGAGAAAGCCGTCGAACAGCGTGACGGTACCGGACGCGCGCAATTGCGTCCTGCTATCGCCCGACACGACGTCGATAGTCGTTCGTTCCAGTTCCGCGCTTTCCATCTGGCTCGCAAGCGCGCGCTTCCAGATCAGTTCGTAAAGTTTGGCCTGCTCGGGTTCGAGATCGCGCGCAACATGCTCGGGGAGCCTTGCGAAATTCGTAGGGCGGATTGCTTCATGCGCTTCCTGGGCAGCCTTCGTACGCGAAGTATATGCGCGCGGCGTTTCGGGCACGTAGCGCGAACCATATTCGCTACCAATCACGCGGCGCGATTCGGCCACGGCGCCGCCCGCCATCTGCACGCCGTCGGTTCGCATATAGGTAATAAGGCCGACGGTTTCGCCGCCGACCGTGACCCCTTCATATAGCTGCTGTGCCATGCGCATGGTCTGTTTCGCGGAAAATCCAAGTTTGCGCGCCGCTTCCTGTTGCAGCGTGGACGTTATGAAGGGCGGGGAAGGGTGGCGCTTGACTGGCTTCTTTTCGACTTCGCCTACGCGAAAATGTGCACCGGTGATCGCAGCGACGGCGCGGTGGGCTTCCGCCGCAGTGTGAAGTGACAGTTTGTCGAGCTTCTTGCCTTCGAAGTGTGTCAGCCGTGCCGTGAAGCTGCCAGAGCTGCCCGAGAAGTCGGCATCCACGGTCCAGTATTCCTGGGGGTGGAATGCCTCGATCTCCATCTCGCGTTCGCATACGAGGCGGAGCGCAACCGATTGCACGCGCCCGGCCGAGCGCGCTCCCGGCAGCTTGCGCCACAGCACCGGCGAGAGCGTGAAGCCGACGAGGTAGTCGAGCGCGCGGCGCGCGAGATAGGCGTCAACCAGTTCGTCATCGATGCCGCGCGGGCGCTCCATGGCGTTGAGGACGTCGGCTTTGGTGATGGCGTTGAAAACGACGCGTTCGACCTTGGCCTTACCCAGAGCCTTCTTTTGCTTCAGTACCTCGAGCACGTGCCACGAGATGGCTTCGCCTTCGCGGTCAGGGTCGGTGGCCAGAATAAGCCTGCTAGCGGATTTCACAGCGTCCGCGATGTCTTTCAGGCGCTTCGCCGCCTTGGGGTCCACGTCCCACGTCATGGCGAAGTCGTGGTCGGGTTTTACGGATCCGTCTCTGGGCGGGAGGTCGCGAACATGGCCGAAGCTCGCCAAAACCTTGTAGCCGGGCCCCAGATATTTGTTGATGGTCTTGGCCTTCGCAGGGGACTCAACAACTACAATGTTCATTGGAGCTTGGACCGGCGGACCGTGGTGAGCTGAGTTGCCGCCGGGAGCGCCCTGAAGCGGAGCGGCGGAAAGTGGTGATTTGACCCCTCGCTGTCAACTGGAGGACAACTTGAGATTGTATACATGTTTGTATGTCAATTCCGGTTGTATTTCCAGGCTAAACCCGTATGCTTAATGGCGGCTGAAGGAATTCACGAGTTTGTGATGGGCGGTACAAGCGTCAGAAAACGCCTTGGCCTCAAGCCCGCTAACGCCGAACAGACGGCGCGGTACACCCTCGACATGCTGATCTCTCTCAAGCGCCTTGCCGAGATCAATAGGCAGACGAGACTAGCCCTGTTGATCGAACAGGCCGCCGAAGAAGCGGACACGATTTGCCAGAAAAGGCAGTTTTAGCGCCAGACCACGCGATTGCCCGGTTGGCGCTCGATCCGGCCCGCAAGCTCGAGTTCAAGCAGCACGGTGAGCACCGCGGCCGGCGTCGCACCCAATTGACGCACAAGCTCGTCCACCTCGACCGGCGCGGGCCCGAGTTTTTCTTCGACCGCGGCACGGATGCGATCGGCTTCCGATTCCGCGGCCGCCGCGTCGGCGGGCGGTGCCGACGGAGCATGTTCCGTTTCGCCAAACGCATGACCGAGGATGGGCCGCAGCACGTTTAACACGTCCTCGGCGGTTTCGGTTAGCGTTGCGCCCTCGCGAATTAATCGGTTTGCGCCGCGCGCACGCGGATCCAGTGGCGAACCCGGAACAGCGAACACTTCACGCCCCTGTTCCAGCGCATATCCTGCCGTAATCAGCGAACCCGATTTTTCTGCGGCCTCAATGACAATGACCCCGCGCGCCAAACCGGAAATCAGGCGATTGCGGCGCGGAAAGTGCCGCGGCAACGGCGCCATTCCAATTGCCATTTCGGATATCAGCACGCCCTGATCCCGAATGGCATCGTAGAGTTGCTGGTTTTCGGGCGGATACACAAGATCGATGCCGCTCGCCAGTACGGCTGCCGTCCCAGATTGCAATGCGCCCTGATGCGCCGAGAAATCGATCCCCCGCGCGAGACCGGAGACAACCACCAGGCCCGCGCTGCCCAAATCCTTGGCGATCCTTCCGGCTAGCTTCGCGCCAAGCGCCGATGCATTGCGCGCGCCAACGATGGCGATCATCTCGCGCGCCAAAAGCGACGAGTGCCCGAGCGCCGCAATTACAGGCGGCGGCGGATCGAGGGCGGCCAGGCCAGGTGGAAATTCTCCTTCGACATAACAGAGCAGGCGGCCCCCCAGGGCCGTGAGCGACTCAAGTTCACGCGCTGCATCGCCAGCGCTCGCAAGTGTCAGCGCTTTGCCGCCGCGCCTTGCGAGGCGAGGCACGGCTTCGAGTGCTGCACGTGCGGTGCCGAAGCGTGCAAGCAATGCGGCAAATGTGGACGGACCGACGTTTTCCGTGCGCGCGAGCCTGAACCAGGCGAGGCGCTCATCGTCGTCTAGGGCGCGATGGTTCGTCACGCCGCGCCCCGGACATTCGCGCCGATTTTCGGTTCATCGCCGCGGCGGAGCCTCCGGATGTTCTCGCGATGGGTTGCGAAAATGAGCGCGGCAAGAAATACCATAATCGCGGCGAACCAGTATTCGTTCCAGAAGGCTAGGTACACGGGCGTCGCAGCAGCCGAAACGAGCGAAGCGAGAGAAGACGTGCGCCAAAGTACGGCCGCCCCGAGCCATGTCATGCACGCCATAATGCCTACGGGCCATGCAAGCGCGAGAGTAAGGCCGAGGAATGTCGCCACCCCCTTACCGCCCTTGAAATCCAACCAGACAGGAAAAACATGGCCGACAAAAGACGCGAAAGCGGCCCACATTGCTGCGAGATCGCCGCCGATCTCCCGGGCAGCAAGCACGGCGACTGCGCCTTTGCCACCATCGAGCAGAAGAGTCAGCGCCGCGGCCCACTTATTCCCTGTGCGCAGAACATTGGTGGCGCCGATATTTCTGGAACCAGTCTTCCGTATGTCACCGAGGCGAAAAATGCGCGCGACAAGCAGACCGAATGGTATCGAACCCAGCAGATAGCCGAATACCAGCGCTGCCTCGCAGGCAAGCGCAAGCATCTGCCAATTTGTGGCGGGAAGATCCAAGGTCCCGGTCCCCTAACGCGTTGCCAGCTAGTCGAGATCGGTCTCGCAGTAGAAGCAGCGTAGCCGCCGCTTGCCGCTTTGCAAGATGGTGAATCTCGGCACTGCAAACTTCCGTTCCGTGAAATCGTGCGTGATGCAATGCGCGTTCGGGCACGTTTTGTTGGAAATCTGCTTGGCGGCAGGGCCCTGTTGCGGTGCAAGCGACTTACCATCCAGCCCGAGCAGGCGCGTAAGCAGTGCCATACGCACCGGCACGCCGTAGGACGCCTGACGCATGTACGCCGCGCGCGGATCGCCGTCGAGTGCGGGGTCAAGCTCGTCTACGCGCGGAAGCGGATGGAGCACGCTTGCGTTCGCGAAGCGCGGGTTGGACAGAAAATCCGGATCTATTTTTGGGTAGTTACGCGCTTCATCGGAACTGCGTTCTTTTTGAAAGCGTGTTACGTAAAGCGCGTCCACGGCCGCATTTGAGTTGGCGATCGGAGTGCAAGCGAATTCGTCGTGCAGCCGGTTTAGTACGTGAGCAGGCAAATCCAACCCGGGCGCCGGCATGAGGTTGATATTCGCTCCGAAACGCGCAAGCGCGTAGCAGAGCGAATGCACAGTGCGCCCGCCCTTCAGGTCGCCTGCGATGGCAACGGTCAGTCCGCTTATGGCACCACGCTCACGCAGAAGCGTGAACAGATCGGCCAGTGTTTGCGTCGGATGTTCATGCGCGCCGTCGCCGCCATTAACGACAGGGACCGAAGCAAATTCCGCGGCGCACTTGGCAGCACCGTCGCGCGGGTGGCGGAGCACGATGGCATCTGCATATCCGCTCAACATGCGAATGGCGTCAGCGAGGCTTTCGCCCTTGGCGGCGGAAGACGCGTTGGGATCGGTAATGCTTATCGTACTGCCGCCCAGGCGTTGCATTGCCGATTCAAACGATAACCGCGTTCGTGTGCTTGGTTCGAGAAAGAGGCAGGCGAGAATGCGCCCGGCGGCCGCATTCGTGCTGCGGCCGATGCGATAGGAGCTATCGCCGAGGGTTTTAAGATAGTGCGCAGCAAGGGAAAAAACGTCCTCGATCTCGCTGTTTGAGAGATCGTTAATCGAGGTCACGTGGCGGATGCGCCGCCCCGCGTCGCTTGCGCTCATCAAAGCCTGCCTTATAGGGAGTGTTCCTGTCCGCGGCAACTCATCGCCTGAGTGCGTCCAGAGCAGCCTGAAGAAAGTACGCAGCCGCCATTTTGTCTACGACTTTGGCGCGCCCCCGTCGTGACATGTTGGCATCCAGAAGCGTACGGGTGACGGCGGCGGTGGAGAGCCGTTCGTCCCACAACACAGCGGGGCACGTGGACAGTTTTGCGAAGTTGCGCGCGAACGCGCGGGCGGACTGCGCGGCCGGCCCCTCGGAGCCATCCATATTGACGGGAAGACCAACGATCAGACCGCCGACGCCGTGCTGCTCTATTAGACTAATAATCCTCTTCGCGTCGCGCGTGAAAGTAGTACGCTTAAGCGTTTCCAGTGGCGTCGCCACCATGCGCTCGGTATCCGACAGTGCGAGGCCGATGGTCTTTTCCCCCAGGTCAGCTCCCAGCAATCGCTGCCTGCGGCTAAGCGCGGCTTTCAGTTCTCTCGGCGTGACAACGGGCATTCTGGGGTGCTTGCCTGCTGTGACCACGGTTGCTAGCAAGCACTAGCAGAAAGCAAGGGTCCGGAGCACGCCATGGCCGTTGATAAGGAGACTGTCAGGCGAATTGCCAAGCTCGCGCGCATAGCGCTCGAGGAGGAGCGTGTTCTGCCGATGATGACGGAACTGAACGGGATTCTCGCCTGGGTGGAGCAGCTCAAGGAAGTCAACGTTGAAAATGTTCCGCCCATGACCAGTGTTATCGCGCAGAAGCTGAAAATGCGCGAGGACAAGGTAACGGATGGCGGATGCGCCGACGATCTGATGAAAAACGCGCCCCTGAGCGAGGACCACTTCTTCGTAGTTCCGAAAGTGGTGGAGTAGGTGCGCGCGAGCGATCCCACGCGGTTCACTCTCAAGGAAGCGCGTGACGCGCTGAAGGCGAAACAGCTTTCCGCGAAAGAGTTGACCGAGGCGCATATCAAGGCCGTTGAAGCATCCAAGACGCTGAACATCTTCGTAACGCCCACGCCCGAAGTCGCGCTCGAACAAGCCGGGGCCGCGGATGAGCGCATTGCGAAAGGCAACGCGCGGCCACTGGAAGGCCTTCCCATCGCGATCAAAGACTTGTTTTGTACCAAGGGGGTGCGCACGACAGCGGGCAGTCACATCTTGCACAATTTTGTGCCGACCTATGAGTCAACGGTGACTCGGAATTTGTGGAATGCAGGCGCCGTGATGATCGGGAAGACGAACATGGACGAATTCGCCATGGGGTCGTCGAACGAAAACAGTCATTTCGGGCCAGTCATAAGTCCATGGCGCGCCCGTGGCAGCAATAAGGATCTGGTGCCGGGCGGCTCCTCAGGCGGTTCGGCAGCGGCAGTGGCCGCGCATCTTGCGTTGGGCGCGACAGGCACAGACACAGGAGGTTCGATCCGCCAGCCTGCGGCGGTAGCCGGAATCGTCGGTCTCAAGCCGACTTACGGGCGTTGTTCGCGCTGGGGCATTGTCGCGTTTGCATCGTCGCTCGACCAAGCAGGACCAATGGGGCGCACGGTGCATGACACGGCCATCCTGCTGCGCCTGATGGCGGGACACGATCCCAAAGATTCGACAAGCGTCGACACGCCGGTTCCCGATTACGAGGCGACGCTGGAATCTGGTGTAAAGGGAATGCGCATCGGCATTCCTAGGGAATACCGCGTTGCCGGCGCGCCGCCGGAGATCGACGCGCTGTGGGCCAAAGGTGCCGAATGGCTTAGGGCGCAAGGTGCACAGATCGTAAACGTCACCTTGCCGCACACGAAGTATGCGCTCCCCGCCTATTACATAGTCGCACCAGCCGAGGCTTCTTCAAATCTCGCGCGCTATGATGGTGTTCGCTACGGTCACCGCGCAGCCGACCCAAGAAACGTTATTGATCTTTACGACCGCACTCGCTCCGAAGGGTTCGGCCGTGAAGTACGCCGCCGTATCATGATAGGAACATATGTGCTGTCGGCCGGCTATTACGACGCTTATTACCTGCGCGCCCAGAAGGTTCGCACGCTGATCGCGCGCGATTTCGAAGAGGCTTTCAAGAAATGCGATGTGCTGCTGACACCAGCAACGCCGGGGCCCGCCTTCGCCATCGGCGCAAAAACGTCCGACCCTGTGTCGATGTACTTGAACGACGTATTCACGGTGACCGTAAACCTGGCCGGCCTTCCCGGCATTTCGGTTCCGGCGGGCTTGACGGCCGACGGATTGCCGCTCGGGCTTCAGATTATCGGCAAGGCATTTGATGAGGCAACGGTGTTGCGCGTGGCGCGTTCAGTGGAACAGGCTGCGGCGTTTCGAGCGGAGCCGGGCGAATGGTGGAGGGCGGCATGAGGGATCCTCGCACCGCTAAGCTGCTCGATGGCGCCACGGGCAAGTGGGAAGTCGTCGTCGGCATGGAAGTGCACGCGCAGGTAACAAGTAAGGCCAAGCTGTTCTCGGGTGCCTCGACCACGTTCGGCGCCGGGCCGAACACGCAGGTGAGCCTGGTGGACGCCGCTATGCCGGGCATGTTGCCGGTTATTAATCGCTATTGCGTCGAGCAGGCAGTCCGCACCGGGCTGGGGCTCAAGGCGAGGATCAATCTCACCAGTGGTTTCGACCGCAAGAACTACTTCTATCCCGACCTCCCGGCCGGTTATCAGATTTCGCAGTACAAGAGTCCCATCGTGGGCGAGGGCGAGGTCCTGCTCGATCTGCCAGACGGTGAAACGGTTCCTGTGGGTATCGAGCGGCTGCACCTGGAGCAGGATGCGGGGAAGAGCCTGCACGACCAGCATCCCGACTATTCCTACGTGGACCTGAATCGCTCGGGCATTGCATTGATGGAAATCGTATCGCGGCCCGATCTCCGTTCCGCGGAAGAGGCAGCCGCTTTCTTGCGGAAGCTGCGGGCCATTCTGCGTTACCTCGGCACATGCGACGGCAATATGGAGGAGGGCTCCATGCGCGCGGACGTAAACGTGTCCGTGCGGAAGCCCGGCGCGCCCCTCGGCACGCGCTGCGAGATCAAAAACGTCAACTCGGTGCGCTTTATCATGCAGGCAATCGAATACGAGGCTCGCCGGCAGATCGATATTCTGGAATCGGGTGGCAAAATCGACCTGGAAACCCGCCTCTTCGATTCCCGCAACGGCGGGACGCGCTCCATGCGCTCGAAGGAAGAGGCCCACGACTATCGCTACTTCCCCGACCCCGATTTGCTGCCGCTTACCTTGGAGCAGGGGTGGATAGATGAAATTGCCAGTTTGCTTCCAGAGCTGCCGGATGAAAAAAAGGCACGTTTCATGAAGGCGGGCTTGTCCGCCTACGACGCTTCGGTGCTCATCGCCGAAAGGGAAACGGCCGACTATTTCGAAGCCATGGTGAAGGCGGGCGCCGAACCCAAGGCCGCCGCGAACTGGTTGAACAACGAGTATTTTGGGCGGCTGAACAAGGAAGGGCTTGCTGTCGCCAATGGGCCCGTCAGCGCCGAGGCCAACAGCGCCATTGTGCAGATGGTGACCGCGAACACGATTTCCGGAAAGATCGCAAAGGAAGTGCTCGACGTAATTTGGCGCGAGGGCGGTGATCCGCGCGAAGTCGTTGAGAAACGCGGACTAAAACAGCTCTCCGACACTTCGGCAATAGAAACCACTGTCGACGCCGTGATCGCGGCAAACCCTGACAAAGTCGAAGCGGTGAAGGTCAAACCAAAACTGGCGGGGTGGTTCGTGGGCGAGGTGATGAGGCAGACAGGCGGTAAGGCGAACCCGACGGTGGTGAACGAAATCCTGCGCCGCAAGTTGGGAATCACCGGAGACTGATTCGGCCGAAAATGTACGCATTGTCAATTCGCGCAAGCCTTCGGGATTTGCTCACGAATACTTGTCCTTATACTGATGAACTTCTGAAAACCGCCTAAATGCAAAGCTTCAGCGCACCGCATGCGCGAATCGCCTTTGTGCAGGCCGCTGTGGAGTTGCACTGCGCAAATAAACTCTTCCATATTCGCGTTGCGTTACGGGATGTGCGATTCGCGCAAACCGGACCAATGAGGGAGTCATTGCAATGGCAAAACGCCGTAGGAAAGTGAAAAAAGCCGCCACCAAGACGATGCGCAAGACACGCCGCCGTCGTCGCAAGGCGAAGAGATAGCGTTATTGGCATACCATGGCAGCGCCGCTCGTGTGACGGCGCTTCCATTGGCGAAGAAAAGGCCGCGGCTGTTCCGGCAAGAGTGGGGCGCCGCGGCCTTGCTGTTTTTGCCTCTCAGCCCAGCTCTCGCAGTCTTGGTTTCTTAAGGAAACCTGAACGTTAGCGTTAACCCGCCTTCAGCCTGCGCTGCCGATCATCTCCGTACGCGGATGGGGGAATCCTTCTCGCGAGCTGTTCGGGGGCCGGAAATGGCGTGCACGGATTTCGACACGCTTTCGGAATACGAAGCCGCGGCGCGAAGCGGCCGCATTGATGCGCTGTACAATCTTGGCCTTGCGTACTCCACGGGCCAGGGCGTGCGCGTGGACTATGTGGCAGCGCACAAGTGGTTCAATCTGGCGGCGCAGCGGGGATTTGACGCCGCCAAGTCGTGGCGCGCCCAGCTCGCACGCGAAATGACCACGTCGCAGATCGCCGAAGCACAGCGGCTTGCGCGCGAGTGGCTTGATAGCCGCTGAGGTACCTATTCCCTTCCCAAAAAAAGGAAATGACTGCTCTGGGGGCCTAATCTGAGGCCGTGCCCGATGGCTTAGGTATGGGCGCAGGCAAGGGGGATTCACTTTCGGCTGCCGCAGTTGGTTCGCCGCGCGCCGGATTCGGTATGGGCGCCGGGCGTTCCGCCTGTGCGGGCTGCGGACGCGACGCCGCACGTATCACATGCGCGGACGGCTCGCGCGGCCGGTAGAGGTCTGCAAGAATCCGCAGAGGTGTATCCCTGCCTGCGAGGCGGTTGCGGTAGACGCCCGTGTTTTCCAGCACGCGCTGCACGTAATTCCGCGTCTCGCCGAAAGGTATCAACTCGATCCAATCGATCGGATCCACCTTTTGGCTTCGTGGATCTCCGTAGGAGGCAATCCATTTGCGCACATTGTTTTCGCCCGCATTGTACGACGCGATCGCAAGCACGTAAGAGCCGCCCCATTGGGAATGGAAATCGGCGAAATGCGCCTGGCCCAACTGCATGTTGTAGCGAATGTCACGCGTGAGGCCGGCTAGGTCATAGGGCAGCCCGTAGGCGCGCGCCGTCGCGCGAGCGCTTCCGGGCATGAGCTGCATAATGCCAAGGGCACCCGCCCGGCTGACGGCCAACGGGTCGAACTCGCTCTCCTGCCGGGCGATCGCATGAACCAAAGCAGGTTCCGGATGCACGGCAAGCCGGGGCACCGTCGGAATGTCGATGCTAGGATAAAGGTGCTCCATCAAATATGTGTCAGTGTAGCTCGCTTGCTTGGCCGCGCGTACGGCGAGAGCGCGGTTATTCAATTCAACCAGCAGGTTGGCCAGCAATAGCAATCTTGTGGCATCGGCATCCGGCATAAGGCGCGCGGAAAACTGTCGCACGAGATCGTCTTCGCCGAATTCCGCGAGAACGCGCATGGCTTGGACGCGGCTGTCCGCAAGAAAGGTGGCACGCTGCCCGGATGGCTCAGGCGTATACTCGCGCAAATTCAGATTGGGCCGCTCTTCGATTCGCGCAAGCGCGAGTTGCCCATAGAATGTCGTGCCGTATTGGGAGGCGCGTTGGTAATGCTCCGCCGCTTCCGCAGCACGGCCGGCCGCTTCATCCGCCCGACCGAGCCAGTAGTACGCGCGAGCCCGGCTGATGGGAGTCGAAACCGCGGCGAGAAGCTTTTCGAAATGTTCGCGCGCGATTTTTGGGCTTTCAAGAAAGCGAAGCGCGATCCAGCCTGCAAGAAACTCAGCATCGGCGTATTCGGTGCCGGCCTTCAGATGCGAATTGGACACCAGATTGTACGCGGGGCGATGCCGCCCTGCCTTTAACGAATCTCGTGCATCAATGTGGCGCTCTGGCCAGATCGCCGCTGCGTACTTTTTCGCCTCGTCGCCGTGCGAAATGCGCAGGAGTGTCTGCGTTGCCTTTTCCTCTTCGCCCGTGCGGCGATAGGCACGCGCGAGATCAAACAAAATGCCCGCGTCGTCGCGGTCACGTCCAGGCTGATTCGAATAGATTGACGACGGCGAGCCTAAGCCGCGCGCGAGCTTGATGCGCGTTTCGGCCAGACGGCGGCTGTGCGCATCCACACGCGCCATCTGCCGTTCGGCGCCGCCGCAGTCGTCTTCCCACAATTGGCGCTCGATGCGTTCCTTGTGCGTCAACGGCCCCAGATGCTCGCCATAGCGGGTAAGGATCTGGACTTCCTCGTCGGGCGGGAATCCAAACTGAATCCATCCTTTGCGGATCAGTGCGACGCCCCTGCTGCGTTCCCCTGTCTTAAGCAGCGCCTCGCCCAATTTGAGCAGACCCCAACCGGAAACGGGCTCCCGGCTGCCGAACCACGTCAGCACAGATTGTGGCGAAGCGCTCTCGGGCAGTGCCTTCTCAGCGCGTGCGAACAGCGCATCCTGCCGTGGCCAATCGGGATGGTCGCGCTGGAACGCGTCAATCTCGCTAAATGGCGCCCCACTCGTGTCGTCGAGCAAATACATCCACGTTAATAGGTCTCGCGCTACCTTGTCTTTGACTTGGGCGGCGGCGGTGCGAGCGCGCGCCCAGTCAAATCGGCGTGCGCCGTCAAGGGCCTGAAGGAATGCCTCACGGTCGGACGGGCTAAGGAAGCGCGGGCCGATGTGGCGTCCCTGCGCGCCCGGTGGAGTGTCCGGAATGGGCGCCATCATTCGCACGCCCGGAATGGCGGGCCCGGGCGGGCTTTGCGCGCCCGCTGGCAGTGCCGCGAGCAGCAGCACCGCCGCACCAATGCGAATGCGCCGTGAATTCATCCGTCACACAGTTTCCGTTTTTCGGGGCCGTATCGCCAAGATAGCGGCCCGCACTTTGTGCCGCCAGAACATTGTCCCGCGGGGCCCGCCTTGCCGGGCGGAACGGCGGGGCGTAAAGCGGTCGGTGCGTAAGGGGAACTCTCATCATGGCCGCGCTCGACCTCATAAAAGGTTCCATCACGGCGCTGATCACGCCCTTCAGGAATGGAGAGATAGACGAGCACGCCTACCGGCGCTTCGTAGAATGGCAGATTGCGGAAGGGACGCATGGCCTCGTTCCCTGCGGCACGACAGGTGAAAACCCTACACTAACGAACGAAGAGCATATGCGGCTCATCGAGATTTGTGTGGAAGCCGCTCGTGGGCGCGCGCCCGTGATCGCGGGTGCCGGATCGAATTACACGGAACAGGCCATTCTGCTGTCGCGGCACTCGCAAAAAGTCGGCGCGGATGCCGTCCTTTCAGTCGTGCCATATTACAACAAGCCGACGCAGGAAGGCATCTACCGCCATTTCGCAAAGATCGCCGAGTCGGTAGACATTCCAATCGTCATCTACAACGTGCCGTCGCGAACAGTGGCCGATATTTGCGTGGAAACACTGGCGCGGCTTTCCAAAATTGCAAATATCGTCGGTATCAAGGACGCAACAGGTAATCTGGCGCGCGCGAGCCGCGAGCGTGCAGCGCTGCCAGGAACGTTTATCCGTCTTTCCGGCGAAGATGCGACGACATTGGGTTTCATGGCGCATGGCGGGCGAGGCTGCATTTCGGTGACGTCCAATGTCGCGCCGCGCTTGTGCGCCGAGTTTCAGAACGCATGCCTCGCAGGGAATTACGAGCTGGCGCTTAAATGTCAGGACCGGCTCATGCCGTTGCACGATGCGCTGTTTATCGAAACAAGTCCGGCCCCGGTGAAATTCGCGGCGTCGCTGCTCGGTCACTGCACGGACGAAGTACGTCTGCCCCTCGCGCCGGCCAGCGACGCCGCGCGCAAGGCGGTGCGGGCGGCGATGCATTTCGCGGGGATTTACAACGGCTGAACATGGCGAAAGACAAGGCGAAGGCCCGCGTTGTCGCCGACAACCGGAAAGCGCGCCACAACTACTCCATCGAAAGTTCGCTGGAAGCCGGGATTGCACTCACCGGCAGCGAGGTGAAGTCCTTGCGCACGGGCAAGGCGGCGATAGGCGAAAGCTACGCTCAGGCGAAGGACGGCGAAATATTCCTCGTCAATGCCTACATTCCCGAATACACGATGGCCAACCGCTTCAATCACGAGCCCAGACGCGTGCGCAAATTGCTGGTACACAAATCGCAGGCGCGCAAACTGGCCGCGGCCGTGCAGCGCGAAGGCATGACGCTGATCCCGCTGAAGCTCTATTTCAACGCCAAAGGCGTCGCCAAGCTCGAACTTGGCATCGCACGAGGCAAAAAGCTGCACGACAAGCGCCAAACAGAAAAGAAACGCGACTGGCAGCGGGAGCAGGCGCGGCTGCTGCGGCGGAAGGGCTAGCGCAGACGCTTCGCCATGAAGATGTCGGGCTTGCCTTCGCCGTTTACGTCCGGAAGCACGCCCGTGACTACGAATCCCGCGCGCCGGTAGAAGGTGAATGGGTGGCCCCTTGCTGGCGCTATGCGCTGCAATGACTTCAGAGGATCGGGATAAAGATCGGCACCGAAAAGATTTGTTCCGCCGAAATCGTCGTCGGTGCCAAGGAATAGCGTGAGAACGCCTTCGTCGCGCGCGGCGTCTTCCAATGCCCTGACGAGAAGCGTGCCGATCCCCCGGCCCTGATGCGCAGGATCAACGACCAACGGATGCAGCTCCCAGGCGTGGCGATAGGATCCGCCCTTGATGCCGCCGATCCAGCCGCGCAATTCGCCGCCTTCCACGGCCGCTAATCCTAGGCGGCTCTCTTTGAAGAATTCATCGACTTCCGCGCTGGCTACTTCATGTGTGTGATAGGCGGACGGCACGTGCGCCAGCGCGCACATGAGAACTTGTGCGGCATCTGCCCGCTGCTTTGCGTCAAGGCTTTCGAACGGAACAATTGCGGGCATCTCCTGAAATCTCCGGAGCAGAAATTCAAAGCTGAAATGCTGCTTTCTTTGCCGCAGCGATGACGTCGTCGAACATTTTCTCCGTCAGCACGCCCGTATTTATGTTGTAGCGCGAGCAGTGATAGCTCGCGATTACCGCCATCCCATTATGGACACATTGTGCCCCGTGGCTGAAGGCATGATCTCGCTTGCGCGCGCCAAGCGCGGCCAGCACCGTGGCGTACGCAACCTGGCCCAGGGCTAGAATTGCCACCAGGTTCGCCATCGCCGCGATTTCCGCTGAGAGAAATTGCCGGCAAGTGGCGATCTCTGCCGGTAAGGGTCTGTTGTTGGGCGGAACGCAGCGCACCGCATTCGTAATCCGGCAGCCGATCAGTTCGAACGCGTCATCGGCGCGCCGCCGGTATTCACCTTGCGCAAGCCCTTTCCTTTTCAGTGTGCCGTACAGAAGATCGCCCGCATAATCGCCGGTGAACGGACGGCCCGTGCGATTCGCGCCTTTCAAGCCGGGCGCAAGCCCCACAATTAAAAGCTTTGCATCCAAAGGTCCAAAGCTCGGAACGGGATCATTAAAAAAATCCGGATGGGCGCGACGGTTCGCACGGCGGAATTCGCGCAACCGTGGGCAGAGCGGGCAGTCGCGCGGAGGCTGATGTGGCGCCGTCATTCCCAAAATGTACGGGAATACTGGCGTGGCAAGTCAACTTGGAGACCGGCTGCCGCTATGCCGATTCGGCCAAGGTCGCCGTTGTCTGCGGCTGGCCGAAGTTTTGGCGCGGCCCGCCCTCGCGCATGATAAGGGGCTTCAGCTCCTCCAGCTCGATGAAATTGTCCGCTTGGCGGCGCAGATCGTCGGACACCATCGGTGGCTGCGTACGGATTGTAGAAACCACGCTCACGCGGCGGCCACGGCGCTGCACGGCCTCCACGAGCTTGCGGAAGTCACCGTCGCCCGAAAATATCACGATGTGGTCTACGCGCTCGGCCATCTCAAGCACGTCTATGGCCAGCTCGATGTCCATGTTGCCCTTAACGCGCCGGCGGCCCTGCGCATCGGTATATTCCTTCAAGGGCTTCGTCACGACCGCAAAGCCGTTGTAGTCGAGCCAGTCGATCAGCGGACGAAGAGGCGAAAACTCCTGCTCGTCCGCAAGCGCGGTGTAATAGAATGCACGCACAAGCACACCCTTGCGCGCAAAGAGCTCGAGCAATCGCTTGTAATCGATGTCGAACTGCAGGCCTTTGGCCGCGCCATAGAGATTGGCGCCATCGATAAACAGTGCGATGCGTTCCTGGGGGTAAAAGAGCATAATCGTCTCCATTGAAATTGGGATTGCCTGGCCGAAATTGCGAAAGCAGATGAAGCAAGGCTCTCGCTTCTAACCTGTAATCGGCGAATGACAAACAGAATTTTCAATCACAATTCATTCGCCAAGGGAAAGTGATTTCATGATCCTTATCGGTCTGGGCGCAAATTTACCGTCATGTGTCGGAGAACCCGCGACAACATTGCGCGAGGCGCTCGTGGAGTTCCCTCGGCGTGGCTTGAAAGTTGCGAAAGTATCGCCGTTTTACCGCAGTGCCGCATGGCCGGACCCGAAGGATCCGCCTTTCGTGAATGCGGTCGCGATCATCCACACAAAAAAATCGCCAGAGGCAGTCCTTCGCGCTCTGCTCGACGTTGAGTCCGTCTTCGGGCGAAGGCGAGGCGCCCGATACGCGCCGCGTATGCTTGATCTCGACCTACTCGATTACGAGGGCCGCGTTGGGCCGGGGCCCCCTGAACTGCCGCACCCGCGACTGGGCGAACGCCTATTCGTGCTTTTCCCGCTAAGGGACGTGGCGCCAAACTGGCATCACCCGATCAGCGGCCTTGACGCGGCGGAGATGATCGCCCATCTGCCTAAAAACGCCGCCGTTCCGGAGCGGCTGTAGCGCTTGCCGCGGTGCAGCAATCTGGATAAGTTCCCGAGCTGTTTTTTACCCTTAGAGGACTGCGAATGGCCCGCGTTACCGTCGAGGATTGCGTTGACAAGGTCCCAAACCGTTTCGATCTCGTGCTGCTGTCCGCACACCGGGCTCGCCAGCTTTCGGGCGGCGCGGAGCCGCTGCTGGACCGCGACCGGGACAAGAACCCCGTGGTTGCGCTGCGGGAGATTGCGCAAAAGTCCCTCAAGGCGGACGATCTGCGCGAGGACTTCATTAAGAGCCTGCAAAAACATGCGGAGGTGGACGAGCCAGAGGAAACTCCTGCCGAGAGCCCGGAGGGGGAAGACATGCTTCACCGCCAGCTCACCGAGGAAGAGTTGCTCCGTGCGCTCACCAATGAGGCACAGCGCCGCGCCGAGCCGCAGCCAGAACCCGAAGGCGATTACGAAGAGTAGGTTTCCTGGCAGCAGCGCGGGGAGGGCGCCATGAGCACGCGCCGGCACCTGATGCGCCAAACGGAACTCGTCGACCGTGTGCGTGCCTATGACCCACAGGCCGATGAAGCAATCTTGAACAAGGCATATGTGTTCGCGATGCAGGCGCATGGCGCGCAGAAGCGCGCGTCCGGCGATCCGTTCTTTTCCCACCCTCTGGAAGTTGCCGGTATTCTTACCGACCTCAGGCTGGACACGGCGACGATTGCAACCGCCCTATTGCACGACACGGTCGAAGACACCACGGCGACGCTGGACGAAATCAAGACCGGCTTTGGCGGCGAGATTGCAACGCTCGTGGACGGCGTTACCAAACTATCTGCGATCGAGCTTTTCTCGGAGCGTACGAAACAGGCGGAAAATTTCCGCAAGCTCATGCTGGCGATGTCGAACGACATCCGCGTGCTTCTGGTGAAGCTTGCCGATCGCCTCCACAACATGCGCACGCTCTCGCACCTGAAGGACCCCGCAAAGCGGCGTCGAATCGCGCAGGAAACGGTTGACATCTACGCGCCCCTGGCCGGCCGCATCGGCATGTACAATCTTCGCGAAGAGCTGGAAGACCTGGCCTTTGCCGAGCTCGATCCCGCCGCGCGCGACTCCATCGTCCAGCGGCTCGAGCGCATGGGCGCACAGTCCGGAAAGACGATCAATCTCATATCCGAACAGATAAAGACGAAGCTGGCAGAAAACGGAGTAGAGGTGTTTGTCTATGGCCGTGCCAAGCGCCCGTTCTCCATCTGGCGCAAACTCAAGGACAAACAGCTTAACTTCGAGCAACTTTCAGATGTTTTTGGATTTCGCGTCATCGTGAAATCGGTGGAGGATTGCTACCTTGCGCTCGGAATCCTTCACCGCGCGTGGCCCGCCGTCTTCGATCGTTTCCGCGATTTTGTTTCCCTGCCGAAATCCAACGGCTATCGCTCGCTTCACACCACTATCATTGGTCCGGAGAACCAGCGGGTGGAAGTGCAAATCCGCACGCACGAGATGCACGAAATCGCGGAGCGGGGCGTGGCGGCACACTGGCGCTACCGCGAAAATGTCGACGAGCGCGATCCGCAGACCATTAGAACCTACGAATGGCTGCGCGACATGGTGGATCTGCTCGAGCGGGGTGACAGCGCCGAAGAGTTCTATGAGCACTCCAAGCTGTCCATGTACCAGGATCAGGTGTTCTGCTTCACGCCCAGAGGCGATCTGATCGCGCTCCCCAAGGGCGCAACGCCCATCGACTTCGCCTATGCGGTCCACACGGACGTCGGCAATGCAACGGTAGGCGCCAAAGTCAATGGCGTGCACACGCCGCTGCACACCCCTCTGAAGAATGGCGACCAGGTAGAGATCATTACGACCAAAGACCAGTCTCCGTCGCCGCTGTGGGAGCGCTTTGTAGTGACGGGGCGGGCGCGCGCGGAAATCCGCCGCTATCTGCGCCATGCGCAGCGCGATCAGCACGTCAATATGGGGAAGAAAATTCTCGAGAAGATATTCGAGGATGAGGGACACGAATTGACCGAAAAGGCGATCGCAGAAGTTGCGAAGAAGCTCCGCCATTCCAAAACGGACGATATCTACGCTGACGTAGGCCGCGGGGCATTGCGGGCACACGAGGTTCTGGAGGCCGTCTATCCCGAAATCAAGCAGAAGGCGCGGCGCGCGAGCCGCCGGTATTCCGAGCCTGGTTCCGGCCGGAGTGTCTCGATCGCGGGACTGACGGAGGGCATTGGATACAAACTCGGCGCTTGCTGCCATCCCATTCCCGGCGACCGCATCATCGGCATCATGGTGCCGGACCAGGGGGTGGTCGTGCACACGCTGGATTGCGAAGTGGTGGACCGCCACCAGGACAGCATGGCTGACTGGATCGATGTGCGGTGGAAGGACCACGCGCGAGAGTCATTGTCGGTCGCGCGCATTCTTGTCCGCGTCAAAAATGCTCCAGGCGCGCTCGGCGGGGTCGCCAACGTAATCGGAATGAACGGCGCCAATATCTCAAACCTGAAGATCGTAAACCGCAATCCGCTGTTTTTTGAATTTCAAGTGGACATCGAGGTGCAGGACGCGGCTCATCTCGAAAATCTTTTGCGCGCTTTGCGCGTCCAGGCGAGCGTGGAGGCGGTTGAACGCGTCCGTGGCCTAAACACGGAAGACACGCAGAACGAGGCTCAGGGCGTGTTGATATGATGGTCACGCAGCGATGACCCCGGAACAGGTCCTCAAAGAATTCAAGAAGGCGGGAGCGCTGCTGGAAGGTCACTTCATTCTGTCCTCGGGCCTGCACAGCGACGTGTTCCTGCAAAAGGCGCTGGTATTCCGCGATCCCGCACGCACGGCCCGGCTCTGCCGCGCCCTGGCAGCCAAAGTCAAAAAGGACGTCAAGGCGAAGTTTTCCGTGATCGTGTCGCCGGCGATCGGCGGCATCATTCCGGGCTACGAGATGGCGCGGCATTTGAAAGTGCCCGCGATATATATGGAACGGGAAGAGGGCGAATTTCGCCTGCGTCGCGGATTCGATCTGAAGAAGGGCGAACCGGTTTTGATGGTGGAAGACATCGTCACCACGGGCCTGTCGTCACGCGAATGTCTGGATGCCATCCGCGCAGCAGGCGGCAGGCCGGTGGCCGCGGCGTGCCTCATCGACCGTTCGGGCGGAAAGGCCAAAATCGGCGTGCCGCTAATCTCTCTGGCTGCGCTGGACATTCCCGCCTGGCCCGCCGACAACCTTCCGCCGCATCTGAAAAAGATTCGGGCGGTGAAACCGGGAAGTAGGGGACTACGGTGAACCGCCTGCGCCTTGGCGTGAACATCGACCATGTCGCGACCATCCGGAACGCGCGGGGCGGGCGTCATCCCGATCCCGTCCGGGCCGCTCGTGTGGCCGCGGCGGCGGGCGCCGACGGCATCACGGCACATCTGCGCGAAGACCGCCGCCACATTTCGGATCATGACATTGAGAGATTGAGCAAAGAGATCCATTTGCCGCTGAACCTGGAAATGGCTGCAACGGAAGAAATGGCGGCGATCGCTCTTAGGCACAGACCGCACGCCGCCTGCATCGTGCCCGAGCGGCGCGAGGAAAGGACGACCGAAGGTGGCATCGACGCGGCGGCGCAGCAGAAAAGGCTGTTACCGTTGGTCGCCGAGCTTTCGCGCGCAGACATTCGCGTTTCGATATTTATCGAGGCCGACAGGAAGCAGATTGAGGCAGCCAAAGCGCTGAACGCCCCTGTCGTCGAGCTTCACACCGGCGCGTATTGCGAAGCTGTGTTTACAGGCGATGAGGCGGCGCGCCTGCACCAGCTAAACGTATTGCAGGAGGGTGCACGCTTTGCGGCGTCAATCGGCCTGGAAGTCCATGCCGGGCATGGCCTCTCCTACGAGACTGTCGGAGCGATCGCGGCTATTCCCGAAGTTGTCGAACTGAACATCGGGCATTTTCTCGTAGGCGAGGCGATCTTTTCCGGCCTGGACTCGGCCATCCGGCGCATGCGGGCGACCATGGATGAAGCTCGAGCAGCCGCCAACGGGCGCAACACGGCCTGACGCCATGATTATCGGCTTGGGCAGCGACATGATCGACATTCGCCGCATCGAGCGCACGCTCGACCGGTTTGGCGAGCGCTTTCTCGACCGCGTGTTTACGGATGTGGAGAGGGCCAAATCCGACCGTCGCGCCGAACGCGCGGCCTCATACGCCAAGCGCTATGCGGCCAAGGAGGCCTGCTCAAAAGCGCTGGGGACGGGATTTCGCAAGGGGATATTCTGGCGCGACATGGGCGTCGTAAACCTGCCCACAGGCCAGCCAACGATGAAGCTAACGGGCGGCGCGGCCGACCGGCTCAAGGAAATCACGCCGCCGGGTGCACGTGCGCATATTAGCGTGACTCTAACGGACGATTATCCGGTCGCGCAGGCCATTGTTATTATAACTGCCGTTTCCGGCATGCCTTCGGACGTTGCCTGACGGGCTTTTTCCTTTCTTGACAGAGCGAGGTTCTCTCCGTTTTCTGAGGTCATGGTGTCAACGGATCAGCAACAGAAGCCGGAAGCCGCGGCGCCCTCCGGCACGCAGAAGGCCGCGCACAAGGAGTCTTGGCTGGAGCTTGTCAAGACGATTGCCTACGCCTTGCTCATAGCCGTCGTGTTTCGGACCTTCCTGTTCCAGCCTTTCAATATCCCCTCCGGCTCAATGGAAGACACGCTGCTGGTGGGCGATTATCTCTTCGTCTCAAAAACGGCATATGGTTACAGTCGCCACTCGTTTGCATTCAGCTTTCCGCCCTTCTCTGGCCGCTTCTTGGGAAGCGAGCCCGAGCGCGGTGACATCGTTGTCTTCAAGCTGCCCTCGGACAATTCGACCGACTACATAAAGCGCGTGATCGGGCTTCCTGGTGACCGCGTCCAAGTGATCGAGGGTGTTGTGCACATCAACGGCGTGCCCGCAAAGCGCGAGACAATTTCCGAAGGGGCCGAGTTCCTTGACGGCATGGAGCGCCACGTCGTCCGCTACCGCGAGACGCTGCCTAACGGCAAGACGTACGAAACCCTGAGCTCGTCTCCCGGGAACCATCTGAACAACACCGGGGTATTCGTGGTCCCCGAGGGCCATTACTTCATGATGGGCGATAATCGCGACAATTCGGCGGACAGCCGCTCGCCTACAAGCGGAGTTGGCTATGTTCCGATGGAGAATCTCGTTGGCAAGGCGGAAGTTATATTTTTCTCTACCGATGGCAGCGCACGCATATGGGAGATTTGGCAGTGGCCTTTCGCCATCCGCTACAGCCGCGTTGGAACCTTCCTCGGCTGAGATGCAGGACGCGCGGTCACTAGACGCCCTGGAGGAAAAACTCGGCTACGAATTCGCGAACCGCGTTCTTCTCGAACGGGCACTCACGCATGCAAGCGTGGGTGTCGAAAATTCGAACGAGCGGCTCGAATTTCTGGGAGACCGTGTTCTCGGCCTCGTTATTGCCGAGTGGCTTTACGAAAGATTTCCCGACGAGACGGAGGGCGGCCTGGCCGTGCGCCTTAATGCGCTGGTGCGGCGTGACGCTTGTGCGCGCGCCGGTACGGCCGCCGGATTGCCAGATCATCTTCGTTTGGCGCAGTCGGAATCCGGCAGCGGCGGGCGCGCCAAACCTGCCATCGTTGCAGGCGCTTGCGAGGCCGTGATCGCGGCTCTCTATCTCGATGGCGGCTTCGAAGCGGCCAGGAGTTATGTGCTGCGGTATTGGGCGCCGGAGCTTGAGGCGCTGGCACAAGACATGCGCGACGCGAAAACCGCGCTGCAGGAATGGGCACAGGCCGATCGCGCCCGCGGCCAACCGGTCTACAAAGTCATCGCGCGCCAAGGCCCGGACCATGCTCCGATCTTCACAGTAGAAGTGAGTCTTCCGCGTAGGGAGTCATGCACGGGGCAGGGCGCCAGCAAGCGCGACGCCGAACAGGCCGCCGCACGGGCGATGCTGCGAGAAATCGAAAAATGAGCGCCGGAACGCGTTGTGGCTTTGTAGCCGTGTTGGGCGCACCCAACGCGGGGAAGTCGACGCTGGTGAATGCGCTGGTCGGATCAAAAATCGCGATAGTCACCCATAAGGTGCAGACGACGCGCATGCCCATACGCGGAATCGCCATGCGCGGCGATACGCAAATCATATTCGTGGACACGCCGGGCATTTTCGCGCCGAAACGGCGTCTGGACCGCGCCATGGTGAAGGCGGCCTGGAACGGCGCGTCCGATGCCGACGCAATCATTGTCGTCGTAGACGCACCCGATGTTTCGGCACGCACGGAGGGTTATGCGGCGCAAGACACGATGAGGATCATCGAGGGCCTGAAACAAAGCGGGCGCAAGGCTGCACTGGCCCTCAACAAGGTCGACCTCATTTCGCGACCGCTGCTTTTGCCTCTGGCGGAGTTAATGAACGCAACAGGCGTATTTGAGGAGGTATTCATGGTCTCGGCCACCGAAGGCGAGGGCCTGGACGCACTGGGGAACTGGTGCGCGGGCAAGATGGCAGAAGGGCCGTGGCTGTATCCCGCCGATCAGGCCGCCGATATTCCGTTACGCCTGCTCGCGGCCGAGATCACGCGCGAAAAGCTGTATCTGCGTTTGCACGACGAATTGCCCTATGCCTCTACGGTAGTAACCGAGTCGTGGCAGGAGCAGAAGGACGGCTCCGTACGCATCGAGCAAACTATTTTTGTCGAGCGCCAGAGGCAGAAGGCCATTGTCATCGGCAAGGGCGGGCAGGCGATCAAGGCGATCGGCGAAGCCGCGCGCAAGGAAATGGAAGAGATTTTTGGCCGCCGCGTGCACCTTTTCGTGTACGCGAAAGTTTCCGAGCGCTGGGGTGACGATCCGGCGCATTATCGCGATCTGGGCCTGGAGTTTCCAAAAGATTGAGTTGCGTTTATTCACACCTGTGAATTCACAGGGTGTGAAAAGCGGGGATATTGCGAATGGACTGGACTGACAATGCTATCGTGCTGGCGCTCCGGCCGCATGGCGAGCATGGCGTTGTGCTCGAGGTGCTCACGCGACATCATGGCCGTCATCTTGGTCTGGTGCATGGCGGCCTTTCACCGAAGCGGCGAGCGGCGCTCCAGCCAGGAAACGGCGTGCGGGTGCACTGGCGTGCGCGGCTTTCGGAACATCTTGGCACTTTCACTGTCGAACTCGCGCGCGCCCGCGCAGCGCAGATGTTCGAAGATCGCGCAGCGCTGGCAGGGCTGAACGCGTTCACAGCGCTCGCATCCACCGTGTTGCCAGAACGCGAAAGGCACACGCCCGCCTATGAAGGTGCGATTGCGCTGCTCGATGCGATGGCGGGTCATTCGTTCGCAGATTGGGCGCCGCTGTTCGTGCGCTGGGAATTGGGACTATTAGACGAACTCGGATTCGGCCTGGACCTTACGCACTGCGCCGTTACTGGCGCCGCCGCCGACCTAATCTATGTAAGCCCACGCTCTGGTCGCGCTGTTTCGGCGGCGGCGGGCGCGGATTACAGCGATAAGCTCCTCCGCCTGCCTGCGTTTCTTCTGGGCCGCCAGCCAAGTGCGCCTTCGCGCGCGGAAATTTCCGCGGGGTTGATCGTTACGGCTCACTTTCTGGAGCAGTGGGTGCTCGCGCCGCACGGCAAGGCCTTGCCTGACGCGCGCGCGCGACTCGCGGATTTCGGCGTGCGCGAATCGGCGTAATTAGAGGTATGGCGCTGTCAGCAATCAAGGATGACGTCAGGCCCGAACCGCTCGGCAAAGCGTTGTCCGAGCGTTATCTCGCCTATGCGCTCTCTACCATCATGCATCGTGCGCTGCCCGACGCGCGCGATGGATTGAAACCGGTTCACCGCCGCCTGCTGCATACCATGCGCGAGCTAGGCCTCGACCCGGATGCGGGGTTCAAGAAATGTGCACGTGTTGTGGGCGATGTCATCGGCAAATTTCACCCCCATGGCGACCAGGCAGTGTACGACGCCCTCGT